>NZ_JBVIJX010000003.1:0-579750 GCF_055581185.1 Streptomyces sp. NPDC031474
TAACTTCGCCCGAGCACGGTTCACTTCATGTGCGTCCACACCTTCAACATGCCCCCAGACAGGACTCACAGGCAGACGTAACGGAGTCCTACTAGTCACCCGCCTCACCGACGCGGGCCTGCTGGAACGGCACCAGGACGACACCGACAAGCGCGTCGCGCACCTGCGTGTCACCGCCAAGGCGCGTCAACGCATCCGCCAGGCCGAGGACGTCGCGGCGCGACAGCTCGTGGCCGCGCTGCGGACCCTCACGGACGGCGACCGCGACGCCCTCGGCTCGGCGCTCGGCGCCCTCGAGGCTCTCACCCGGCGCCTGCGCGACCACTCCGCCGCCTGACCGTCCGGTCCGGCCGCCGTACACATCCTGCCCCTGCCGCTGCCCGGCAGGAGCGGGTGTGTCGGCCTCTGCGCAGCCCCCACTCACAGCTCGCCCCCCATGTCCACGCGCCCCAGCAGCGCGCCGCACGTCCCGAGGACGGCTCACACATGTCTGTCACCGCTGTTTCCACAGCGCCCACACCCGTGTCCGACCCCCACCCCCGCGGTCTTCGCGCCAATCCCTGGCTGACGCTGATCGCCGTCGCGTTCGGCCTGTTCATGGTCGGCCTCGACGGTTCCGTCGTCTCGATCGCCAACGCCGAGATCGCCCGCGACCTCCATGCCACCACCGCCGAACTGCAGTGGGTCACCAACTCCTACCTGCTCGCCCTCGCCGCCGCCCTCATCCTCGGCGGCAAGCTCGGCGACCGCTTCGGGCGCCGCACGGTCTACCTCGTCGGCGTCGTCGGATTCACCCTCGCGTCCGTCGCGATCGGCCTCGCCGGCTCGGTCGAGGGTGTCATCTCCTTCCGGGCCCTGCAGGGCCTCTTCGGCGCGATGCTCATGCCCAACACCCTGGCGTTGCTGCGTGCTGTGTTCCCGCCGAAGAAGTTCGGCATGGCGGTCGGCATCTGGGCGATGATCTCGTCCGTCGCCACCGCGCTCGGCCCGATCGTCGGCGGACTGCTCGTCCAGCACGTCAACTGGGAATCCGTCTTCTACATCAACGCCCCCATCGGGGTGATCGCCCTCGTCTTCGGCCTCGTGGTGCTGCCGCAGTCCAGGAACGAGGCGGCGGCGAGCGAGAAGTTCGACGTGCCCGGCGTCGTGCTGCTCGCGCTCGGACTGATCGCCGTCGTCTTCGGCGTCGTCAAGGGCGAGACGTGGGGCTGGACTTCGGCCGGCACGCTCGGCGCGATCGTCGGCGGTGTCGTCGTCCTGGTCCTCTTCGGCTGGTACGAGACCCGCGTCGCGCACCCCCTCCTGCCGATGCGGCTGTTCCGCAACCCGGCCCTGACCATCGGTGTGTTGGTCACCGCGCTGAACTTCTTCGTCCTGCTCGGCGCGATCTTCTTCGTGATGCTGTACCTGCAGAACGTGCACGGCTTCACGCCCGTCGAGTCCGGTGTGCGCACCCTGCCGCTGAGTCTCGCCTCCATGGTGGCCTCGCCGCTCGGCGCGAAGCTCACCGAGAAGTTCGGCCCGCGCCTGACCATGCCGCTCGGGATGGTGCTCCAGGCCGGCGCCGCGTTCACGATGCTCGCGTGGAGCGCCGACTCCTCGTACGCCGCCATGTGGCCGCCGTTCGTCGCGCTCGGTCTCGGCGTCGGCATCGTGATGGCCGCGTCCTCGGACGCGATCGTCGGCAACGCCCCCGTCAAGGACGGCGGCATCGCGGGGGGCCTGCAGGCCACCTCGCTCCAGGTCGGCGGCGCGCTCGGCACCTCGGTACTCGTCTCCCTCATCAGCAGCCGCGTCGGCTCCACGCTCACCGACTCGCTGACCGGCGCCGGCGTGCCCCACTCGACGGCCGCTCGCTTCGAGGAGGCGAAAGATGCGGTCGCCATGGGCGTCGCCCCGGTCTCCGACGCGATGCCCGCACAGCTCAGGGCGGCCGTCGTGGAGGGCAGCCACACCGCCTTCATGAACGGCGTCCACGCCGCCGTCCTGGTCACCGGCGTCCTCGCCCTGATGGGCGCCGCCCTCGCGGCGTTCGGCCTCCGCGGCCGGAAGGACGGGACCCAGGAGAACACCGAGCACACCGAGCACGAGGCGAAGGTGGCCAGCCCGGCCGCGGCCGCCGTCCGGTCCTCCGCCGGTGTCCCGGTCAGCGGACACGTCGTCGGCGCGGAGTCGGCACCCGTGCGGCGGGCGGTCATCACCCTGATCTCGCTCGACGGGCAGCAGGTGGGCCGCATGGTGGCCCACTCGGACGGTGCCTACACGGTGGACGCGCCGGGCGCGGGAAGCTACGTGCTGATCGCCTCCGCCGAGGGCTACCAGCCGCAGGCGTCCACGGTCGTGGTCGGCGGCGAGCCGGTCTCGTACGACATCCTGCTCTCCGGCACCAGCGGCCTGGTCGGCACGGTCAGGTCGGCCGGCCTCGGGAAGCCGGTCGCCGGCGCCATGGTGGTCGCGGCCGACGTGCGCGGCGATGTGCTCGCCGCCGAGCTCTCCGACACGGACGGCACCTTCGGCTTCACCGAGCTGGTGCCCGGCCGGTTGACCCTCGCGGTGACCGCGACCGGCTACCGGCCGATCGCCCTGCCCGTCGAGATCGCCGCGCAGGGCGTCACCAGGACCGAGCTCGAACTCTCCCCCGGCCTGCACGTGCGGGGCACGGTCCAAGCCGCGGGCGGACCGCTGCACGACGCGCGGGTCACGCTCATCGACACGGCCGGCAATGTGGTGGCCACCGCGACCACCGGCGAGGACGGTGGCTATGCCTTCACCGATCTGGACGGCGGCGCGTACACGGTCACGGCGGCCGGTTACCCGCCGAAGGCCACCCAGGTGACCGTGCACGGCTCGGGTGCGGAAAACCACGACATCGAGCTCGCCCACCCGGGCGAGTGACACTCGCCGGGCCGGACTCGCCCTTCGGTTCGGGCGTGTCCGGCCCGGCGGCAAGCTCGCAAGCGCGGTGCCAAAGGTGGCCCGCACCTGGACGCCGCCGCCTACGTCGCCCCTCCCCCCTCTCAGTCCTCGGCGACCCGAATGATCGTGCGGCCGGGGACACGCTGGCCCGAGGTGAAGGCGGCCGGCGCGTCGGCGAGCGACCGCACCGCACCGCACCGACGCACACCCGCATCCGGCCGTCCCTCAGACGCCGGGCGAGGTCGGCGAGGCGTACGCGGTCTGGTTCCACGACGAAGAACACGGCCTGCCCGCCGTCGGGGCGCACGGGGGGGCTGCTGGACGATGCTGACGAGCGTGCCGCCGGGGCGCACGAGGGCGGCCGAGCGGTCGAGGATGTCGCCACCGATCACGTCGAACACGACATCGACCTGGCCGGTGCCTTCCCACCGGTCGGCCTCCAGGTCGAGGAACGCGTGCGCGCCCAGGTCGAGGACGGTGTCCCGGTCGGCGGAGCGGCCCGTGCCGACCACGCGGGCTCCGGCTTCGTGAGCGAGCTGGACGGCGACCGAGCCGACGCCGCCGGCGGCTCCATGGACCAGGACGGTCTGGCCGGTGGTGAGACGGGCGTGGTCGAACAGGCCCTGCCAGGCGGTCAGTTCGGAGATCGGCAGTGCGGCGGCCGCCGTGTGGTCGACGTCGGCGGGGAGCGGGGCGAGGTTGCGGGCTTCCACTGCGACGAACTCGGCGAGCGAACCGTTGCGGGTCCAGTCGGCCAGTCCGAAGACTCGCTGGCCGACGGTGAGGCCGGTGGTTCCGTACCCGAGTTCCGTCACCACTCCCGAGACCTCGTGGCCGGGCACGCTCGGCGTACGGTCGCGGCCGGCACGGTCGGTCCAGGTGGCGGGCCAGTCGAGCTCGCCCCGGGTGAAGCCGGCGGCGTGCACCCGGACGATGACATCGTTCTCGTCGGCATGGGGGTGGGGAAGATCCTCCAGGGTCAGCCCCTGGATCCCGGCCTCGCGATCCCGGACAGTGATGGCGGCAGTGGACGGCCGCTCACTGGTGATGAGTGCCGCCTTCGCGCCCCTGAGTGACTCCGGCCGGGCGGACATGGTGGTCCGCCGCATCGCCGAAGCGGTCACCATCGGGCTGATGACGGACGGGGAGCAGCTCCCCGGCGAAAGCGACCTCGCCTGTCAGCTGGGGGTCGCCAACGGCACGGTTCGAGAGGCTCTCGCCATCCTGCGCGAGCAGGGGCTGGCGGAGACCCGGCGCGGACGCAACGGCGGCAGCTTCATCCGCGACCCGGAGGAGGGCCTGACCAGGATCCACCAGGCCCGCCTGAGGGAACTGGGCATCTCGGAGCTGCGCGATCTCGGCGACGAGCAGTTCGCCGTCTCCGGCAGTGCGGCCCGCTTCGCCGCCGAACGCGCCCCCTCGGATCTGGCGAGGAGTCTCGACCGCCTGGTCATGGCCCTGCGCAAGGCGGAATCCCCGGCCGAACGACGCAAGGCCGACGCCCGCTTCCACATCGAGGTGGCAGTCGCCGCGCAGTCCGTCCGTCTGACGCGACTGGAGGTCCGGTTGCAGGCGGAGCTCGGTCCGCTCTTGTGGCTGCCGGGGGGCGACGGGCCCGACGCGTCGGCCTTCGCCGACCAGCATCACGAGATCCTGGTGGCGATCATGGCCGGAGACGCCGCGGAGGCGCGCCGCCTCGCCGAGGCACACACGATCGCCGGGGCTCGCCATCTGGTACGTACACATCTACGGTTGACCGATGCCTGACCCGGTGGCGTACTCCCGCGCCGCCCTCCTTGACGGAGCACAGTGATGACCAGCACCCCAGCCACCGGCATCGTCCAGTGCAGTGAGTCCATCCGGGAAGCGGTGGAATCCGTCTTCTCGGCGCTGGCCGTCCTGGAGAGCGAAGCGAGCGAACGCCTGAACGCGATCGGCCGGAAGGGCAGGCGTCCCGGGACGAGTGACCTCGCCGCCCTGCAGCCGACGATCCAGGCCCTGCTGAGCGAGCAGGGCGACAGATTCAACGGCACGGGTGTCGTCATGGCACCCGACGTACTCGCCGACGCCGCCTGCCACCTCGAGTGGTGGCAGCGAACCGGAGGTCAGAGACCTCGTCCCCTGCGGCTGAACCTGGATCCGCAGAGCGAGAGTTTCTACGACTACACCCTCAAGCCCTGGTTCGTGACTCCCCGCGACGAGGGTCACGGCACGGTCATGGGGCCGTACGTCGATCTGCACTGCGCCGGCCTGTACATCCTGACGTTCACCCGGCCGTTGACGGCGAACGGTGAATTCGTCGGCGTCGTCGGGGCCGATGTCCCGGTGGCCGCCTTCGAGCAGCTCGTCGCCCCCTCGCTCAAGCATCTGGGTGGCGAAGCCGTGGTGATCACCAGTGAGGCACAGGTCCTGGCCGCGAACACACCCACGTGGGCCGTCGGGGAAAGGGCTCGCGAACTGCTGGACGCCGAGGCCGGAGTGGAGAGGGAAGCGGTGCGGGCACCCGAGGTCCACTGGAGCGTGATCCGCGTGGAGTCCTCCGCTGTCGGCTGAGAGTGAGTGGATCGAGCGGCGGGCGGTGCTCATACGTCTCCGGGCGGCCCACGGCGTCGATGACCACGCCCGCGCCGAAGGCGCCGGTCAGCTCGGGTATCGCCTCCACCGGGCGCGTCTCCCGTGAGTTGACGGTGTGCGTGGGGCCGAGCGGCACGGCGGTCACGAGTTCACGGTCGTCGGTGTCCCCCGCGATGATCTTCGCCGCGCCGACCAGCCGGGCGCCGCCGCGTCACCCACGCCACCGCAGCCGATGACGCCCAGGCAGTCACCGCGGCCGACGCTGTCGGTGTTAATCACCGCTCCGAGGCCCGCCATCACGTCACAACCCAGCAGGCCCACGGCGGCCCGTGACAGCTCGGCGCCGTCGGTGAGGGTCATCTTCTGGTGACCCGAACCCGTGTCCGGTGACCCGCCTTGCAGACGACGCCGGTCGACCACAGGTCAACGACGGGCTCGGCCGCCTGGCCCGGTGTCACCGCGCGCACCCTCACGATGCCGTCGGCCACATCAGGCGCGTCAGCGCACGCCTGCCGTACCGAGGAGGGTCGTCACCGTGGGTGCGATGAGCCCAGTCAGGTTGTCGGCCTGGATTCCCGCGGGGGGCGCTGTCACCTTGTCGGGTGCCCTTGTGGGAGCGGAGCTGGACGGAAGGCACGACCTCGCCGTGAGCGGCGCCGTAGGAGCGCAGCTTGTCCGTGACGATCACCCGCGGCACCGCGTCAGCCGTCTTGGGGAGTCGGCGGAAGAATCGCTTCGCCGCGGCATTGTCCCGTCGGTTCTGCACCAGGATGTCCAGCACCATGCCGTCCTGGTCGACAGCCCGCCAGCGGCACTTCTGCTCACCGTTGATCTTGATGAATACCTCGTCCGGGTGCCACTTGTCACCAGGCCGGGGCTGGCGGCGGCGCGGCGAATTGGCGTAGGTCTGCCCGAACTTCATGCACCAGCGGCGCACGGTCTCGTAGGAGACGATCACGCCGCGCTCAAGCATCAGCTCCTCGACCTCACGCAAGCTGAGCGGGAACCGGAAGTGCAGCTTCCTGTTCTGACGCCGACCGCTGGCAGCCGGTGCGTGAGCCGAGCGCTCTGTCCGTTGGCGGTCGTGGCCAAGAATCCCCGCCCGCGCCGTCGGCGCCTGCCGCGCACGACGGCCGACCGAACCCGTGCCCTCGCCTCGGACCGCGGTCGACCCGACCAGGTCGGCGTCGAGGTCACGCCCGGGTGCGGTCTCCGACCTCGCGCGAGCCGCGTCATGCGTCTGATGCATCGCAGACCCGAACTTCTGGTGAAGTCCCTGGTCTTTACGCCGCTCGAAGCGGATCCGCATGCTGGCTGTCATCACCCCGTTACGTCGGTCATGACATTCATCGACCCACGTCGCTCTCTGGGAAAGGCACCATGACAATGACGTCCAGCGCCGCAGTGTCGGATCTCGAAGCCTCTGACGCCGAGCTGGTGGGCCGCGCCACCGGCCTGGTCCCGCTGATCCGTGAATACGCCATGCAAGGTTCCGAGGCGCGTCGAGTGGCCCCCGAGGTGGTCAAGGCGCTGGAGGACGCGGACATCTTCCGTCTGCTCGTGCCCAAGCGGTACGGCGGCCACGGGGCGACGTTGCGCACCGCCGTCGACGCCGTGGCGGAAGTGGCCCGCGGCGATGGCTCGACCGGGTGGATCGCCGCCCTGATGACCGTAGGTACGGGGTTCGCCTCGACTTCCTCCGCCCAGGCACAGGAGGACGTCTTCGGTGCGAACGCGAAGGCCAAGGTATGTGGCGTCTTCTCCCCGGGCAGCAAGTCGGAGCGGGTCGACGGCGGTTACCTCGTCAGTGGGCGCTGGCCGTACGCCTCGGGCTCCTTCGCCGCTGACTGGGGGTCTCTGGGCATCCCCGTCGAGGGCGGCGAGCTGGCGCTGGCGCTGATCCCGGCGGAGGCCTGGACGATCGAACCGACCTGGTTCGTCGCCGGAATGCAGGGCACGGGCAGCGACACCATCGTGGTCGAAGACCACTTCGTGCCCGATCACCGGGTCCAGCCGGTCAAGGACATGTTCGAGGGACGCTATCTCACGCCGTACACCGACGAACGGATGGCGTCGATGGCCTTCAACGCGGTCGCCGCCGCCATTCTCGTCGCACCGCAGATCGGTCTGGGCCGGCACGCGCTGGAGATCACCCGGGCCAAGCTGCCCCTCAAGCCGGTGGCCTACACCAGCTACCAGGAGGCGCGCCTCTCCCCCACCCACCAGCTCGGCGTCGCCGGTGCGGCCACCAAGCTGCACCTGGCCGAGCTGACGGTGGAACGGATGTGCCTCGACATCGACCGGGCCGCCGCCGATCACCGACAGCTCGACCTGGAGACCCGTGCCCGGATCCGCAATGACACCGGCGTGGTCGCCGAACTGGTCACGGGCGCGATCGACGCGCTGCTGACCGCCAACGGCGCCGGTTCCTTCGCCGAGGTCAACGTGCTGAACCGCATCTGGCGGGACTCCGAGACCGCCGCCCGGCATGCCCTCGTCACCCCCGAGATCGGCAAGGAAGCCTACGGCCGACTGCTGCTGGGCAACGAAGAACCGACGATCGCGCTGTGAGGACAACGACCATGCAGACCCCACCTGCCCACACCGCGCAGCAGGGCGGCCCTGCCACCACCGACGACCCCGTCGACTACCGGCGCGCCCTCGGGCACGTCCCCACCAGTGTGGCGGTGGTCACCGCGAGCGTCAGGTCCGGGCCCGTCGGGATGACTGTCGGCTCCTTCACCTCCGTGTCCCTGGACCCGCCCCTCATCACGTTCTTCGTCGACCGGTCCTCCAAGACCTGGCCGCGCCTCTACGAGGCGAGCCGCTTCGGCGTCAACATCCTCGGCCACGGTCACAGCGAGCTGTGCAAGGCGTTCTCCCGGCGCAGCGAGGACCGCTTCCTCGACGTGGACTGGCACATGTCGGCACGCGGCCTGCCCCTCCTGGACGAGGCGATCGTCACCCTGGAATGCACGAGGTTCAAGGTCGACCTGATCGGCGATCACTACCAGGTGGTCGGCCGCGTCGAGTCACTGGAACTGCGCGCCACCGATCCCCCGCTGATCTTCCTGCGCGGCGGCTTTCTGGACCTGAGTGCCCCGGGCACGGCGTCCGGACGCGACGAAGGTGACCAATGATCTACGAGCACGCCGAACTGCGTGTCCACCCGGGGGCGGGCGTCCGGCTCGAAGCGGACTTCGCAACGGCCCGGCATCTGCTGCTGGAGACTCCCGGGTGCCGATCCGCCGAACTGCTACGCAGCGTCGACCACCCCGACACCTTCCTGCTGCTCGTCGGTTGGGAACGACTCGAGGACCACACCGAGGTCTTCCCCGGAACACCGCGGGCGAAAGCCTTCGCCGAGGCAGTCGCACCACACTGTGTCGCCAGGCCCCGGGTCGTCCACTACGCGGCCCACGAGGACAGCACGACCGCTGGTGACAGCCCGCGGACCGAAGGCATCCAGGGGCCGTAGGCCTGCCTTGCCTTCCCAGGAGCGGTGCGCGCCACGGGCGGCCGAACGCGCCGCTCGGCCGCTGCATCCCATGGCCGGCGTCTCTTCCAGGGCCCCTGGGCATGAATGAAGGCCCTCGCACCACAAGACCAGCTCCGTCAGCGCGCTGACGTGCCCTGCAGACGTTTCAAGAAAGACGAACAGGAGACACACCATGGGTCGCATTGTCATCAGCGGAGCCTCGGGAGACTTGGGGCACCGTGTCACTGACCTGCTTCTGGCCGCGGATCCAGATGCCGAACTGACGCTTGTGACGCGCACCCCGGAAAAGCTGCGCCAGGGTGAGACACAGCGGCACCGCGTCTGCAGAGGGGACTACCGGGACGCCGCCTCCCTGGACGCCGCTTACAGCGGCGGGGAGATACTCTTCCTCATCAGCGGACTGAACCTCGGACGAAGGGTTTCCGAGCACCGGAATGCGATCTCCGCGGCACAACGGGCCGGTATCCGGCATATCGTGTATACCTCGGTGGGAGGCGTACAGCCGAACAATCCGGCACTGTCGTCCAGGGACCACTGTCAGACCGAGCTTGATCTGCGTGCATCTGGTCTGACGTACACGATCCTCAGGAACTCCCTCTACTCCGAAATCGTCAGCAACGTTCTAGTGGCGCCCGGGGTGGAAAGCGGACTGCTCACCCAGGCGACGGGCGATGGCTTCATCGCTCCGGTCGCGAAGAGCGATGTCGCCGGCAGCGCTGCCACGTGCCTGCTGCAGAACGAGCGGCACGCCGGCGCTGTCTACGAGATCACCGGCAGCGAGTTGCTGAATTTCCACGACATCGCGGCGATCGGTACCGAAGTCCACGGCGTCCCCGTCAAGTACGCGCCGGTCTCGGTCGAAGAGCGCCTCGCATTCTTCGATTCCGTGGGGATTCCCCGGACGTATGACCCTGACATGCCGCCGAGCGCCGACGGGCACATGTGGGCAAGCGACGAGTTGATATCCGCAGAAATGGCGATCTCTGAAGGCTACCAAGCCATCATGTCGCACCATGTGAAGCACATCACGGGCCAAGAACCTGCTTCACTGCGATCTGTGATGGAGCGTTGCAAGTCATTGCGCTACGACGAGATAGGCGCGCATGTTTCATAAGCGCGCTCCTCGCCTCGGTGGGCTCGCTCACCGAGGCGGAACGGACTGCTCTGCCCCGGATCGCGCCCCGAACCGACCAGTCCCATACATTTTATGTATGGATGAGGCAATTTTTTGATATTTGCCAGATGGCATTGCCTGGCTCAGTGTTGAGGAACAGCTGGAGCCCGCCCTCGTGGCGCGACACCCCACCACTGGGAGGGCTTCGCGAGAAAGGAGTTCCGCGAGATGGTCGAGGTCAAAGTGGATTTCGTCCGGTGCGACGCCAACGGCACCTGTGCGGCACTGATGCCGGACGTGTTCCATATCGGTGAGAACGGCCTGCTGGAGCAGTTGACGACCGAAGTCGAGGACGGTCGCGCGGACGAGCTGGAGGAAGTCATCCTCTGCTGCCCGCTGGGGGCGATCTCACGCTCATGAACACGACCCTTCCGCACTTCGAACCGTTCTCCCCGGATGCCCTCGCGCACCCGGGCGGCGCCCTGGCCGAGGGCCCTCTCGCGCTCGGCTCGGCCGGCTACACCGTCCTGGGCTACGAACTCGCGACCACCGTGCTGCGGGACAAGCGATTCCAGAACGCCGCACTCAAGCTGATGGAGGACTTCGGGATCACCGACGGTCCCGTGCACGACTTCCGCGCGCACAGCCTGCTCATGGCTGACGGCCCGCGTCACCTCCGGCTGCGCACGCCGCTGGCCCGTTTCATGGGACCGGCGACCGTCGAGAACATCCGCGGCGCCCTACGGCAGATCATCCAGGACCTCGCCGCCGGCCTCGACCCGTCCGCGCCGGTCGACTTCCACGGTGCCGTCGACCGGCGTCTGCCCGCGCGGGTGTACTGCCACCTCGCCGGCGCACCGGTCGAGGACGCCCCCAAGGTCGCGAGCCTCTCGGAGCGGACGCTGTCGCTGCTGAACCGCGACCCGAGCCTCACACCGGTGATCGTCGGTGCGTACGACGAGTTGTTCGCCTACCTGGAGGAACTCGTCGCACGCAAGCGCACGCAGGGCCTGGGCGAGGACATGCTGTCGTTCCTGATCGCACAGCACGACGTCGGCAAGCTCTCCGAGAAGGAGCTCTTCAACGAAGCGGCCGCCATGCTCGAGGCTAGCTCCGTCAACACCACCCACCAGACAGGTCTGGTGGTGTGGACGCTGTTGCGCGACCGGGAGGTCTGGCAGCGGCTGGTCGAGGATCCGGCGCTGATCCCGGCGGCGGTCGTCGAGGTGCTGCGGCTGTACCCGCGCCCCGGGGTCATCAGCAGGATCGCGACCGAGGACGTCGAGCTGAACGGGACCGTCGTCCCCGCCGGTTCGGACGTGCACGTGGCGGTGTGGTCGGCCAACCGCGACCCGGCGCGCTTCGAGAATCCGGCGGACTTCGTGCTCGGACGTGAGCGCAACCAGCCGCTGACCTTCAGCACGGGCAGCCACAACTGCCTCGGACAGGGGCTCGCGAAGGTCGAGATGGAGGAGGTCGTCAGCTACCTGGTCGAGCACTGTCCGAACGCCGTCGTGGTCGAGGAGGACACCGAGATCGGTCAGGCCGGCGGCCGGTGGCTCGTGAAGTCGCTCACCGTTGACCTCAAGTCGTAGGCGGGGCGTGATGGCGGACACCGAAGGGTCGCTGACCGAACGTCTGGCCGCGCACTGGGCCGGCCTGTCGTTCGACGAGATCCCGGCCGAGGTCGTCGGCCGGGTCAAGGACAACATCCTGGACACGCTGGCGGTGGCGCTCGCCGGGGTGAACACCGACGAGGCGCAGCGGGTCAGGGACGCCCTGACGAGCACCCAGCAGTCCGAGTCGGGCAGCCTCGTCTGGGGGACACCGCTCATGCTCCCCCCGTCGCACACCGCGCTCGCGAACGGGACGTCGGCTCACGCACGCGACTTCGACGACGGAGGCGGACCGGGGCACGCGGGTTCCACCGTGCTGCCGGCGGCCCTCGCCGTCGCCGAGGCGACCGGGGCCGACGGGCGGGCGCTGATCGCCGCGACGATCGCCGGGTACGACATCGGCTACCGGACCCTGCAGGCGCTCGGCGGCTTCGCCGCGCACACCGACCGGGGCTGGCACTCCAGCGGCACCATGGGGAGCCTCGCCGCTGCCGCCGCCGGCGCGAAGGCCCTGAACCTGGACGCGGAGCGCTTCGCCGACGCGCTGGGCATCGCCGGTTCCTTCACGGGCGGCGTCTGGGCGTTCATCGACGACGGGGCGTGGACCAAGCGGATCCATCCCGGCAAAGCCGGGGAGACCGGTGTCGACGCGGCGCTGCTCGCGCGCGCCGGCATCACCGGCCCGCGGCGGATCTTCGAGGCCGATTGGGGCGGCCTGTTCTCCCTCTACAACGGCGGACAGGGGCACGCGGCCAAGGCGCTGCATGACCTCGGCGTCGACTTCAACGTCGCGACCGCGTACATCAAGCCCTACGCCTGCTGCCGCGGAAGCCACTCCACGATCGACACGGTGCTCGCTCTCATCCAGGAGCGGGACCTCAAGCCCGAGGATGTGCGGCACATCTCGATCACGGCCGGTGAGACAGCGGTGAACATGCTGTCGGTCGACCCCATCGAGACGGTGTTCGACGCACAGTTCAGCCTCCCGTACGCCGTGACGATCGCCCTGCACCACAGGAGCGTCGGACTTGACCAGTTCGACCCGCCCCGCATCGACGAGCCCGGCATCCGGGCGACGTTCCAGAAGATCTCGATGCACGTCGACAGCGGCATCCAGCTGGAGGACGGACCGCGACTGGCGGTGGAGTTCGTGGACGGCGAGACGGTGACGCTCCCCGCCGGCAACCCCACCACCGCCAAGGGGTCGGCGCAGAACCCGCTTTCGCACGCGGAGGTCGTGAGCAAGGCAGAGGCGGTGCTCGCGCCCTACGGGTACGAGGTCGCGCGCGACCTGGTGCGTGCTGTCGAGACCCTGGACGACGCTCCGGACCTGTCGGAGCTGCTGCGCGCTCTACGCGCGGGAAGACAAGGAGAGTGACATGGTCACGAGCGAGGTGACGCGAACGGTCGAGCGGACCGAGGTCATCGCGTCCGAGCCGACTCAGTCCCTGGCGGCCGCGCTGGACATCGAGATCCCGCACGCGGCGGGAGACCCGGTGCCCCCACTGTGGCACTGGACCTACCTGCTGGAGCGCGGCCCGGAACACGAGCTGGGCGAGGACGGCCACCCGGTCACGGGAATCCCCGCACCTCCCGGCCCGGGACTCCGCCGGATGTTCGGCGGTGGCCGGGTGACGACGCTGGGCCGCCTCGTGATCGGGGAGTCCGCGACCAAGGTGACCTCGATCAAGAGTTCCGTCGACAAGGTGGGCCGGAGCGGTCCGCTGACGCTGACGACCGTCCTGCAGGAAATCTTCCAGGGCGGCGAACTGGTGATCCGGGAGGAGCAGGACATCGTCTACCGCGCTCCCGGTTCCGGGGCGCTGCCGCCCCCGCCCGCGGCGACAACGGCCCCGGCCGGGCCGACGCTGGACCTCGCGGTCGACGAGCGGCTGCTGTTCCGGTTCTCGGCGCTGACGTACAACGCGCACCGCATCCACTACGACCTGGACTGGTGCCGGCGGGAGGGGTACGACGGTCTCGTCGTCCACGGGCCCCTGCTGGCGCTCGTGACGGGCGAGCACCTGCGCCGCCAGGGCATCGATCTGCGGGGCAGGACCTTCGGTTACCGCTTCGTCTCCCCGCTGACCAAGCCGCAGACCATCACGGTCGTCCCCGGCTCGGACGGGCTGCAGCACGGTGCCGAGGCACGCGGCGCCGACGGAACCGTCGCCGCCGTGAGCACCGTCACGGAGGCCTGAGACCGTGACCGCATCCACCACCGATGTCGCCGTCGTCGGCGGGTCGACCGCCGGCCTGCGGGCCGCGGAAGCCGTCGCACGCCACGCCCCGGAGCTGAAGGTCACGGTCATCAGCGACGAGCCGCACCTGCCGTACGAGCTGCCTCCGCTGTCCAAGGTCGCCCTGCACGAACGGCTCGACGTGGACACGCTCGTCTATCCCTTCGCCACGGGCCTGCGCGACCAAGGGGTCGACTTCAGACTCAACACCCGTGCTCAGGCGCTCGACACGAAGGCGAACACCGTCCTTCTGCCCGACGGAGCACTGACATATCGTGCGCTCGTCGTCGCGACCGGGTGCGAGCCGGTGATCCCGCCGCTGTTCGCCGGCCTGGCCGGTGTTCACGCGCTGCGCCGCTTCGAGGACGCGACCGCCCTACGGGCGGCGGTCGCCGATCCGGCGGTCTCCGTCGCGATCGTCGGAGCCGGCTTCATCGGGGGCGAGTTCGCCTCGACGCTCGTGAAGGCGGGGCGGACCGTTTCCGTCATCGACCTGGCGGCGAAGCCGCTGGGGCGGTTCGGCGAGCCGGTCGCCGACGCCTACGTGGCACTTCACCGGGAGGCGGGCGTCGGCCTGTTCCTGGGCAGTGGCGTCGTCGACGTCGCCGAGAAGGAAGGGCACCGCTCGCTGGTGCTCGACGACGGCACGCGGGTTCCCGCCGACGTGATCGTCGTCGGCGTCGGCGTGCGCCCGTCGACCGACTGGCTCCAGGACTCCGGGCTGACCTTCGACAACGGGATCCTGGCCGATGCCACTCTCCGGGCGGCTGACAACGTGTTCGTCGCCGGCGACATCGTCCGCTGGCCCAACGCGCGGTTCGACACCGTGATGCGGATCGAGCACTGGACCAGCGCTGCCGAGCAAGGACGCGCCGCGGGGATCAACGCCGTGAGGCTCCTCCGCGGCAGCGAGGGCGAAGGCTTCACGAACGTGCCGTACTTCTGGTCGGACCAGCACGGCGTCCGCATCCAGTTCGCGGGCCATCTGACCGGCGACGAGGAGATCGTGGAGAACCGCGCCGCGGACGGCTCGCTCTTCCTCTACCGCCGCGGCGAGGCGGTGACGGGCGTGCTGGCCTTCGAGCGGCGCGCCGAGTTCGTCACGCTGCGGGCGCGCCTGCGACGGGAACTGAGCTGGCAGGCCGTCGGCGAGTTCGTGCTCTGAACAAACATCAACGAGGAGTAACAGTGACGGGTGACGTGGCGAACCGGCGGAAAGCGGTCATCACAGGGGCGGCCCAGGGACTGGGCGCGGAGATAGCGTTCCGCCTTGCCGGTGAGGGATTCGCGATCGCCCTTCTGGACCTGTGGAAAGAGGGACTGGAACAGACGAGGGAGAAAATAGAGAGCCGGTTCGCGGACACCACGGTCAAGACGATCCCGGTGGATCTTTCCAGCGAGGAACTCGTCGCCGACGCGTTCGCGGAGATCGACGCCGTTCTCGGGCGCGTCGACGCGCTCGTGAACACCGCGGGCGGCAGCGGGACCGAGCAGGTGCGCGACATCGCCGACCTGTCGTCGCGGACCTGGCACACCGTGCTGGACAACAACGTCACGAGCGCGTTCCTGTGCTGCAGGTACGCCGTCCCGATCATGCGCCGGAACGGCTACGGCCGCATCGTCAACTTCTCGTCCGCGGTGTCACGTGGCCTCTCCGGCCCGTCCGGGACCGTCAGCGCGCGGCTCGCTTACGCCACGTCCAAGGCGGCGGTCAACGGCTTCACCAGGCAGCTCGCCAAAGACCTCGCCCGCAGCGGGATCACCGTGAACGCGGTCTCCCCCGGGCTCATCCTGCCCGAGGAGGGCCGGGTGAGGAGAGTGTTCGAGGCGCTCCCCGACACGGACCAGGCCGCCATCCGGGCGGCGATCCCGGCCGGCCGAACCGGTACGGCCCAGGAGATCGCCTCTGCCGTCGCCTATCTGGTCTCGGAGGACGCCGGCTTCACCTCCGGCACCGTCCTGAGCGTGGACGGCGCGGCCTCCTGACGCCTTTCGGGGCGCCTGCTCCCCGCCCTCGGTCCACAACCGCCACGTATCAGAGCGACAAGAAAGGGGCCGACCGTGCTCCAGTTTCCGTTGGTCCTCGTGCCCGCGCTGGGCTGCGACGCCCGGCTGTGGCAGCCGGTCGTCGACCGGGTCCGCGACCGCGTGGAATGCGTGGTCGTCCAAGGCAGCGGGGACTCGATCGAGTCCATGGCGGACGATGTGCTCGCCCAGGCACCGGCCCGGTTCTACCTGGCCGGGATCTCGATGGGGGGCTACGTCTCCTTGGACCTGGTACTCAGAGCGACCGGGCGCGTCGCGGGCCTGGCGCTGCTGAACACGTCCGCGATCGCGGCACCGCCCGACCGCAGGCAGAACTCGATCAGCGTCATCGAACTGGCCGAGTCCGGCCTGTTCGACGAGGCGGTGGACCGGGTCAGTGGGGCCGTCGCACGGGGGCGCCCGGATGTGACCGCCCTCGCGGCCGAGATGGCGCGTGACCTCGGTGCCGACGTCTTCACGGCTCAGCAACTGGCGGTGCTGGACCGGCGCGATCGCACACCGGAGATCGCGAAGATCGCGGTGCCGACATTGATCGTCGCAGGTGACGCCGATGCGATCACCCCACCGCGGCTGAGCGAGGAGATGGCGAGCTCGATCCCGGGTGCGGAGCTGCAGGTGCTCGAAGGGATCGGCCACCTCTCGCCCCTCGAAGACCCGGCCGCCGTCGCCGCACGCCTCGGCGACTGGCTCGTGCGCATCGACGGCCGAGCACAGAGGACAACGCCGTGACGCTCTCACCGCGGAGCGGGCGGCATCCTTCCAGCAAGACGAGGACGAGCAGGAGCGTGCGCCTTCACCAAACAACTCCACTGGGAACAAAGGACTTTGACGCCATCCTGAGCCGGGGTCCCGTGCGTTACATTAAACTTCAAGCGTTTGGTGATCAACAGACGAAAGGGCGTCGCATCCACATGACCACTGCCCCAGGAATCGCCAAGAAGCGTCTCGCCGTGCGGGTCACCGCCGCACTGGCCACAGCCGCCGCGACCTTCGGGATCATCGCGTTCGGCTTCACCGGCGGCTCCGCCAACACGCAGGCCGCCGATCCGGGATCGTTGGACTGCAGCCACTACAAATGCCACAACTACTGATCCGGCTCACGGTTTCGGGGCGGCTTTGACCGTCGACCTGGCCGGCAGCTGACGGGTGTGGGGAGCGCGGTCTCCCCGCACCCTTCGCTTTGACGGCCGGGACTGCGGGGAACTCCGGGGTGCGGTGGGCGTCCACCTCCACAGGGAGACGCGCGGAACGCGTGTGGACGTACGCCGCTGACGCCGCCGAGCGCATCGCCGTGGCCCTCGGCCACTGCCGCACTGGCGGGAGCCCGGCTTCAAGGAGGAGTCCGTCCCCGAGGCGGGCGGCATCATCCTCCGGGCCATCCCGCCATCGAACCCCCGCCCGGTGACCCGAGCCGCCCTCGATGCGCTGCTGCGCTCGGCCTGGGCGGGTGCCCCTGTCCGCCGAGCAGACTGCGCACTAGCGGTGGACGGCGGAGAGACCGCGGTGCCTCCTACTGCACCCGCTCAGTTCCAGGTCACGGGAAGCGCGGTGAGTCCGCGGAAGAACCAGCCGCGCCATGCCTCTTGGCGACCCGGGTCGGTGCGTAGTCCGGGAAGTTCCGTGTACAGCAGTGGTACCGCGATCTCTCCGATGCCGATGCGCGCGGCCCAGTGACCGGCGCACAGGTGCACGCCGCTGCCGAAAGCGAGGTGCGGCTGTCGGGGGCGGGTGATGTCGAACTCATCGGCGCGTGCGAACTCGGCGGGGTCACGATTGGCCGCGCCGACGACAACGCCGATCGGTGCGTGCGCCGGAAGCGTCACATCCCCTAGCACAACCTCACGCGTCGTCACCCGGCGGTACATGCCGATCGGGGACAGCCATCGTACGGTCTCGTCGAACACCGCCGGCCACAGGGCCGGATCGGCGAGCGCCCGCTCGCGTTGGCCTGGATGGCGGCTCAAAGCCCACACCGAGCTCGTGATCGCGTGCTGCGGTTCGTTCATGCCTCCGGAAATGATCAGGTCGATGTTCGCGATGACCTGCGTCAGCGGGAGCTCTGCGTTGGCGAACGCGGACACGATCGTGTCGTCCGGGTGGGACCGGTAGTAAGGGATGAGTTCGTCGAGCAGGGCATCGACCTCCTCGCGGGCCTCGTCGTTGCGCCGCCAGATCTCCGGATCGTCGAAGAGGTTGCCGATGCCCGCGACGAAGGCGTTCGACCAACGCCGCATGTCCTCGATGCCGACGTCTTTGAATCCCAGCAGGTCGATCAGGTTCTGCGAGGCGACGGGGGCGGCGTAGTCGCGGTTGAGCTCGGCCCTATCGGGACCCTGCTCGCGCAGGACGGCGAGGTGAGTGCGAGCGTTGTGTTCGAACACCGGGGCCCAGCGGGCGCGCAGGTTCTTGGGCCGCAGGGTGGGGTTGATCACTCGCCGCTCGGTCGCGTGGTCGGGGTCGTCCTTGCTGAGCATCGGCCGGGCGCCCACCGCCCTGGCCATGGTGCCGCCGTCCCCAGTGGGCTTCGCGCTGTAGGTCTGCTGGTCCCCTTCGATGGCCCGGCACGCCCGGGACGAGGTCACCAGATACAGGTTCAGCGCGGGGACCCACGCCACCGGAGATTCGTCGAGCAAACGGCGGTAGGTGGGGTAGGGATCGGCGGACATCACCACGGGGTCCACCCAGTTCGCGCTGGGCACAGGAGAAGGCGACGTCATTGTCATGGGAGCTCCTCGGAGGAGGTGCGGATACTCAGCGGGCCGCCACTGTCTCCCGGGCGAACTCCTTGAGGCTGAACCCCGGATCGCGCAGTTGTCCGGGTTCTGGTGAGCGGCCGGCCGTCAGCACGCGCCGCGCCGCCACATGGTCAGCGGGACGATTGAGCGATTCGACAGCGACGAGGCGGCCCCGCCGGTAGCAGCAGACCGAGAAACGGCCGGCGTCGGGATCACCGGTCACGACACTCTCGTCATCGGGTCGGCGCACGCCGGCGATCTGCAGCTTCAGCTCACCCTGGTGGCTCCAGAACCAGGGCAGGTCCGCATAGGCATCAGTGCCACCGAGGATCGTCGAGGCGACGTGGAGAGCCTGGTCGGTGGCGTTCTGTACCGACTCCACCCGCATGCGGACACCGGCGTGCACGTTGGGGTGGTTGGCGCAGTCGCCGACGGCGTAGACCGCGGAATCGGCGGTGCGCAGATACTCGTCGACGACGATCCCGTCCGCGACCGGAAGGCCGGCCTGGACGGCGAGTTCGACCCGCGGCACGACGCCGATACCGACGACTACGAGATCAGCCTGGTACCGCACACCCGTGGTGCTGATGGCACCGTTCACGCGACCGCCGTCTCCGGTGAACCGTGCGACCGCCTCACCGAGCCGTAGATCGGTGCCGGCCATCCGGTGTGCGGCCGTGAGGTGGGCCGCCATTTCCGCGGACAGCGCTCGGCCCAGGGGGCGGTCCGCTGCCTCCAGGACGGTGGTCCGAAGCCCCTGCTTGCGGGCCGCCGCGGCGAACTCCAGGCCGATGAACCCGGCGCCGACGACGAGCACTGCCCGGCTCTGGGACAGCGCCGAACGCAGGGTGTCGGCGTCGCCGAGGGTACGCAGCGTGTGGATGCCCGCCAGGTCGGATCCTGGGACGGCGAGCGTGCGGTTGGCCGCCCCAGTGGCCAGCACCAGGACGTCGTAGGGCAACTCGCGGCCGTCGGAAAGCCGGACCGTGCGTGATGGCCGCCCCAGACCGGTGGCGGTGACACCGGTGTGCAGGTCGATCCGGTGGTCGGCGAAGTACTGTCGCGCCCGCAAGTGGGGCGTGGCCGGTGTCCGGGTGGGTGACAGGTACTCCTTGGACAGCGGTGGACGCTGGTAGGGCAGGACGGGCTCGTCGCCGACGAGGGCCACGGGACCGACATGGCCGCCCGCGCGCAACCCATCCGCCACCTGGACGCCGGCATGTCCGGCACCGATGACGACCACGCGGTGGACGGCGGGGTCAGACCTGGGATTCGGGCACATCGACCTCGACCTCCTGTAGATCTGCGCCCAGCGTCAGCTGACACCCCAGGCGGCTGCGTAGCCCGTCGCGCGGGGTGGCCGTGCACTCGAGCATCTCTTCCTCGTCATCACCGATGGGCGGCAACTCGCTCAAGTAGGAGTCGCGAACGAGGACATGGCAGGTCGCACACATCGCCTGCCCCCCGCACTCACCGACGATGCCGGCCACGCCGTTCTCCACTGCCGCGCGCATCAGGCTGACACCAGCGTCCACCTCGACGATGTCCGTCCCGCCTCCGGCATGGTGGAATATGATCTTGGGCAACAGGACCTCTCTCGTGGTGCGTCATGAGCGACGGACGGCACGGCGCCGTCCGTCAGCCGAGCGGTCCCCAGAAGGTCTCGCCGCCGTAGGTGTCGGAGAGCGGTGTCAGCGTCTGTGGCCATACGCCGGCCTGGACCTTCCGGCGCTCGTCCTGCGGTCGCACGCGGCCGTCCCAGCCGACCTGCTCCATGTAGTAGTACAGCTGCATCACGTGCCCGTCCGGGGCGACCGCGTGGATCACGTAGTCGATCCCCGCGTGGATCTCCTGCGGGAGGTCGATGAGCTTGACGCCCTTCTCCTCCAGGAACTCCTTCGCCGCCCGGAGTTGCTCGTAGGAACCGACCTGTACGCCGAAGGCGAGCAAGGTGTTGTCCTCCCGCGCGCCGAGCACGCTGCGCAGTTCCAGTGGGAGGAGCGTCAGGCTGTGATGCTCGGTGTTCGCCCGCAGGAAGAGGACGCGGTGGCCGGCGATCGAGGACTCCTCGCTCTTTTCCAGGCCGAGGCTCTCGGTGTAGAAACGCTCCGCCGCGTCGAGGTCCTCGACGAAGATGCTCACCGGTCCGATCCGCACCGGCTTGAACGGCCGCGCGAGCAGGACGCCACCGACGTCGTACGTCTTGGGCAGCTCATCCACCCAGCGGTGGCCCGACGTCAGATCGATGCCCTCGGTGCGGGCTTCGGTGAGTTCCGTCGACTCCGCTTTGTACGGCAGTTCGGGGTGCTCGTTGAGCCACGGCCACATCACCTCGGGCTTGCTCAGACCGTCCCAGCCGACCTGCTCGATGCCGTACTCGAGCTCGTTGGTGTGGCCCGTCGGGTCCGGGAAGTACGTGTGCCAGTTGGACCCGGGGTCGCGGCCGTAGCGCCCGATCTTCTGCCCGAGCTCGGCGAGCCAGAGCCGCGCCTCGACCACCTCGCGGAGGCTGCCGACCTGCCAGGTGATCTGGTTGACCGTGATGTCGGAACGGGCCGGCGGCTCCCGGTGCTCGACCCACGGGCGCGGCATGAGCACGAAGGTGTGGTGGTCGCTGTTGTGCCGCAGGAAGTAGACGTGCTTGTCGGGGACCGAGTCGAGCCAGGGGCCCGGGTCGTACTTCTGGAGATCGAGCTTGTCGGACTCCGCGAACCCGAGCACGTCCCGGTAGAACCTCGCCGACTCGCCGGTGTCGTCGACGCTGATGCCGAAGTGGTTGAGCCGGCGGATCCTGAAGGGGCGGTCGTACAGGACGCCGCCGACCTCGAACTTCTCCGTGGTCATGGTCGTCTCCTCAGTCCGTCGGCTTGACGACTTCGTTGCGGATGGCCCCGATCAGGGCGGAGGAGACTTCCACGACGTCACCGGACTTGAGGAACAGCGTGTCCGGGAACGACCCGTCGGGCCCCTGCCGGCTGGAGTCGACGGCGGTGCCCTTGGGCGTGCCACTGGCGATCAGGTCGCCGGGCAACAGGGTCGTGTCCCTGGACAGATGCTCGGCGAGCGCGGCGAAGGAGTGGACCATGGAACGCGTGTTGCCGCTCTGGCGCACCTCGCCGTTGACCCGGCATTCGATGGGAATGTCCTGCGGATCGATACCCTCGTCGACGACGATCCAGGGTCCGATCGTCGCGGAGCCGTCGAAGTTCTTCGAGTACATGAAATCGGGGCCGAAGGAGACGTTGTCCCGCACCGACCAGTCGTTGAACAGGGTGTAGCCCCACACATGGGAAGCGAGGTCCTCGCCCTTGACGTCGCGGCCGCCCCTGCCGATCACCACGGCCACCTCCGCCTCGTAGTCCAGCCGCTGGGTGCGTGCCGGATAGCGCAGGGGATCGCCGCTCGCGGAGACGGCGCGGTGGTCCTTCACGAAGAACTTGGGTCCTCCGGCCAGGAGACGGCTGATGGTTTCCTCGGTGTCCGCACCGTGGGAGTTCTCGGCCGCGCTCTGCATGTGGTCGGCGAAGTTGGCAAGAGCGCACAGGACGCGGGACTGTCCCTCTATCGGGGCGTGCAGCCGCACCTCGTCGAGTGCGAACCAGAGCTGCTCGCCTGTCACCCCAGCCACGTCCTGCGCCTGGTCCAGCAGGTACTCCAGTGCGGTCCGCGCACCGTCGAGGGCCCGCGCCCCCTCCTCGATGAACGCGTTGAGCCGAGCGGGGACGGCTACGGCTGCCTCAGCGAGCGGCCGGGCGGCGGGCGAGGTCTCGGCCAGGTACTTCGCGTACGCGGCGTTGATGTCGACGACGGAACCTTCGTGCACCACACCGACCCGCCGGGCGGGGCCGAATACTGCGACCTTCATGGTTCTCCTTGCGAACTGGTGGGGAAAAACGCCCAGTACGGCGGGGCGTCAGGTCACGCCGCGTCGGGGTCGACGCCGACCTTGTCGAAGAGACGTCCGTCGGCGGGGGTGAGGCTGTAAATGGCGAGGCGCTCGATCTTCCCGTCGCGGATGGTGAAGAAGTCGGCGAGTGCCACGGCACTCCCGTTCGCGGTCAGGTCGATCTCCACGGCGACGGTCTCGCCATCGACGACGAACCGTCTGGGGTTCGGCTTCATCGCACCGGGCGCGAGGCCGTTCTCGTACATCCGCCTGATCGCATCGGCACCGGTGAGTGTGCCGGCGGCGTTCTGAAGGACGGCATCCGCGGCGAAGAGTTCGGCGACGGCCTGTGGATCGGCTGCGGTGACTGAGGCGAAGTAGGCGTTGACGACCTCGACAGGGTCCGTCATGACGGCGCGTCCTCTCTCGTGGTTACTGGTGTCCGGCTCATGCCGGGAGGTACTTCGCCGAGGCGTAGACGGACTTGTACTCGAGGTAGGCGTTGATCCCCTCGGGACCGAGTTCGCGGCCGATGCCCGAGTCCTTGTATCCGCCGAACGGCGCGCCGAGG
This sequence comes from Streptomyces sp. NPDC031474, assembly GCF_055581185.1. NCBI lineage: Bacteria > Bacillati > Actinomycetota > Actinomycetes > Kitasatosporales > Streptomycetaceae > Streptomyces > Streptomyces sp. NPDC031474. The sequence continues at coordinate 23,198 of NZ_JBVIJX010000003.1, forward strand.
TCGAGGGTGTAGTAGTTGAGCCCGATCGTGCCGGTACGGACGCGGCGTGCCACGGCCAGCGCGCGGTCCTCGTCGGCGCTCCACACGGAGCCGCCCAGACCGTAGTTGCTGTCGTTGGCGATCCGGACCGCGTCATCGTCGTCGTCGAACGGGATGAGCGCCATGACGGGGCCGAACACCTCCTCGCGTGCGAGCCGGTCGCCGTTGTCCACGTCAGCGAAGACAGTGGGTTGCACGAACCATCCCCGGTCCAGGTGATCGGGCCTGCCACCGCCGGTGACGAGTCGGGCGTCCGAGTTCTTGGCGATCTCTATGTGGCCGAGGACTCGCTGCAGGTGTGCGCGGGTGGCCATCGGGCCCATCGTCACCGAGGGGTCGAGGGGGTCTCCGAGCTGGTACGCGTCCGCGAAAGCCGCGACGGCGTCGACGACTTCGTCGTAGCGGGAACGTGCGACGAGGATCCGCGACTGTGTCGTGCAGGTCTGGCTGTTGTTGAGGAAGGACGCGTTGTCGAGGCCCGCGAGCAGTGTCTCGACGTTCCCGTCCTCGAGGAAGATCGCGGCCGACTTGCCGCCCAGTTCGAGGGTGACCCGGCGGATCAGGCGTCCGCACTCCTGGCCGATGGCCCGGCCGGCCGCGGTGGACCCGGTGAAGGCGATCTTGTCGACCAGCGGGTGGGACACGAGCGCGGCGCCGGCGTCACGGTCACCGAGAACGATGTTCAGCACGCCCGCGGGCAGGCCGGCCTCCTGGGCGGCGTCGGCGAAGACGTAGGAGTCGAGCGCAGTCTCCGGCGAGGGCTTCAGGATTACCGTGCAGCCGGCGGCGAGCGCCGGTGCGATCTTGAACATGGCGAGCGCCTGCGGGAAGTTCCACGGTGTGATCGCACCGACCACGCCGACCGGTTCGCGGCGGACGATCGTCGAGCCTGCCAGGCTCGGGCGCGTCTCCTCCAACGGAAGGTTCTCGACGACGTCGGCGTAGATCCGCAGGAGCGCGGCGGGTGCCCCGCCGTTCAGCATCTGCGACGTCCCGATCGGCATTCCGTTCTCGCGGCTCACCAGGGTCGAGGTGTCCCCGGCGCGCTTTTCGAGCGCGTCCGCGAACCCGCGAAGCACCTCGGCTCGTTCGGCCGCGCTGGTGCGTCCCCAGGGGCCCTCGTCCAGTGCGCGCCGGGCGGCGCGGACGGCGGCGTCGATGTCCGCCTCCGCGCCCAGCGCGGCCACGCCGATGCGCTCACCCGTGGCGGCCTCGATCTGCTCCTGCAGGCGGTCGCCGCTCGGGTCGACCCATGCTCCGTCGATGAAGAAGCGCTTGCGGTCGAGGTCGCTGGGGCGCTGGGTGGTGAGGGACATGGCTTCTCCTGCCTGACACAAGACGGACATCGCTTGTAAACAAAGGATGTTGGCCGTAGCCGGAGTTGACGAGGCCGGGAATGTTCGACCGGCGATTCATCTGATGCATGAAGGTGCCCGCGCCGACCCGCGGGCACGGGAAACGGCTCGCGCCGGTACGCGGGTGCGGGTGTCAGCCGGCTCGCTGCAGGATGGCCCTCGCCCGCGCGAGGACCGGGGCGTCCACCATGTGTCCGTCCACACGGGCGACACTGCTCCCGGTGGTGGCTGCGACGACCCTGCGGGCCCACCGGACCGCCTCCTCGTCCGGCCGGAAAGCGGCGTGGGTGACCGCGACCTGCTTGGGGTGTACGAGAAGCTTCGCCGTGAAGCCGATCTCCTTGGCCCGTCTGAGGTCCCCGTCGAGGACGTCGGCGTCGTCCAGCATCGTGGTGACACCGTCGACGGGGCCCGGCAGCGCAGCCGCCCTCGATGCGAGCACCAGTGACGAGCGGGCGTGCAGCATCGCGCTCCACCCGGCGTCGGCGCCCAGGTCGAGTGCGTAGTCGAGGTTCCCGAAGGCCAGACGGGCGACTGCAGGGGTGCGGGCGATGTCATGGACCCGGACCATGCCGACCGCCGACTCGATCAGAGCGATCAGCGGTACGCCGGCCCTCTCGGCGGCAGCCGTCGACGACTTGGGCGAGTCGGCTTTCGGAAGCATGACGGCGATCAGACCGGGGACGCCGGCAAGGGCGTCCAGGTCAGTGCCGTACAGCGAGCTCGACGTGTCGTTGATCCGCACGCATGCACGCCCACCGCGCGAGAGCCACTCGACCGCTGATGCGCGTGCGCTGTCCTTACGGTCTCCCGCGACCGCGTCCTCGAGGTCGATCACCACCAGGTCGGCGCCGGAGTCGACCGCCTTGTCGAAGCGCGCCGGTTGATCGCCGGGCACGAAGAGAAACGACCTCGCCGCCTGTACGGCGTTGTCCCGATGCGTGTGCGGCATGCTGATCACCCGCGCCTAACGGCGGCTGTCCGTGAGCTGCGCCGACGGCAGGGCTCCGAACTCGGCCAGCACGGCATCGGTGTGTTCGCCGACTTCGGGAACCCGGCCCATGACCGGCTTGGCGCCCACGAAAGTCGCCGGCGGAATGAGCGCCCGTAGCGTCCCGGCCGGTGAGTCGTACTCCAGCCAGCGTCCTCGGGCCTTGAGCTGCGGATGATTCGCCAGGCCCGCCATGTCCCTCAGCAGGGCGTTCGCGATGCCCGCGGCCTCGAGCCGCTGCGCGACCTCCTCGGCAGTGCTGTCCCGGAAGGCCCGCTCGATCTCGACCCGCAGCTGTGTGATGTGCTCCACTCGCGAGGAGTTCCGGATGAATCTCGGGTCGGCTGCGAGTGCCGGCTCGCCGAGGATCCGCTCGCAGAAGGTGGCCCATTCGCGCTCGTTCTGGAGTCCCAGGAAGACCTGCTCGCCGTCCCCGCAACAAAACGGCCCGTACGGGGCGATCGCCGCGTGTCGCGCCCCGGTCCGCTCGGGTGGCGTGCCGCCGTACATGGCGTAGTTGAGCGGGTATCCCATCCACTCGGCGAGGGCCTCCAGCATCGAGATCTCGATCGTGACGCCCTCATCGGTCCGCCCCCGCTGGATGAGTGCGGAGAGGATGCCGGTGTACGCGTACATGCCCGAGGCGATGTCCGCGATGGAGATGCCGACCTTGGACGGCTCGTCCTGGGTGCCGGTGACGGAGACCAGGCCCGCCTCGCACTGGACGAGCAGGTCGTACGCCTTCTTGTCGGCATAGGGTCCGTCGCCGCCGTAGCCGGAGATCGAGACGTGGATGAGGCGGGGGTTGACGGCTCGGAGTGCTTCGGCGCCGAGGCCGAGCCGCTCGGCCGCGCCGGGGGCGAGATTCTGGACGAAGACGTCCGCCCGGCTCACCAGGGCGGCAACGGCCGACCTGCCGTGGCCGCTCTTCAGATCGAGCGCCACGGACTCCTTCGACCGGTTGAGCCAGACGAAGTGGCTCGCCAGTCCGCGGACGGTTTCGTCGTAGCCGCGGGCGAAGTCGCCGGCACCGGGTCGCTCGATCTTGATCACTCGGGCTCCGAGATCGGCCAGCTGACGCGTCGCGAACGGCGCGGCGACGGCCTGCTCCAGGGAGACGACGAGGAGTCCGTCGAGGGGGTTCATACGGAATTCCTTCGTTTGTCGTCGGACACGTCAGACTCGGGACTGGGCGGCGAGCAGTGACGGAGTCTCCAACGTCTTCGTGAAATACAGGCGTTCCGCGGCGAACTCGGGGTCGCGGGACATCCGCCGGAACACTTCGAGGTCGTGGTCGAGCTTGACCGGATCGGAGGAGTGGAAAAGCAGTCGCTTGTTCGCGGCGGCCCGCGGGCTCGCCTTCTCCAGGAAGGCGCGGCGACGCAGGTCGGCGTAGACGTCGAGGACTCCCTCGACGGTGCGTTGCTGGAGCACGGCGCCGAGTGCCTCGTTCAAGACGTAGGAGTCGAACAGGCCCATCGTCAGTCCGAGGCCGCCCGTCGGATTGGTGGCGTGCGCCGCGTCGCCGGCCAGCAGTACCCGGCCGGCTCGGTAGGAGGACGCGCTGCGCTGATGCATCCGGTAGGGCGAGAGCGCGACGAGTTCCGTGGCTTGTGCGATGTCGTCCCCGAACACGCCGGCGAGATATGTCGGGAGACGCTCGGCCGCGGACTCCGCGGGCAGTTCGTCGTCCTCCATGTACGTGTAACGCCAGAGTCCGTGGTCACCCGACTCGTCGATCTTGGCGATGATCGCGCCGTAGACGTCGTCGACGTAGAACGTCGACTGCGCCCAGCCCGGCCGGTCGTCGGGGAAGCGCACGTTCGTCGCGACGAACCGCTCGGCCCATGTCATGCCGTCGAAACCGAGCCCGGCCTCGCCGCGGACCCGGGAGCCGGCGCCGTCGGCTCCGACGAGCCACGGGGCGCGCAGAGTCCTGTCGCCGCTCCTGGTGCGAACGGTGACGTCGACGCCGTCGCGGTCCTGGGTGACCGCGGTGACCTCATGGTCCCAGAGCACGCGGGCGTTCTCGAATGTCTCCAGGTGCCGCAGGATCACTTGGGCCAGCGCCCCCTGTCCCAAGTGCAGGTTGTAGGGATGCTGCACCCTGCCCTCGAGCGCGTGCAGCCCGTACCCGATGATCTCGCCGGTCCGGCGCACCCGGTAGGCGTAGTCCTGCTTCAGGAAACCGGCCCGGAGGGCGTCGTCGAGGACACCAAGACGGGCCAGCCCGTCAAGGGTCGCCCAGTGGTAGACCATCGCCCGTGGCGCGTCCTGCAGGGCCGACGCTCGTTCGACCACGGTGACGACGACGCCCCGCTGCGCCAGGCCCAGTGCGGTCAGGAGCCCGGTCGGCCCGGCCCCTGCCACGATCACCTGTTGTTCTTCTCCCACCTGTCCTCCAGCTCTGGAAGCCATCGGCCGATGCGGACCGTGACGGCGTCGGCCGACGCGGACGGCGACGGCCATCGGCCGATGCGAACCGCGACCCTCACGTCACCTTGCTGGAGCGGACGTCATAGGTCCAATGTTGGTGATTCGGTGCCTCGATACACTCCGCGCATGGATCTCCGGAGCATCAGGTACTTCCTCGCCGTGGCCGACGCCGGATCCATCACCGAGGCGGCGAGGGCACTGCACCTCTCACAGCCGCCGCTCAGCACCGCCATGGCGAAGCTCGAGTCGGAACTCGGCGTGACCTTGCTGGACCGGTTGCCGCGCGGCGTCACCCTGACACCGGCCGGTCGTTACCTGCAGGCCGCGGGCCGGCGACTCATCGCCGAGGAGCAGCGGCTGTCCGCGACATTGCGAGCGATGGGTGAAGGGCTCGAAGGGGAACTGAGGGTCGGAGCCGAGCCCATGGGGCTGTGGCGGATCGTGAGCACCCGCGTCGCATCGTTCCTCTCGGCGCACCCTCGGGTGTCGCTCGAACTGATGGACGCACCACCGCGGGTTCAGCTCGAGAATCTCGCCAACGGCTACCTGGACCTCGCCGTGTTTCCCGTACTGCCCCAGGAACCACTGCAGCCCGTCGGCGACGTCACTTTCACTGTCGACGTCGTCGCGACACTTCCCCTGACGCTGATCACGCCGCAGAGTTGGAATCTCGGCGTCTCGGAGCCCCTCCCCCTCGCTTCCTTGAGGGACAAGACGTGGGTTCTGCCGAGAAGGCTGCCGGGTGCCCGAAGCCTCTCGCGGCTCATCGACGACCGCTTCACCTCCGTGGGCGGGAGTCCCACGAAGGTCATCCCCGTCCCGACGGTGCAGACCGCGGTGGCACTGGTCGCGGCCGGTCTCGGCGTCTCGGTGATGAGCGACGAGATGGCCGAGCACCACCCCGGCGTGGACCGGGTCCCCGTCGCCGGGGGCTGGCCCGAGCTGCCACTGGGCCTTGTGCGACGGCAGGACGGGATCGTGACACCCGTCGCCGAGAGGTTCGCCGGGCTGTTCGGAACGGACGAGACCGGCGAGTGGGCCGGCTGAGCCGCCCGTGCGCCTCGACGACGCCGCGCCGGGCAGGCGGGCCAAGGGGCGCACAGAGACCGCAGGCGAGCGGTCGGCTCACGGTGAGAGATCCACTCTGATCGCCGAGGATCTGCTGGTGAGTGATCCTCCCTGCGCCGATGGAAAACGGGCTCCGCGGGTCAGGAGAACCGGCTCTGCGGCTCCTCGCTCGACGCCTCGGCCTACCGCGTTGCCGCCGCCGACTCCGTACCAGGCTCAGCATCCCTCTCCGAGGCGGAAGCACCCGAGGCGTCACCCCTCGCCCCCGAGCGCCTGAGCGCCTGAGCCGCCCATACGCCTGCTTCGGTGCGCGAGCGGAAGCCGAGTTTGCGCAGGATGTGTTCGACGTGGACCTCGACGGTTCTCGGGGAGAGCACGAGCCTTGTGGCAATGGCACGATTGCTGAGGCCCTCCGCGAGCAGTGACGCGACCTCCCTCTCCCTTCGGGTGAGCAGCTCGGACTCCGCCCCCGCGCCCGCCTGGTCCTCGGGTGCCGTGTCCGCGCTGCCCAGTGCCAGGCTCATGCGTCGGCTCGGTTCCAGGCGACGCCCGCTCTCGTGGATGCGCTGGAACACTCCGTCGCCGAGCCGGTCTCGTACGGCGCGCTCGATGGCTTCGTAACGCGAGGCCAGCACGGGCCCGAATGCCTTGAGCCCGGTGTCGAGCAGGGTCCACAACGCCGCGACGACGCCCAGCAGTTCTGCCGCCCGCTTGGGGTCGCGGTTGTCCAGGGCTATGCCGGCCATCAGGTTGATGACGAGCGCTGTGCCGAGGTCGTCCCGGAAGCCGCGTTTGAGCTCCAGACTCTGCTTGGCCAACTCACTCGCCGCTTCCAAGGACTGACGCGTCCAGGCGTCGAACGCCAGCACCCACAGAGCGTAGGAGCGCACCCACGTCTCGCCCAGGCTCTCACTGAGAGTGACGACTTCACGGCAGGCGTCCGACGCCCCCTGATGGTCTCCCCGCGCACTCTTGACCATACCGAGCAGGAACAGGGATATCAGCTGCCCCTCCGCGTCCGACAGGTCGGCGTGACCTCTGCATGCCGTCTCCAGGGCTTCCTGGGCCGCCTCGAGATCCCCTGCGGTCAGCGCTGTCTGTCCTCTCCATGTGGCCGTGTGCGCGGCCAGTCGCGGGTCCTTGGTCGAGCGCGCGATCTCGTCGGCCTCTCTCAGGAACCCTTGGGCCCTGGGCAGTTCCCCGTGCATCGCCATGACCGCCGCCGCTATCCAGAGCGCGTTGCCGCGTTCGACGGACGCGGCCGTGTCCACGGCAAGTGCCCTCTCCAGCCAACGCCGCCCTTCCCGGAGATGGCCGGTGATCCAGTAGAAGCGAAGGCTTGACGCGAGCTCCAACACCTCACGGGAGCGGCCGGGGTCTTGGAAGAGACCGTTGAAAGCCAGCTCGAGGTTACTGAAATCGGATTCCAACCGCTGTCCGGAATCGGCCTGGCCGGGGCCGAAGAAGCCTGTAGCGGTGTGCGTAGCCCACGCCCGGTAGTACTCCACGTGCGCACGTCGAGCGTGGCCGAAGTCCTCACTCCCCCGGGCGCGCTCCAGGGCGAAATCTCGCAGCGTCTCAAGGAGCCGGTAGCGCATGTCGCCCCGTGTCAGCTCCGGGAGGAGGATCGACTTGGAGACCAGGCCGTCGAGCACGTCGAGGAGCCTGGCGCCTTCCAGGGGCGCAAACCCGCCCACAGCTCGGATGGCCGCGATGTCGGGGCTGCCGCTGAAAGCGGCCAGCCTTGCCCAGAGCAGCTGCTCGTCCCGGGAGCAGAGGTCGTAGCTCCACCGCACCAGCGCGTCCAGCGAGTGGTGGTGCGGTGTCGCGGTGGGGTCGCCCCGGTTGAGGAGCGCGAACCGGTCGTTGATGTGGTCCAGCAGCTCCTTGACCGGCAGGGACCGCAGTCGCGCGGCGGCGAGCTCGATGGCCAGCGGCATCCCGTCCAGGCGAGCGACCAGTTTCGCGACCGCCGACGTCTCGTGCTCGGTGATCTCGAACTGATCGTTGACAGCCTTGGCGCGTGCTTCGAGCATGGCCACGGCCGGATAGTCGCGCAGCTCGCCCACGGTGACGTCCCGCTCCTGCGGGGGAACCGGCAGCGGGCGTACGACGATCACACGCTCACCCGTGAGCCTCAGCGGCTCTCTGCTGGTGGTCAACACCCGCAGCTCACCACAGGCGCCGAGGAGTGCGGACACCAGTCGTCGGCATCCGGGGAGGACGTGCTCACAGTTGTCCAGGACCAGGAGCATGGAGCGGCCCGCCACATGACGGCGGAGTTGTTCCTCGGCGTCCATGGTCGGTGCGGCACTCAGCCCGAGGTTCACGGCCACCGTTTCGGCGATGGTGTCCGGGTTCCGTTGAGCACCCAGCTCGACGAACCACGTCCCCTCCGTGAAAGCCCGTTCGAGGGTGGTCGCCATCGCGGCGGCCAAGGACGTCTTGCCCACCCCGCCGGGCCCGGTGAGCGTCACGAGGCGGTGCGAGGAAACCAGCTCACGGGCAGCCGCGAGCTCGCGCTCACGTCCGAACAGATCGGCCGAAGAGGATGCCGACGGTCGATAGGTGGCTGCGTGCCTGCTCATGAGGGTCATTCTGTGCCGCCGTCGCGCACGGGCCAACCCGTCTGCACGCACCGACGGCTGTCTGCCCCTCTGCCGGGCGGGCGGGACGCGAGTGTGGCGGCGGCCACTCACGCCTGCGGCAGTGTCCGCCCGGCCGGTCCGGTCAGGAGGCCCTGGCTGCCGTAAGGGCTCGCCCCACGGTTTCCTCGACTGCCGATCGTCCTGACTGCGACGGAGGCGTCGAACCCCTGGCAACGAACTTCAGAAAGCGCCTCGCGGCCAAGCCGCTCGGCCCGCACCGCCGGGTGACCACGCCGTAGTGCCGGAAGGCCGTCGGGTCACTGAACGGGATGCAGCGGATCACGGGCCCCGTGGCCTGACCCAGCCTTGGTACGGGCACGACAGCCACGCCCATTCCCGCGGCCACCAGAGCGTGGAGGGTGGAGAGCTCGGTCACCTCGATCTCGACACGAGGACTGAACCCCGCTTCACGGCACAGGCGGTCCGTGACGTGACGCAGACCGAACCCGGCCCTGAGTGCGAGCATCGGCTCGTGTGCCAGGTCGGCGATCGCCACATGCTCGCGGCCCTCGAACACGTGGCCCGGCGGAACGGCGAGGCACAGCGGCTCGCGCCCCAGCGGGATCCACTCCAGATCTTCCGCGACCGGTTCTGGGGCCACGAAGCCGATGTCGACGCTCCCCCGGCGTACGTCGTCGATCACGGCGTCACAGGCACCACCGCGCAGCTCGAACGATGTGCTGGGGGCGAGCTTGCGATAGCGGTTCAAGAGGTCGGGCACCAGCCATCCACCGAGCGAATGCAGGAATCCGAGGGAGACCGAGCCTCGCTCCGGATCGACCAGGGTGACGATCCGCTCCTCGCCCTTGTCGATCTCGCTCATGGCCCGCAGGGCGTGGTCCAGGAAGATCTCCCCGTACTTGTTGAGCCGCAGCCCGCTGTGATGACGGTCGAAGAGCTTCACGCCCAGCTTGCGCTCAAGCCGGGCCAGGGCTCTGGAGAGAGTGGGCTGGCTGACGTTCAGACGCAGCGAGGCCTCCGTCATGTGCTCGGTCTCGGCCAGGGTCGTGAACCACTCGAGCTCGCGCAGTTCCATGGTCACCCTCCGCCACCGGCACGTCGGGCTGCCCGCGGCAGTCCCGCGGGTGACGTCCGGCGAAGGACACGTCGATGGCGAAGCGCACCCGGTTTCCCACGGCGTTCGGAGTCCCAACCGATCACTCGGGTCACCTCTTTTCCGCATGAGGGCTGGTAGATGGTGGGTCCACCCTCCGCCTTCCGTCCGCATCCCCACATTCGGAGGAACACGTATCCGCTACGTAGTTCGGAGTGCTACGTGGTCCGCGGCGGTGCCTACGTGTACTGCGGCGGTGCGGCCCGTCGGCCGGGCAGGATGCGAGGCATCCGCCGGACCGTGCCTTCCAGTCCCCTGCAGCTTGTTGCGCCCAGCGATGCATCGCTGGTATCGACCGACCGACGACGGCGTCTCGTCAGGGACGACGCCCACGCAGCTTCCAGGGCGGACGGCGCCGCGATCATCCAGTGGCTCTGCCACGGCGATACGATCACCGCGTCGTAAGGGGCGCCGCTCGTCCGGGACCGGCGGGCCGCGCCTCGGCCGTCATCCCTTCCTCGGCCGGATCGCCGGCCATGGTCCGGCGATCTGCGCGGTCGATCCGTTCGTCGTTCCGTACACGACCAGCACCCGGGTGGGCACCGCCGTGCGGCACTTGTCGCACGGGCTGCGCATGGGAGTCGTCCCATCGGTGGGTGAGCTGGTCCACGACGGCTACGACGCCGTCGATCCGGCGGGTCATCGAGACGGCGACCTCGTGTCGCTCTTGCGCTCCAGCCGGCCGGCCAGGGTGACGACGCTCTCTGTCACACCGACGTCGACGCCGCGCGGGGTCAGCCACAGCGTGCGTTCCAGCACCTCCTCGACCACCTCGTCGCGCCTGCCCCTCACCCCGATACCGGCTCGGCTCCGCGGCTCCGCCGGGGGGTGTTCGGCAGCGACAACCACCGCACGAGTATCGGGACGGGGACCGTCGTCCAGCAGGGACGACATGCCGTGCAGCCGACAGGTGTGCCGGGTGTACGCATCCGCTGCCTCGAACTCGTCGCCAGGCGACCGCCCGCGGTCACCAGCGGTTCTCCCGCCGCTGAGGCGACGGCACCGCCGGAGCTCCCGCCCGCGCCTCGCGTCAGGCCGTGGAAGCGGGACCGGGCGGCAGGTGGACCGTCATGATCAGGCTGCAGGTTTCGGTGCCGGCACCTCGGTAGGTGTGGGGAGCGGCGCCATCGAATGTGGCGGTCTGGCCGGCTCCGACGGGATGCTCCGCGCCGTCGACGATCAGCGTCATCCGGCCCGCGGTGACGCTGACGGTTTCCACGACTCCGGCCTGGTGGGGTGGCTGGGGTATTCCTCGTCCGGTTGCAGTTGCCAGCGCCAGACCTCGACAGGCGGGGCCTGGGGTCGTCAGCATGAGCCGGGCCTCGCTCCCCCGTTCTCCGGTCCACAGGGGGGCCACGGTGTCGGCGGCAACGACGCGGACGCGGTCTTCGAGCGGCCCCTGCATCAGGGCGGACACGGAGATACAGAAGGTGTCGGCGAGTCTCACCAGGGTGGCCAGGTTGGGGTTGCCCTGGGCTTTCTCCAGTGCCACCAGGGCTCCCTTGCTGACCTGGGAGCGTCTGCTGAGCTCCTCCAGGGACAGACCCGCCCGGGTATGGGCCGCACGGACGTTGTGTGCGACCGTCCGCAGGGCCGCGGCTGGCTCGGCCATCTGATCTCCATCCTCAGTTCACCTGCCGCGCCCATGTCGTCGACGACCCCGAGGCCAAGGCAGAGCTGCTGCGCCGCCAGCTCGCCCACTTCCAGCCCGACGGCGACCACCCCCCCACCGCCGTCGACCAGCCGCCCTACGGCCGGATGCTGCCCGGCATCCGCGGCCTGCGCCTGGAGGTCACCGACGTCCAGGCCAAGTTCAAGTACGACGACCACAAGCCCGTCGAGTACCGCACCGCCGTCGCCGATCGCCTCACCGAGCGCCGCCAGGGCCTGGACGTTCCCACCGCGCGCCAGCAGCTCCGCCGCCTGGACCGCATCGGCCCATGGAAGCCCTGACGTCCGCCCCCACCGCCCCCGTACGCACGCAGGAAACGGAAAACCCGCCCATGCCCGCCTTCCGCATCGCCCCCGCCGTCGCAGCGGCCTTCCCCGACACCCTCATCGCCCTGGTCACCGCCACCGGCCTGCGCGGCCGTGGGCCCTGGCCGGCCACCACCACCGCCCTGGAGAACCTGGAGCGGCAGCTCGCCAATGGCACCTGGCAGCCCGCCGACGAGACCGACCCCCGCATCGAGGCCTGGCACACCGCCTACCGTTCCTTCGGCACCAACCCCCGCCGCATCCGACCCAGCGTCGACGCGCTCGGCCGCCGCCTTGCCAAGAAGGGAACGCTGCCGCGCATCAACCCGACCGTCGACTCCTACAACGCCGTCTCCGTCCGGCACGGCCTTCCCTCCGGCGCCTTCGACCTGGACCACGTCACCGGCGACGTCGACATCCGGCGGCGTCCTGACCCGCCACTGGAACCACCGCCCACCGCACCCGCGTCACCGAGAACTCCACCCGCGACGGCGACCTCCTCAAGGTCGCGGCGGAGGAACTGCAGGGCCTGCTTGCCCCGCACACCGCACAGATGGCCGTGTACTACCTCAGCCCGGCGCAACCCCAGGCCACCACCTGAGCCGCCCCCTTGCCCTCATCACCGACGCCACGAGCGGAGCCCACAGCACGGCGGGGGAAACAGGCTGACCGCTCCTGCTCCCCGTGGTCACGGGTCCGGTCGAGCACGACCGGCGCGGTGCGTGAGCGGCACTTCGCGGGCCGGCCTGATCGGCGGAACACCGCCGGCCCGCGCCTTCGGCGGGTACTCGGGCACCTTGCCGTGTGTCGGGCCCTCGCCGCTTACCCGGTCGGCCGCCGCGGGTGGCACGACGACCGTGACGCCGGGCCCCGGCCGATCGGCGACAAGCCTTCCGCCTGCCGTCACCGACCCCACGAAGCACTGGCGGATGTCATTGCGGTGGGGCGAGCAATAATGGAGACACGGGGGTGGACGGCACAGGCGCGGTGCGGTGCCGGCCAAGCGGGAGTGCCCGAGCCCCCGGCAGAAACGAGACAGCGATGGAACAGCGACGGACCCCCATCGCCGAGCGCACGGGCCTGCCCGGCGACGTTGTCGACGACGGTGGCTCGGCGTGGGCTGTCGTGGATCGGTGGGGCACCGTGACGGGATGGAGCGAGGGCGCCCGGAAGTTGCTGGGCTACCTGCCGGACGAGATCGTCGGCACGCCCGCCGCCCGCCTGCTCGATGAACAACTCCCCTCTGAGGCGCTGCGCAGGATCCAGGCCCCGTGGAGATGGAGCGGCCGGCTGCGGCTGCGGCACCGGGACGGGCACCGGGTGGAGGCCGGTGTGCTCACCCACCGTCGGACGGTGACGGATACGAGCCCGGACTGGCTTGTGATCTGTTCCCTCGCCGGGGCCGCGACCCCGCAGGACAAGCCACTCATGGGGTGGATGCTCGAGCAGTCGCCCAGCTGGGGGACGCTTGTGTTCGACAGGCGTCTGCGGCTGCGCCGGGCCAACAGCTACGCGGAGAACGCGCTGGGTCTCACCGAGGCCGAGATGCGCGGGCTGCGGTTCTCGGAGTTCGACCAGCACCCGGTAGCCGCACAGTTGGAGCGAGCCGTGCGCCGGGCGCTGCAAAGCGATGAGCCGCAGCACCTGGAGACCTACGCGAAGACGCCCGGCGAAACCCGGGAGCATGCCTGGTCGCACGTCGCGTACCCGGTGCTGGACGACGGCGGCGCCGTGTGCGGCGTGGCGCTGGCGACCGACGACATCACCGAGGAGTACTGGGCGCGCAAGCGGTTGCAACTGCTCAACGACGCCACCGCCCGGATCAGCAGCAGCCTCGACGTGGCGCGCACCGCCCATGAGCTGGCTGGAGTGGCCGTGCCGGAGTTCGCCGACTTCGCCATCGTCGATCTGCTCCCCGATTCCGCCCCCGGCCCGGTGCCCGGATCCGAACGACCGGGCGCTGTCCGCCTGCGCCGTGTGGCCCACCAGTCCGTATTCCCGGGCACTCCTGAGGCGGTCGTCCCCCTAGGCGAGGTGGACGTCTACGCCGCCGATTCCCCGACTGCCCAGTGCCTAGCCACCGGCCGGGCCGTGCTCCACAAGAAGTACGACCCGTCGAACGCCGACTGGTCGGTGGGGCACCCGGGACGGGAAGCCGCGATCCGCGCGTTCGGAATGCACTCCGTCATGGCCGTCCCTCTGCGTGCTCGCGGCACCTACTTCGGCATCGCCGTCTTCATCCGCCACCAACGGCAGGAGGCCTTCAGCGAGGGCGATCTGCTGCTGGCCGAAGAGATCACCGGCCGGGCCGCCGTGTTCATCGACAACGCCCGCCGGTACACCCACGAGCGCGACACCGCGACAGCGCTGCAGAAGACCCTGCTGCCGCAGCAGCTGCCGCGGCAGCAAGCCGTGGAGGTCGCCTCCCGGTACCTGCCGGCCAGCGCGCTCGCCGGAGTGGGCGGCGACTGGTTCGACGTCATCCCGCTGTCCAGCGCACGGGTCGCCTTGGTCGTCGGCGACGTGGTCGGGCACGGCATCCAGGCGGCGGCCGCCATGGGGCGGCTGCGCACCGCGGTGCGCACCCTGGCCGACGTCGACCTGTCACCTGACGAACTGCTCACCCACCTCGACGATCTGGTCGTCCGGCTGGCGGCGGACGCAGCCACCGGCGGCACGTCGCCGGCCGACCAGGCCGCCGAGACCGCCGGGGGGTTCGGCGCCACCTGCCTGTACGCCGTCTACGACCCGGTCTCCCAGACATGCACACTGGCCAGCGCCGGTCACCCCATGCCCGCCCTGGTCACCCCCGAGGGCACCGTGCGTTTCCTCGACGCGCCCGTCGGCCCTCCGCTGGGCCTCGGCGGCCTGCCGTTCGAGGCCACGAAGGCCGCACTGCCCGAGGGGAGCATCCTCGCCCTCTACACCGACGGCCTGATCGAGTCCCGCCACCTGGACATCGACCAGGGGCTGGAACGGCTTCGCACAGCACTCGCCCATCCCGCCGCCGACCTGGACGTCCTCTGCGACACAGTGATCGGCACGTTGCCACCCGAGGAGCGCACCGACGACATCGCCCTGCTCGTCGCCCGCACCCACACGCTCGACGCCCGGCACGTCGCCTCCTGGGACCTGCCCGCCGATCCGGCCGTCGTGGCCCGGGCCCGCAAGCTCGTCACAGCCCAGCTCGAGGCCTGGGACCTGGCGGAGGCATCTTTCGTCACCGAACTGGTGATCAGCGAACTGGTCACCAACGCCATCCGCCACGCCGCGCCACCCATCCAGCTACGGCTGATTCACGACCGTCACCTCATCTGCGAGGTCTCCGACGCCAGCAACACCGCCCCCCATCTGCGCCGGGCCCACACCTACGATGAGGGCGGCCGCGGCCTGCTGCTGGTGGCCCAGCTGACCCTCGGCTGGGGCACCCGCCACTCCGACACCGGCAAAACCATCTGGGCGGAACAGGCCCTCGACGGACTCGAGCCCGGCATCTGAGGCTTTGCCCCACGCATCGCCCAGGGAGATTCGGCCCGCACGTTCCATGCCAGGGTCGCCGCGCCCGGGTGCGCTGCACACGGTGAGGCGCCGTCACGCGCCGAGGCCGGCAGGGGCCTCGGCGCCGGACCCGGCATTCGCGCATGCGGTCCCGTCGTCCGCGGCACACGTTGTGCCGGGGCCGGCGGCCATACGGCGGTTCGCCTCGCCGAGGCCGTCGGCGAGCGCCGTACCTGGTCGGGCGTGAGCACGTCGATGAACAGTTCCCTGACGGTCTCCACATGGCCGGGCGCCGCCCGCTCCAGCAGAGCCATGCCCTCCTCGGTGAGTACGGCGAAGACCGCACGATCGTCAGAGGGACAGGAGCGCCGGCGCACCAGCCCGGCCTTCTCCATCTGCTCGATCTGATAGGTCAGCCCGCTCTTGGAGTTGACCAGGACGCCGGCCAGTTCAGCCATCCGCATCTCCCGGCCGGCGGCCCCACTGAGCCGGGCGAGGATCTCGTACTGCAGGCCGGACAGGCCGAAATCACGCTTGAGCTGCTGCTCCAGCCGTCGGTACAGCAACGCGTGAGCGGTGGTGAAGGCCGTCCAGGCACGCTTCTCCTCGTCATTCAGCCAACGCGTATGGCCCATGCCACACCCCTCCAGGTTGTTCAAATTAGAACTCCATCCTATCGTGAGTGCTGCGTTCAAATTTGAACCATGTGACGTCAAGGGAGAGGCCATGACCACCAGCACCGCCGCAGCCACCGTCCGCGGTGAGGCATTCGGAGTGCAGACGCACCAGCGAGGTGGCAGCGGTGGCGGGGTCGCCCAGGACCAGGGCGACATGCTCGGCGCCGTCGGCCAGGCCGTGGAACGTGATCACCTCGGCGGTCACCTGGTAGCCGTCCGGGAAACTCAGCGGGACGCTGACCCGGCTGGGCCCCCAGCTGCGCGAAGCCACCGAACGCATCGCCGCCACCGGCGGCGTCCTGCTCTACCTCCGCCAGGAAGGCCGCGGCATCGGGCTCTACAACAAGCTCGACGCCTACGCCCTGCAGGACCGCGGGCCTGGACACCTACGAGGCCAACAGCGCCCTCGGCCTCCCCGAGGACGCGCGCGACTACACGGCCGCCGCCCAGATACTCACGGCCCTGGGCGTCACCGAGCTGAACCTGCTCACCAACAACCCCGACAAGGCGCGCCAGTTGCGCGACCTCGGCGTCTCGGTCACCCGAGCGGTCCCCACCGGCGTGCACACCACGCCCAGCAACCTGCGTTACCTGCAAGCCAAGGTCCAGCACACCCACCACACCATCGCCCTCGCCCCGATGGCGATGGCGAGCCTGGTCGGCTGATGTCCGCAACGGTTCACCCAGCAGCCAGAAAGGCATGGACATGAAAGCCGTCGTCGTCACCGATTTCGCAGCCCTGCCCGAGATCGTCGACCTGCCCACCCCCGAGCCCGGCGCCGGTGAAGTGCTGGTGCGCATCCACGCCGCCGGAGTGAACCCCTTCGACTGGAAGGTGACGGACGGCGCCCTCAAGGGCTCTGTGGTACACGAATTTCCGCTGGTCATGGGCTCGGACGGCGCGGGCGTCGTCGAAAGGACGGGCCCGGGCGTCACTCGCTTCCGCCCCGGTGACCGCGTCTACGGACAGTTCATGCGCGTGTCCCAGGGCCAAGGCTCCTACGCCGAGTACACCCTCGCCGAGCAGGACGCCAAGATCGCGTTCATGCCGGAGGCCCTCTCCTTCAGACTCGCGGCCGCCCTTCCCACCGCGACTGTGACCGCCTACCAGGCCGTCCAGGCCGCACGCATCGCCGACGGGCACACCCTTCTGATCAACGGCGGCGGCGGCGGCGTGGGCCAGTCGGCCATCCAGTTCGCGGCCCGCGCCGGAGCCCGCGTCCTGGCGACCGGAACCGCCGGCCTGGCCGACCACCTGCGCGATCTCGGCGCCCACACCGTCATCGACTACACCCGGGCCCCCACCCATGAGCAGGTGGCCGCCACGTACCCCGAGGGCATCGACGCCGTCCTCGACCTCGTCACCCCGGCCGGCGGCGACATCAGCCCCATGACCGGTCTGCTCCGCCCCGGCTCCATCCTGGTCAGCACCAACTACGCCACGGATCCCGACGCCCTGGCCGCCCGCGGCATCCTCGGCGTCAACCTCGGCAGCCGTCCCTCCGCCGAGACGCTGACGATACTCGCCGAACTCGCCGCCACCGGGGAACTGCGCATCCGTATCGACGCGGAAGTCCAGCTCGCCGACGCCCCGGCCGTCATCGCCAGGGTTCGCGCTGGCCACGTCACCGGAAAGACCGTCATCGTTCCTTGATCACACCCCGCCCCACACGCTGCGGAGAAGTCATGAACCGAACAACGCAAGCAGTACGTTTCGAGCAGTACGGCGATCGCGACGTCCTGCGCGTCACCGACGTCCCGACGCCCGAGCCAGGGCCCGGGGAAGTCGTCGTCGCTGTGCGTGCCGCCGCCATCAACCCCTTCGACGCGATGATCCGCTCCGGGGTCATCCGGGACCTGTTCCCGGTGGACTTCCCCTCCGGCCAGGGCAGCGATCTCGCCGGGATCGTCACGGCCGTCGGCGCCGAGGTCGACGGCATCGCCGTCGGCGACGAGGTACTGGGCTGGACGCCGACGCCGGGCGCGCACGCGACGCACCTGGCCGTACCGGCAGACGGGCTGGTGTCCAAGCCGCCCCAGCTGAGCTGGGAGGTGGCGGGCTCCCTGCACATGGTCGGCGCCACCGCCTACGCGGCAGCCCGCGCCGTCGGCGCCCAGCCCGGGGAGACGGTCGTCGTGTCCGCCGCCGTCGGCGGGGTCGGCTCGTTCCTCGTGCAACTGCTCACCGGACGGGGTGTGCGCGTGCTCGGCATCGCCTCGCCGGCCAGGGCCGAGTGGCTGGAGAAGCACGGCGTGGTCCCGGTTCCGTACGGGGACGGCCTGCGCGAGCGGCTCGAGCAGGCGGCGGGCGCGGACGGCATCGACGCGTTCATCGACCTCTACGGGCCCGAGTACCTCGACCTCGCGGTCGCTCTCGGCATCCCACCGGAGCGCATCCAGACGACCGTCGCCATGGGACGCGCCGCGGAGATCGGCGCCAGGGCCGACGGCCGCCACAACGCCACCGCACGCGAGATCCTGGTGGAGTTGGCCGATCTGGTCGCCTCGGGTGCCGTCGACATCCCGATCGCCGCCACGTACCCGCTCGACCGCGTCGCCGACGCCTCCGCGGAGCTGGAGCAACAGCACACCCACGGCAAGATCGTCCTGATCCCCTGACCGGGGCCGGGGGCGGACCCGCCACCGCAGTCGCCCCCGTCACACCCACTCTTCCCTCCGCCTGTGATGCCCGGCGCCCTGGAGGCGGACGCGGTTGGTCGCATCGCGCGGGGTGGAGTCCCTCCGGCAGCCGTCCCTGCCGTTCCCGCCGGCTCGGCAGGTCGCGCACCCGCGCCCCCGGGCGGCTCACTCACAGCCGAACAGGTACCGCACCGCTGTCTGGGTGAGGTGCCGCAGGAAGGCGTCGGTGCCGGCGGCGGGAGCGGCGAAGTCCGGGCCGTAGCCGACCCGCATCATGAGAGCGGCGAAGACCGTGCTGAAGCAGAGGCGTACGGCCCTTTCGGGATCGGGGTGTGTGATCTCGTGCGCGGCGCCGAGGACCACAGCGGTGAACCGGTCCGCCATCTGCGCGGTGTAGGCACGGGCCCGGCGGTAGACCTCCGAGTGCGCGCCGCTGAGCAGCACCATCAGTTTGAGGAATGCCGCGTGGCGCTCGAAGAGCCCGGCGAATTCGGCGGCGGCCTCGACCACCAGCGTGCGCGCGTCGAGGCCGGTCCAGCGCTCCTCGCGGTCGAAGGCCTCCTCGTCGGCACGGATGCGGCTGAATCCGTGCTCGTAGACGGCGAGGAAGAGGGCCTCCTTGCTGGCCGTACGGTCGTAGATGGCCCGTGGGGCGACCTTGGCGCGCTCGCAGACGGAACGCTCCTCCTGACGCGTCCGCCTGCGCCGGATCACCACCAACGTGTTCCTGATCCGTGAAAGAAGCTGATCACGGCTCCAGCCCCTCGTCTCCATTCGTCGAAGTCCAGCGCCGTCGCCGCCCAGGTGGTGATCCGTAGCTCGACGGCGCGAACACTCGTCCTGCAGGCGACCGGGTTTCGGTCGAAGTCCGGCTTTCAGACCTCCTCGTCGGCGAAGTGGATCACTTGAGGGGCCTCGGCGAAGCAGGTCGCGATGAGGTCCGCGAGCCGGGTGGCCTGTGGGGTGGCGGGGAAGACCTCGAGGTGGTCCTCGATCCTGTCCCACGAGACGCGCAGGAGGTAGGAGCCCAGCCGGTCGACGCTGCGGAGCGCGGAGACGGCTCGGCACCCGGGCGCCTCGAGGAGCGTGGCGCGTGCCTCCGCGACGGCCTTCTCGAACTTCTCGACGTCGTCCGGCGCGATGGTGAGCAGTGCGTGTTCGTGGATCATCGTGTTCCTGACTGTGGGACGGCGCTCATGCCGCGCCGAACGGGAGGAAGTCACCGCGGTAGAAGACCAGGGGCGGTCCCGCGTCGCGCAGCCGCATCGCGTCGACCCTGCCGACGACCTGGATGTGGTCGCCCAGGACGTCGACCTTGTAGCGGCTGCAGTCCAGGGCGACCATGGCGTCCTCCAGCATCGGGTTGCCGACGTCCGACGGCCCCCAGCCGACGCCCTCGAAGCGGTCCACGCCGCGCCGGGAAAAAGCCCGGCACAGATGGGCGTGGTCCGCCCCGAGAACGTTGACGGTGAAGGTGCTCGACTCGTTCAGCCGGGGCCACGTCCGGGAGGAGCGGTCGATGAAGAACGTGACGAGCGGCGGGTCGAGCGAGACCGAGCTGAAGGAGCCGACGGTGACACCGACCGGCCGTCCGCGGGACATGGCGGTCACGATGGCGACACTGGTCGGCACGTGGCCGAGGACATGGCGGAACTGCGCGACGTCGTACGGGCTGTGGATCATCTGGGAGGTCATCAAAGGTCCATCGTCAGGTCGTGGTCGCCGAGCAGGACCTTGCCGTAGACCTCCTTGCCGACCTCCGGGCTCACATAGGCATGGCGTCCGGCGATCCCGGCGTCCTGCCAGATCCGGCTGAGGACGTTGGCGTCGGCGAAGGAGCCGGCGCCGTTCGCGGTCATGAGCAGGTCGATGCCGTCCTTGACGAGTTCGGCGATCACGCCGGTGTCGTTGCGGACCCGTGCCCGGACCTCCATGGACGGCAGGGCGTGAGCGGCTGCGCATGCGTCGATGTCGAAGCACGCCTGCCGCATCATGAGTTCTGCCTGGTGGAACTTGGTGGCGGCCGAGGCGACACCGTACTGGTGCGTCGGCGACGTACGCGCCTGGTGGTAGGCCGTGTAGGCGACCGGCTTCTCCGGCAGCCGCTGCCGGGTCCGCTCCAGAGCGTGTCGGGCCAGGCCGAGCTGTGGTGCGACCAGGATCAGCGCGGCGACCGGTATGAACGCCAGGTGGGAGTTCTGCTCGTCGGTGTGGGGTGTGAGGTATCGCGCCTCACGCATGTCGAGGAAGCGCTGGATGCGGTGGTCCGGCACGAAATGGTTCTCCACCACGATCGTGTCGCTGCCGGACCCCTTCATACCCGCGACGAACCAGGTCGGGTCGATCGTCCACGCCTCGGCCGGGATGAGCGCGAGAGCCCGCGGGTCATCGCCCTCGGGCACATCGAGGGCGATGCCGAGAGTGGCCCAGTCGGCAGCGAAGGAACCCGAGGAGTAGGGCCAGCGGCCACTGACCAGGTAGCCGCCGTCCACACGTTCGGCCTTGCTGCCCGGTGTGAAGATGCCGCACACCTTCGCGTCCGGGTGGGCGCCGAACACATCGTCCTGGGCCTGCTGGCAGAAGGTGGTGGCGAACCACGTGCACACGTTCAGCAGGGCCACGGCCCAGGCCGTCGAACCGTCCCCCCTGGCCAGTTCGGCGATCGTCTGGGTCGCCGTGGCCATGTTCGACGCGTGTCCGCCGTAGCGCTTCGGCACGAACAGCTTGAACAGTTCGGCGTCCTCGAGTGCCTTGACGGCCTCCGGGACGACCCGGCGCGCCTGGGAGGTCCGCTCGGCGTGCTCCCGGACGAGCGGGACCAGCTGAGCGGCACGGCGCACCAGGTCCTCGTCAACCGCGACCGACAGGTCGGTGGTGGGGCGGGTGGCTGCGCGCGAGTCGAGTACTTGGGTCACGACAAGCTCCTTTGCTTCAGGCGCGGCGGGAAGGTGACAGAACCGTAGGAGCGTTGCGGCGCCAGGCAGAGACACTTCGCGCAGCGTCGAGGACGATCGGTGCAGAGTGAGCGGCCCGGCGGACCTCGACGATCCCGCCCGCGGTCCGACCCGATGCCGACGGACATGTTCTGCATGCCGCCCACCGGAAGGCCGTCTGCGGCCTCACCAGCTCAGGCGCCTGCTCGCTGTGCCCACTGCGTCGCCGATCCGCCTCAGGCCCCCCACCCGCCGGCCGAGCCCGCGTACGGCTACTACCGCCACGTGTATGCGCGTCTACGCTTTGGCGAACCCCGACCGCCGGGTCGCCCACGCGGCCTGGCCCCGGCACCCGCGGAGTCGGGTCCCCGATCCGCGGCGCAAGCCCGTCCCGCCGCGGCGACCAGCACCTCGAACGGGTCCTCTTCCTCACCGCGTTCGCGGCCGTGGCCTGACACGTGGGGTCTCTGCCATGCGTCCAGAGGGGCGGGCTCCGCGCCCCGTCCCCCCGTCCGACAACGTCTCGGACGGGAACACGCCGAAACGGCCGCGGTAGGCGCGCGCGAGACGACCGAGGTTCGTGAAACCCCAGTTGTATGCGATGTCGGATACGCTCCCGTTCCCGTCGAGCAGATCCTCGTGTATCCGGTCGAGACGCACCTGCTGCACGTACTGACTGGGAGTGGTCCCCAGGTGGCCCCGGAAGGCGTACTGCAGTCCGCGCGCGCTGAGGCCGGCCAGGTCGGCCAGTTCCGTCAGGGTGTGGGGACGCTCGGGGGCGGCCTCGATCGCCGCCACCACCCTGCGGAGCGAGCGCGGCAGCGCGCTGCCTGGCGTGTCCTGCATCAGCGCGTCGCTGTAGGAATGGGCGTGGGCAAGCAGCAGGCCGGAGATCAGGCTGCGCTGAAGCAACTCCTGGTGCATGGCCGCCGCCGCGCTCCCGTTGCCGCCCTCCTCCAGGTAACCGATCAGGATGGACAACTGGGAGAGCCAGCGCCGGCCGGGCGCGGTGTCGAGAGGCATAGCGAGCCGGAAGTCGATGGGGCGACTGACCGGGCGCCCCGTCATGGCCGCCAGCTCACGTTCCACCTGAAGACGGTCGAACTTGACGCACAGCTGTGCCGCGTCCTGCCCCCAGTACGGCAGAAACGTGTGCCGGTGCGGCGAGAAGACGGCGGCGGTCCTCGGCGTGGCCAGAACTTCCTCGTCGCCGCATTGCGAGATCACCTCGCCGCGCAGGGGAACATTGACGTGGTACCCGTTGATGTCACCCGGATCGACGCTGGCGGGGGTCCCGAAGCGGACGTAGCCGATGGTCATGTGCTTGAGGCGGACGGCTGACAGCCGCGGTCGGCGCATGAACGGCGAGCGGTCCAACGGCTCGACCCGGGCCGGATAGTAATGCCGGTTGAGAACATCACGGAACAGGTCGAAGTCCGGCGCGGCGATCTCGTTCGGGAGAGCGCCAAGAGCGTCGGAGGCGAAAGACTGTGCCAGTGGGCCGGGCCGCTGCGGCGACGAGTAGTGGGTGTACTCCGAGTCCCAGTCCATCCGCTGTCTCCTTCGTCACCGCGGTCCGGCTCCCGTGCGCACACAAGGAAACCGGACTCGTCGCGTCGCTCCATCCTCCCCACCGACGTGACGAGGGGCAATCCTGGGGACGCGGTCAGTGTTGTCTCGCCTCCGGGAGTCAGCCGTACGCCGCCGGAAACGGTCGAGGCGACCGTCAGGCAAGGCTCATGCTCACGCAGGGGTGTGGCGCTCACTCCCGGCACCGGAGGGTGCGTCCGCCGCAGACAGCTCACGGCGGGAGGCACGGCAGCTTCGGACGGCTCAGGCCGGGTTGCGGCCGATGAAGAACTCGCGGAACGGGTCCATGCTCGGTTCGAGACCGGCGTCGACGAGGCCCTTGCGCAGGGCGTTCATCTGGGCGTCGTGGATGCGCTGGGTGGGCATGCGCAGGGGGCCGCCGTTGTAGCCCTGGAGCCAGCCCTGGAACTTCCACGCCTGGCGGTTGATGAACGCGCCGCCGTGCAGGGCCGGGGCGAGACCCCCCTTGATCTTGCGGGCCGGGTGGAGCTGCCAGTAGATGTCGGCGGCGTCGTCGTACTTGCCCTCCCGCAGGAGCTGGAAGACGCGTGGGATCATCGGGCCGTAGTACTCGTGGTCGCTGGTGGCGGAGAACTGGAGCGGCATGATCTGCGAAAGCGGGATCAGCTCCCCCTCGATGGGCATCGAGATGACGACCTCGTCACCGAAGTGACGGTGGCACTCGATGACGCTCTGGATGCTGGGGAAGCCGCCCTCGGCCTTGATGGCGACGATGTTGGGGCAGTCGTCGAGCAGGCGCCGGATCAGGCGTACGGGGATGTCGGAGGGGTGGATGCGCGGGCTGAAGCCCCACAGGTACATGGGGAAGAGCATGACGCCGAGGTTCGTCGCGTCGCAGACGGCCTTGGTGTAGTCGTAGATCTCCTGCTCGGACTCGGGGTAGAAGTTCGGCGGGTACGACAGCAGCACCAGTTCGGCGCCCGCCTCCTCCGCGCCCTTCACGGCCTCGATGTTCTGTTCCAGGTTGTTCCAGCTGGCGTGGTGGGTGAGCAGCAGCCGGTCGCCGGCCTCGTCCTTGATGACGCGCAGGAAGTCCAGGTACTCGGGGAGCTGGATGGAGACTTCCGAGACGCCGAGGGTGCCCATGAAGCCGTGCTCGATGGCGAGGCGGGTGTCGTGGCGGATCGCCTTCTCGTTGATCGCCGTCAGGTCGGCCGTGAAGGACGGGATCGTGCAGTTGACGACGCCGACGAGGTTCTCGCGCGCCCAGTCGCGGGCTTCGGCGCGGGTGTAGCGGGCCATGGCGGTGTGCTCCTTCGGGTGTGATCAGTTGGGTTCGTGGGCGGGGGCGGGGGTCTTCGCGCCTTCCCAGGCGAGGTACTTGAGCTCCAGGAACTCGTCGAGGCCGTAGACCGAGCCCTCACGGCCGATGCCGGACTGCTTGACCCCGCCGAAGGGGGCGGTCTCGTTGGAGATCAGGCCGGTGTTGATGCCGACCATGCCCGCCTCCAGGGCGGCGGCGACGCGCCAGACGCGCTCGGCGTCCATGGCGAACAGGTAGGCGGCGAGGCCGAATTCGGTGTCGTTGGCCATGCGGACCGCGTCGCTCTCGTCGGTGAACCGCAGCAACGGCGTCACCGGGCCGAAGGTCTCCTCGCGGGTGACGGCCATCTCGGCGGTGACGCCGGTCAGCACGGTCGGCTCGTAGAAGAGGCCGCCCCGTGCGTGGCGCTTGCCGCCGTGCAGGACCACGGCCCCGTGGGCGACGGCGTCGGCGACGTGGGACTCCACCTTCGCCACCGCGTCCTCGTCGATGAGCGGGCCCTGCTGGACGCCGTCGTCGAAGCCGTCGCCGACGGCGAGGGCGCCGACCCGTTCGGCGAGTCTCTTGGCGAACGCGTCGTGGATCCCGTCCTGTACGTAGACGCGGTTGGCGCTGATGCACGCCTGGCCGGTGTTGCGGTACTTGGTGGCGATCAGGCCCTCGACCGCCTCGTCGAGGTCGGCGTCGTCGAAGACGAGGACGGGCGCGTTGCCGCCCAGCTCCATCGACGTCTTCTTCACGGTCTGCGCCGCCTGGGCCAGCAGCAGCCGGCCGACCTCGGTGGAGCCCGTGAAGGTGATCTTGCGGACCAGTGGGTTTCCCGTCAGCTCGGGGCCGATCTCGCGCGGGTCACCGGTGACCACGTTGAACACGCCCGCCGGGATGCCCGCCCGGTCGGCGAGCTCGGCGAGCGCCAGGGCGGTCAGCGGGGTCTGCTCGGCGGGCTTGAGGACCATCGTGCAGCCCGCGGCCAGCGCGGGCCCCGCCTTGCGGGTGATCATCGCGGCGGGGAAGTTCCACGGGGTGATCGCCGCGCACACACCGACCGGCTCCTTCAGGACGACGATCCTGCGCGAGGCTTCCGGCGCCTCCATGACGTCACCGCGGATGCGCTTGGCCTCCTCGGCGAACCACTCCAGGAACGACGCCGCGTACGCGACCTCGCCGACGGCCTCCGGGTACGGCTTGCCCTCCTCGAGCACGATCAGCCGGGCGAGATCTTCCGCGTGCTCGGTGACCAGGTCGAACCAGCGCCGCAGGAGCCGGGACCGCTCCTTGGCCGGACGTGCTCGCCAGGCCGGCAGCGCGCGGTGCGCCGCGTCGATCGCCGCGGTGGTCCACGCCCGGTCGAGGAGCGGCACTTCGGCCAGCAGGTCGCCGGTGGACGGGTTGTGTACGGCGAGGGTGGCGTCTGTGGTGATCCAGGTGCCGTCGACGTACGCGGCGCTCTTCAGCAGCGACGGGTCGTCGAGTTCTCTGCGCACGGCGTTGCTCACAGGGTTGCTCATGGGGTCGCTCACTTCGAGACCGGGGAGATGGTGACGGGCAGTTCGGTGCCCAGGGACAGTTGGGCGGCCCGCCGGACGCACATCGCGGCGACGGCGAGGTCCTGCGCCGCCGAGCCGACGGACTTGTAGATCACGACCGCGCCAGGGTCGTCCGCCGGTCGGCCGGACGCCCGACCGGAGACGACGTCGGCGAGCGGGACCACCTTCCCGGCGAGGTCGACGCCCGCCTTCCTCGCTGCGATCAGGTCTCCTGTGTCCTCGGTGACCTCGTCGACCATGTCGGCGACGATCACCTCGGCGCGGGCGATCACCTCGGTCGCCAGTTCGCGCTGCTCGGGAAGGGTGGACCCGATCGACACGACGGTGATGCCGGCCGGAGCCTCCCGCAGGGTCGGCTGCTCGTCCCGGGAACGGGCCGCGCAGATCACCAGGTCGGCACCGGCGACGGCCGCCTCGGGGCTCTCCGCGGTGGCGAGCGGCAGCCCGAGGTCGGCGAGTTCCCCGGTGAAACGGGTGCGGCTGGCCGGGTTGGGGCTGAACACCGTGACGGACGACAGCGTCCGGGTCGCCGCCAGGGCACGGACGTGGTTCTGCGCCTCGAAGCCGGACCCGATCACAGCTACCCGCAGGGGGCCGGTGGGGGCGAGCAGGTCGGCGGCGAGCGCCGAGGTGGCGGCGGTACGGAAACCGGTGATGGAGTGGCCGTCCAGGAGCGCCGTCAACTCCATGCTCTCCTGGTCGAACAACGGGATCAGATACGAGGCGCGCCGGTGCCGGGGTGAGGCGGCGATCAGCTTGGCCCCCATGGGGCCGCCGTCGCCGGGCACGCCGCTGAGTGTGCGCAGCCACAGGCCGTCTCCGCGAGCCATCGTGCGCGACGGAAAGCGGGACTCGTCGGGCGGTGCGGCGTAGGTGCTGCGCAGTGCCGCGATGGCGTCGGCCCAGTCGAAGGCGGCTCTGACGTCGGCGTCGGTGAGAAAGACGGTCATCTCGGGGCTCCGTGCGGGATGAGGGGACGGGGGATCAGCAGGCGGCCGTGACGGCGTCGGTGTGCAGCGGCGCGCCGGGGGCGGGCGCGGATGTCCTCGACGGTGACCCCGGGTGCCGTCTCGACGAGCGCGGGGCCGGCCGGCACGACAGGTGCGGAGGTCCTTTCAAGTGACGGCAGGGCCGAAGGAGAGAAGGTGGCGGGCGATGTGCCGCATGGGGTGGTCGTTGCGAGTACATCGCCGTGGGAGCCCTCGGTATCGGTCATGGCGTCTCCGGTCGCAGGGCGTCCGAGACGGACTTGACTCCGCCGTGCGCGGTGAGGCCGCCGTCGACAGGGATCTCCGCGCCGGTGATGAACGACGACTCGTCCGACAGCAGGAAGACGATCAGCGGGGCGACCTCGCCGACGGTGCCGGTGCGGCCGAGCGGGGTCTCGCGGATGTTGGCCTCGCGGAAGACGGGGGCGGCGGAGGCGGTCATCTCGGTCTCGATGTAGCCGGGGTGGATCGTGTTGACGCGGATTCCGCGCGGTCCGAGTTCCAGCGCGGCCGTCCTGGACAGCCCGCGCAGGCCCCACTTGCTGGCGGTGTACGCCACTGGGTAGTGGCCGGTGAGCGCGGCGGAGGAGCCGACGTTGACGATCGAGGCGCCGGGCGGCATCAGGGGGGCAAGGTGCTGGATGCCGAGCAGCGGGCCGGTGACGTTGACGGCGTGGACGCGGTCGAAGTCCTCGGGGCGTACGTCGCCGAGACGGGACCGCCAGGTGATGCCCGCGTTGTTGACCAGGCCGTGGACCCGTCCGTACGCCTCCTTCAGCTCGGCGGCGAGATCGGCCCAGTCCTGCTCGCTGGTGACGTCGAGACGGCGGCAGCCGGGTGCCTCGGTCACATCGGTGGCGATCACCCGGGCGCCCTCGCGGGTCAGTGCCTCGGCTTCAGCGGCACCCTGACCGCGAGCCGCGCCGGTGATCACGACCACCTTGCCCAGCAGCCTCTTGGGGTACAGGTCCGTCATGGCCGCTCCCGGCTGCGGCGCCGGCCGGCCGGCAGGGATACGGGATCGACGCCGGGAACGACGGTGTTGGTGAGCGTGCCGATGCCCTCGACGGTGAGCGTGACGGTGTCGCCGGGACCCAGCGGCGGCGGAGTCCGCTCGCCCCGCAGCCCCCACAGCTCGGCGAGGCAGCCGCCGTTCCCGCACGTGCCCGAGCCCAGGACGTCACCCGGCACGACCCGGGTGCCGCGCGAGGCGTAGGCGACCATCTCCTCGAAGGTCCAGCTCATGTTGGACAGCAGGTCCTTGCCGACCACCTGCCCGTTGACCTCGGCGGTCAGGGCCAGCCGCAGAAAGCCCTCGGCGTCCCGGTACGGCGCCAGTTCGTCGGCCGTGACCAGGTACGGACCGAGGGTGGTGGCGGTGTCCTTGCCCTTGCAGGGGCCGAGGCCGACCTTCATCTCGGCGGACTGGAGGTCGCGCGCGGACCAGTCGTTGAAGACCGTGTAGCCGACGATGTGCTCACGTGCCTGCTCGGGAGTGAGGTCACGGCCCTCGCGGCCGATGACGGCGGCGACTTCGAGTTCGAAGTCCAGTACCTGGGACCCCGGGGGCATGGGAATGTCGTCGTACGGCCCGAACACGGCGTGAGGGTTGGTGAAGTAGAAGGTCGGCGCGGTGTACCAGGCGTCCGGCACGCCACTCGCACCGTCGACCGAGCGTCGTACGCCCTCGACATGCTCCTCGAAGGTGACGAAGTCCCGTATGGAGGCCGGTCGCAGCGGCGGCAGTAGTCGCACCTGGGAGACGTGCGGTCCGGCCGGGGCGTCGAGGGCCGCGGCCCCCGCTTCGGAGAGGGCGCCCTCTGTGATCAGTTCGGTGAGTGTGCGCTCGCCGGGGACCGGATGGAGGCGGCCGTTCTCACCGACGACGGCGACCTGGCGCTGGTGTCGGTGCTCGTACGCGGCGAAACGCATGTGCGGCTCCAGGCTCTGTTGCTACGGGGTTCTCGGGGACGGGAAGTTCCGGGGGCGCGGCGGGCAGTCAGGGCAGGACAGGCCGTGCCGCGCCCCCGGACCCGAAGGGGGTCAGACCGGCGGGGCGACGAACACGCCGCGGTCGACGTCGTTGAACGACTCCTTGGCGACGAGTTCGTTCATCGGGTTGGCCGTGCCCCACTGGTCGGCGACCTCGGGCTGGGAGAAGTCGTAGACGTGGGGGTGCCAGGTGTCCTCGTCGACGACCTCCAGCTCGGTCGTGTACTCGACGGTGTTGCCGTGCGGGTCGAGGAAGTAGGTGAAGGTGTTGTCTCCCGCCGTGTGCCGGCCGGGACCCCAGACCTTGTGGACTCCGGCCCGCAGCAGGCGTCCGGTGCCGCGCAGGTACTCGTCGACGCCGCGCATCTCGAAGGAGACGTGGTGCACGGAGGTGTGCGGGCCCTGCGCGACGGCCATCGAGTGGTGCTGGTTGGAGATCCGCATGAAGTGCATGACCTCGCCCATGTGCGGCGAGCTGAGGGTGTCGGTCAGGCGGAAGCCGAGGTGGCGCTCGTACCACTCCCGGGTCCTGTTCAGATCAGGGGAGTTGAGGACGACGTGGGACAGCCTGACCGGGATCGACTCCTTCGCCTCGATCCTGCGGTGCTGCCGGGCCTCGACATCCGCGGAGACCTCGATGGTGCGGCCGTCGACGTCGAAGAAGCGGAAGCCGTAGCCGCCTCCGGGGGTGTCGACCTTGCCCGGCTGGGAGATCAACTGCACACCGCCCGCGAGGAGTTGCTCGGCGATGGTGTCCACGTCGGCCGGGTTCGCGGCGCCGTAGGAGACGAGGTCGAGGCGCTTCTCCTCGGCCTTGCGCAGCCGGACGACGTACTGCTCCGGGCTGCCCTCGGCGGCGAGGAAGGAAATGCCGGAGTCCTCG
Source organism: Streptomyces sp. NPDC031474 (assembly GCF_055581185.1). Classification (NCBI taxonomy): domain Bacteria; kingdom Bacillati; phylum Actinomycetota; class Actinomycetes; order Kitasatosporales; family Streptomycetaceae; genus Streptomyces; species Streptomyces sp. NPDC031474. The sequence goes on from NZ_JBVIJX010000003.1 coordinate 52,860, forward strand.
GCGACCTTGGTCAGGCCCCAGACGCCGGCATAGAAGTCGAGCTGTTTGTCGTAGTCGGGTACGGCGAGGTCGACGTGGCGGAGGTGGGTCAGCAGACGTGCACTCATGATGGGTTTCCTCCTGTGTGGGGGTCAGGCGAGCCGCAGCAGCGCTGCCGCGTTGCCGCCGCGTACGGCGTGGAAGTCGGCTTCGGGCAGGTGGGCGGCGCGCAGTGCCCCGACGGGGTCCTCGGTGCCCATGTCGAAGGGGAAGTCGGAGCCGAGCAGGACCCGGTCCGCGCCCGCGGCGGCGATGAGCGCGCGCAGGACCTGGGGGTCGTGGACGAGGGAGTCGAAGTGGAGCCGCTTGAGGTAGCTGCTGGGCAGGTGGACGCAGTCCGCGCCCGCGTCCGAGCGGACGGACCAGGCGTGGTCGGCGCGGCCGATGTGGGTGGGGAGGTAGCCGCCGCCGTGCGCCGCGATCAGTTTCAGTCCCGGATGGCGGTCCAGGACCCCGGAGAAGATGAGGTGGGACAGCGCGACCGCGTTCTCGGTGGGCTGGCCGACGCTGTTGGACAGGTACCACTGGTCGAGCCGCTCGTCGAGGGTGCAGCCGAACGGGTGCAGGAAGAGCACCGCGCCGGTTTCCTCGGCCCGCCGCCAGAAGGGCTCGTAGGCCGGGTCGGACAGCTCGCGGCCCGGCGCGTGGCTGGAGATCTCCACGCCCAACAGACCAAGGCCCAGGGCGTGTTCGAGTGCCGGGACGGTCAGTTCGGGGTGATGCAACGGGACCAGGCCGAGCCCTTTCAACCGGTCCGGCGCGGCCGAGCAGTGCGCAGCCGTGCCCTCGTTGGCCAGTCGGCACACCTTGTCGGCGGTCGTCTCGTCCGTCCAGTGGTGGTAGTGCGACGGGGACGGGCTCACCAGCTGCACATCGACGCCCTGGGCGTCCATCGCGGCCAGCCGCACACCGGCGTCGGTGAGCCGGGGGATCCGCTCGCGCACCATGGGCCCGTTGACGGCGAGCGCGGCGGGTCCGTTGCGGCGGGCGTCGAGCGCTCTCGCCTCGGCGAGGCCCGGCAAGCCGTCCACCAGCGCCTCGATCGCGGGCAGCAGGACGTGGGCGTGCACATCGACCGTTGCCCACGGGGACGGGTCAGTGCTCGCCGGGGGCTGGTGGCCGGGTGGCGGGTGGGAGGTCACGGCAGGTCCCTGAGCATGGTCGACATACGGTTGACCAGGCCGGGCACATCGGCGTCGTGGACCCTGTCGAGCTGCCACTGCCCGATCTGCACGGAGGCGTCCACCACCGGGCGCACCCGCGAGATACGGCGCTCGTAGTACGTCTGGAACAGCTGGTCGTCCCAGTCGTCGGTGCCGGTGAGCAGCTCGGCGAGGACCAGCGCGTCCTCCAGGGACATCGCGGCGCCCTGAGCCAGGGTGGGCGGGCAACTGTGGGCCGCGTCACCGATCAGCACGACCCGTCCGCGGTGCCAGGAGCCCTCCACCAGCAGCCGGTGGTACCAGGTGTAGTTGACCTTCGCCGGATCGTCGATGTGCTTGACGATCTCGGTCCAGTGGCCGCCGTAGGCCTGCACGAGGCTGCGCATCTCGTCGGCGTAGCTCTCGGGAGGTATGGACGCGCGATCGCGGTTGTCCTCGACCGCGTAGGCGTAGATGGTGTCCCGGCTGGTGGGGCAGTAGCCGGCGATGTAGGCGGAGCCACCGTAGGCGAGGTCGGTGCGTTCCAGGCCCTCGGGACGGGGAGCGGCGATGCGCCAGATGGCCATGCCGGTCGGCACGGGACGGTCGGCGATGCCGATCGCGGCGCGTGTGCTCGATCCCATGCCGTCCGCGGCGATCACCAGGTCGTAGCGGCCCTCGCTGCCGTCGCTGAAACGCACCCGCACGCCGTCGGCGTCCTGGTCGAAGCTCTCGGCGCGGGTGCCGAGGCGCACCGAGGCGCCGCTCGCCCGGACGGCGTCGATGAGGATGCACTGCAACTGCGGGCGCTGCATGCCGACGGTGGCGGGCAGGTCGTCACCGCCGGTGCGGATGTCCTCGACGACGTGCAGGACGGTGCCGTCCGGGCCGGTGATGCCGAGCGATCCGAAGCCGAACCCTGAGGCCCGCACCTGCTCCCACACGCCCAGTTCGCGCAGGACCCGCAGGGCGTTGCCCTGGACGGTGATGCCGGAACCCGCGGTGGCGTTCCAGTCCTCGCTGGCCTCGATGAGGTCGACGGTCAGTCCGGCCCGGCGGAGCAGGATGGTGACGGCGTTGCCGGCCGATCCGCCGCCGACGACCAGGACGGTGCGGGGTGTTCTCATGGGGGAAGTCCTTTGTTCCTCAGGTTGCTCTGGGAGAGGGCTACTTGACGGCGATCGGGTTGACGGGAGAGCCGACGGCGCCGGTGATCGGGAGGGGGGCGGCGGTGAGCCAGAACTCGTACACGCCGTCGGCCGCGCAGTCCGCGGCGAGCGTGTCGAGGTCCCACATCTCGCCGATCAGCAGGCCCATGTTGGGGATGACGACCTGGTGCAGGGGCTGGAAGGCGTGCTCGAACTCGTTGGGCCGGACCTCGAAACCCCAGGTGTCGGTGGCGATCGCGGCGATCTCCGTGCGGTGCAGCCAGCCGGCCGTGGTGAACGACAGGCCGGGCGCCGCGCCGCCCGCGTAGTCGCCCCAGCCGTCGCGGCGGACCCGGCTGAGCTGTCCGGTGCGTACGACGACGATGTCCCCGCGGCCGACCCGCACCCCGTGGGCGGCGGCGGTCCGGGTGAGGTGCTCCTCGGTGACGGCGAACCCGTCGGGCAGCTCCCCGTCGTCGCCGATCACGCGGCCGACGTCCAGCAGCACACCGCGCCCGGCGACGTGCGGCGCCATGTGCTCGATGCCGGTGACCAGGTCGCCGTCGGAGGTGACGACCTTCTCGGCCGCCCGGCCGTTCCACGCCTTGCCGTGGTCGAAGATGTGCCCCAGGCCGTCCCACTGGGTGGAGCACTGGAGCGGCATCGCGATCACGTCGTCGGCGCCGCCGATACCGTGCGGGAAGCCCTGGTTGCCGAGGGCGGCGTCGGTGCCGGTGTCGAGCATGGTGTGCACCGGGTTGGTGCGGCGCCGCCAGCCCTTCTGCGGGCCGTCCATGTCGAACCGCTGCGACAGCGAGAAACTCATGCCCCGCCGGACGAGCGCGGCGCCCTCGCGGCGCTTGCCCTCGGCGAGGAAGTTGAGGGTGCCGAGCACGTCGTCCTCGCCCCAGCGGCCCCAGTTGGAGTACTTCCTGGCGGCCTCGGCGATCGCGCGCTCGGGGTCGTTCCGGTTCATGAACCCGTCTCCTCGGACACGCATCGGGTGCGCTGCACGCCGAGACCGGTGATGGACCCCTCCATGACGTCGCCGTGGCGCAGCAGCCGCCCCCAGTGGATGCCGTTGCCCGCCGGGCTGCCGGTCAGCACGAGGTCGCCGGGCAGGAGTCGGGAAGTTTGCGAGATGTACGACACCACCCTGGCGACTGAGAAGAGCATGTCCTTGGTGGACTCGTCCTGCATGGTGTCGCCGTTGAGTTTGAGCGTGACCCGCAGGTCGCCGGGGTCGGCGATCGACTCGGCGGGCACGATCCACGGGCCGAGCGGGGTGAAACCGGGGGCGTTCTTGCTGCGCAGCCAGTCGGTGCCGATGGCGGGCATGTCCCGGCGGAAGACGGTGGCCCGGTCGGTGAGGTCGTTGGCGATGGTGTAGCCGGCGACGTACTCCAGCGCCTCGTCCGTGGACAGCCGGTAGCCGGGCTTACCGATGACGGCCGCCAACTCCAGTTCCCAGTCCGGCTTTTCGGCCCAGTCAGGAAGGTGTACATCGTCGTACGGCCCGGTGATCGCGCCGGGCAGGCCGATGAACACGTACGGCAGGTCCTCGGCCGCCCGCCGGTCCATGAGAGCGGCGATCTCCTCCCGGGCCTCCTCGACGGTGCGGGGGTCGTCGGGGGCGCGGTGGGCGACCTCCAGGTCGATCACGTGCTGCCGGTAGTTCGCACCCGACTGGAAGACCTGCCGGGGCTCCACCGGAGCGTGCGCCCGCAGGTCCCCGAGAGGCTGCCAGGCAGCCTTGTCGTCCCTGGCGAGGGCATGCAGGCGGGGTGTGGCCTCGGCCCAGCTCTCCAGGAGCGTGCGGGTGGTCAGCTCCCGCTCACCGAGGGCGGCGCGCAGGTCGAGGGCACGGCCGTCCGGCGTGACGAGAGCGGGGAACGGCATCCCGTCAGGGGCGGAGAGAGTACCGAGGGCGAAGGGTCCGGCGAAAGGGACGGACGTGGCTGCGGGTTTCACGAACGTGTCCTCCTGATTGCGATGGGACTAATCTGGCCGCAGCCTTTGGGATAAGGGAAATCGATTATCCGGATGACAGCCATCCGTCGGACTTATCCTTCCGACGCCATCGCACGCTGGAGTGCCGCCGTGAACCTGGCAAGCCTTGATCTCAATCTGGTCGTCGCCCTGCGCGCCCTGCTGGAGGAGCGCAACGTCACCCAGGCCGGCCGGCGCGTCGGTCTGAGCCAGCCCGCGATGAGCGGCGCGCTCGCCCGGCTGCGCCGGCACTTCGACGACGACCTGCTCGCCCGCGTGGGAGGCCACTACGAACTGACGGCCCTCGGCCAAGTGCTGCTCGACCGCACCTCCAACGTCTGCGACCAGCTGGAACGCCTCTTCACCAGCCAGGCCGACTTCGATCCGGCGACGGAGTCCCGCGAATTCACCCTCGGCGTCAGCGACTACTCGGTGGCTGTCTTCGGCTCCGAGCTCACCCGGATCCTCGACCGTGAGGCGCCCGGCATCCGGGTGCGCTTCGTCCAGATCCCGCCCCGCATCACCGAGGTGGCCTCTGCCGTGCTGAGCACCCTGGACGGCATGGTCATGCCGCACGGCATCATCAGCGACTTCCCCGTGACCGACCTGTACGAGGACGACTGGGTGTTCCTCGTCGCCGAGGACAACCCCGAGGTGGGCGACCGACTCTCCCGCGACGACCTGGCGCGCCTGCCCTGGGTGACATACCTGCGCGCCTACGACACCCCGGCGGTCCAACAGCTCGGCATGCTCGGCATCGAACCGCGGGTGAGCGTCTCCGTCGACAGCTTCACGGTGCTGCCCTTCCTGGTCGCCGGCACCCACCGGATCGCCCTCGTCCCGGCGCTCCTCGCCGAACGCCTGCGCGGCACAGCACCGGTACGGATCATGACGCCGCCGTACGAGGCCGTCCCGCTGCGGGAGGCGCTGTGGTGGCACCCCGTCCACACCCACGACGCCGCGCACATCTGGCTGCGGGAGACCGCCGCCCGCGTGGCGTCGGCGGTGCGGGCAGGCCCCATCCACGGCACGGATGACGAGGATCCGGCAGTGCGATCACGTGAGGGGTAGTCGCCGGGAACGGCCTGGCTCATAGTCGGGGCAGTCCCCGACGCCCGCTGTCCCGGGCGCGTCCCCTCTGGTGCGCCGGTGCCCCGCTGTGTGTCCCAGCCGCAGCGGTTCTGCGCCGCACCCCTGCCACCACCCGTGGAGTTCGGCATGTCCAGACCCCTTTCCCCGCCCGCGCCCGCCCCCGCCGACAGCCTCCGCCCGGATACCGAGAGCGCGGGGCCGCTGCGCGCCGTGTTCCTGATGGCGGGCAGCTGTCTGCCGGTGCTGGGCGCCGTCCTCCTCGCGCCGGTCCTGCCGAAGATGCAGGAACACTTCGCGACCGTGCCCGGAGTGAAGACCCTCGTCCCGGTCGTCCTGACCATCCCCGCGCTCGCGCTCGCCCTGCTCGCCCCCTTCGCGGGCGTCATCGTGGACCGCCTCGGCCGGGTACGGCTGCTGGTCGCGGCGACGCTTGTGTACGCGCTGCTCGGTACCGCCCCGCTGTGGCTGGACTCGCTCGGCGCCATCGTGATCAGCCGGGTGCTGGTCGGCATCGCCGAGGCGGCCATCATGACCTGCTGCACCACGTTGATCGGCGACTACTACAGCGGTCGGACGCGGGAACGCTACCTGGCTCTGCAGACCATGTGCGCCTCCATCTCCGCCACCGCGTTCTTCGTCATCGGCGGCGCCCTCGGCTCGGCGGGCTGGCGCGCTCCCTTCTGGATCTACGCCGTGGGCCTGCTGCTGGCCCCCGCGATGGCGCTCACCCTGTCCAGGCCCAGGCCGGCCGGCGCCGCGGAAGCCGAAGAACCCGCGGGCGAGAAGAGGCCGTTCCCCGTGCGCCTGCTGGCGGGCATCTGCGCACTCACCGTGTTCGGCGCCATGGTCTTCTACACCGTGCCCGTCGAGATGTCCTACCTGCTCGACGACCTGGGCGTGAAGTCCACCGGCGTCATCGGCCTGGCCACCGCGGTCGCCAGCGCCGCCACCGTGGTCGGTTCCATCGCCTTCACCAGACTGTCCGGCAGCCCGGACCGTAGGCTGCCCCTGGTGTTCGCCCTGTGCGCGGCCGGTTTCGTGGTGATCGCTCTGGCGAACAGCCCGGTGATCGTGATCGTCGGTGCGGTGCTCAACTGCCTCGGCACCGGCATGCTGTTGCCCTCGCTGCTGACCATCGCGATGTCCAGGCTCAGCTACGCCGACCGGGGCCGCGGCACCGGTCTGTGGACGGCCGCCTTCTTCGCGGGCGAGTTCATCTGCCCGCTCGTCCTGATCGGCCTGGAATCGGCCACCGGCAGCATGGCCCACGCCGTCGGCGTCCTCGGTCTCGCCTCGGCCCTGACGGCCGGCGGGCTGCTGCTCGGCCGTCGCCGGTAACCGTTGTTCGGTCTCCGAGGGGGAGCCGACGGGCCCACGCTGCCCGGCCGTCGCCGATCCGCGGAAGGATCATGGCAGCCGAGCACAGCAGCGAGGTACGCGCGGCACTGCTCAGGGCAGGGGGACGCCCTGGCCTGAGCTGTGGCCGCCGCGCAGGAACAGCACGCTGATCGCGGCGGCCACCGGGCAGGCGAGGGCGGTGACCAGGAACCCGAGGTCGTAGCCATGTGTCAACGCCTCCGTCACCAGCGCGCCTACCCGCGGCCCCACGGGCGCCGGGGCCACGGCGAGCGGGCCTCCCTCGGCGGCAACGGCCTGCACCGCGTGCTGCTGCGCGGCCGCCGGACCGGCGTGGGGCAAGGCCTGGGCCGGCGCGTTCCCGGCCGAGGTCAGCGCCACGGTGCCGATGACGGCCGGTCCCAGAGCCTGGCCGAAGCCCCGCAGCAACGTCGTGACGGCGCTTGCCGTCCCGCTGAGCTCGATCGGCACGGGGTTCACCGCTACGGCGGGCAGCGCCCCGATCAGCAGGCCGAAGCCCATGCCGCTGAGGACGAGCGGAGCGTTCCACGGCGCGATGCCGACGACCACACCCACGGGCCGGCGCACCGCCGTGGCCCGCAGCCCCGGGACGCCGGAAAGCAGCACCTCGCCGACCAGGCGGTAGGCCTGCACGGCTGCCTCACCCATGATGCCGACGGCGACGTGGACGTCGAAGCGGGCCCAGGACGCCGCGGCGCCGTTCTCCTCGGTCATGGTGACGGCAATCGAGGGAGCACGATGCTCCAGCAGGTCTGCCGCGCGGGACAAGATCGCTCGCCGTTCGACGGAAGATGTGTGCGACCGGTGTCGAACGCCGCGCGGCCCGCCTCCACCGCTGCGGCGGCATCGGCCCGCGACGCCGCCGCGATGGGTGGCAAGGGCTCCTCGGTGGCAAGGGCTCCTCAGCAACCGTGGGTGCCGTCATCCGGCTCCGACGGGATCACGGCCGGGGTGACGGCTTGGGGTTGAGAGGAGTCGATGGTATCCATCGGCAGGTGCGGGATGCCTTATCGCCGAGAACGCGTGCCCGCCGTCCTCCCGGGTGGGAACGCGGCCCCGCAGGTCGCGCTCGAAGCGTCCTGGTCCGGGGACCGCGTAGAGACAGTCGTCGCCGTTCTGCGAATCAGCCGGCCTGGACGAGGTGCTCGGGTACCCAGGCCCCGTGGATGCCACTGCGCAGGCGAAGGGGGAGATGCAGGGTGGCCACAGGACCGGCGGCCAGATCGGCGGTGTCGAGGATGTACAGGTCGTTCAGCATCGTGGTCCAGTTGTTGGCCAGGGCCAGGAGATAACCGTCGCCTTCGGGCGCGTCGTCGCCGCGGGGCACGAAGACCGGCTCCTGGAAGGTGAAGTGTTCGGGCAGGACGTACTGGCCGGTCGCCTGCTGCTTGTCAAAGTCGTAGCGGATGATCGAGTTGAGGAACTCTATGCCGTTGGCGCTCTTGTGCTCGTCACCGATGACACGCGCCCCCGTGAACCCGATGCGGTGCCGACCCGTCTCCACCCGGTCGTCGATGAGCGGGAATTCGGCGAACTCCGGCTGAAGTACCTGCTCTTCGAAGCCCTTGCCGTCGTCGGCCGCGTAGTCGGCCGTCCAGCGGGTGATCCTGGACACGGCCTTGGTGACGTCATATTCGATCGTGTCGGGGTACAGGAACGGGGCCGGCTGAGCCTCTGCGACACAGCCGTCGATGTGGATCGTGGTGCCTTCGTTGTAGGCGTTGAAGAAGTGGTAGGTGAACCGGGCCGGGCCGCGGTACCAGCGGATCTGGTCGGCGGTGCCGTAGCGGGGCATCACTCCGAGGCAGGTTTCCTTGGACGGGTCCCACTGCCAGTGCGGTCCGCCCGCCTTGAGCCGGTCGAGGTCGGTGGTGGTGGGCATCACCGGGAAGATCACATAGTCCTGGGTGACGACGAAGTCATGGATCATGCTGGTGTACGGGGCCTCCAACCACACCTCGTGCACGACCTTGCCGTGGGCGTCGAGGACGTAGTACGCGATGTCCCGGCTGGCCAGGCCCTTCGCCTCGTATCCGAAGGCGAACATCTCACCTGTCACGGGGTCGACGCGGGGATGGGCGGTGAAGGTCGGGCTGCTGACCCCACCGTCGAAGTCCCATTCCCCGTAGGTCTCCAGGGAGTCGGTGTCGATCCGCGTGGCGCGGGCGTCCTCCTTCAGGACCAGGAGCTTCCCGGCGTGGAAGACGACGCTGGTGTTCGCGGCCCCCCGGCTCTTGCCCGCCACGGTGACATGGTCGGTGTAGGGGTTGCGGTAGGCGCCGAACAGCGAGCGGCGGGCGGCGCGTTCCAGCTTCAGCTTCTCGGTCTGCACATAGCGGCTGCGGTAGTCGACGTGACCGTCGGCGAAGGTGAACATGCGCAGCATGCCGTCGCCGTTGAAGGGGAGGTCGTCGCCGGTGCGGTTGGGAAAGGCCGGATCGGGAGCGATCTGGTAGTAGCGGCCGCGCAGGTCGCGGGGGATCTCCCCGTCTGCCTCGATCTCGAAGATGTCGGCCTCGATGCGCGAGGGGGTCGACCAGCCCGCGTACACCGGATGGTCGGGGAACCGCATGCCCGTGCGGCTGAGGGAGGGCGTGGACGGCGCTGTCATGGATGACCTCCGAGAGATTGCTAGACTTCTAGCGACTTGAGGTGCAGTAGAAGGCGCATGAAACCGATATGTCAAGACACTGGAGGGCAGAAGATGAATCCTGAGTCTCTTGTGAGGGCGCTGGTGACGAAGGCAGAGTGGTGCCTGTGACACAAGATCCGGCCGCTCGGCGCCACGGCGAACGCCTGGCCGCCGCCTCCGGCTTCGACCTGCCCGACATCGACCCGCACCTGGCGTCCACGTCGGTGGGCTTCAACCTGGTCCGGGTCGCCAAGAAGATCGAACGCGACATCGAGACCAACTTCGCCCGCCCCGCCGGGCTGACCTTCGCCGGCTTCCGGCTGATGACCACGCTCAAGTACGAGGGTCCGCTGTCCCCGCGCAGACTCGCCGACCTGCTGAGCATCTCCACCGCGAGCGTCACATCGGCACTGCACACCCTGGAACGGGCCGGCCTCCTCACCCGGACGCCCCAACCCGACGACGGACGCATGCTCGTCGTCACCCTCACCGAGCAGGGCGAGACCGTCATCGACGAGTTCTTGCACTGGTGGACCGCGCATCGCCAGAAGAACTGGCTGGAGCACCTGACTCCCGACGAGGAACTCACCCTCGCGCGTCTGCTCGCCAAGGTCTCCCGGCATCAGCCCCAACCGCTCCCCGAACCCCAGCGACGGCTGATTCCGCCGCACTGACACCCGCGGCGGGGGGCGCCAGGTCCGCGGGGGAGGTGCCTCGCTCGGCGGCGGAGCCGGACACCGCACGTCAGCGGGCCACCGCACCACTCCCCCGCTCCCGGTCCGCCTGCCGATCTCGGCCGCGAACTCGTCGATGCTCCACGCCTCCGTCGCCGCCCAGCTCGTACGTCATCTGTGGGCTACGCCCACGCCGTGGCCCCCTTCGGCGGCCGGTCGGCCACGCCGCAGTCCCCTTCAGCACCGGCCCGCTGCCATTACCGGACGACGGCGGCTCCACGCCGACGCGGCCGGCCACCGTTTTCAATCAACGAAAGGGACTGTTCCTCTGTGCGCCGCGGTCACGCAGCATTACGCCCGGATCGGCCTGCCGCAGCCGCTCCGCGTGCCGCCGCACGGACAGGGAGGACGCCATGTCCAAGACAAGACGCCCGGGACGAGGTCTGAGGGGTCCTTGCACCATGCCGCACAGGTCGCGTGGTCTGGCCCCTCGCCGCATTGCCCAAAAGCCCTTGGGAGAGACGCCCACCTGACCCGTTCGGCTGTCCTTGGTCACCTCCGCCGGTGCGCCCCGGATGCCTGTGCGTCGGCTGGACCGGGCGCCGCCGGCGGGTCTGCCTCCGGCAATGGACATCGCATCACCGGACGGCCTATCGTCATTTCAAAAGCTACTTTCGCTGTACGAAAGTTAAGGAGTGTGCCGTGACATGGTTGGGCTTGGAGGGCAGCCGGGCGCTCGTCATAGGGGCCGGCGGCCTGGGTGCCGCCTGCGCCCGGGGACTCGCGGACGCCGACGCGCACCTGGCCGTCGTGGACGTGGACGAGGCGAAGCTCAAGGCTCTGCGGGACGATCCAGCACTCGCGGACGTCGATGTGCACGTGATTCCGGCCGATGTCACGACTTCGACCGCCTGCGACGAAGCCGTCCGGGCGGCGGCCGACGCGCTCGGTGGGCTGGACGTGCTGGTGCACGCGGTGGGAACCAACGACCGCCGGGCCGTGGTCGACACACCGGACGAGACCTGGGAACGGATCCTTGCGCTGAACCTGTCGAGCGCCTTCTATACCGGGCGGGCGGCGGGACGCCTGATGCGCCGGGCCGGGCGCGGGAGCATGGTGTTCTTCTCCTCCGTCTCCTCCCGGCTCGCCCACCCGCACCATGCCCCCTACGCCGCGACCAAGGGCGGACTGGACCAGCTGGCGAAGGTGATGGCCCGGGAGTGGGCCGCCGACGGCGTGACCGTCAACGCGGTCGCCCCCGGCTACACGGAGACCGAACTGACTCGCGAGTACCTGGCCAGGCCGGGGATGCGCGAGGAGATGCTCGGCCTGGTCCCGGCCGGGCGTCTGGGCACCCCGCAGGACGTGGTCGGCGCCGTGCTGTTCCTCGCCTCGGCGCGGGCGTCATTCATCACGGGGCAGGTGCTTTATGTGGACGGTGGCCGCACACTCGTCTGAGCCAGGAGCCGACCGGGCAGGACGGCACCGCAGACCGCCTCGTCCCTCACCTTCCGCCGAGCAGCCGCGTGATCTCCTGACAGGTGGTCAGCAGGCGCGGGCGCAGCTCGTCGAGCAGTCGGGTGACGGGAAATCCCATCGCGGGTACCGCAACATTGGCCGCGGCCACCACCGAACCGGAGGCGTCACACAGGGGTGCGGCCACCGAGCGCAGGCCGTAGGCGAGTTCCTCGTCCTGTACCGCCCAACCCCGCTCGCGAACATCGGCCAGCACCGGGCCCAGCTCCGCCAGGGACCGGATCGCGTTGGGGCCGGTCGCGCCGGTGAAGGACTCCTCGGTGAGGCGCTTGTGCAGCTCGGCGTCGCCCAGACCGCTCAACAGGACCTTTCCGATGGAGGTGTTGACGGCAGGAAGCCGCGAGCCCACCTGGATGTTCGCGGTCACCAGATCGTTGTTGCGCAGCCGGATCAGGTACAGCACCCGGTCACCGGACAGGGTGCCCAGGTTGACCGTCTGCCCCGTCGTGGCGGCGAGCCGGCGCAGCGGCCCGTCGGCGAGTTCCACCACGTCCATGCCGCGCAACGCCGCGAAGCCCAGCGTGAGGACTTTGGGGGCCGGACGATAGGCGCCGTCCGGCAACTGCTCCAGGAAGCCCTCGGTCACCAGGGTGGCGGCCATCCGGAAGGCGGTCGGCAACGGCACTCCGGCCTCGGCGGCCATGTCTGTCAGCTTCATCGACGACCGCTGTTCGGAGAACTGCCCGAGCAGCCGCAGTCCCTTGGCCAGTGCCTCGACGTGGTAGCTGCGTCTGGACGCCGCGGAGCCGTTGGCGGGCAGGGAGTCGGTCGGCTTTTCACGCGGCGGCACGAAAGGTCTCGCTTTCTGTCTGCTGGGCACAGTGGGCGCCAGGAGGAGCCCGGTCCACTTTCATTGTATGGAAGTCAGCATCAGATTCACCCGCCATGGGGCAACCAGGAGGACGGACATGGAAGTGCGACTGGGCGGGCTGTCGACCGGTGAACTGGACGAGGAGCAGGCCGAGGTCTACCGGGCCATCCACTGGACGAATCGGAGATGGCCGCACTGCGGGCCGGCCGGATGCCGGAACTCACCCGAGCCGGCCGAGCGCGGTGCCCTTGGGGCGACGAGGGCACTGCTGCGGCACGGCACATTGAACGACGACGAGTACGCCGACGCCGTGGCCGCGACCGGAGAGCGGGGCGTGTTCGAGCTGACGACGCTGGTCGGCTGCTACTCCATGCCCGGTCTCCAGCTGCGGGTTTTCCTGGGCGAGGGCAGCGCATCCGGTTCGGATGACCGCGGGCCTCAGCCACTGGCGACGCCTTGACAGTCCACGGTGACCCTTCAATACTCGCATCAAGTTCACACAGTGAATATAGCTTTCACTCTACGAAAGAAAGCAGAGAACCGTGAAGCTGATCACCTTCGACGACGGACGGGTCGGCAGGCTGGAACTCGAGGAACGGCTCGTGCTGCCCCTCGAAGTCCGCAGCACCCGGGAGTACTTCGAGCGCGACGGCACGGTCCTGGAGACGGGTGAGCGACTGCGGTTGGACGACGTGACACTGCGCGCCCCCATCGTGCCGAAGAAGTTCTTCCACACCTCCGGCAACTTCCGTGAGCACGAGGACGAGTCGAAGAACGTCGACTGGTCCCACCCCATGCACAAGGGCATCGTCTTCTTCCAGAACGTCGACGCGATCGTCGGGCACGACGAACCGGTGATCTACCCGGAGCACCTGACCAGCGAACTGGACTACGAGCTGGAGATCGCCGTCGTCATCGGCAAGCCCGGCAAGTTCTTCGGCGTGGACGACGCGCCCGACCACATCGCCGGATACGTCGTCTTCAACGACATCACCGCCCGGGACATCCAGCGCCGCGAGATGGAGTCAGGCGTCTTCTCCTTCTGCAAGGCCATCGACACCTTCTGCCCCGTCGGCCCTTACATCGTCACCGCCGACGAGATCCCCGACCCGCAGAACCTCGACATGGAACTGCGGGTCAACGGCGTGGTCCGGCAGAAGTCCAACACCAGCCGCATGTCGGTCTCCATCCCGCACCTGGTCGCCTACCACTCCCCGCAGGGCTACAGCGCCGGCGACCTCATCACGACCGGAACCGTTCAGGGCGTGGCCGGCTTCAGCGGCGACCCCGACATGTACCTCAAGCCCGGCGACGTCGTCGAGGCCGAGGTCGAGCGCCTCGGCGTTCTGCGCACCCCCATCGTCAGCTGGCAGGAGGGGCATGGGACCCCCGTACCCGAGAAGGTGGACTGGTGAGGCTCGGCGTCCTGGACGGCCACACCGTCGTGGTCAGCGGCGACCGGGCCGCGAACGTCCGCTGGTCCTCACAGGGCAAACTGCCCACCGACCCGATGGCACTGCTGGAGGACTGGCCACGACTACGCGACTGGGCGGCCGGGCTGCCCGATGAGGCGTACGACATCCCGGTCGACCCCAACGCACTCGGCGCGCCGGTGCCCCGCCCCCGCCAGGTGTTCGCCGTCGCCCTCAACTACCCACCACACGCCGCGGAAGCGGGCTTCACTCCGCCCGAGGAACCGCTCGTCTTCACCAAGTTCCCGGCCTGCGTCACCGGCCCGCACACCAGCGTCGCCCTCCCCCCGGGCAAGGTCGACTGGGAAGTCGAACTCGTCGCCGTGGTCGGCCGAGAGACGTACCGGGTGAGCGAGGACCGCGCCTGGGAGGCGGTGGCCGCCCTGGCCGTGGGTCAGGACCTCTCCGAACGTGTCACCCAACTCCAGGGAAAACCGGCCCAGTTCAGCTTGGGCAAGTCCTTCCCCGGCTTCGGCCCCATCGGCCCCGTCCTGGTCACCCCGGACGAACTCGACGACCCCGACGACCTTGAGATCACCGGACTGCTGAACGGCGAGGTCGTCCAGCAGGACCGCACCAAGTCCATGATCTTCCCGGTGCCGGAGCTCATCGCCCGGCTCTCGGCCGTGCTGCCGCTCTTCCCCGGAGACCTGGTCTTCACCGGCACCCCGGCGGGCGTCGGCAACCGCATGAACCCGCCGCGTTACCTCACCGCCGGCGACGAACTCGTCAGCCGAGTCGAGGGCATCGGCGAGATCCGCCAGCAATTCACCGGCCCCGCCCAGCCGCGGTCCGGGAGCTGAGCGCCCCGACAGCCCGCCGGCTGTCTGCGCCGCACCGCCCCGCAACCCGCGTCCGACCATCGCAGACAAGGACCCTCATGTCCGACCACACCCCGCCCCCCATCCCCATCCCCCGCCGTTTCGAGGGACGCACGGTCCTGGTCACCGGCGCCGGCACCGGCTACGGCGCCGAGATCGCCGTCCGCGCCGCCCAGGAGGGCGCCCGTGTCGCCGTCCACTACCGCAGCTCCGCCGCCGGAGCCGAGAAGACCGTCGCCCGCGTCAGGGAGGTGGGCGGCGAGGCGTTCACCGTCCAGGCCGACATCGCCGTCCACACCGACGTCATCCGCATGGCCGAGGAGGTCTTCGTCCAGTTCGGCGGCCTCGACGTGCTGGTCAACAACGTAGGTGACGTGGCGGGCGACCAGATGTCCTGGCGGGACCTCACCGAGGAGTCCATCGACCACGTCCTCGCCGTCGACATCAAGGGAACCATGCTCTGCACGCACGAGTTCGGCTCCCGGATGCTGGACCAGGGCCACGGCGCGATCGTCAACATCGGCTCCACCGTGATCGTGCGCGGCAGCGCGCGGGCACCTCAGTACGCTGCCGCCAAGTACGGCATCCTCGGCATCACCAAGTCCTACGCCCAGGCTTTCGCGCCGGTCGTACGGGTCAACACCTTCGCACCCGGCTTCATCGAGACCGAGACGCTGCTGGGGCGGGCGGACTGGAAGTCCGGCCGCCGCGAGGACATGATCGCCAAGACCCCGATGGGCCGTATCCCCGGCCCGGCCGAACTCGCGGGCACCGCCCTGTTCCTCGCCACCGACGACGCCTCCCACATGACCGGTGTCTACCTCAACGCCGACGGCGGCTTCAACATGATCGGCGCCTGAGGCAGGCACGCCGCTTCCCTGTCGACAGATGCGTCACAGCGCAGTCGGGCCAGACCCAGGCTCTGCACACCCTCCCTGCCCATCCAGGCCTGCCACGCCCGGGGCGCCACCGGCCTGTGGGCGGGCGGGTCGAACGAAGCCGCAAACACGAGCGAATGCAGTTCACTGCGATGAATGATGGGGAGTCAACGATGACTACGGCCGCTACTCCGGTGTCCGACGTGGACATCTTCGCCGACGATGTCCTGACCGATCCCTACCCCGCCTACGCGGTGTTGCGGGAGACGGGCGCCGCCGTGTATCTGGAGCGCTACGACTGCTGGGCGCTGCCTCGGTACGAACAGGTGCGGGCCGCGCTGCGCGATCACGAGCGGTTCTCCTCCGTGGACAGCGTGGGCTATGAGCCGTCGCTGAACGAAGCACGCCGGGGTGGTGTGCTGGCGACGGACCCGCCGGAACACGACGTGCTGCGCTCGGTGCTGTCGGAGAGCCTGGCCCCGCGCGCGTTGGCGGGCCTGAAGGACGACATCGGTCGGCGCGCGACCGAACTGGTCGAGTCCGTGGTGGCCCGCGGTTCCTTCGACGTCGTGAGTGATCTGGCGCGCGTGTTCCCGCTGACGGTGGTGGCGGATCTGATCGGGATGCCCCTGCGCGCCCGGGACGAGGTACTCGTGTTCGCCGACGCGTTCTTCAACACCTTCGGCCCCCTCAACGAGCGGACGACGGCGTCGGTCCAGGTCTCCGAACGGCTGCTCGACGAACTCATCTCGATGATGAACCGCGAGGACCTGGCCCCGGGCGGCTGGGGCGAGGCGCTGTATCAGGCGGCAGACCGGGGCGTGATCGAGGAGCACCAGGTGGGGCGGCTGTTGCGCGCCTACCTGGTGGCGAGCATGGACACGACGATCAACGCGATCAGCAGCGCGCTGTGGCTGTTCGCCGAGCACCCGACCGCCTGGACGGCCCTGCGCGCCGACCGGACGTTGCTCCGTTCCGCTTTCGAGGAGGTCGTGCGTTTCGAGTCACCGGTGCAGACGTTCTTCCGTCGCACGACGCGGGCGGTCGAGATCGACGGCGTCACGATTCCTCCGCGGGCTCAGGTGGCGATGTTGTTCGGCTCGGCCAACAGGGATCCGCGCAAGTGGACGGAGCCCGAGAGGTTCGACGTGGGCAGAGCGCCGATGGATCACGTCGGGTTCGGCTCCGGCGTGCACGCCTGTGCCGGCCAGGGACTGGCACGGGTGGAGGGCGCCGCGATCCTGTCGGCGCTGCTGGATCGCGTCGAGGCGATCCACCTGGCCGGCCCGCCACGACGGCACCTCAACAACGTCATCCGGGGCCTGGGAAGTCTCCCCGTCTCCGTGACGCCGGAAGCGTTCCGATAGCCGACGCCTGGCCGACCGCGCGCTGTCCCGGCCAGGAGTTGTACGGGGTGCTCATCCCGCACCCCGACATGTTCCACCGGCCGACGACGAACGAGCCCCCTTCCGCGGATCCGCGGAAGGGGGCTTGTTCAGGTGATCCTTGCCGAGGGCACCGGCAAGACGTGGGAACGGGTCCGCTCAGACAAGGGTGGTGGCGCGGATGAACGCGATGACCTGGGGCCAGGACAGAGCGGTGGCCGCCTTGTTGACCGGGTCGCCGTGCAGTGCGCGGGCTGTGAAGCCGTGCCCGGCTCCGGGATAGACATGCGCGATGCTCGGCCCGGTGGCCCGCGAGTTCAGGGCGTCCTTCAGCCGATGAAAGCTCTCCACCGGCACCACTTCGTCCGCGCCCGGATAGAGAATCATGGCAGGTCCGGCGATCCGGGCAGTGAACTCGGTGGCATCCAAGGTGTGGTTCGGTGCCGGAGAGCCCGGCACAGTGGGGTGATAGGCGACGACGTTCGCCAACCGGCTGTCCGCTCCACCGAGCAGCAGCGCGAACCGGCCGCCCACGCACCAGCCGATCACACCGACCTGTCGGCAACCCAGCTCGTCAAACATGTGGTCGAGCAGCCGGCCCATTTCGGACAGGCTGGACTCGTCATCCAGCTCCGACGCCCACTGCAACTGGGTCTCCAGCTCTGACACGTCATCACTGCCGGGCCGACCCCGCCAGAGGTCCCACGACAGCGCGTTGACGCCGGCGGCGGCCAGGCCGTCGGCGAACTCACGCAGCTGCGGCGAGATCCCGTTGACCGACGGCAACAGCAGCATGCCTCCTGTGGAGGCCTCGCGCGGGCGGGACAGATACGCGTTCAGCCCGGCCACGGTGATGTCCTCGCCGGCACACGGCACGTCGGCTGCGCTGGGGGCGGTGGGGGCACTGATCTCGTTGGCCATGTTCTCACTACTCTCTACCGGGCTTGACAAGAAATCTTCAGTCAGTGGGAATCTCTGAGGACTCGAAGGAGGCCGTCCACCAGACCGGTCAGGGCCGGGCGGTGACGCGGCGGACCGACCGGCGGATGAGCGAGGCGGTCGCGTCGGCCGGCCCAGGGTGCGGCCGATCGGACGGGACGAGCGGGAGCGCAGTGGCAACATGGGCGGCACTCCGGGAGAGACCGCAAGTCCGGCTCGCTCGCCGTCCTCACGCGTACGGCGCTCCCGCCAGTGGTCAGGGGAAGCGGATCGAAACGTGTTCCGGGCGTAGTTCGGTGACGCTGTTGACCCCGAGCAGTGCCATGGTCTGGACGACCTCACGCGACAGGATCTCCACGGCCCGAGCGACGCCGCGCTGACCGCCGGCCATCAGGCCGTAGAGGAAGGCACGACCCACCAGCGCGGCGTCGGCGCCCAGCGCCAGGGCGGCCACGATGTCGGCCCCGGTCGTCATACCGCTGTCGACCAGGATTTCGGCCCGCCCGTCCAGCCGCTCACGAACCGCCGGGACCAACTCGACGGGTACGGGGGCGCGGTCCAGCTGTCGGCCGCCGTGGCTGGAGAGCACGACACCGTCCGCGCCGGCGTCGACGACCCGCTGGGCATCGGACACCGACTGGATGCCCTTGACCACGAGGCTGCCCTGCCAGTGGCCGCGGAGCCACTCGAGGTCGGCCACCGTGATGGCGGGATCGAAGACACGGTCGATCTGGTCGGCAACCGTGCCCTCGGAGGCAGCCACGTTGGCGAAGGTGAGTGGCTCGGTGGTCAGCAGGTCGAACCAGTAGCGGGGATGAAGGGCTCCGTTGACGAAGGTGCGCAACGTGAGCTGCTGCGGCACGGTGAGCCCGTTGCGCACGTCCCTGAGCCGAGTCCCGGCGACCGGGGTGTCCACGGTGAGGATCAACGTGTCGAACCCGGCGGCGGCCGCACGGTCGACCAGTTCCTTGACCCGACCCCGATCACGCCACAGAAACAGCTGGAACCACTTCCGCGCCTGAGGGCCGGCCGCCGCGGTGTCCTCGATCGAGGTGCTGCCCATCATGGAGAGGGCGTAGGGGATTCCGGCCTGCTCGGCGACGGCGACGACGGCTCGTTCCCCTCCGGTGTGCACCATGCGCGTCAGACCGGTGGGAGCGAACGCGAACGGCTGGGTGGACGGCTTGCCGAGGATCATCGTCTCCGCGCTCACATGGGAGACGTCCCGGAGCGCCGAAGGATGGAACTCGATGCGCCGGAACGTGTCATGAGCTCGACGCAGTGCGAGTTCACCCACGCCGGCCCCTCCGTCGGCGAAATCGAAGACCGCCCTGGGCGCCCGTCGTCGCGCGAGAGCGCGAAGGTCGGCGATGGAGGCCGCTCGTGCCAGCCCCCGCTCCGTCCCGTTGAGCCGGATCGGAGCGGGGCGCAACAGCTCACGAAGCTCGGCTGGGCGTGGCAACCGACGATGCACCTTGGCGGTCAATGCGATTCAATCCCTTCCGTCACCATGTCCAGGGCGCATCACGTGCGATGCGTCGGCCCCGAGTCCTGATCACTCTCTGCCGCGCTTGTGGTCATCCCTCAAGCGAGCAGGTGGGCAATGCTCTTCAGCCCCTCGCTCACGATGCGGGCGTCGACGTCCCCATGGGCTCCGCCCACTCCGATGCCGCCGATGACTTCGCCGTCGTCCGTGACGATCGGGAATCCCCCCGGCACCGGATGCAGTTGGCTGTCCACCAGATGGGGCGGGCACGCCTGCAGTACCGGCTCGGCGGCGAACTTGGCGAAGTCTGCGGTCGATACGCCCATCACCGCGGACGTGTAGGCCTTGAGCCGAGAGGTCTCGACCGCGATCTTTCCGGCGCCGTCGTCGGCGAGTATGACCTTCGTGATTCCGCTGCGGTTGGTCACGGAGACGCAGGCTCGGGCTCCCTCGGCACGCGCCGCGGCAAGGACCGCCTCGGCTGCCTGGTGCGCGATCTCGTAGCTCAGCGGTTCCCTCATGTCGTTACCTTTCCAAGGATGTCGCCGGATTCACGTCCGGCCTTCTGTTAACTGACGGGCCGTCAGGCCACATACGCTCGGCGCCGACGGTGATGGTGGCGTTGTCGTGATGCTGCCGGAGGCCTGCCGGGACATTGATGCACCGGCCGACCTCCTGGCGACACGGTCAGGCCCGGAAACGGCCGGTCCCGCGTCAGCGCAAGACAAGTCGCTGAAGCATCGATCAGTACGTGGTTGGGTTCGCGCTCACGGCGAGAGTCCGCGGGCGGCACGCTTTCCGAGGACGACGCACAGTGGGCTCGGCACGGTCAGGCAGGGCCTGATCGCCCACCCCGCCTCTGCGTCACCAACAACGTAACACCGCGAGTCGCCTCGATGAGCAGCTCTGACAAAATTTTGTCAGAACTCTGGGCGACTGTCGGTGGTGACGTCGGGGGCCGGGCCGAGCCGGACGGCCGGTGACCCGAAGTGCGGGCGGCCGTGGCTGCTGCCCTCCGGCGCCTGAGCGCCGCCCCTTCGATCTCGCGAGCAACCGACGCCGTGTAATCGCTCTGACAAACTTTTGTCACGGGTATTAATCCAAGCGACATCTCGGTGCTACGTTGCCGATCCAGCAGAGAAGGGCGACTGCCGAGGAGCACCCGACAGCCTCTGCGGGGACACCATCCTCCTCTCCTGTGTCCGACATCAATCGAACCGCGTCTGCAGCTCGCACGGCGGGCGGCACCGCGTCCGAGGCCGTCATGCCTCGAACCAGCCCGGTGGTGTGACCGCCACCGTTTCGCTTCCCGTCGTAGACATGGAAGGACAGTGAGATGACCCGGATCGTGGTCGATTTCGAGCGCTGCGAGGGCCACGGGCTGTGTGAGCAGACCGCGCCCGAGGTGTTTCGGCTCGACGACGACGGCGAGTTGCACCTGACGCGTGACGAGGTGGACGCGGAGCACGAAAGTCTCGTCGCGGCCGCCGTTCGGGTGTGTCCCGTCGCGGCGTTGACGGTGCAGCCGTGAAACGGATCGTCGTGGTCGGTGGGTCCATCGCCGCGGTCACGGCGGCGCAGAGTCTGCGGGCCGAGGGCTACGACGGCCAGGTGACCGTACTCTCCGAGGAGCCTCATCCGCCCTACTCGCGCGTCCCACTCTCAAAAGGCGTACTGGCAGGCCGGGAGTCCGTAGAGTCGGCTCTGCTGCCGCTCCCGAGCGAGGACATCGAGTTGCGTACCGGAGCACGGGCCGTGCGGCTCGACACGCACGGCCGTCTGGTGACGACAGCGGACGGCACCGACATACCGTACGACGGGCTGGTGATCGCCACCGGTGCCCGGGCACGCCGCCTCCACAGTGACAGCGACCTGGTGGTGCGCACCCTGGACGACGCCTCGGCCCTCGTCGCCCGGCTGGCCGCGTCCCACAGCGCGATCGTGCTGGGCGGTGGCTTCCTCGGTATGGAGGTCGCCGGGACCTGCCGCGCCCTCGGCCTGGAGGTCACGGTCGTCGACCTCGTAACGCCGCTGCTCAGGCTGCTCGGGCCGTGGCTGGCCGATCTCGCCGTCGCAGCCGCCCGTGACCACGGCATACGGGTCCGGGTCGCGCCGGACGGCGTCGAAGTGCTCGACGAACACCGCGTGCGCTGCGGGGAGTCGGTCCTGACGGCCGACGTGATCGTCTGTGCGGCCGGTGATGTGCCCAACACCGGCTGGTTGGAGGAGTCCGGCCTGGCCCTCGACCCGGGCGGCGGCCTCGTCGCCGACGCGTGCTGCCGCGTCGCCCCCGGCATCGTCGCCGCCGGAGACGTCGTATCTCGCCACGGCAGTCGAACTCCCCACTGGACCAACGCCGTTGAGCAAGGTCGTATGGCCGCGGCAAGCCTGCTGCACGGCGAGTCGGCGCGCCCGTACCGGCCGGACCCCTACTTCTGGACCGAGCAGTCGGGACTCACCATCAAGATCAGCGGTGAACTCCCGCTCACCGGAACCCCCGAAGTCCTCGCGGGATCGGTGGACGACCGCAGTGCGCTGCTGAGATGGCGCCATGACGGGGGTACGGCAACCGCCGTGGCCGTCAACCACCGACTCCCTGTCATCAAGCTCAAGCGCCTCGGAGCCGGAGCGGCGCCGATCCCCGTACGCGTCCGTACGACAGCTCAGACGTAAGGGCATGACCGTGACTCTTCCGCACCCAGCCCCCTACGATCCGCTCGACCCCGCCCACAATGCCGATCCCGCGTCCGCTGATCGTGGCCTCCACTCCGGCCGCCCGGTCAAACCCGGCGACCGCCTCGCCGCCCCGCTCGGCTCGACGTCGTGCCCTGAGACTCGCCGCGGCGCCTCGGTGGTCGCGCCCCGGCTCTGCTCCTGACGGACCGCGTTGCCGAACCTCTTCGAAGAGTGTCCTGCGCGTGCCGGCAGGCAACACCGATCACCTCGACGTGAGGGGGAACCCGTGGCCTTCGATCTTCACAGCAGGCGGTCCCGGGCGGACGAGAACTTCACGACCCGGTGCGGCCGGCCCGAGCACCCCTCATGGCTCGATGAGAGCCTCGCCGGGAAGGCGACGTACATCGGGCGCCGGTTTTTCCTCCAGTCCGGGCATGGCGACCGCGCCGATGAGGCGGGGGAGGTCATCCATGAGGGCATCCTCACGAAGCGCGCGGACGACGACTTCGTACTGCACGGCCGCGGCGGCTTCCGGCGGGCCCGCCAACTCGAGCGCGGCGACCATGAGGCGAGCGTGGCGTTCGTGCCACCGATATCGATCGCCGGCCGCACCGTCCGGGCGTTCCGGGAGGGCATGTCGGGCGAGATCGGCTTTGAGCTCCCAGAGACTCGAAAGAGCACGGCCGAGGGCCACGCCGCGATCCCCGGGCACGGGTTGATGGGACGAGAGGCGGTCCTGGCCGACAAGCCCGGCCCTCGCGGGGCGGACCGGGGAGAGGCCGACGGCCGGCTCATGGGCGTCACGACGTCGCGCAAGTACCGCTACTGCTTCCTGCGGATGCCCGCGCTGCGCCCGATCGACGTCCAGCAGGCCGGACCCGCCACCGAGGTCATCGTCGGCCGGGGCAACCCCGGCGGTGCTGAGAGGCGTATCCGCGTCACCGTCGCGCCCGCGCCCTGCAGGGCCGGCCACCGGCGCCGCGGCTTTGGATCGGCAATCTGAGAGGGCGTCGGCGGAATCATGCCAATTGCAAATGAACCGGGCCGCAGCAGCACGAGCCGCATCTTCGCGATTCTGCACGCCTGCCGGCGCAGCGCCACCCCGCTGACGCTCACGGAACTCGCGCGCCGGTCGGGGATCCCGGCGGCGACCGCCTACCGGCTGACCCGCGAGTTGATGGCCGAGGGCGCCCTGGAGCGGAACGAGGACGGCAGCCTCCAGATCGGGATCGGGCTGTGGGAACTCGGCTCCGCCGCACCGCGACAGCGTGACCTGCGCCATGCTGCGCGCCCGGTCATGCAGTCGCTCGCGGGCCATACCCGCACAGTCGTCCAACTGGCCGTCGCCGGCCACCACGAGGCCGTGTGCGTCGAGAAGATCATCGGGTCACGGGCGATCGTGAATGTGGCGGAGGTGGCCGGCGGCCTCCCCCTTCATGCCACCGGCGTGGGGAAGGTGATCCTGGCCTACTCCGATGATCCGGACGTCCGCGCCGTCCTGCGGGCCGTGTCGCTGCACCGGTACACCGCCCGGACGATCGCCGGTACCGGTCGGCTGGCAGCCGAGGTGGCCGGGGTGCGGGTCTCGCAGGTCGGTTACTCGCGGGGCGAACTGACGGTCGGAACGACATCGGTGGCCGCACCCGTCTTTGACGCCGAGGGCCGGTTCGTCGCGGCCCTTGGCCTGCTGGCACCGGAAGCGGAGCAGGTCGACCGGCTGGCACCCGAGGTCCGCAGGGCCGCCGATGCCATCTCACGGCGTCTTCCGGCCAACGCCTGACGTTCTTCGAAGTCTGGATTTCGATGATCGGAAGGCTCGCTGGCGGCAGGCTGGGAGCCCGGTCGAAAATCGCGGGGTGACAACGATTACGCCATTTCCCGTGGCGCCGGCCCGGTGAAAAGCACCTGGACCACCAGCCAGATGCCCGACCTGGCCGGCCGCACCGCGGTCGTCACCGGCGCGAACAGCGGTCTGGGGCTCCCCACGGCACAGGCGCTGGGCAGGGCCGGCGCGCACGTGGTGCTCGCCGTGCGCGACCTCGACAAGGGCAGGAAGGCCGCGACCGCGGTCCCCGGTAGCCATGAGGTCCGCCACGTCGACCTCGCCGACCTCTCATCGGTGCGTCAGTTCGCCGCGTCCTGGGACGGCGATCTCGACCTGCTGATCAACAACGCGGGCGTGATGATGGCGCCGGAGGGGCGCACCAAGGACGGTTTCGAGACGCATTTCGGCACCAACCATCTCGGCCACTTCGCGCTCACCAATCTGCTGCTGCCGCACATCACCGGCCGCGTCGTGACGGTCTCCGCCGCTGCGCACCGGTGGGTGAACGGAATCAACTTCGACAACCTGGACCTCAGCGGCGCGTACACCGCCCGGCGGGCATACGGCCAGTCCAAGCTGGCAAACCTGCTCTTCACGCTGGAGTTGCAGCGGCGGCTCAGCGAGACGGGATCAGCGGTGCGCGCGCTCTCCGCGCATCCCGGCCTCGCGGCGACAGAATTGCAGCGCACCCCGAATCTGGCGCTCCGCTTGTTCATGCGGGTGGTGGCGCAGGACCCCGAGGCCGGTGCCCTGCCGACGCTCTTCGCCGCGACCCAGGATCTCCCCGGTGCGAGTTACGTGGGGCCGGACGGCATCTCCGGGCTGCGCGGCGGCCCGACCCTGGTCAGCCCGGCCGCGGCCGCGAGCGACCCGGCGGCGGCTCGGCGGCTCTGGACGCTGTCCGAAGAACTGACCGGCACCAGCTTCGCCGTGAGTGCTGAGCCTCGATCCACCGACGGATAAGATCATGTCCGGCTTCCACGAGTGAGGGCCTGGGTGGCAGTCGGCGTCGGCGGACACAGTGCGAGAACCGGGTCGTCGCTCTGCGGTCGGCCAGGACCACGGCTCCGACAAGGTCGTGACGTGACGACTCCCCGCTCCTGTACGTCCAACGCTCCATGGAACTCCTGCACACCCCCCCGACTGACCTGTGACGGCCAGACCCGCAACCGCTGAAGGCCGCGCGTGCGTGCCCGGGCCGTCACGTGCTTCCTCCCCACTCATCCAACTCTGGAGCCCTTCGTGAGTGACTTGACCCCGGCCGTGGAGGCGGAGACCTCCTCCGGCACACCCAGACGCTTCGGCCTCATATTCTCCGCCCTCATTGCCGCGATGCTGCTCGGGTCCCTGGACCAGACGATCGTCAGCACCGCGCTGCCGACCATCGTCGGCGAGCTGCACGGCGTGAACCACATGGCGTGGGTGACCACCGCGTACATCCTCGCGGCCACCATCGCCATGCCCGTCTACGGCCGCCTCGGCGACCTTCTCGGCCACAAGGCGCTGTTCCTCAGCGGCATCTCCCTCTTCCTCGCCGGCTCCGTGGTCGCGGGCGCGGCGCAGGACATGACCATGCTGATCATCGGCCGCGCCGTACAGGGTCTGGGCGGCGGCGGACTGATGATCACCTCGCAGGCGGTCATCGCCGACCTCGTACCGCCGCGGCAGCGCGCGAAATACATGGCCCCGATCGGTGCCGTCTTCGGCCTCTCCTCCGTCGTCGGACCGCTGCTCGGAGGCTGGTTCACCGACGGCATCGGCTGGCGCTGGTGCTTCTGGATCAATCTGCCGGTCGGCGCCGTCGCCCTCGTCATCGGCGCGTTCGCCCTACGCCTGCCACGCCGGGCCGCCAAGGTCACCTTCGACTACATCGGCTTCGCCCTCATGGCAGCCGCAGTGACCTGCACGGTGCTCGTGACCACGTGGGGCGGCACGGAGTACGCCTGGTCCGACCCGCTGATCATCGGCATGGCCGCCGGCGGCCTGCTGACCTGGGTCCTGTTCTTCCTCTCCCAGCGCCGTGCCGCGGAGCCGATCATCCCGCTCTGGCTGTTCCGCAGCCGGATCTTCAACATCGCCACCCTGATCGGGCTCCTGGTCGTCGGCATCGGCATGTTCGCCATCCTCGGCTACCTGCCCACCTACCTGCAGATGGTCTACGGCGTCAGCGCGACCGAGTCCGGGCTGCTGCTCATCCCCATGGTCGTCGGCATGCTGGCCGCCTCCATCCCGTCCGGGCGGCTGATGAGCAGCACCGGGCGCTACAAAATCTTCCCGATCGTCGGCACGGTCCTCGTGTGCGTCGCCACGCTGCTGATGTCGACCCTGGACACCGAGACCTCGCTCGTGCTGGTCGGCGTCTACGTATTCCTGCTGGGGGCCGGTATCGGCCTGACGATGCAGCCTCTGACGCTGGCCGTGCAGAACGACTTTCCCGCCTCCGCCGTGGGCACCGCGACCTCCGCCAACAACTTCTTCCGGGAAATCGGCTCCACCCTCGGCACCGCGTCCGTCGGCTCACTGTTCGCCCATCGTCTCGCCAACCAGCTCAGCGACCGCCTCCCCGCCGACGCAACGAAGACCGTCGGCGACACCCACTCGCTCACCCCGGCCCTGGTCCACGCGCTCCCGAGCAAGATCGAGGACGCGGTTGTCCTTGCCTACCAGCACGCCCTGACACCGGTATTCCGTTACCTGGTCCCAGTGTTCGCCCTCGGCCTCGTGCTCGCCTTCGTCCTCCCGGAGAAGAAGCTCGCCGACGACAAGGACCCCGGCGGGACGCCGGCCGCCCAGGCCGGTGACACCGGACCTGAAAAAGCTGAGGCGCCGGCCCCGACAGGGCACTGATGCGCATGCGTCAGCCAGAGAACGACCCGTGAGGGGCGGCTGTCGAAGGCTCCCCTCACGGGAGAAGGTGGTGAAAGCCGGTCCACCGGGCCCGCCCTCACCACCTTGCGGGGCAGGCCGAAGACTGCCCGGGGTCCGCGACGCTCGTCCCGGCAAGGCTGCTCTCTTCTGCCTCAGCATCGCCACGCTTGGCTTGCTGACGCGCACCATCGGAGAACATGCCGTCAACGGCGCGTGAGTCCTCCGTCGACGGCCAGGATCTGGCCGGTGATGAACGCGGCTTCGTCGGTGGCGAGGAAGGCCACGGTGTTGGCGACGTCCGCAGGCGTCTGCCGCCGCTTCAGGTTCTGCATCTGTACGGTCATGTCGAAGAAGTCCTCGCCGGCGCTCTCCAGTGCCTTGGCGGTCGGGACCAGGCTGGGGGCGACCGCGTTGACCGTGACATCGTGTTTCGCCAGGTTCGCCGCCAGCACGTAGGTGAGCCCGTTGAGGGCGCCCTTCGAAGAGACGTACGCGACGAACGGCGGCGGGCTCACCCAGTAACTCCCGGACGTTATGTTGATCACCCGGCCGG
Source organism: Streptomyces sp. NPDC031474 (assembly GCF_055581185.1). NCBI lineage: Bacteria > Bacillati > Actinomycetota > Actinomycetes > Kitasatosporales > Streptomycetaceae > Streptomyces > Streptomyces sp. NPDC031474. The sequence goes on from NZ_JBVIJX010000003.1 coordinate 80,203, forward strand.
CGGGAGACTGCCTGAGGTCCTCGAGGAACGCCTTGACCATCAGGAAGGCCCCGTTCACGTTGACCGCGAAGGTCTGGCTCCACTGCTCGAACGTCACGTCGTCGATGTCGGCGAAGGGCACGATGCCCGCGTTGTTCACGACGATGTCGACCCGGCCCAGCGCATACCGGACCTCGGCGGCGAAGGCATTCACCTGCCCCTCGTCGGAGACGTCGACCTTCGTGCTGAAGAACCGGCGGCCGTTCCCCTCGACAAGCCTTTGCGTATCGTTCGCGGCATCCACATCGGCGACCGCTATCTCGGCGCCTTCGGACGACAGCGTCCGGGCGATCTCCTGACCGATCCCGGCACTGCCGCCGGTCACCACGGCAACTCTTCCCGCCAGACGTCCCGCCATGACACAACTCCTTTTCCTCGGGCCGGAGATGCCCGTGAGCGTTGCCCGCTCAGCACCCCGACCCTTCGACCGGTGCTCCCGCCCCGGCTTCAACTGCGGGAAAGACCGAGCGCCGCCCACATGGCGAACGACGCACCTGCCCCCCACGGCCGGTCCGCGGCGCAGTCCCTTGACCGGCCATGCTGCACGTCTCCCACTCGCGGCGATACGGGACATTCCGTTCAACGAAAAAGCGTTCCGGCACGCCTCGTTCGGGTGGCGTGGCGTGGACGGAGGCGGTGGTCGAACACGGCGCCTTCGCCACCGGCTTGTCCCCAGCGCTCTCCCCCACCCCGGACCTGAACCCGTGCACGGGTTGCCCCGCGTTCCCGCCCGCAGCCACGGCCTCCGGACCGGATGCGACGGGCCGCCTGCTGCACCTGAAACGCGTCGTCGTGCACGCAGGGGTGGGGCGCATGGACACGCGGAAGCCCAGCCGGCCCATGTACAGCCCGCCCATGTACAGCCGGGGCACCGTCAGCTACGGGGCTGATCCCCGTCCTGCGCCTCATCGATGCTCCGAGGGGGATCATCCGCCCCGGTCCCGCCTCCCGGGGCTTCGGCGAGCGCGTAGATCACCCGTGCCAGCTGCTCGGCGTAGCGGTCGAGGAACTCGGGGGAGGCCGGATCCGTGCCGGTGACGGTGGCGGCCAGCTGCGGCAACACTTCCGGCGCGATCGCCGCGGCGAAGAACGCGAGCGTCAACGCGCCGACATCGAGATCGGCGCGGATCTCGCCCCTGTCCTGCCTTTTCCGGGTTTCTGCCACGACGTCGAGCAGACGGTTCGCCCATGCGTCGGGAGGAGCGGGTTTGCCGTCGAGTTCAGCGCGGACCAGCGTGCGGATGATCGGCATCTTGTCGTCGTGTTCCCAGCGCACGTAGTCCCGGACGATCTCGGCGAACGGCTCCGCGCCGCCCATCATGGTCGCGCCCTTGGTGATCCAGCGCTCGGTGAGGGCATCGTAGAGGCCCTTCTTGCTGCCGAAGTGATAGGTGATCAGCGAATGGTTCACTCCGGCCGCGGCTGCGATCCGCTCGACACGTGCCCCCTTGAAGCCGTGTTTGCCGAACTCCTCGTTCGCCGCGTCCATGATGCTCTGGCGGGTGCGTTCCGGATCGTGCCGTCGGCGAGGATCAGCCGAGCGCCGATGGCGCTTCCGCTGCCCTTCGGGGCCAGAGGTGTGCTCGTCCTTGTCGATCACCTTCTGAATATAGCCTTCCGTGCTGCTCCGCCCGCCCGAGCGGAACGTCGGCTGTACGTGCTGGCGCAGTGCGGTGTGCAGGTCGTCCAGGAACGGCAGGGCGGCGGTGCGCAGCGGGACGCTCAACGGCGCGAGTGTGCCCGACTGCCACAGCCGGATGCCCACGGTGAAGGACCCGTCGGGCGCCCGGTCCGGCGCACGCGACCGAGCTGAAGCACATCGAGGAGGCTCGAAGGTGTGACCAGGACGCAGTTCAGCGGACGCGGGGGCGGCCTTCGTCTGATCCTGTGCACCGTCGCAGAGTGGATCGGTGGGAAGGCCCTGGTCGTGGGTTTGGTGCTGCGCTGGGTGGCGATCCGGGGATGCCGGTCGCCGCGCGAGCAGCCGGGGCCGCCCGTGCAGTGGTCCCGCCCTGCGCACAGCTCGGGAACGCCATCGCTGGCGGGCGCCCGCCGCTCAGCGCAGTCCGGCACGTCGACGTTCCGTGAACCGGCCGGGACCCGCCGTCAGAGTCTCCCCGTCCGGGAAGACGATCCGGGCGGTGGAGGCGGCCGGGACGTCGACGGTGACCTTCAGGTCGTCGCCCTCGGTCCGCCAGTCGACCGTGATGGTTCCGCGCGGGCTGTCGAAGGTACCGCGCGCCCAGTCGACCGACGCGTGGGGCACGGGGGCGACGACGAACCGTTCCCAGGCCACGGAACCCTCAGCCTGGCGCAGCCCAAGGGTGTGGGTGTGCAGGAACTGGATGACGGCGCCCTTGCTGTAGTGGTTGAGGGAAGCGTTCGCGTTGCCGTCCTGGTCGACGCCGTCCCACTCCTCCCAGACCGTGGTGGCACCGCGGTCGAGCATGCCGAGCCAGGAGGGCGAGGTGCGTTGGAGGAGCACCCGGTAGGCGAGGTCGGCGTGACCGGTGTCGGCCAGGACGGGCAGCAGGTCGGCGGTGGAGAGGAATCCCGTGCCCAGGTGCGTGCCGGCCGCCTCGATGAGCGCGATCAGCCGCGCGGCGACGGCGTCGCGCAGCTTCTCGGGCGCCAGTCCGTAGGCGAGGGCGCGGACGTAACTCGCCTGGGTGTCCACGGTCGTACGGCCCGTGTCATCGAGGAACTCCGTCCGCCACGCCTCCTTGATCCGCTCCCCCAGCCCCGTGTAGCGGGCGGCATCGGCCTCGCGGCCCAGGACGCGGGCGATCCTGGCGAGCGTGGCGCTCGAGCGGTACAGGAACGCGGTGCCGACCTCGCCCTTGTCGGTCTTCATCCAGGCTTCGGGGTCGCCCTGGGCCGGTTCGGCGAGCGAGCCGTCCTCGGCGCGGGGTTTCGGCTCGGCCCACTCGCCCCAGTGGAAGGAGCCGTCCCAGATGAACTCCTCGTGCGGCAGGGGCTCGGCGGAGCGGGCCACCCGGGAGGGGTGGCGGGCGGTGCGGGCGGTGGCGAGGGCCCATTCGACCCAGCGGACCATCGCGTCCCAGTTCTCGGCGAGTACCTGGCGGTCGCCGTAGGTCTGGTACAGCTCCCACGTCACCAGCACGATGGCGTCGCCCCAGCCGGCGGAGCCCGTCATCATGTCCAGCCGCTTGTCACCGCCGAGCTTGATGCGGCGCCCGTCCGGGGAGAAGTTGGCGATGCGCCCGTCGTCGAGCTGGTCGTCGCGGACCGAGCGCAGCCACTTGCGGCTGAAGCCGGAGACGTCGTAGAGACGTGTGGCGCTGGGGAGGAAGACCTGGTAGTCGCCGGTCCAGCCGATGCGCTCGCGGGTGGGGCAGTCGGTGGGCACATCGACGGCGTTGCCACGGAAGCTCCAACGGGCCACCTCGTGCAGCTGGTTGAGGTCCCGGTGGGAGCAGGCGAAGGTGCCGGTGGGCCGCAGGTCGGTGTGGACCACTCGCATGGTCAGGCTGGAGGCGTCCAGCGGGACCTCGCCGCGCTGAAGGCGGGCGTAGCGGAATCCGTGCACGGTGTGGCGGGGTTCGAAGATCTCGCCGGTGGTGCCGGAGGAGACGACCTCGTCGTGCTGAAGGAAGACGGTCACCGGGTCGCCCGGGCGCTGGATGTCGAGGTGGGTGGTGGTGAGGTCGCCGGTGGTGGGGTCGAGGTGCTCGCCGTGGTCGATCACGGTGCGGGTGCCGGCCGGGCCGAGGCCGGTGAGAGCGAGCCAGCCGGAGGCGTTCTGCCCGAAGTCGGCGATCCAGGCGCCGTTCGGCAGGCGGTTGAGCGAGGCGACGGGGCGGTCCTCGACGCGGCGCACGGGCGGGGCCGGTGACCAGTCGATCGGGGGCGCGGTGACGGCGTCGACGAGGACGGGCCGTTCGGGGCCGCGGGGAGCCAGGAAGTCGGTGATCTGGCCGTCCATCAGCTCGGCCCGGGTGATGGGGCTCGGGGCCGAGGTCCAGTGCTCGTCGGTGCGTACGACCTGACGCGTGCCGTTGGCGAGTTCCAGGTGCAACTCCAGGCGGACGGCGAGGAGTTCGCCCCATCCTGCGGGTTTGCGGAAGGCGCCGACCTGTCCGCGGTACCAGCCGTCGGACAGCACGATCTCGGCGGTGTTGACACCGAGGAGCAGGGACGAGGTGATGTCGGCGGCCTGGGCGTACAAGGTGCGGTCGTACGAGGTCGAGCCCGGAGCCAGTTCGACGGTGCCCGCGCGCTCGCCGTTCAGGAACACCTCGTACAGGCCCAGGGCCGTGGAGTACAGGCGGGCGCGGACCACTTCGGCCGCGGTGAAGGTGCCGCGCAGGACGCACGCGGGGCGGGTGCCGGAGGGCAGGAGTGCGTTCTGCGGGTCGTCGGCCGGTGTGATCCAGTGTGCCGTCCAGTCCTCGTCGAGGAGGCCGGCCTCGAATTCGTGCCAGGCGCTCCATGGGGAGATCTGCGCCTCGCCGCGGGAGCGGACGCGCCAGCGGACGCGCTCGCCGCTGTGCAGGGGCGGGGCCGGCCAGTCGACGTACAGGTGGTCGTGGGCGGAGGACGTCAGCGGCGGTCGCTCCTCGACGCGGATCTCGAGTTCGTGGGCGGCGTGGGCCGGTATCCCGGTGGGGGGCTTCCAGGACAGGCGGGGTCGGCTGCCGGAGACCGGGAAGAGGTCGCCGCCGAAGTCGATCGCGAGGTCGTACGGAGCAGGCGTGGCCATCGATGCCGTCGCCTCCCTTTCCATGTGGGTGGCCGGTCGGTTCAGGGCGTGGCGTCGCTCGGGGCCGGCAGCGCCCGGGTCGAGTCACGGACCACCAGGCGGGTGGCCAACTCGACGTGATGGGAGTCGATGTCCTCGGCGGCGGCCAGGCGCAGGGCGGTACGCAAGGCCACGGTCCCCATCTCCGGGACGGGGCCGTGGATGGTGGTCAGCGGGGGTGAGATCACCTGGGCCAGCGGGGTGTTGTCGAAGCCGACCACACTGAGGTCGTCCGGTACGCGCAGACCGCGCAGCCGGGCGGCTTCGATGACACCGGCGGCCAGTTCGTCGGAAGCGGCGAACACCGCGGTCGGCGCGGGGTCCACAGCCAGCAGCCGTCCGCCGTGCTCGACGCCCTCGGCGGCGTGGAACGTACCGGCGTGGCGGATCAGTTCGCCCGCCACCGGCGCGCCGGCCGCCTCCATCGCGCTGCGGAACCCGTGCAGCCGGGCCTGGTTGGACCATGCGTGCTCGGTGCCGCCGAGGAAGGCGATCCGGCGGTGGCCGAGGGAGAGCAGATGGGTGACGGCGGCGTGCCCGCCGGCGAAGTTGGTCGCGCCGACGCTGACGATCGAGCCGTCGGGCAGCGACTCGGGGTCGAGCAGCACCACCGGCAGCCGGACCCGGTTGAGGGCCTCGAGGATCGGGCCCGACAGGGTGTTCGCCGTGACCGTGATGACCGCCCGCCGGCCGGCGGCGGCCAGGCCGCGGGCCCAGGCGGCGGGGTCGGCCGCCGGATCGTGGTCGAGGCGTCGGCTGACCACCACGGCGACGCCCTCGCGGGCCCCGGCGTCCACCACGCTCTGGATGATCTCGGTGTGGTAGATGCTCAGCCGCTCGAAGCCGAAGAACAACTCCACGGTGGGGTGCGCGCGCAGGTCGTCGCGGTTGCCCCCGTAGTTGTACTGGCGCATCAGGTCCAGCACCAGGTCGCGGGTCTGCTGGGCCACGTCGGGGCGTCCGTTGATGACCTTGGACACGGTGGCCACCGAGACGCCGGCGTGCTCGGCGATCTGCGCCAGTGTCACGCGGCTGGAAGCGGCTGCCATGGATCCCCCTTTGACGAACGTGCCGGTCAGATTACTTCCTCACGGGGAGCACGGTAACACCGAAACATTTTTCGGTCAGCTATCGAGCCAATGGTCGGAGTTTTACTGCCAAAACAAACACTGCCCAAAGGGTTGACGAGGATCTCGGCCATACCTAGCGTGCACCTTCAGCAAATCGTAGGGAAATCTCTTTCGCTCACTTACGTCGTGAAGTTTCGACACACCCACTGACTCATGGAGGAGGCTCGCGATGAGGCGAGACCACACCACGGAGGCGGCTTCGCCGGCCACCGCCCCATTCCTGTCCCGCCGCGGTTTCCTCGGCGCCGTCGGCGGCGGACTGGCCGCCACGACGCTGGCCGCCTGCGGGTCGGGCGGCAGCAGCTCGTCCGGCGGCGGCTCCGAGGTCGTCTTCATGAATCAGTCCCGGGGACAGGCCGCGACGCTGAAGGCGCTGGCCAAGCAGTACACCAAGCAGAGCGGCGTGAAGATCAGGATCGACGACGTCGGCCCGACGGACTTCCTGACCAAGCTCCAGTCGAGCTCGCAGTCCCGCGACATGCCGGACATGTACTCGGCGATCGACGGCCACTCCATGGCCCCCTACTACAAGGCCGGCTGGGCCATGAACCTGGCCGACGAGATGAAGGGCGGCTGGGGTGACAGCTTCCGGCCCGCCACGCTCAAGACCACGACGTTCGTGGCGGACAACCCGCAGCATGTGAAGCCGGGCATCTACAGCGCCCACTGGGAGACCCCGGCCCTGGGGATCTTCGTCAACGCCGCGATGTACAAGGCCGCGGGGCTCGATCCGGACCAGGCGCCCGCCTCCATGAGCGAGTTCATCGATCAGCTGCGGAAGATCAAGAAGTCGGGGAAAGGCCCCTTCTGGTTCGCGACCAGCCTCTCGAACCAGGTGATCCAGTCGTACGCGTCCAACTACATGTCGGACGAGGAGCTCAACGCCACCTTCGTGGGCGAGAACAGCTGGAAGAGCGAGGGCTGGCGCAAGACCCTGCAGCTCGTGGTCGACCTGCGGGACGCCGGCGTGATCGCCACCGGCTCGCTGCCGAGCGGCGCCACCGACAACCCCAACGTGGAGAAGGCCTTCTTCAACACCCAGGGCGTGGCGGCCATCTTCGACGGCACTTCGGCCGTCGGCGTGGCGCGTGCGACGGCCCCGGACTTCACGGACTTCCGCTCCTTCCCGCTGCCCAAGGCCGATGACGGCACCCAGACCCCGCGTCTGGTCGGCGGCGCTGCCAAGGGCGCGGCGGTCAACCCCCGCAGCAAGAACGCGGTCAAGGCACTGAAGTTCCTCCAGTGGCTGACCGCCGCCAAGCAGCAGGAGGCCTGGGCCAAGGGGGTCCCGCTGATCCCCTCCGCGCGCGCCGTGTCCGACACGCAGATCCCGCCGCAGCTGGCGGGTATCGCCGCGAAGATCTCCGACTACCAGCTCGTCCCGAACCAGATCCTGGAACAGGTCAACACCGCCCTGCAGAAGGGCACTCAGGCGCTCGTCCTCAAGGAGCGCACCGTCGACCAGGTTCTCGGCGACCTCGACGCGGCGCAGAAGAGCGCGTAGTGAGGCGCCGCAGTCGCGTGCTGGCGGCCTGGCTCTTCCTGGCGCCGGCGCTGGCCATGATCGCCCTGTTCACGGTGGTCCCGTTCGTGCAGGGCATCCTGCTGAGTTTCCAGTCCTGGGACGGGGTGAGCCTGGACACGCCGTTCGTCGGGCTCGACAACTACCGTTACGTGCTGCACGACACCCAGTTCTGGGGCTCGATGAAGAACGCCGTTGTCTACGGCGTGGTCGGCCTGGTCGTCGCCAACGCGGTGTCGATGGTCATGGCCCTTGCCGTGCACCGCGCCCGCCGCGGGTCCGCGTTCTTCCGCACCGTGTACTACCTGCCCGGGGTGTTCTCCACCGTGGTGGTGGGCGTGATGTTCTCGTGGTTCCTCGACCCGAACATCGGGGTCGTCAACCAGACGCTGAAGGCCGTCGGCCTCGACGGTCTTCAGCACAACTGGCTGGGTGACCCCAAGACCGCCGTGATCGCGGTCGCCGCCGTGTTCGTCTGGTACCACTGGGGATTCGGCTTCATCCTCTTCCTGGCAGGCCGGCAGGACGTACCCCAGGAGCTGTACGAGGCCTCGTCACTGGACGGGGCCCGCGGACTGGCCCAGTTCCGCTACGTCACCTGGCCCGGCATGTCCCACGTCACCGGCATCGTCAGCGTGCTGACCCTGCTCAGCGGCCTGCAGATCTTCGGCACGGTCCAGGTGCTGACCAACGGCGGCCCCGCCGGTCATACCGAGGTCCCCACCCTGCACATCTACCAACAGGCCTTCCAGTACACCGAGTACGGCCGCGCGGCCGCGATGTCCGTCATCTTCGGGCTGTGCCTGATCGCCCTGGCCTGTGTCCAGCTGTGGGTCTCCCGCAGGCTCGGCGGAAGCACCGGCTCCCGGACGGAGAAGGGACGTTGACAGTGAAGACGCTTGTCGACCGGGCACGGGAGCCCGAGACGGCGAGGCCGCTGCCGACGCCGAACCCGCGACGCCGCGGTAGGCGCCTGAGCGGACCCCGCATGGCCCTGTACGCCCTGCTGATCGCGGGCGCGCTCGAGGCTCTGGTGCCGGTGTTGTGGGTGCTGAGCGGATCCCTGCAGAGCGCCAAGCAGCTGTACAAGGGAACCGACCCCATCCCTCACCCCTTCGAATGGGGCAATTTCGCCACCGCCTGGAACGAGGGCGGGTTCAGCCAGTACCTGCCCAACAGCCTCCTCTACACCGCGGCCGCGGTCCTCGGGATCCTGATCATCGCGAGCCTGGCCGGGTACGCCCTCGCGCGCATCGAGTTTCCGGGCCGAGGCGCCGTCGTGGCCGCCATCCTCGTCATCATGATCATCCCGATGCCGGCCTCGTTCATCGCCCAGTACAAACTGCTGATCACGCTCGGGCTCGCCAACACCCGGATCGGCTACATCCTCGTGCTGATCGCCGGCGGGCTGCCGATCTCCATCCTGATCATGCGCGGGTTCTTCGCCAGCCAGCCCAAGGAACTGGAGGAGGCCGCCGCCATCGACGGCGCCTCCCTGCTCGGCACCTTCTGGCGGATCATCCTCCCGCTGGCCAAGCCGGGCCTGGTCGCGGTGGCCGTCATCCAGGCCATGGCGGTCTGGAACGAATACCTCATGGGCCTCGTGCTGTTCAACGACAGCTCGCTCATGCCCGTACAGCGCGGACTCACCAACTTCGTCTCGGCGGATTCCCCGCAACAGCAGATCCTGCTCGCCGCCTCGCTCATCGCCGTACTGCCGATCGTCATCTTCTACGCGCTCGCGCAGCGGCACATCATCAGCGGGCTGTCGGCGGGAGCGCTCAAGTGAGAAGGGCAAGCACCCAGGTCCAGGCCGCCCACGCGTCGCCCGCGACGAGTCAGCCGCGGGTCGACATCAAAGAACTGCCGATGGCGCCGACCGTCCCGCCGGACGGGGTGTGCACCCACCCCACCGGCTGTGTCTGGCTCGTCGACCCCAGGACCGGCCGTGGCTTCCGGATCAACGCGGGATCCGACCCGAACGGGAACATCGCCGCCGACCCGGCGTGGCTCGCCGACAGCACGGCCGGCGTCTACACCGAGAACCTGGCCTGCGGCGCCAACCCCAGTCCACACCGCTGCGCCGACTCGACGGAACCCGGAGTCCGCAGCAGCCGACTGATGATCACCCGCTTCCCCGGCCTCAAGCCCAGCAAGCCCGTGTCTCCCGCGCCGGTCTCCGACAAGACCTGGGGCGTGCCGTCCACGCCGGGCGAGAACCCGCCGAAGGCCACACCGGTGCCGACCGGCACGTACACCCTGCGCGGAAAGGACCGCGGCTCGGCCACCGTACGGATCACCGACGACAGCACCGGTGACCAGACCCTCGGCATCGGCGTCGCCTACCACGACTACAGCGACGACGGCACGAACATCATCAACGGCACCGAGAAGGTGGAGCGCATCTCCAACACCGCGCTCGGCTGCACGCCGGGTACCGCCTCCGCCCTGGCCTGCGTCACCTGGACCGAGGACCTGACGCTGTCCGGCCGGCACACCGGCACCCAGCGCACCGGCCCCGACGGCTTCACCCTCGGCCCGTCCGTGATGCTCGGCAACGACTTCCAGCCAGCCGGAACGCCCACCACGACCATCGACGGGACCACCTACACCCAGCCGGCCAACGGCAGCTGATCCAAGGGGGCGGCGGAACCTCCCCTCCGCCGCCCCCTCCACCAACTCTGCCTCCAGGAGGCCCCCTTCATGGCGGACCTGCCCGCCCACGTCCTTTTCGGCGCCGCGTACTACCACGAGTACCGGCCCCCCTACGGCACCGACCGCGCCGAGGAACAGCTCAACAACGACCTCGACCTCATGGGCGCGGCCCGCTTCACCGTCATCCGGGTCGGCGAGTCGGTGTGGTCGACCTGGGAGCCGGAGAACGACGTCTTCGACCTCGACTGGCTGCAGCCGGTCCTCGACGGCGCCCACGAGCGCGGCATCTCCGTCGTCCTGGGCACGCCGACCTACGCGGTCCCGCCGTGGCTGGCACGCCAGTACCCGGAGATCGCGGGCGAGCGGCGCACCGGCGTGCGCATCGGCTGGGGCGCCCGCCAGGAGGTCGACTACACCCACCCCGCCTTCCTCTTCCACGCCGAGCGGGTGATCCGCCGTATCCTCGCCCGCTACGCCCGGCATCCCGCGGTGATCGGCTTCCAGGTGGACAACGAGCCCGGCCTGGAGCTCTTCCACAACCACGGCGTCTTCCAGCGCTTCACCGACCATCTTCGTCAGAAGTACGGCGATGTGGAGACCCTCAACCGCGAGTGGGGCCTGGTCTACTGGTCGCACCGGCTGACCACCTGGGCCGACCTGTGGCGGCCGGACGGCAACACGCAGCCGCAGTACGACGTCGCCTGGCGGGAGTTCCAGGCCCGGCAGACCATCGAGTTCGTCGCCTGGCAGGCCGGTGTCGTCCGCGAGTTCTCGGCCCCCGAGCAGTTCGTGACGACCTGCGTCTCCTACCCCCGCCCGGGAATAGAGGACCACCAACTCAACGAGGCCCTGGACATCGCCGCGGGCAACCCCTACTACGGCATGCAGGACGCCCTGTCGTACAGCGAACGCGCCTGGTCCGTCTCCCAGATCGGGGACTGGATGTACTCCTCCCGCCAGGCACCGTTCCTGGTCACCGAGACCAACGCCGGCACCATCGGCCCGCCCTGGGACAACCGCCCCGCCTACGACGGCCAGTGGCGCCAGGCCGCCTGGGCACTGGTCGCCCGCGGGGCGCGGATGATCGAGTACTGGCACTGGCACACCCTGCACTTCGGGGCCGAGACCTATGTGGGCGGCATCCTCCCGCACAGCGGCAGACCCGGCCGCGCCTACGCCGAACTGGCCCGCCTGGGCACCGAGTTCGAGACCGCCGGTGCCCTGGCCGCCGGGCTGGAACCGGACGCGGACCTCACGCTGGTCTACTCGACGCCGAGCAAGTGGCTGATGCAGAAGTACCCGCCGCTGGCCGACCCCGACGGTGGCCCCGACGGCAACGCTTACCACGGGATCTTCGACCCGTTCTACCGCGGCGCCTTCGACGCGGGCCGCCAGGTCCGGATCGTGCACGCCCGCCAGCTGCACGACCCGAGCGGCGGACGCCCGGGCCTCAGCCCCGAGGAGGCGGTGGGTGACCATCCCGTCCTCGTCGTTCCGGCGCTGTACCTGGCCGCCGACTCGACCCTGGACTGGCTCGCCGCCTACGCACACGCCGGCGGCCACCTGGTGCTCGGCCCACGCACGGGCTATGCCGACCACGAGGCCAGGGCACGCCAGGAACCGGCACCGGGACGGCTTGTCGATGCCGCCGGGGCCAGTTACGAGGAGTTCAGCAACCTGACGGCCGACATCCCGCTGCGCGCGACACCCGACAGCCCGCTGGAGCTATCGGAACAGGCCACGGCAACGCGCTGGATCGAGGGCCTGACCGCCCTGGACGCGGAGGTCCTGGCCGCATACGACCACCCGCACTTCGGCCGCTGGGCCGCCGTCACCACACGCCGCCACGGCGCGGGCCGGGTCACCTGCGTCGGCACCGTCCCGGGACGCGAACTCGCCCGCGCACTGGCCGAGTGGCTCGCGCCTACTCCGCGCAGTGGCTGGCGGAACCTGCCGCCATCGGTCACGGCCGCCACGGGCACCTCACCCGACGGGCGCCGCGTCCACGTCGTCCACAACTGGAGCTGGGACCCCGCCCACGTCACCGCGCCGGAGGCGCTGACCGACGTACTGGACGGCACCACCGCGCCCGCCGGCACAGCACAGCGCCTGGGGCCCTGGGACGTACGGGTCTTCGTCACCGTCGACCAATCCGCGCAGGCCTGACAGCGCGACGCCACCGAGCCTCACCCGCAACCACAACACAAGGGACTTCACTGCTTTGGCCACCACACATTCCTCCGCCCCCAACCCACGGCTGAGGGTCTCCGGCACCCGGCTGGAGACATCCGACGGCACCCCCGTCCGGCTCCGGGGCGCCGGCCTCGGCGGCTGGTTGAACATGGAGAACTTCATCACCGGCTATCCCGGCAACGAGGCCGCGATGCGCTCCGCGGTACGAGAGGTGCTCGGCGAGCGCCGCTACGAGCTGTTCTTCCACCGGTTCCTGACCGCCTTCTTCGGCGAGGCCGACGCCGCGCTGCTCGCCGCCAAGGGCGTCAACTGCCTGCGCCTGCCGGTCAACTACCGCCACTTCGAGGACGACGCCCGCCCCTTCGAGATCCGCGAGGAGGGCTTCGCCCAGCTGGACCGTGTGGTGAACCTGTGCGCGCGGCACGGCATCTACACCATCATCGACCTGCACTCCCTGCCCGGCGGCCAGAACCACCAGTGGCACTCCGACAATCCCACGCACCTCCCGTTCTTCTGGGACCACCCGCACTTCCAGGACCGGGTGGTACGGCTGTGGGAGGTCATCGCCGACCGCTACAAGGACAATCCGTGGGTGGCGGGCTACAACCCGATCAACGAACCCGCCGACGAATCCGGTCAGGTGCTGCCCGCCCTCTACGACCGCCTCGCCACAGCGATCCGCGGCGTCGACCCCCACCACATCCTCTTCCTCGACGGCAACCACTACTCCACCGACTTCGACATCTTCGGCGACCCCATCGACAACGCCGTCTACACCTGCCACGACTACGCACGCGCCGGCTTCGCCCGCAGCGGCGGCTACCCCGGCGAGACGGACGGCACCTGGATCGACAAAGAACAGGTCGAGGAGGCCTTCCTGCGCCGCACCGCTTACATGCGAAAGACCAACACCCCGGTCTGGGTCGGCGAGTTCGGACCGGTCTACACCGGCGACCCGGCGCGCGACGAACAGTGCACCCAACTGCTCGCCGACCAACTGGACATCTACCGGCGGCACGAGGCGAGCTGGTCCATCTGGACCTACAAGGACGTCGGCCTGCAAGGACTCGTCCACATCGCGCCGGACAGCGCCTACCAACGGCACTTCGCCGAGTTCATGGCGAAGAAGCACCGCCTGGGCGCTGAGGCCTGGGGTTCCCCGGAGGGCGAGATCCGCGAACTGGCCAAGCCGCTCGAACAACTCATCGCCACCGAGTTCCCGGATTTCGTCGCCCAGCCCTTCAGCACCCGTCAGTGGATGGACGTTCTCCTGCGGCACATCCTGCTGGGCCAGCCACTGGTCCAGGAGTACGCCGAACTCTTCCGCCACCTCGGCGACGACGACGTCATCGCCCTGGCCGACTCCTTCGCACTCGACCACTGCCTACGGCGCGACCGGCTGTTGGACGCTCTCGCCAACGGATGACAGGCGACCTTTCACACTCCCCATAAATCCAAACTGCGGCCGCGGACCGATTGAGGACAGATCCTGGACCGGCCGCAGCGGCACAAGCGCGTACGCGGCTTCCTGACCGCGGTCAACGGTGCGCTGGCAGCGGGCGACTGCCGATGATCGAGTTCCCGGCCGAGCGCATCATCACCACTGTGCAGGTCATGCAGGTCATGCAGGTCACGCTGGGCGCCCTCGTCACGGTCGCTCAACGGAGCCCTATGAAGACGGTCTGCGCCGTCGGCGGGATCCACGTCGCCGTGCTGCGTGGTGCACCCCCGGTGGCCTGGCTGCTCGTCGCGTACTACGGCTTCGCCAGCCGTGAACCGGCGTCGGCGCAGGCCCGCAGCAGCCCCATGACGAACCGGTCGGCGGGTTCGCGTCAGCTGATCGTGGAACCGGATGACGGGTATTCCGGGCCGAGGGCCACCACTCCGTAGAGCGAGGCGACGAAGTTGGCGTACAGGCACGGTTCGGGGAAGCCGAGGTCGCCTCCGTACAGTGCGGCCAGCGTCCGTGGCAGGCTCAAGCGGGGCGCCGCCGGATCCTCGTAGAGTCGCAGCAGCGGCTCGGCGTGGGGCACGGGAGCCGTGGGGGCGGTGTCAGGTCCAGCCACGGCCGGTGTTCTGGGGGCCGCACAGGTCGAAGAACTCCATTCTCAGCTGGTCCTCGGTGTCGTAGGTGCCGCGCCAGTAGGTGGTGCGGGTGCTGGACTCGATTTCGCGGACGCCGCGCGGCTCAAGGATGCGTACCAGCGCGTCGGCGAGTTGCCGGCCGACACGCTCCTGTGGACGTCTGTTCGCCGCAGCCGCCTGCACCCGGGCCGGCTCCTCGCGGTCGGTCTCGAACCAGCCGTCCATGCACCGGCTGCGCCCTTCGACGTCTTGAGCATGCAGTCACCACGGTGATGGTGCACGCCGGGGCGGCCCCGCCGTGGGTGTGCGTGTGACCGGTGTCTGACCGGCCGCAGGCCGACCTGCGGCCGTGCGCGTGCTGGGTGAGTCTTGAACCGAGGAGTCTTTCCCGGTCCGTGACGCCCGTGCCGGGCAGAGGAGGCATACGGTGACCGACACGCTCGCTCAGCTGTCCGAGTCCGGGGTTTCGGTCTGGCTGGACGATCTGAGCCGGCAGCGGCTCGTCGACGGCAGCCTGGCGAGGCTGGTCGCGGAACGGCACGTCGTCGGCGTGACCACCAATCCGACGATCTTCGCCAGGGCCATCGAGCACAGCGACTGCTACGACGAGCAGATCACGGATCTGTCGTTGCGCGGGGTCGGTGCAGAGGAGGCGCTGCGCGCTCTGACCACGTTCGACGTGCGCTGGGCCTGCGACGTGCTGCGGCCGGCGTACGACGCCAGCGGAGGTGTGGACGGGCGGGTCTCGATCGAGGTCGACCCGCGGCTCGCACACGACACCGCGCGCACGGTCGCCGAGGCCCGGGCGCTGTGGTGGCTGGTGGACCGGCCGAACCTGTTCGTGAAGATCCCCGCGGCCAAGCAGGGCTTGCAGGCGATCAGCGCCTGTCTGGCCGAGGGCATCAGCATCAACCTCACGCTGCTGTTCTCGCTGGAGCGCTACGACGCGGTGACGGAGGCGTTTTTGACCGGGATGGAACGCGCCCGGGACGCCGGGCACGACCTGGCCGGTATCGCGTCGGTGGCGTCGTTCTTCGTCTCCAGGGTGGATACAGAGATCGACCGGCGGCTCGACCGGACGGGCGGCGAGAAGGCGGCCGCGCTGCGTGGGCGCGCCGCCATCGCCAACGCCCGGATCGCCTACGAGCACTACCAGCGCATGCTCGCCACCGACCGGTGGCAGCGGCTGGAAGGGGCCGGTGCCCGGCCGCAGCGGCTGCTGTGGGCGTCCACGGGCGTGAAGGACCCCGCGTACGAGGACACCCGGTACGTCGTCGACCTGGTCGCACCGGACGTGGTCAGCACCATGCCGGAGGCCACCCTCAGTGCGTTCGCCGACCACGGCGTGCTGCCGCCCGGTCACATCCGCGACACCTACGGCTGGGCGCACCAGGTGCTGGAGGACCTCGCCGACGCCGGTGTCGACTACGGCGATGTCGTCCAGGTGCTGGAGGACCAGGGCGTCGAGACGTTCGACGCCAGCTGGGACGACCTGGCCGGGAAACTCACGGCCCGCCTGCACGCCTCCACCAGCGCGCGGCCGGGGCGCACCGACGACAGCGCGGAGCACGCGTGATGGCGCCACGTACGTTCGTGACCGTCGGAGCGAGCGCGCCGAATGCCTCAGCATGCCGTAATGTTCATCGGCACGCAGCCCTCTCACACCCGGCCATACCGGTCGCCCGCTGTTCGAGGAATGGGTAACCGCTCCCAGTTTCGGCCCGGAGCCGGGTGGGTCATGCGGTGGGGCCGACGAGTTTCCAGCCGCTCTGCCATGACCAGCCGTTGCGGGCGTTGAGGCTGATGTTCAGAAAGCCCAGCTCTTCCAGCGAGCGGGCCATGCGAAGTCCTCCCGCGTCGATCGGCCGGAAGCCCAGCGAACTCAGCAGCTGCGCAACTGCGGTCTTGGCGCCCTCGTCGTCACCCGCGTAAAAGCCGTCCAGCTGCTGACCGTCCTCGCTGGGGTTGGCCAGCCGCGAGGCGAAGATGGTGTTGAACGCCTTGACCAGTTTCGCCTGAGGTGCGGCGACGGCCAGCTGCTCGGCGTTACTCACGCCGGAGGTGGTCAGGTCGCTGTAGGTGTCGTTGAGCGGGTTGGTGACGTCCACGACCACCGGGCCGACGACAGCATCACCCAGCTGACTCAACACCTCGGAGGCAGCTCCGGCCGGCACGGCCAGCACCACCACGTCCGCGCTGCGGGCAGCCTCCGCCGGGGTGGCCGCGACTGTGGCACCGGTCTGCTCGGCGACTTTCGCCGCGTGGTCTGGGCGTGCGGCGGTAATGATGACTTCGTGCCCCGCGGGGACGGCGGCCGCTGCCAGGCCACCGCCGACGTTGCCGGCACCGATGATCGCAATACGCATGATGGACTCCTTGCAGGTCCGCAATCGTGCACAGCACACGCATCTGGCCATGGCTCGTCATGGGCGGGATGCTCACCGTGCTGTCCTTAGCCGACGCCCCACGCCGAGGGGAATGATCACATGGCCCCAGCCCGAACGGCGGGCCAGAGACGAGTACCGTGATCCACCCCGGACAAACGACAGGCAGGTGTGGGCATCCGGCTACCGATCAGCGAGCCGGACAGGGCTACGTCAGCCCCATCAAGCGGCATGTCAGCGCAACGCACCGGAACCGTGGACTTTGGGAACTCCTGCCTGATGGTGACGGTATACGCGAAGCCGTCGACAGCGACGTCCACTCCGCCCACACAGCCGCCAGACCCTGCAACAGCAGAAGCGATCTACGGCGCAGTTGTGCGGGGACAGGACAGCGATCCGGACGCGCCCCTCGGCGACGAGCCCCTCGCTATAGGGCGACTGAGGCGTGGCAGGCTCCGCCGACTCATCGTCGTCGGCGACCGCGGAAACGGCGCCGATCAGCCGAAAGGGCGCCGTCAGCCCTGGGAGTCCTCTGGGACTTTCCGGGGACTTCCGGGCCCATCAACCGGCACGAGCGTGAAACAACCGAAAGTCCATTAGCGCGGCTCAGCGGGCACCACGCGCCCATCGCGGCAGGTCACAGCGCTAGCTGGTCTCTTCCGGGACAACTGATCATGGCGGAGCCAGTCGTGGGGGCGCGGCGTCGCGACACCGCGAAGCATCGGAGCGGGCTCCCGGTGTGCCGAGGGGGCACCGGGAGCCCGCTGTGTCAGCGGAAAGCGTGGAGGCGGGTGACGATGTGGGACGCGGCGCCCTCCATCAGGGTGTCGGCCACCGCCTCGACGGTTCGCGCCTGCCAGGGGTGCAGGCTCGTGCCGGCGACCACCTGGTTGAAGGCGCCCATCGCCGGTCCGCAGTGGACCAGGTAGTCGACCTGGGAGCGGGAGTCACCGGTCACGGCGAGACGGAAGCCTCGGTCGAAGTAGCCGCGCAGGACGGCCGTCAGCCGGGCCTTCGCGTCGATGTCGGCCGCCGTCGCCGCGGCCGGCGTCTCTCCGCCGAGGAAGCGGTCCAGGATCTGGCCCCTGGTCGCCTCGTCGAGCTCGTCGAGTGAGGCGTGCCGACGCCACAGTTCGTGCAGGCGGGCCGCCCGGGCGGGGAAGAACAGCCCGCGCTTGAGGTAGCGCGCCCGTACGCCCAGCTCGAACATCTCCCCCCAGGGTGCGCTGTCCACGTCGTACTCGCGCGCCCTGACCAGCAGTTCTTTCACTTCAGCACTGGTGGCCGCCTCCACCGTGCACTGGTTCACCGAACCCGTGAGCACGAACTCGGCGCCGAGGAGGAACGCCGCCGCGGCCGCCTCAGGAGTGCCGACGCCGCCGGCGCAGCCGACGTGCACCCGCGGGCCGGGCAGCGCATGCGCGTCCCGCAGCCGCAGTACCGCCGGAAGGAGGGCCAGCAGGTCCGCGTTGCCGCTCAGCCAGCCTCCCTCCGCCTCCACGCACAGGTCGTCCGCCATCGGCCGGGAGGCCGCCGCCGCAGCCTCCTCCTCGCTGACCCTGCCCTCCGCGAGCAGGCGCGCCACCATACGGGGCGGCGGCGGGGCGAGGAACTCGGCGGCCACATCGGTCCGGGACACCTTCGCGAGGATCCGGCCGCCCTTCAACCTGAACCGCACGAGAGCGGGCGTGACCAGCGGGAAGCCCGACGCTTCCACGAGGTCCACGCCGTACCGCATGAGTACGTCGACCAGGGCGTCCTCCTGGTCCGGGGCGCCGTGCCGATAGAGGAGGTTGACGCCGAAGCCGCCGCCCGGGCCGAGGTCCCGCAGCATGGTCTCCACCTCGGCGAGGGGCAGGCCACCGGTCCCGAGGAAACCCAGCAGCCCTGCTTTGTGCGCCGCGCGCAGCATCTGCGGGCCGGAGATCCCGCCGTACAGCGAGCCCAGCAGGTAGGCCCGGCTCAGCCCGTAGCGCTCGCGGAAGCTCCGGGCGCCGAGATCGCCGGCCTCGACGGTGGGCCGTGTCGAGGTGGGGCCGGCCGGATCGGGCGCGGGGAACGCGGGCGGCTCGGGCACGGAGACAGCCGAAGCGGTACGCGGACGCGCCGTGGCCTCCCGGCGGGCCGTGTCTCGCAGGGAGGCGGCCGGCAGCGGGTCCGCGTGGTCCCGGATGCGGGTGACCAGCTTGGTCAGCACCTGGCCGGGGCCCAGTTCCACGAACTCGAAGTCGCCCTGCCCCATCAGCCGACGCACGGTGTCGGTCCAGCGCACCGGCGAGGCGATCTGCGCCGTGAGGGTCTCTTTGACGGCTTCGGGACGGTACGGCTGCGCGTCCACGTTGGCCAGCACCGGCACGGTAGGGGCACGCAACATGAACCCGTCGAGGAAACGGGAGAACTCCTCGGCCGCGCCGCGCATGTAGCGGGAGTGGAAGGGGGCGCTGACGTTGAGCCGTACCGCGCGGGAACCGGCGGCCTCGAAGGCGGCGCAGGCCGCGTCGATCGAGGCGGTGGGCCCGGAGAGCACCAGCTGGTCCGGGGCGTTGTCGTTGGCCACGTCCACGTCGTCGAGTCCGGAGTCGGCGAGGACGCGGGTGACGGTCGCCTCGCCGATGCCGACGACGGCGGCCATGGTGCCGCCGGTGGCCTCGGCCATCAGCTCGCCCCTGCGCCGCACGATCCGCAGCCCCGTCTCGAAGTCGAAGACGCCCGCGGCGAACAGCGCGACGTACTCGCCGAGGCTGTGGCCCACCAGGAAGTCCGCCGGCGCCGGGTCCCGCTCCAGCCGGTCGAGGTAGGTCAGGGCGCTCACCACGTAGAGCGCGGGCTGGGTGAAGTCGGTGCGGCCCAGGCGGCGTTGCGGGTCGGTGGCGCACAGGTCGGCGATGGAGTAGCCGAGCACCCGGTCTGCTGTGGCGGTGTGCTCGGGGAACTTCTCGAACAGACCCTGGCCCATCCCTCGCCGCTGCGACCCCTGTCCGGGGAATCCGTAGACCTTCATGGCGGGTGCCCTCCTCGGGGCGATGGGGGTGGGGGTGGGGGTGGCGGTCGGCCGTGGGGCCGCCGGAGCGGCCAGCTCCCGCGCCCTGGCCAGTGCGTCCGGGTCGTGTCCGAACGGGTTGAGCAGCGGCAGTGAGCGCGAACGCGTGCCCGGGGGAAGGCTGTTGCGGACGAAGTTGTGGAGGGTGCCGGAGGGGCCGAGGTCGAGGTAGAGGAAGTCTCCCCGGGCGCGGAGCGCCGCCATGGCCCGTTCGAAGTCGATCGGTCTGCGGACGACCCGCCAGAAGTGGTCCGGATCGGGCCGCTCGACCGGTCCCCCGTCGACACAGGACAGCCAGGGCAGGCGCGGCGGTGCCATCCGCACTCCGTCGAAGACGGCGGCGGCCGCGTCCTGGATGTGGTCCATGAGGCGGGAGTGAAAGCCGTACTCGACCGGTACGCGTTGGTGCGGCACATTGGCGGCGAGCAGTTCGGTCTCGGCCCTGGCCAGGTCGGCCTCGGTGCCGGCGACCACGAAGTGGCCGGGATAGTTGCGGGCGGCGATGTCGCAGGACCGCAGGGCGGGCGCCCGGTCCAGTGCCTCGGGGCCGGCGATCACGGCGAGCATGCCGCCGCGCGGCCCGCGCCGCAGGGCCTCGGCCTGCCGTACCAGCAGCCGCAGGCAGTCGGCGGCGTCGAGACTGCCCGCCTCGACGGCCGCCGCGTACTCGCCCAGACTGCACCCAAGGAGGTGGACCGGCTCGATGCCGCAGGACCGCAGGGTCCTGGCCAACGCCAGCTCCGTCATGACGATCGCCGGGTTGGTGAAGCGGGTGTCGGTGAAGGGTTCGCTGCGAGCCCGCGCCGGGTCGAAGACGCGGTCCAGCACGGACTCGCCGAGTTCCTCCGCGACGGCCGCGTCGTAGCCGCGCAGGGTCTCGCGGAACACCTCGTTGCCGTCGTAGAGTTCGCGGCCCATCTGGTGGTACTGCGATCCCTGCCCGGAGAACATGAAGACGGCGGGAAGGCCCTCGGCGGGCGCGGGAGTCATCTGCTCCTCCTCGGTATCGTCATGTCGGTGGCCTTCGTCATCGGTGGGCGTCCCAGAACAGGCCCGTACCGGAGGGCGTGGTGTCGGGACCGGGCGTACGGCGTCCCTCCCAGAAGAGGGCCCGGCCGGCTCCGCCCGCCTCGCCCCGGACCACGAGCCTGCGGTGCAGCGCGGGCTGCGGCAGCGGGGCACGGCCGCTCTCGCCGTCGGCGGGGGCGGGTGCGAGCAGCAGGTGGGCGTTGGTGCCGCCGTCCGCGAAGCAGTTCAGCGCGGCCAGCGGGGACGAAGTCGGCCAGGGGGCGGTCTGTCGGGGGAAGTAGAGCGGTGAGGCATTCAGGTCGAAGTGGACGGGCGGCTCCTGACCCGACAGGAACGGCACCTGCTCGCCGTGGTGCAGCATCAGGACCACCTTGATGAACGCCGCGATGCCCTCCGCCGCGAGCGGGTGGCCGATGTTCGGCTTGACCGAGCCGAGCGCGACCCTGCGCCCCGGGTCCGTGCCGTAGACCGCCTCCACCGCCTTCAGCTCCAGCAGGTCGGTGACGACCGAGCCCGAGCCGTTCGCCTCCACCCAGCCGACGTCCTTCGGGTCGTGGCCGCTGCGCCGAAGCGCCTGGGTCATGACCGCCCGGTGTGCCTGGGGGTTGGGTGTGGCCGGGCCCGCCGTGCGGCCGTCGTTGTTGACCGCGAGGCCCTTGAGGACCGCAAGCACCCGGTCGCCGTCGGCACGCGCCGCGGCGAGCGGCTTGAGTACGACGACGCCGATGCCCTCGCCGAGTACCACGCCGGCCGCCCTGCGGTCGAACACGTGGAACCGCTCGCCCGGGTTCAGCAGGCCCCGTTGCCCGAAGACCCGGTGCGCCCGGTCGTCCGCGAGCAGACTCACCCCGGCGACGACCGCCGCCTCGATGTCGCCCGACCGCAGCGCCTGCACGGCCGTGTCCATGGCCACCAGAGCCGAGGAACAGGCGGTGTCGACGACCAGGCTCGGACCTCGGAGGTCGAAGAACTGCGAGACGTTGGCGGCGAGGTAGTTCTGGCCCGCGGCCACCACCGGGTTGGCCGCGGCCCGCAGTCGCTCGGCATCCGGAACCCGAGTGGTGCGCCCGCCGACGTACACCCCGATCGGGTGCCCCTTCAGCTCGTCGGGCCGGTAGCCCGCGTGGTGCAGCGCGCTGTTCACCTCCTCCAGGAGCAGCAGCGCCTGCGGGTCCATGGCCGCGGCGTCCGCCTCCGACAGCAGGAAGGTGTCCGGATCGACGCGCAGAACGTCCGGGAGCAGCCCGGCGTGGTGTCCGCCGGTACCGGCGACCGACTCCGGAGCGGGCCGCAGCGCGCAACCGCCCTCCCGCAGCAGTTCCCAGTAGGCGTCCGCCGACTCCGCGCCGGGGAATCGGCACGACAGGCCGACAACCGCGATGTCCCCGGCGCCGCGGGCGGCCGGTCCGGCGGCGGGCGTCGGGACGGCGGGGCGGGCGACCACAGTGTCCGCACAGGACGCCGTGCTCCGGGAGTCCCGGTCGCCGGGGTCCGGAGCGAAGGCGGCCAGCAGCGCATCGGGATGGGACTGCGCCAGGTACTGGGTGAACGCGTCGGCCGTCGGGTGTTCCAGCAGGGCCGAGGGGTCCAGCGAGACGTCCAGCCGCTTCGCGGTCTCCTGGACGAGCTGGGCCACGACGATCGAGTCGACGCCGTAGTCCTGTACCGGCACATCGCCGGTCAGCCTGGAACGGTCGAACCGCAGTTCCGCCGCGAGCCGGCCCAGCAGCCAGTCCGCGGCCGCGTCGCTCACGGCCCGCAGCACCGTGGCCCCGGGCCCGGGTTCCGGCAGACCGGCCGCAGTCTCCTCGGAAGCCAAGGAAGCCAAGGAAGCCACGGAAGCCACGGAAGCCTTCCCGCCCGGGTCCAGGTGGCGGTCCGTCAGCCGATCCGGCTGCCATACCGCGTCGGGCCGTGCCACGGCGGGCAGGACCACGCGGGCGCCGCTGCCCAGGGCCCGCTCCAGCAACGCGAGGCCCTGTTCATCGGAGAGCGCGGCCAGGCCGGAGGCCCGGTAGGCGGCCGTGCACACCTCGCCCATGCCGGTGTCCTTCCAGCTCGGCCACTGGATGCTCTGTATCGGCAGCCCGTGCGGCCGGGCCTCGGCGACCGCGTCCATATAGGCGTTGGCCATCGCGTAGTCGCTCTGTCCGACGGCCAGGGCGGGCACGGCGGCGGCGACCGATGAGTACACGACGAACAGGCTCAGCGGCTCGTCGCGAAAACACTCCACGAGCGCGTCCAGACCGAACACCTTCGGGCCGACGACCCGGTCGACGACGGCCTGCGGCTTGCGGACGAACGCGGGGTTGCGGGCATCGTTGAAGCCCGCGCAGTGGATCACCCCGCCGGTCGGGCCCAGCCGTAGCCTGATGTCGGCGAGCGTCTTGGCCAGGGCCTCCTTCTCCTCCAGCCGGACGGCCAGAACCTCCAGCTCCACGCCCTGTTCCGCCAGTTCTGCGAGCGGGCGCAGCCGCTGTCCGAGCGGCCCGCCCTCGGCGATGTGCGCGCCCCACTCCGCCCGGGGCGGCAGCTCCTCACGTCCGGTCAGGACGACCTTGCGCACGCCGTGCCGGGCGACGAAGTGCCGGGCCGTCAGCAGTCCGAGCCCACGGGTACCGCCGGTCACCCACAGCACATGGCCCTCGGGGAAGCTCAGCGGCGCGCGCGGGCCGTCCAGCAGGGGGCGGAGCACGGCGCGGTGGCGTACGCCGTCGTGGTAGGCGATCTCGGCCGGGTCTTCGTCGCCCGCCAGTGCGCCGAGTTCGCCCACCGTCCACCGGGACAGCTGCTCGTCGGTGCAGATACCCGCGTCCAGGTGCCTGGAGCGGACATGCCCGTACTCGCTTTGCAGCATCCGGTACAGACCGGCCCGGGCCGCACCGCCCAGCAGGTTGGGGCCCCGCGAGACCAGCAGCGTACGGAGCTCCGGTCCGCCCCGGTCGACGAGGTGCTGCAGCCAGCGCAGCCAGACCGGCAGCGTGCCGTGCGCCGGGGGCAGCGCGGGATCGCCGCAGCCGGACAGGTCGGCCACGGCGTCATAGCGCTCCCAGCGGGTGCCGGGGTCGGCGAGGTCGGCCGCGAGGCGCTCCGGGGTCAGCACCTCGCCCCCCGGGAGGGCGGCGCTCAGCCGGGCGGCCACCGCCTCGGTGCCGGGCACCGTCAGGATCGCGGTCAGGCGGGGCAGTGCGGTGCCTCGTGCGGGCGGGGCCGGGATCCACTGCCGGGTCAGCAGCACTCCGGCGGCCGGGTCGGCGGGGGTGGTGTTGGGGGCCCCGAGTTCGGCGTCGATCGCGGCGTGGCGGATGCGGTCGCCGGCGAAGGGATAGCCGGGCAGGGCCACCCTGCACGGCAGGCCCGCCGGATACAGTGCCGGCCAGTCGACCGGCCGGCCCGCCGTCCAGGCCTCGGCGTACCCGGCCGGGTCGGCGGCCGGGGTGGCGGCCTCGACGGAGCGGCGCAGGTCCGCCACTGCGCTGTGGCCGCCGGCCGGAGTGCCGCCTGCCGCGAACTCCTCCAGGCGGTCCGCCAGTTGAGGCAGGTCGTCGAAGAGCACCGCGAACCGGTGCTCCATCGCCTCACGGCCCCATTGCAGGGTCCAGGCGACTTCCTGCGGAGCCGCCTGCGCGCCCTCGCCGCGCAGGTGTGCGGCCAGGCGGCGGGCCTGCGCCGCCAGGCGGTCGCCGTCGCGGGCGGAGAGTACGGCGAGATACGGGCCGGACCCGGCCCCCGGGACCGGTGCTCCCCCGTCACCGGACACGTCGAGGTGTTCCTGGAGGACGACGTGGGCGTTCGTGCCTCCGGCGCCGAAGGAGCTCACCCCGGCGGTCCGGGGACGCTGTGTGCCGTCGGCGAGGACGCGGCGCGGCCAGGGAGCCGCCTCGCTCTGCACGTGCAGCGGCGTGGCCGCGAAGTCGATGTTCGGGTTGAGCCGGTCCGCGTGCAGCGACGGGGCGAACTCGCCGTGCCGCATCTGCAACAGCACCTTGGTCACGGCAGCGATGCCGGCGGCCGACTCGGCGTGCCCGATGTTCGACTTGACCGAGCCGATCGGCAGCCGTTCGGGCAGGTCGCCGCCGAAGGCGCTCAGCACTCCGGCGACCTCGATCGGATCGCCGAGGGCGGTTCCGGTGCCGTGCGCCTCCAGGTAGTCGAGGTCCGCGGGACGCAATCCGGACCGTTCCAGCGCGGTGCGCAGCAGCTCGCCCTGTGCCTTGGGGCTGGGCACGCTGAACCCCTTGGCCGTACCGCCGTGGTTGACGGCCGAACCCCTGATCACCGCGAGGATCCGGTCGCCGTCCGCCACCGCCCG
Organism: Streptomyces sp. NPDC031474; assembly: GCF_055581185.1. Taxonomy (NCBI): domain Bacteria; kingdom Bacillati; phylum Actinomycetota; class Actinomycetes; order Kitasatosporales; family Streptomycetaceae; genus Streptomyces; species Streptomyces sp. NPDC031474. The sequence continues at coordinate 105,354 of NZ_JBVIJX010000003.1, forward strand.
GTCCAGCCGCTTGAGCAGGACCGCGCCCGATCCCTCGGCCGGCACGTATCCGGTGCCGCCCTCGCCGAAGCTGCGGCAGCGTCCGTCTTCTGCGAGGAAGCCGCGGTGGGCGAGCTGGAGGTATTTCACCGGGTGGGTGGAGACGTTGACGCCGCCCGCGACGGCCGCGTCACAGTCGCCGTTGCGGATCGCCAGCCACGCCTGGTGCAGTGCGACGAGGGACGACGAGCACATCGTGTCCAGGGCGATGCTCGGTCCGGTGAAGCCGAAGAAGTACGACACGCGGTTGGCCACCGAGGCGTGTGACGAGGAGGCGGCCAGGCCGGTGCCGCGCAGCGCGTCCCGCACGCCGTACAGCTGGTAGTGGCCGTAGGTCACGCCGACGAACACACCGGTGCGGGTGGCACGCAGCCGCTCCCGCGTGCAGCCGGCGTCCTCCAGGAGATGCCAGACGGTCTCGAGGAAGACACGCTCCTGGGGGTCGACGTGCTCGGCCTCCAGCTGGGACATCCGGAAGAACAGCGGGTCGAAGCGGTCGGCGCCGCGCAGGAAGCCGCCCCAACGGCCGTACGTCCTGCCGACGGCCGACTTGTCCGGGTCGTAGAACCTGGCGTGGTCCCAGCGGTCGGCCGGGACCTCCTCGACGCAGTCCCGGCCCTCCCGCAGGTTCCGCCAGAACTCGTCGATGTCGTCGGCCTGCGGGTAGCGGCCGGCCACACCGATGATCGCGACATCGGCCGGGGCCGTGGCATCGACCACGGGAGCGGGCGTCGGCGTCCGCACGCCGACCGGCTCCGCCGGTTCCCCCGGTTCCTCCTGCTCGGCGAACGCGTCCGGGCGGGCCGCCGCCAGATGGTCGGCCACCTCACGGGCCGTCACGTACTCGAACAGCAGGGTCTTCGGCAGCGGGCCGACGTGTTCCTCGAGCCGTCGGACGAGGCTCATCGTGATGAGGGAGTCGACCCCGTAGTGGTCGAAGGGCTCATTGACGGCGATCTCCCGCTCCGGGAGCCTCAGTTCGGCGGCGAGCAACCGCAGGACCAGCCGCTCCGCCCGGAGGCGGAGCTCCGCCCCCGGTGCGGGCGCCTCAGACCGCGGCCCCGGGGAACGGTCGTCGAGCGCTGCCAGGATGCGTGCCGGGTCGCCCGGGGCGAGCAGCAGCCGGGGCGCGGTCCCCGCCAGCGCCCGCTCCAGCGCCACGAGACCGGCCGACGTGCGCACCGGCCTCATGCCGAGTTCGCGCGCCATGTCCTGCTCGGCGGCTGCGGTGATCCGCATTCCGCCGTCGGCCCAGACGGGCCAGGCGGCGGCGAGGGTACGGCCCCGTCGTGCCCCCTGGAGGCGCAGTTGTTCCCGCTGCTCGGCGAAGTGGTCGAGGAAGGCGTTGGCGAAGGCGTAGTCGGTCTGGCCGAGATTGCCGAAGGCGGCGGCCGCGGAGGAGAACGCCACGAAGTAGTCCAGCGGTTCGTCCCGGGTGGCCTCGTCGAGCAGGACCGTGCCGTACACCTTGGCGGCGAGCACGGCCTCCGCGTCGGCGCGTGCCTTGCTGCGCAGCAGACCGTCCCGCAGCACTCCGGCCGCGTGGAGGACACCGCTGACCGAGCCGTACGTCGCACGGGCGTCGGCGACGAGCGCTCGTACCGCGCCGGGGTCGGCGACGTCGGCCAGGACCACGCGGGCTCCGGCCGCCTCGATGCGGGCGCGGGCCTCGGGGCCGGGCGCGGAACGGGCGACGAGCATGATCCCGGCGGCCGGCAGCCCGGCGGCCCGGCGGCCGGCGGCGATGTGTTCCGCCAGCAGCAGGCCGAGGGCACCGGTGCCGCCGGTGATGATGTGCGCGCCGTCGCCCGCGAACGCCGTCCCGGACGCGCCGGGCAGCGCCGTGTGCCGCCAGGCGCGTCGCGTACGGCCGTCCTCGCCGACGCGGACCTCCGGGGCGCCGTCGGCTCCGAGTTCGGCGGTCACGGCGTCGGCAACCTGGCCGGCGGCGACGGCCAGGACCCGTACGTCGGCCGAGGGATGCTCGCGGCGCACCGAGCGGACGAAGCCCGCCATGGCGGGCTGGGCCGGCCCCGAGGCCGGGTCGCGGTGGACGTAGAGCAGATGGGGGGTGCTGCCCCGGCGGTGCCGCTGCCAGGCCCGCAACAGGTCCGAAGCGGCGTGGAACCCGTGCTCCACGGCGGCGGCCGTGCCGGTGTCCTCGCCCGCCAGCAGCACGACGTGAAGCGGGCCCGGCGGCACGGCGTCGAGCACGGCCCCCGGCTCGAAACCCGCGTTCAACGACACTCGCCGTACGACGGCCCCGACAGCGGTGAGCGCGGCGGCCACCTCCGCACCGTGCACACCGGTGTCGAGAACCAGAACCGTGCCGGTGACGGCGTCGGCGGGGGTGGTACGCGGGTCGGGCTCCCAGACCGGGGCGAAGGCAGCCACCTCGTCGGCAGGTGCCCCTGCGCCGACGAGCGATCCCGCGCCGACGGCCGACCCTGTCGAGGCAGATGGCCCGGCGGGAACGGACGCCCCGGAGGGGGCGAGCGCTCCCCCGCCGGCGGCTGCCCCTGCCGGGGCAAGTGACTCGGAGACGGCCGGTGATCCGGCGTCGGCGAATGCCCCGGCGCCGGAGGCCCCGGCGGGCTCGGCGGGCTCGGTGGGCTCGGTGGGCGGTGGGGTGGCCGGGGTCACCCAGTGGCGGGTCCGGGCGAACGGGTAGGTGGGCAGGTGTACCCGGCGTCGGCCCTCGCGTGGGGGCGTCCAGTCGACCTCGGCCCCGGTGAGCCATGCGGACGCGACCACGTGCGGCTCCGCCGTTGCGGCCACGGTCGGTGTCCGGCCGCCCGGCTGGACCAGGCCCGTGCGGACGGCCGATGGGCGGCCATCCAGGTGGGCGGTGAGTTCGGCGCGCAGGACGTCCGTGGTGGAAGCGACGACGGCGAGGCGGTGGGTCATCGCCTCGCGGCCCGTCTGCAGGGTGTGGGCGAGGTCGCCCGCCGGGATGTCGTGGTGGGACAGGTGATCGACGAGCCGTCGCGCGGAGCGGCCCAGTGCCTCGGGGTCGCGGGCGGAGAGCACGAACACCTGCTCGTGCTCGGGTTCCTCGCAAGGCTCTGGCACGGTGGGCTCCTCCAGCACGATGTGCGCGCCGGCGCCGCCGAAGCCGAAGGAGCTGACGCCGCCGTTGCGGGGCAGTTCACGGCCGTCGGCGGCGCGCGGACGCGGCCAGGGACGAGTGGTGCGGGCGATCTCGAACGGGCCGCCGTCCAGCTCCAGATGGGGGTTCGGCTGTGCGAAGTGCAGGCTGGCGGGGATGGTGCCGTTCCGCAGCGCGAGCACCGTCTTCAGCAGCCCGGCGATCCCGGCGGCCGCCTCCAGGTGGCCGATGTTGGTCTTCACCGAGCCGATCGCGACAGCCGGTCGCCCGTCGGACTCGGCCTCGCCGCGGTCCGCGCGCAGCCGGCGGAAGGCGGAGCTCAGGCCGATCGTCTCGATGGGGTCGCCGAGCGCGGTGCCGGTGCCGTGAGCCTCGATGAGGCCGACCGTCCGCGGCTGCACCCCGGCCCGGTGGTATGCCTCGACGAGCAGGTCCGCCTGGGCGTCCGGGTTGGGGGCGGTGAGCGAGGTTGTGCGGCCACCGTGGTGAATGGCCACGGCCTTGATCACGGCGTGGACGGCGTCGCCGTCGCGGCGGGCCCGCTCGTCCGGCTTGAGCAGGACCAGACCGGCGCCCTCGCCTCGGACATAGCCGTCGGCACGGCGGTCGAAGGCCTTGCAGCGGCCGTCGGGGCTGAGCATCTCGCCCCGGCTCAGCGCCTCGTACACGGTCGGCGCGAGCATGAGGCTGACGCCGCCCGCGAGCGCCAGGTCGCAGGTGCCGTCCCGCAGTGCCGCGACGGCCTGGTGGACGGCGGTGAGGGAACCGGAGCAGGCGGTGTCCACGGCGATGCTGGGGCCGCGCAGGTCCAGCAGGTAGGAGATGCGGTTGGGGATGACCGACAGCGCCGCGCCGGTCAGGGTGTGGCCCTCGATGCCCCGCCCGGCGGTGCGCTGGACCTCCAGGTAGTCGGAGTTGGTGGCGGCCACGAACACCCCGACGCGCTTGCCCGCGAGGTCGGAGGGCCGGTATCCGGCGTCCTCGATCGCCGACCATGCCGTCTCCAGCATGAGGCGCTGCTGGGGGTCCATCAGTTCCGCCTCGCGCGGCGAGATCCCGAAGAACGCGGCGTCGAAGCGGTCCACGTCCGGGACGAAGCCGCCCCAGCGGGAGCGGGAACCCGACTGGGCACGCCAGTCCCAGCGGTCGGCGGGGATCTCCGTCACCAGGTCGTCGCCGGCCACCAGGTGGTCCCAGAACTCGTCCAGGTCCATGGATCCGGGGAGCCGGCCGGCCATGCCGATGATCGCGACGTCCCCGCCACGCCGCTCCTCCCCCGCGGGCTCGGCCGCGGCCACGGTGGGACGGGGCGCGGCGGCCGGACCGAAGCGAGCGCCCAGCGTGTCGGCGTGGTGTTCCCACAGGTGCTCGGCGAGCGCTGCCAGGGTGCTGCGGCGGTAGAAGAGGGTCGGCGGGACGTCGATGCCGTACGCGGTGCGCAGCTCCACGCTGAGCGTGGTGAAGGTCACCGACGTCATGCCGGCCTCGCCCAGCGGGGTGTGGGCGCCGATGTCGCGGGGGTTGGTCCCGGCCAGGCGGGCGACCGTGCCGGTGAGTTCGGCGAGGAGCGCCTCGACGCGGTCGCCGGTCTCCCCGGCCTCGGCGGGGGGCGCGGGAGGCGTGTGCGGTTCGGCGGTGGTCGTACCGAAGCGGGCCCGCAGTTCGGGCAGCGGCAGTGTGGCCAGGGCGGTGCGGTCGACCTTCCCATTGAGGGTGCGGGGGAATCCGCTCACCCGGAGCAACACGTCCGGAACCATGTGGGTCGGCAGCCAGGCCGCGAGCCGCTCACGCGTCGGCTCAGCGGCGCCCTCTTCGGAGACGAAGCAGGCGAGCAGCGTACGGTCGCCGCCGCTGCCGCGCGCCACGGCCACAGCCTCGCGCACCCCGTCGAGCCGCCGCAGCGTCGCCTCGATCTCCTCCAGTTCCACCCGGAAGCCGCGCACCTTCACCTGCGAGTCGATCCGGCCCAGGTAGACGAGGCGCCCGTCGGCGAGGCGGCGCACGAGGTCGCCGGTGCGGTACATACGCCCGCCGGGCAGCGGGGCGAACGGGTCGGGCAGGAAGCGCTCTGCGGTCAGATCCGGACGGCCGAGGTAGCCGTCGGCCACGCCGTGGCCCGCGATGTACAGCTCCCCGGCCACCCCGGTCGGCACCGGTCGGCGCGAGCCGTCGAGCACGTACAGGGCGGTGTTGGCGATCGGGGCGCCGAGGGTCACGGGCTCATTCGGGACGAGTCGGCTCGCCGCCGACCAGATGGTCGTCTCGGTGGGCCCGTAGAGGTTCCAGACCTCGCCGTTGCCGGCGAGGAGCGCCTCGGCGGTCTCGGCGGGCAGCGCCTCCCCGCCGGACAGCACCTTCAGATCGGGGTGCCCGCACCAGCCCGCTGCCAGCAGCATCGTCCAGGTCGCCGGGGTCGCCTGGACGATCGTGGGCGCGATGCGCTCGACCGCCTCCCGCAGCCGCAGTCCGTCGCGGGCACTGTCGGCCGGCAGCACCTCGACCGTGCCGCCGGTGACGAGCGGCAGGTAGAGCTCCAGACCCGAGATGTCGAAGCAGACGGTGGTCACGGCGAGGAGCGTGTCACCCGGCCCGCATCCCGGTTCGCGGGCCATCGACCAGAGGAAGTTGGTGAGCGCGCGGTGGGGGACGCTCACCCCCTTGGGCCGGCCCGTGGAGCCGGAGGTGTAGATCACGTAGGCGGGGTCGTCGGGCCCGGCGGGTCCGGGTGAGGGGGCTGCGGGCGGTTCTTCGGCGCCGTCGACGCCGTCGGCGAGGAGACTGGGCGCGCTGCCGTAGGTGCCGGGCACGGTGGAGTGGGTGAGCATGAGGTGCAGCCCGGCGTCCTCGGCCATGTAGGCGAGCCGTTCGGCCGGGTAGGCCGGGTCGAGCGGGACGTAGGCGCCGCCCGCGGCCTGGACGGCGAGCAGGGCCACCGGCAGCCCCGCGTCGCGCGGCAGGAGGACACCGACGGTACGGCCCCGGCCGACGCCGGCCGCGGTGAGCCGGGCCGCGAGTGAGCCGACCCGCTCCTGGAGTTGACGGTACGTCAGTTCGGTGCCGTCGCACCGCACGGCGACCGCGTCCGGGCGGGCCTCGGCCTGGCGGCGCACCAGCTCCCAGACCAGCGTGTCCGACGGGTAGTCGGCGGCGGGCCGGGCCAGCGCCTCGTACTCCTCGGCGGTCAGCGGGTCGAGGCCGCCGACCGCCGTGCCGGGCGCGGCCACGGCGCCGGCCAGGAGTGTGGTGAAGTGGGCGCCGAAGCGCTCGGCCGTGGCCTCGTCGAACAGGTCCGGGTCGTACTTGATCGAGTAGCGGCAGCCCTCCGCCGCTTCGACCACCTCCAGGGTCAGGTCGAACTCGCCCTCCTGGTGGACTCCGTCGACCGGGGCCAGCACCAGGCCGCTCTCCCCGAGTCCGCCGCGTGCCCAGTTCTGGAAGTAGAACGCCACGTTGAACGGCGCGGCCGGGGCCGCCGGGTCCGCTCGCTTCAGTTCCTCCGCGAGCGTGATCAGCGGGTACTCGCCGTGCTCCAGCGCTTCCAGGACCGTACGGTGGACGCGGCGGGTCAGGGCGCGGAAGGGCTCCTGCGGGTCGATCCGCTCGGCCAGCACCACCATGTTCATGAAGTAGCCGAGCACGTCCTCGAAGCCGTCGGCCGGACGGCCCGCGGTCGGGGTGCCGACAGCCAGGTCGTCCTGGTCGGTGTAGCGGTGCAGCACCGCGAAGAAGGCCGCGAGCAGGACGCCGAACAGGGAGGTCTGCTCCGCCGTGGCGAGCGCGCGGGCGCGCTCGGCCACGTCCCGGGGAATGTGTCCGTCCACGCTCGCGCCCCGGAATCCTGGCACGGGCGGACGCGGCCGGTCCAGCGGCAGCGCCACCGCGGTCTGCCGGCCGCGCAGCCGTTCCAACCAGTAGGCGCGCAGGCGCTCGCCTTGGGCGCCGGCCAGTACCTCCCGCTGGCGAGCCGTGAAATCGGCGTACGTCCGCGCCGGCCGGTCCGGCGGAAGGGGGCGGCCCTCGGTGACCGTGCGGTAGCCGCGCTCCAGTTCCTTCAGCAGCGCGGCGATGGACACCCCGTCGAACACCACGTGGTGGAAGGTCAGCAGCAGCGCCTGGCGGCCGTCGCCCAGGGTGTAGAGCGTGGCCCGCACCAGTGGTCCCCGGGCCAGGTCGAAGGGGGCGCGCAGGTCGGTGCGCATCCGGTCGCGCAGGGCCTCGTCCGCGACGGCCGTCAGGAACACCTGTTGGAAGGGCAGCTCGGGCTCGGCGGCGATCGACACGAGGGGTCCGTCGGTGCTCGTGCGGACCGTGGCACGCAGTTCCGCGTGCCGGTCGACCAGGTCCTGCAACACCACGCGCAGGGCGAGCAGGTCGGTGCCGGGGTCGAGCCACAGGGCGAGCGGCAGGTTGTACGCGTACGTGCCGGGCGCGATCTGTTCGATGACCCACAGCGCCCGCTGTCCCTCCGACAGGGGGTGCGTGGCGGCGACGGCGACGGAGCGGGGGCGCAGCACGGCTTCGGCCGCGACGGCGGCGGTCGGCGACGTGACGGCCCCCGCCGCGTCCTGGCTCTCCGGTACGGCGGTCGGCGCGACGTCGGCGAGCCAGGTGGCGGTCAGATGGGCGGACAGCTCGCGCAGCGTGGGGCGCTCGAAGAAGTCGCCGAGCGGAACGGTGACGCCGAAGGCCTCGTCGACGGCGGACACGATCTTCATGCCGCTGAGCGAGTCGAAACCGTAGTCGGCCAGCGGACGGTCGGGGTCGATGCGCTCCTCCAGCTTCAGCACGCCCTCGACGAGCCCGCGCAGTCGCTCCGCCGCCTCGTCGGCGGCGGCGGTGCCCGGAGCTGGGGGTGGCGTGGGTGCCGGAGCCGTGGCCGGGGCCGGGGGCTGGGACGTTGGCGGGGTCGCGGCGAGCACCAGGCCGTCGCTCTCGGCGACCAGCACACTCTGGCCCAGGGCGGTGTCGTCCGAGCCGAGCGCTCCGACCGGCGCGTAGCCCTCCTCGTGCAGCAGTCGGATCCAGGACTCGGGCGAGGCCAGCGGCGAGTCGGGCAGGCGCAGTTCGCCGTCCTCGAAGGCCCACCAGCCCTCCAGCGGGCCGCCGCCGATGGTCAGCAGCGGCCTGACTCCGGTGAGTTCGTTGAGGACGAGCCAGCCGCCGGGCCGCAGCAGGGCCTTCGCCCTGCGCAGGGTGGCGCGCAGGTTGCGGGTGGCGTGTACGACGTTGGTGGCCACGACCAGGTCCGCCGAGGCGGGGATGAAGTCCTGTTCCAGCAGGCCCCGTTCGAGGTTGAGCACCTGGAAACGGGCGAACGGGTAGCGGGCGGCGAAGCGTTCACGGCCGTGTTCCAGGAAGCGGGGCGAGATGTCGGTGAAGGTGTAGCCGACGCGGTCCGCATGCTCGGCCAGGACCGGCAGCACCCGCTCGCTGGTGGCACCGGTGCCGGCACCCAGCTCGACCACATCGACCGTGGCGCCGGCCGGCAGTTGTGGCAGGCGCAGGTCCAGGAAGCGGCGGACGGTCTCGCCCACGAGCACGTTGAAGGAGTCGGTGAGCGGGTTGCCCTTGTAGAAGTTCTGCACGAGCTTCATCGACGAACCGGGGAACATGATCTCGGTGGCGCCGACCTCGCCGCGCAGGATCCTCGGGTACTCCTCCAGGAAAAGCCGGTTGAGGGTGACGGTCGGCTCGATATCGGGGTAGGCCGCGCAGATCCGGCCGAACTCCGCCTCCCGGTCCCCCGGGGTCTTCTGCTCCACCGCGTCCACCGCGGCGGCTGTGACGACATGCTCGCCGTCACGGGTGAGGTACCCGGCGTCGGTCAGGATGTTCAGCAGCGCCTCGTGCAGGCGCCGGTACTTGTCCTGGATGCGCAGCCGACCGTGCAGCTCCGCGCGGTGGTGGCGCTCGCCGGAGCGCCCGAAGACGCCCATGCGCCGGTAGACGTCGAGGAGCGCGGGCGCGGAGACGGTCTCCAGTTCCTGGTAGCCGGCGACGACGCGGGCGGCGGCCGGATCGACACCGGTCTGCGAGCGCAGACCGGCGAACGCCTCGGCCAGGGCGGGCGCGTGGCCGCCGGCCATCACCTCGCCGTCGTACGCCGGATCATGGCCCATGGCCTCCAGCGCGCGATGGCCCGCGCGGATCGGCATGACCTGCGCCAGGCCACTGTGCAGGACCCGGCGCAGCGCGGCGATCCCCTCGGCCGGGGTGAAGGAGCCGATACCCAGGCCGGCGAAGATCTCGGCGAGCCCGGACCGGGTGCCGGAGCCGACCTGGCCCCAGTAGCCCTGGTTGACGACGGAGACCGGGAACGGCAGCCGGTCACGCAGGAAGTGGGCGTAAGCGTCCTCGGTGGCGGACGCACAGGCGTAGGCACCGTTGCCGGCGAAACCGCCGAAGGAGCCGGCGGAGGAGAAGTAGGTGAGGAAGTCCAGCCGTTCGCCCGCGACGGCGGCGGCCAGCGCCGCGGCACCGACGCTCTTCACGGCGGTCACCGCGGTGAACGTCGGGTCGTCGAGGTCGGCCAGGGCATGGTTGTCGAAGACCATCGCGGCGTGTACGACGCCGTGCACGGCGCCGAAGCGGGAGTGCGTCTCGGCCACGGCCGCAGCCAGGTCGGTGGCGGAGCAGGCGTCACCCCGGACATGCGCGACCTCACCTCCGTACGCCCGGATCCGCGCGATGTCCGCCTCGAGTGCGGGCGTGAGCGCGCCGCGACTGAACCAGACCAGCCGGGCCCGGTGCCGTTCGGCGAGGTGCAGGCTCAGCTCGCGAGCGATGCCGCCGGTGCCGCCGACCAGCAGGTAGACGCCGCCGTCCCGGAACACCGGCCCCGCCTCGGGCAGTTCGACCCTGCCGAGTCGGCGCGTGTAGCGCACCCCGGCGCGCAGTGCCACGGTGCGGCCGGTGCCGTCGAGCGGTTCGGCGAGGAGGGCGTCGACCAGCGCTTCCGGGTCCCGTTCGGCGTCGGCCCAGGCGAAGTCGAGGCCGACCGCGCGGAGCCCTGGGCGTTCCTTGGGCGCGACCTGGAGCATGCCGTGCAGGCCGGCCGCGAAGGGGTTGCGCACCGTGCTGCCCGCGACGCCGTACGCGTCGCTGGTGACCACGACCTGCCGCCGCGCGCCACCGTCCCGCAGCAGCCGCAGCAATGCGAGCGGGCCCGAGCGCATCTGCCGCGCGGCCTGTTCCTCGCCGAGCCCTTCCCCCGGTCCGGGGTGCACTCCGCCGAGGTGGTAGACGAGGTCGGCGCCGGTCGTGCGGGCCGTCCAGTGGTCGCCTGCCGGTCCGTCCAGCCTCACGCACTCCACCCGGCCGGCGGGCAGGCGCGCGGCGAGCGCCTCGCCCAGCCAGGACGAGTCCTCGGTCGTCAGGACGACGACCCGCCGGGGCGGTAGCGGGACCGGCTTGGCCGGCGTGTCGGCGCGCACCCATACGGGGCGGTAGAAGTCCGGTGGTTCCAGGGCCGATCGCGCGGGCGCCTGCGCCTCGGGATGCAGTGCCGGCGGGGCCGGGATCCAGCACCGGCGACGGGCGAAGGGGTAGGTCGGCAGGGCGATCCGGCGGGCGCCGGGCGGGGTGAGGCGCGACCAGTCGGGCTCGGCGCCCACCACCCAGTGCGCGGCCACGGCCGTCAGGTCGCGGACGGTCAGCGCGCGGTCCAGGTCGGCCGTGTCGGCGGCGGAGCGCGACGTGCGGGTGGCCTCGGCCCGGCCGGTGACGAGCCGCGTGTCGGTGCGTCCCGCCGCGTACGTCTCCAGCAGGGCGGCGGCCTCGGCAGGCGAGGCGGTCGTCAGGGCCAGGCGGAACTCGTGGGCCGTCCGGCCCGACCGCAGGGTGTGCCCGATGTCCGCGAGGCATGGGCCGTCGTCGGTCGCGGGTGCGCCGGGGTGGAGCACGGCGACCGCCCGGGCCACGGCCTCGACGGTGTCCGCCGTGGCGGCGGCCGGGGGCAGCCCGGCCCCGAACTCGGCGGCGAGCAGGGCGTGGTAGCGGGCACGCTCGGTCACGCCGAACCCGTACTCGGCGAGGTCGGCGGCGGGGCTGATCAACCGCGGCTCCACACCGACCGTTTCGGCCGCGAGGCGCAGGCAGACGGAGCGGACCTCCGCCGTTGCGTCCGGGTCCGGTTCCGTGGCCGGGCCGCGCGCGGCGCTGCGGCGCAGCCAGGCCGCCAGGTCGGCCGCGTAGGCGCGCAGGCGCTCCTCGGTCTTCGCGGACAGCACCAGAAGGTGTTCTCCGTCGTCCGCCGCCGGGGCCATGGGTTCCGCCGGCAGGTACTCCTCGACGAGCACGCAGGCGTTGGCGCCGCCGCCGCCGAACGAGCTGACGAGCGCGCGCCTCGGCAGCTCTGGCGCGCCGTCGGTTCCGTCCGGTCCGGGCAGGCGCGGCCACTCCGCGAGACTCTGCTGCACGTGGAAGGGCGTGGTGGTGAAGTCGATCGCCGGGTTGGGGCGCTGCGAGTGCAGCGACGGGGCCAGCTTGCCGTGCCCGAGTTGCAGCAGCACCTTGGTCAGGCCGGCGATACCGGCGGCCGACTCCAGGTGTCCGATGTTGGTCTTCACCGATCCCACGGCGACGGTGGGGCGTTCGGCACGCCGTCGCGGATCGATCCGCCCGCCGAAGGCCTCGACCAGGCCTGTGATCTCGATGGGGTCTCCGAGCGGGGTGCCCGTGCCGTGAGCCTCGACATAGCCGATCGTGTCGGCCGTGACGCCGGCGCGGCGCAGCGCGGCGCCGATCACCCGGGACTGGGCCGCCGAGCTGGGCACGGTGTAACCGCCCGTCTTTCCATTGGCGTTGACGGCCGAACCCCGGATCACACCGAGGATCCGGTCCCCGTCCGCGACCGCCGCCCGCAACGGCTTCAGCAGGACGGCGCCGACGCCCTCTCCGTCGACGAAGCCGTCGGCGTCCGCGCCGAAGGCCTTGAGCCGGTCGCCGCGCGAGATCATGCCGTGCTCTGCCAGCGAGCCCAGGTGTCCCTGATGCAGGATGAGGTTCACGCCGCCCGCGACCGCCGCGACGCAGTCCCCGCTGCGGATGCTCTCGCAGGCCAGGTGGACGGCGGTGAGCGAGGCGGAGCAGGCGGTGTCCACGGCCAGGCTCGGCCCGGTGAAGTCGAGGACGTAGGAGACCCGGTTGGCCACCGAGTAGTGCGCGGAGCGGGCGCTGTTGGCAGCGCCCAGGGCGGTCGCCTCGCCGCCGAGCCATTCGTAGTCGTTGTTCATGACGCCGACGAACACACCGACCGGGCCCCGGGCGGCGAGGGTGGCCGCAGGGATGCCGGCGTCCTCCAGGGCGGCGGACGCGGTCTGCAGGAACAGCCGCTCCTGCGGGTCCATCGCCTCGGCCTCCGCGGGCGAGATGCGGAAGAACAGGGGGTCGAACATGTCGGCCTCGTCGATGAAGCCGGCCCACCTGCTGTCACCGCCGCGCGTCCCGCCGGGGCCGTGGTGCGCGTCGGCGTTCCAGCGGTCGGCGGGCACCTCGCGTATGCAGTGGCGGCCGTCGGCCAGGTTGTCCCACAGTTCGGTGACCGTGCCGGCCAGCGGATAGCGGCCGGCGACTCCGACGATCGCCACTCCCTCGCCCGCCGGGGCCGGGGCGGTGGCCTTCAAGAGGCTCAGCAGCAGCTTGCGCTTGTCGTCCACAGTTGCTCTCTCTCACAAACCTGGCGGGCGAGTTTCTTGTTCACTTCGGCTTGCTCAGTTCGCAGAGCGCAGCCGTGAAAGTTCGGATTCCGGATGCGCCACGATGTCCCGCAGCAGCCGTTCGTAGGACCGCGCCATCTCCCCCGCCGTGCTTCGGGCGAACAGGTCGGTGCTGTACTCCAGTTGTCCGAGCAGCCCGTCGGCGGTTTCCCGGACGACGAGGTTGAGGTCGAACCTCGCGGTGCCGGCGGTGGCCGGCAGGGGGACGATGCCGAGCTCCGCCGCGCCGCTCTCATCGCCGCCCGCTGTCGGGAGCAGGTTGAACATCACCTGGAACAGCGGGGGGTACGCCGCGTCCGGTTCCGGCACCAGGGCGCGGACCAGGTCGGCGAAGGGCAGGTCCTTGTGCTCGTGGGCCTCTGCGGTGACGCGGCGGGCCTCGGCCAGCAGGTCGGTGAAGGCGCGGTGCGGGGTCACGTCCAGCCGGAGCGCCAGCAGGTTGACGAAGTAGCCCACGACCTGGTCCAGGTCGGTCCGCGGCCGGTTGGTCACGGCGGCCCCGATGGCGATGTCCTCGTCCTGGGTGCGGCCGCCGAGCAGGACGGCGAAGGCCGACAGCAGGGTCGTGTAGAGGCTGACGCCCCGCTCCTTGCTCAACCGCTGGATCCGGGAGAGGAGTTCGGCGGGTACCCGGAGCTCCACCGAGGAGCCCTGGTGGGTGCGCACCGGGCAGCGTGGGAAGTCGGTGCGCAGGGACAGACACGCCGGCAGCCCGTCCAGCCGGTCACGCCAGTAGGTCTCCTGCCGGGCGAGTTCCGCGCTGTCGACGGTTCGTCGCTGCCAGCGGGCGAATTCGGCGTACTCCCATGCCGGCGCGGGCAGTTGCGGATCCTCCCCCCGGCTCAGCGTGCCGTACAGCAGTTGGAGTTCGGCGAGCAGGACGTTCACCGACCAGCCGTCGTACACGCCCCAGGGCCGGGTGAGCACGGCGATGTGCTCGTCGTCCGAGAGGGCCAGCAGATGGGCCCTGAGCATGTGCCGCCCGTCCGGGTCGAACGGGCGCAGCCGTTCGGCCCGGAGCCATTCGGAGATGTCCTCCTCGCCGGTGTGCAGCACGGTCACCTCGAAGCCGGATGCGTCGTGGACGCGCTGGACCACGCTGTCCCCGCGCCGGAGGTAGCCGGTTCGCAGCACCGCGTGGCGTTCCACCAGGGTCCGGACGCTGCGGACGTAGGCGTCGCGGTCCAGGCGGCCGCTCATGCGGAAGGCCTGCTGCACGTTGTCGTGGGCGGCGCCCAGGTGCGCGGGACGGTGGAGGAACCACAGGTCGCTCTGTTGCAGGGAGATCGGCGCTGCCTCGGCTGTCGCTTCGCGACCCTCCTCGGGCGCCTGTGCGGCCACCGGCTCGCCTTCGAGGAGAACGGCCAGTTCCGCCACGGTGGCCCCGCCGAAGACACGATGCAGGGGCAGTTCGGTGCCCGTCTCCTTGCGGACCCGGAGGGTGAGACGGGTGGCCAGCAGGGAGTGGCCGCCCAGGTCGAAGAAGGTGTCCTGGAGGCCCACCTCGGTGAGCCCGAGCACCTCCCCCATGATCCGGCACAAAGTGCGCTCCGCGTCCGTGCGCGGCGCGACGTAGGCCTCCTTGGCGATGTCGTCCTCGTCGGGTTCGGGAAGCGCCCGCTTGTCGATCTTTCCGTTGATCGTGACCGGGAGTTCCTCCAGGAGCACGAAGACGCCAGGGACCATGTAGTGGGGCAGCAGTCGCGCCAGGTGGTCCTTCAGGTCCCGGGCCGTGGCCGGGCCCAGCGCTCCGATCTGCGGGGAGTTGGCGAGCCGTGTCGCGCGGTAGGGGGCGCGGGCGCGGGCCCGCGGCGCTTCGCCGCGGGCGAACACGAGGTCCAGGCCGTCCAGGCGGTCCTGCGACCAGGTGGCGGCGACCCGGTGGCCGAGGGTCTCGGCGTGCCGCAGGACGGCCGCGAGTTCCCGGCTCTGCGCGACGGCCCGGTGTGCGTCCGGGAGAGGTTCGGCCTCGTGGGCGGGCGACCGGCGCCGCAGGTCCTCCCAGGCCCGCACGTCGTCCGTGACGCGGGGATCGGTCAGCCCGCTCACGCCGAACTCGTCGGGGGCGCCGGCGTCCAGAAGGGCCCGCAGCCGGGCAGGGGTGGTGGCCTCCAGCCAGGTCAGGGGGGCGGCCTGGGGCACGGGTCCCTTGGTCAGGACGACGTCGTAGTGGTGAGCGGGCGTGTCCTCGTCGGCCGCAGTGCGTTCGAGTACCAGGTCGACGGCGCCGAGTTCCGGGAACCGTTCGGTCAGCGCGGCGAAGTACGTGGGGCTGACGAGGAGTGCGGTCTCCCGGCGACGGCGGCGCGCCGCGCGGGCGGCCAGGTCCCCGGCCGTGACACGGCCCTGCGCCTCGGCGCGTTCCGCCGCGTAGGCGTGGGCTGATGACAGGTCCAGGTTCTCCACGCCGCCGATGAGGAGACGCCCGCCGTCCCCGAGGAGCGGCAGCAGACGGGCGAGGGTCTCCTCCAGGTACGGGAGGTTGGGGAAGTACCGCACCACCGAGTCGAGCACGATCGTGTCGTACGTCTCCCCCGCGAGGTCCGTCACGGACAGCGCGTCGCCCCGGCTCAGGGTGACGTGGGTCCAGCCGCGCCGGTCCACCTCCCGGCGGACGGTGTCGAGGGCCGTGGCCGAGAGGTCGAGGGCGTGCACCGAGACGCAGTCGCCCGCGTACCGCGAGAGCAGCCGGCCGCTGCCGCAGCCGATCTCCAGCACCCGCTGGGGACGCAGTCGCTCCATGAGGCGCGCCATGCCGCCGGTCGGCCCCACCGCTTCGGCGTCCGTTCCCGCGTACTCCTCGTCGAAATGCCGCCGCCAGCGGTCGAGGTGGTCGTCGGCCGTCTCGCGGGCAGCGGTGTCGAGCCACTGCCGGGTCGGGCTGACGTAGGCGGCCAGGGAGCGGGCGGCGCCGCTGCCGCGCGGCAGGACCACGGCCCGGTGGACGGCCGGGTGGGCGAGCAACGTGCTCGCGACCTCGCCCGGCTCGACGCGAAAGCCCCGTACCTTGACCTGGTCGTCGGCGCGGCCGAGGTAGTCGAGGACGCCGTCGGGGCGCCACTTGGCCAGGTCTCCCGTGCGGTACATCCGGGTGCCCGGTTCGAACGGGTTGGCGACGAAGCGTTCGTCGGTCAGCTCAGGCCGGTCGAGGTAGCCGTGGGCGAGGCCGTCGCCGGCGGCGTACAGCTCACCCGGCACGCCCGGCGGCACCGGGCGCAGCGACGTGTCCAGGACGTACGCGCGGATGTTCTGGACCGGCCTGCCGATGGGCACGCTCGCCGCGTCGCTCTCGGGCCGGTACCGCCACGCGGTGGTCGCTCCGACCTCGGTGGGCCCGTACAGGTTGTGCAGTTCGGCGCCGGGCAGCAGGCGGGTGAAACGGTCGGCGAGGTCGACGGGGAGTGCCTCGCCCGCGGCCTCCACGCGGCGCAGTGCGGTGCACTCGGCGGCAGCCGGTTCCGAGAGGAACTCGGCGAGCATGGACGGCACGAAGTGGACGTCGGTGACGTGTTCGTCGCGGATCAGCCGAGCCAGGTACTCGGGGTCGCGGTGGCCGTCGGGTCGGGCGATCACGAGGCTCGCGCCGACCTGGAGCGGCCAGAACAGCTCGGGCACCGACACGTCGAAGCCGATCGAGGTCTTCAGCAGCATGCGGTCGCCCTCGGCCATGCCGTAGCAATGCTGTTTCCAGGCGGTCCAGTTCAGTCCGGCGCGGTGCGGGATGACGACGCCCTTGGGGCCGCCGGTCGACCCGGAGGTGTAGAGGATGTAGGCGGGGTCGTCCTTCGTCGCTTTCGCCGGCGGGTCGGTGTCCGGGTGCGTGGAGGTGTCCGGCAGTTCCTCCAGGACGAGCAGGGGCTTGCTGTCGGCGAGCATCTGCTCGACGCGCTCTGCGGGCAGGTCGGTCTCGATCGGCAGGTAGGCGGCGCCGGTCTTGAGCGTGGCGTAGACGGCGGTCACCAGGTCGAAGGAGCGGGGCATCCGGATGCCCACGCGGGTGCCGGGGCCCGCGCCCCGCTCGGCCAGCCAGTGGGCGAGCCGGTTGGCACGCGCGTTGAGGGCGCCGTAGGTGAGGGTCTTGCCCTCGTGGACCAGGGCGGTGCGGTCCGGGTGGCCTGCCGCCCGGTCCGCGAAGGCCTCGGTGAGGGTTTGCGTGCCCACCTCCACGGCGGTGCCGTTCCACTCGGTCAGCAGGCGCCGGCGCTCGGCGGCGGACAGGACGTCCACGTCGAGGGCCGCCGTGCCGGTGCCGTCGTTCTCGGCGAGCGACTGGACGACGCCCGCGAGCGCGCTCTCGACGAGGTCCGCGACCGTCTCGCCGGGGATGCTGTCGTCGGCCAGTACTTCCAGCGAGAGTTCGGTGCCGAAGTCGTCGAGCGACACGGTCAGCGGATAGTTGATGGCGTCGGCGGCGGTCAGGAAGCGGACCCCGCCGTCCTCGATACGGCAGGCGGCCGCCTCGTCGAGGCCGGGTTCGAAGTGCCGGTAGTTGACCACGGCGCTGAACAGCGGCACGTCGCCGTCGAGACCGCTGCAACGCTGGGCGAGGCTCAGCGGGCTCTGTTCGCGCAGGACCAGCTCCCGCAGCCGGGTGTCGACCTCGTCGACCAGTTCCCGGACCGTGCGGTCGTCGAGCCGGGTACGCAGGGGCAGCGTGTTGATGAAGTTGCCCAGCATCCGCTCGACGCCCGGGACGCCCTGCAGCCGGCCGGAGAGGACGGCGCCGAACACCACGTCGGAGCGGCCGCTGGTGGCGGACACGACACAGGCCCAGGCGGCGTGGAAGAGGCAGGCGGGGCTGAGCCGCAGCCGGCCGGCCTGGGCGCGCAGGTCGCGGGTGAGCCCTTCGGGCAAGGTGCGGCGCATCCGGCCCACGCCACGGCCGTCGCCGCGTACGTCGGTGAGCCCGAACGGGGTCGTCGGCTCGGCGACGTCGCCGAGTACCTCCCGGAAGTACGTCTCGACGTCGTCGTCCGCCTGACGGCGCAGGGTGTGGGCGACGAAGTCGCGGTACGGCGGAGCGGGCGCCAGCAGGTCGGTGCGCCCGGCCATGTGGACGCCGAGTTCGCCGAGCATCAGCCGCAGGGAGGTGGCGTCCTCGATCAGGTGGTGGGCGTTCAGCAGCAGATACCGGCGGCCGGTCACGGTGTCCTCGGCCACGAGCAGCCTGAGCAGCGGGGCCCGGTCGAGCGGCATCCGCCCGAATCCGTCCGCCAGCGCCCACACCTGTGTCTCGGCGTCGGTGTCCGGGTCCAGGCGGGTGCGCTGCACCGGTGGTTCGGCGGTGCGGTGGACGACCTGGACGGGCTCGGGGAGCCCGGCGGTGAGGACGGCGGTGCGCATGACGTCGTGCCGGTCGACGACGGCCCGCAGCGCCCGGACGAACGCGGTGACCGCGGCCTCGTCGTCGGCGAGGTACAGCGTGGTGACGAAGTAGGGGTCGTGGTCGGGGTCCATCAGGTGGTGGAAGAGGATGCCCTCCTGGGTGGCGACCAGCGGGTACACGTCCTGAACGTTGGGCGCACCACCGGGAACGGTCGCCACCACCGAGTCGATCCGCTCCTGGTCCAGGTCGACGAGCGGAAGCATCGAGGGGGTGATGCGCTCGCAGCCGAGGGGGATCAACGGGGCCGGGATGTCGGGGCCGGCGTCCCGCTCCGCCGTGTCGATCAGGGCGGCCAGGGCGGCCAGCGTGGGTGCGCCGAACACGTCGCGTACGGTGACCGTGCGGCCGGAGGCGTTCAGCCGGGCCACCAGGACGGGGATGAGCAGGGAGTGGCCGCCCAGGGCGAAGAAGTTGTCGTCGGCGCCCACCCGGTCCTCGCCGAACCCGAGCAGTTCGGCGCACAGGGACGCCAGGAACCGTTCGGTCGGCGTGCGGGGAGCGGTGTGGCCGCGCGGGGCGAAGGCCTCGATGCCGGGGGCCGGCAGGGCCTTGCGGTCGAGTTTCCCGTTGGCGGTCACGGGCAGGGCGTCGAGGGCGACGACGGCGCCGGGCACCATGTACTCGGGCAGTGCGGCGGCGAGATGGGCGGTGAGTTCGCCGCGGAGGTCGGCGGGCCCGTCGCCGTGCGTCGGCACGACGTACGCCACCAACTGCGGGTTGCCCGGCTGCTCCTCGCGGACGACGACCGCGTTCGCCCGGACCGCCGGGTGTTCGGCCAGCCGGTGCTCGATCTCGCCGAGTTCGATGCGGAAGCCGCGCAGCTTGACCTGGTCGTCGATTCGCCCCAGGTACTCCAGGGTACCGTCGGAGCGCCAGCGGGCCAGGTCGCCGGTCCGGTACAGGCGGCCGCCGGGCTCGGTGCCGAAGGGGTCGGGCACGAACCGTTCCCGGGTCAGCTCCGGCTGGTGGAGGTAGCCGCGGGCCAGGCCGGTTCCCGCGATGTGGAGGTGGCCGGGGGTGCCGATGCCCTGGGGGCGCAGGGCGTCGTCGAGGACGTAGAGCCGGAGGTTCTGGATCGGCCTGCCGATGGGGACGGTGCGTACCGGCTGTCCGGCGGGGACGGTCCAGTGGCTGACGTCGACGGCGGCCTCGGTGGGGCCGTAGAGGTTGTGCAGGGGCGCCGGATGCCGTTCCTGGTGGCGGGCGCACAGGTCCGCGGGCAGGGCCTCGCCACTGCAGAACACCTGCCGTACGGACGTGCAGTGCGGCCAGCCGGGCTCGGCGACGACGGCCCGGAGCATGGACGGCACGAAGTGCAGGGTGGTGACCCCGAACCGTCGGATCGCGGAGAGCAGGTACTCGGGGTCCTTGTGTCCCTCGGGCTCGGCGACGGCCAGCCGGGCGCCGTACAGCAGGGGCCAGAAGAACTCCCACACCGAAACGTCGAAGCTGAACGGGGTCTTCTGCAGGACGACATCGTGCTCGGTGAGCCGGTACTCGTTCTGCATCCACTCGATGCGGTTGACGGCCGCCCGGTGCTCGATCATGACGCCCTTGGGACGACCCGTGGAGCCGGAGGTGTGGATCACGTACGCGAGGTGGCCGGCGGTGACGTCCGGATGCGCGAGTGCGGGACCGTCCTGTTCCCCGGGGTCGCGGCCGTCGCGGTCCGAGATCCGCCCGTCGTGGTGGAGGGCCAGCAGGTGCGGCACGGCGTCCAGCGGGCCGGTGGCGAGGTGCGGCTGGGTGAGCACCACCTCGGCGCGGGAGCCTTCCAGGAGGTCGGCGACGCGGGCGGCCGGGTAGGACGGCTCGACCGGCATGTAGGCGCCGCCCGCCTTGAGGATGCCCAGGATGCCGGCCACCATCTCGGCGGAGCGCTCGGTGTGCAGCCCGACCGGGGTGTCCGGGCCCACCCCGCACCGGCGCAGCGCACGGGCGACGCGGTCGGCCCGGGCGTCGAGTTCCGCGTAGCTCCACGAGTTCTCGGCGTCGACCAGGGCGACCCGGTCCGGGTGGCGGCGCACCGCGTCCTCGAACAGATGGTGCAGACACCGGTCGTCCGTGAAGGCGCGGGCCGTGTCGTTCCACACGTCGAGGACCTGGTGGCGCTCCTGGGCGTCGAGCATGCCGAGCCCTGCCAGCGACGCACCGGGGTCGGCTGCGACGGAGGCCAGCAGCCGCGTGTAGTGGCCGATGAAGCGCCGTACGGTGTCCCGGTCGTAGAGGTCGGTGTCGTACTCGACGGCTCCGGTGAGGCCGTCGGGGGTCTCCCGCAGTTCCAGCGTCAGGTCGAACTTGGTGGACGCGACCTCGATGTCGACGCCGGTGACCTCAAGGTCGCCCGCCCGGTAGGAGCGCTCCGTGCGGGCCTCCTGGAGGACGAACATGGTCTGGAAGACGGGTGAGTGGCTGAGGCTGCGCTCCAGGTCGAGGGCGTCCACCACGGCTTCGAAGGGCACGTCCTGGTGGGCGTAGGCGTCGAGCGCCGTCTTCTTCACCCGGGCCAGCAGCTCGTGGAAGGGCGGGTCGCCCGACAGGTCGGTGCGCAGCACGAGGGTGTTGGCGAAGAAGCCGATGAGCTCCTCCACCTGGGGCCGGTTGCGGCCGGCGACGACCGTGCCGACGGCGATGTCGGTCTGCCCGGTGCAGCGGTGCAGGACCACCTGGTAGGCCGCGAGCAGCGTCATGTAGAGGGTGGCTTCGTACCGGGTGGCGACGGCGCGCAGGCCGTCGAGGAGGTCGGCCGGGCAGTGGAACTCCTCACGGGCTCCCCGGTAGGCCTTCACGGGTGGACGTTCCCGGTCGGTGGGGAGGGTCAGCCGCGCGTCGGTTCCGGCGAGCTGCCGGGTCCAGTAGGCGAGTTGACGCTGTTGCACTCCGTCGCCGAGCCACTGGCGCTGCCAGTGCGCGTAGTCGGCGTACTGGACGGTCAGCGGGGGCAGGGGGTCGGGGCCTCCGGCGTGGAACGCTTCGTAGAGCGCGGCGACGTCGCGGACGAAGAGGCCCACCGACCAGCCGTCGGAGACGCTGTGGTGCATGGTCACCAGCAGGACGTGCTCCCGCTCGCCCAGCCGCAGCAGCCGCATCCGCAGCAGGGGGTCGCGGGACAGGTCGAAGGGCTCGGCCGCCTCCAGGGCGCAGACGGCGGGCAGTCGGTCCGGGTCGGTGAGTTCCTCCTCGCGCACGGTGACGTCCCGGCCGTCACCGACGTGCTGGTAGGGGACGCCGCCCTGGTCCACGAACCGGGTCCGCAGCACTTCGTGCCGCTGGACGACCGCGTCGAGCGCACGCAGCAGCGCCGGGCGGTCCAGGGGTCCGCGCAGCCGGATCGCCATGGGGATGTTGTAGGCCGCGTCGGTGTCGTCGAGTTGGGCCAGGAACCACAGGCGCTGCTGGGTGAAGGACAGCCGCACCGGCCCGTCGTCCGGACGGGCCATCTCCGGGTCGCCGGTGAGGAGCGTGGACAGGTCGACACCCTGCTGCTTCAGCAGCGCGGTCAGCGCGTGCCTGCGCCGGGCGGGCAGGGCGCGGATCCTGCGGACCAGCTCCTGCGTGCTGAGGTCACTGCCGGTGATGTCACTGGTGGAGCTCATGGGAGTTCCTCTTCCGCCTAGTTCTCGCTCGTCAGGGCGTCCAGATCGGCGTCGCTCAGGGTCTCGACCAGGCCGAGGCTCCTGAGGATCCGGTCCGTGTCGAGGGCGGCTGCGTCCGCGACGGCCGGGGCGATGCGGCGGAGTTCGCCGGCCATGTCGACGAGCTTCGGATGGTCGAAGACGGCCTGGACGGGCAGATCCACGCCGAAGTCCTGCCGGATCAGGTTGGTCAGGCGGGTCGCGAGGAGCGAGTTGCCTCCGAGTGAGAAGAAGTCGCTGCGGGCGTTGAGCCGTTCGACGTCGATCTGCAACAAGGCCGCCCAGGTGTGCGCGAGTTCGTGTTCCGCGTCGGTGCGAGTGCCGTCGTGCGGACCGGAAGTGACGGTGGCCGCGGGCGCCCGGCTGGGCTCGCCGGCCGGTCGGGCGCGGTCGCGGACGAGCCAGTGACTGTCCGGTGCGAAGGCGGTCGGCGGCAGGGGGACGATGCGGCGCGGGCCGGGGTGCAGTTCCCGCCACGGTACGTGGGTCCCTCGCACCCACAGCCCGGCGAGGCGTTCCAGGTCCCCGTCCTCGACCAGACCCGACAGGAACTGGGCGCCCCGGGTGCCGGAGAGCATCGCGTCCAGGGGACCGGCGTCGTCCTCGGCGTTGCCGCGCAGGACGACCGGGGGCGGGGTGCCCTGGTCGGCCTCCGGCTCGCCGCCGAGGCAGTCGGCGAGGGCGGCCCTCAGTTCCTCGTGGGAGGCGGCCACCACCGCCAGCCGCTCGGGGAGTTCCTCGCGGCCCAGCTGGGTGGTGTACGCGAGGTCCGCGAGGCCGGGCGCGTTCCCGTCCGTCAGGAAGTCGTGCAGTCGCTGTACGGCGGTGTGCAGCCGCTCCGCGTCACCGGCCGAGACCACGACCACCTGAGGTCCGGTGTCCTCGGTCGGCGGCTCGGCCGCCACGGCAGGCGGCGGTGCCTCGACGACGAGGGCGACATGACTGCCCCCGGCCGCCACGGAGTTGACGAGCGCGCGGCGGGGCAGCGGCCGGCCGTCGGCGTCGGTCGTGGCCCGGGGCTCCCAGGCGGCGAGGCCGGTGCACAGCCGGAGCGGGCCGTCGCCGGGGTCCAGCCGGGGATTGGGGTCGCCCGCCTCGACCAGCGGCGGCAGCTGCCCGTGCCGCAGTTGCAGGATGACCTTGGTGAGCTGGGCGATGCCGGAGGCCGCCTCGGGATGGCCCAGGGCCGACTTCACGGTGCCGACGGCCACGGGCTCGTCGATGTCTCGGAACACCTCGCCGAGGGCGCGCAGTTCGACCTCGTCGGTGATGGTGGTGCCGTTGGCGGCCGCCTCGACGTACCCGATGGACTCGGGTGCCGCGCCGGCCCGTTCCAGCGCGCGCCGCATGACGCTCACCTGGGTGCGGAGACTGGGCGTCATGAAACCGTTGGCCCGGCCGCCGTGGGCGGTGGCGCTGGCCTTGATCACGGCGTGCACGGTGTCGCCGTCGCGCAGTGCGGCGTCCAGCGGTTTCAGCAGGACGGCTCCCACGGCCTCGGCGGGCAGATAGCCGTCCCCGTCCCGGAAGCTGCGGCTGCCCGGGTGGCTGCCGAGGAGCTGCATCTCGGACAGCGCCACGTACTTGGCCGGGTCGACGGTGAGGTTGACCCCGCCGGCCACGGCCAGTTCGGCCTCACCGCGCTGCAGGTCGGCGCAGGCGAGGTGGATGGCCGTGGCCGACGACGTGCACATGTTGTCCACGGCCAGGCTCGGGCCTTCCAGGCCGAAGAAGTAGGAGACACGGTTGGCGATCAGGTTGTACGAGGTGGTGGCGGTGAGTGCCGCGAGGACGGGGTCCGAGTCGTCCGCGCGGTACATCTGGTAGGCCGCCCCGACATAGACGCCGACGCGGCGGCCGTAGCGGTGCTCCAGTGCGTCCTGGGTGACGCCGCTTTGTTCCAGGAGGTGCCAGACGGTCTGCAGGAACAGCCGCTGCTGCGGGTCCATCGCGGCGGCCTCACGGGGCGAGATGCCGAAGAGCAGCGGGTCGAAGCGGTCGATGCCGTCGAGGAACGCGCCCCAGGTGCCGCGCGTCGGACCGGCCTCGTCCGGGCTCGTGCCGTAGAGACGCTCCCAGCGGTCCTCGGGGATGCGCGTCACGCAGTCCTTGCCGGACCGAAGGTTGTCCCAGAAGGCGTCGAGGTCGTCGGCCTGGGGGTAGAGGCCGCTGACGCCGATGACGGCGATGTCGGTGGCGGGCCGCTGCGGCGCGGATACGGCGGGAGGCTGCTGGGCGGCGGGCTGCTGGGCGGCGGCCGCCACGGCGTCGGGAGCCTGCGCGGCGGGGGAAGTGGCGAGCGTCGGTTGGGGGGCGGCGGGCTCGCCGAGCAGTGCGCGCAGGGCGTCGGGGTGTTCGGCCATGACGTACCGGGCCAGTTCACGGACCGTCTGCGCCTCGAAGAGCAGGGTGCGCGGGAGCGGGCCGAACTCCTCCTCCAGGCGGGAGGTGAGGGTCACGGCGATGACGGAGTCCATGCCGTACCGCTCCAGCGGGGTGTCGGCTCCCAGACGCTCGGGGCCGAGTTTGAGGGCCCCGGCGATCACGCGCCGCAGGTGGGCGGCGGCCCGCTCCTCCAGGACGCCGTCCGCCACCGGCTCCGATGTCACTGCGCTCTCCTCGCGGTCGGGGGTGCCGGTCACCGCCGGCCGGGTCACCGTGTCGGGGGCGGCGGGGCCGAGGAGGCCGGGTGGCAGCACCTCCCGTCGGCCCAGGAGGACGAGCAGCCTGCCCTCCCCCAGCCCGTTGTCGTCGGCGGCCTGTGCGCACCGCAGTGCCTCGAGCCCCCGGGCGGTGTCCAGCGGCGCGAATCCGAGGTCGCGCAGCCGGGCCCGGAGCGTGGGGTCGGCGCCCATGCCGCCCTCGTCCCACAGGGGCCAGCCGATGGACACGGTCCTGCCGCTGCGCAGCCCGGCGTCGACGAGGCGGTTGCGGTGCGCCGCGTAGGCGTCCAGGAAGGCGTTGGCCGCCGCGTAGTCGGCCTGGCCCACGTTGCCGAAGGCCCCGCTGGTGGAGGAGAAGCACAGGAACGTCTCCAGCGGCTGGTCGCGGGTCAGCTCGTCGAGGTGGACGACACCGGCGACCTTGGGTGCCAGGACCCGTTCGAACTGCTCGGGGGTCTTCCTGATCAGCAGGCCGTCGTCGAGGACGCCGGCGCTGTGCACGACGCCGGTCAACGGGCCGTGGCGGTCGGCCACGTGGGCGAGAAGCCCGGCGACGGAGTCCCGGTCGGACACGTCCGCGCGCCGGTGGTCGACCGTCAGGCCGTGCTCGCGCAGTGCGTCCAGAGCGGCGCGCTGGGCCCCGGTCAGCGGGGAGCGTCCCGTCAGGATCACCGTCGCGCGGTTCGTCGTGGCGGCGATGTCCCGCGCCACGATCAGCCCGAGGCCTCCGGTTCCGCCGGTGATCAGATAGACGCCGCCCTCCTTCCACTGGCGGGTCACCGGCCGGGGGCCGGTCAGCTCGTCCATCCGTACGACGTGGCGTCGCCCGGCGCGGTAGCGCACCTCGGGCTCGGCGCCGTTCTCGGCGACGAGCCGGGCCGCGACGGTGGCGGGAGCCGCTCCGTCGAGGCATTCCACGTACTGCGCGTGCAGCCGGGGGTCCTCCAGACGGGCCGTTCTGAGCAGGCCGGCCAGGCCGCCGAAGCAGGCCAGTCGGTCCCGTTCGGCGTCCGTGCCGGGATCGCCGGTCAGCACGACCTGGAGCAGTACGGGACGCCGTGCGCCGCCGGAGAGGATCTCGCGCGTGAGGGTGAACGCCTCGCGCGCCACGTCGGTGTAGCGGCGGTCCAGCGCGCCCTCGTCGAGGGGCAGGAACCGGCAGACGGTGCCGGCGGGCAGGGCGGCCCGCAACGCGTCGCCGTCCCGCTCGCCGAGCCGGCCGAGCACCACGACGTGGCGTGCGGAGAACTCCTCCCCCGGCACGGCGGGCGCACCCTCGCGTTCGGTCCAGACGGGGCGCAGAAGCATCAACTCCTCGCCGTTCGCCGCCGGCGGGGTGGGGCCGGAGGGCTCGGAAGCGGAGGCGGGGACGGGGGGCGCGGCGTCGTCGAGGTCCAGCCAGCACCGCTCCCGGGCGAAGGGATATCCGGGCAGGCTGACGCGCCGTGCCGGGCGGGCCGGTGGGCGCAGTGCCGCCCAGTCGATCGCAGCGCCCTCGGTCCACAGGCGGAGCAGCCTGTCGTGCGTCCCGTGCGCGGACCATGCGGCGAGGGCCTCGCCCAGTTCCGTCCGGGTCTGTTCGGGGGTCGGTGCCTCGGGGCCGGTGCGGACGGTGCCCCGGATCCATGGGCCGGGGCGGGACGGTCCGGCGGCGAACTCCGAGAGCCGTTCCCTGGCCTGGCGGACGGACCCGGCGGCGAGGGCGAACCGCTCCTCCAGGGGCATCCGGCCGGTCTGGAGAGTCCAGGCGACGTCGGGCAGGTCGTCGTCGCTCAGTTCGCCCAGCCGGACCGCCAACCGCCGTGCCTGCTCTGCCAGTTGCTCCTCGCTGCGGGCGGACAGCACGAGCAGCGAGGGCCGGCCTGAGGCGTCCGGTCCCGGTGCGGGACGCCGGTCGAGTTCGGGCTCGAGGTCGGGCTCGGGGACGTACTCGGTGACGACGAGGTGGGCGTTGGAGCCGCCGGCGCCGAAGCTGGAGACGCCTGCGGTCCGGGGATGGGTGCGGCGCTCGCCGTCGAGCTCCAGTACGGGCCGTGGCCAGGGCTCCAGGCGCTGCTGCACGCGCAGCGGTGTGCGGTCGAAGTCGATGTGCGGGTTGAGGGACGCGGAGTGCAGGCTGGGCACGAGTTCGCCGTGCCGCATCTGGAGCAGCACCTTGGTGAGGCCGGCGATGCCGGAGGCGCTCTCGCCGTGCCCGATGTTCGACTTCACCGAGCCGATGGCGCAGCGTTCCGGCAGACCGCCCGCGCGCTGGAGCCCCTTGGTCAGGCCGGCGATCTCGATGGGGTCGCCGAGGGCCGTGCCGGTGCCGTGGGCCTCCAGATAGCCAAGGGTGCGCGCGTCGACGCCGGCAGCGACGAGCGCGTCGGCGATGACCTCGCCCTGGGCGACCGGGCTGGGCACGGAGTATCCGGGGGTACGTCCACCGTGGTTGACGGCGGTTCCCTTGATGACGCCGTGGATGTGGTCGCCGTCGGCCACGGCCTGTTCGAGCGGTTTGAGCAGGACGGCTCCGACGCCCTCGCCGGGCACGTAGCCGTCGCCGCCCTCGCCGAAGCTGCGGCACCGTCCGTCGCTGGAGAGGAAGTTGCGCATGCCCAGCAGGAGGTACTTGTTCGGGTGGGAGCTGAGGTTCACGCCGCCCGCGAGAGCGGCTCCGCACTGGCCGGAGCGGATGGCCTCACAGGCCAGGTGGATGGCGGTCAGCGAGCCCGAACACATGGTGTCGAGGGCCATGCTCGGGCCCGTGAAGCCGTAGAAGTACGACACCCGGTTGGCGATCGTGGCGGCGCTCCCGGACAGGGCGACCCGGTGGCCGCGCTCCTGTGCCTGGGCACCGAACAGCTGGTACTCCTGGTACATCACGCCGACGAAGACGCCCACCTTGCCGGGTGCCCCGCCGCCGGGCCCGGCAGCGGCCCGGGACAGCGCCTCCCCCGTGTAGCCGGCGTCCTCCAGGGCGTGGTGGGCGGATTGGAGGAAGAGCCGTTCCTGGGGGTCGAGGTAGTCGGCCTCCAGCAGCGAGATCTGGAAGAACAGGGGGTCGAAGCGGTCGATGCCGTCCAGGAAGCCGCCCCATCGGGCCGGTGTCCCGGCACCGGCGGCGGCGGGGTCCGCGTACCGGCGAGGGTCCCAGCGCTCGGACGGGATCTCGCGCACGCAGTCGCGGCCGGCACGGAGGTTGGCCCAGAACGCGTCGAGGTCCTCCGCCTCCGGGTAGCGCCCGCTCAGGCCGACGATCGCGATGTCGGCGGGTGTCCGCCTGGAGGGCGCGGCGGGTACGAGGGGTGCTTCGACGTGCGGGGCCGTGTGCTGCGGTCGCAGGGTCCGGGTGCTCAGGCCGGTCAGCTCCACGCACACCCGGCCTTGGTCATCGAACACCGTGATGTCCAGCGGGGCCGACGCCGTGCGGGGCGAGCGGTGCGGCTGCGGCCGGATCCACGCGTACGCGCGTGCCGGTGTGGCGGCGACGGTCTCCAGATGGCGCAGGGCGAAGGGCAGGGCAGGCTGTGCGGGTCCGTCGCCGACGGGTCCGGCGGCCATCCGCAGGCCGACCGTGGCCTGGAGGGCGCCGTCGAGGATGCTCGGGTGCAGCAGGCAGCCGTCCAGTGGTTCGGCGGCGACGGGCAGGCGCAGTTCGGCGAGCGCCTGGGGGCGGCCCGTGTCGTCGGTGCCGGTGTGGAGGCGGACCAGGGCGCGCTGGGAGGGGCCGTAGTCCAGCCCCGCACCGGAGTACAGAGCGTAGACGTCGTCGGCGGTGAAGGTGGCGCCGGTGCACACGGCCCTCGCCTCGGCGAGTCCCGGCCGTCCGGCGCCGGCCGGTTCCGGACGGCTCGCGCGGCCCTGGCCGCACAGGACCGGCTCGTCGTCGGGTGCGACGGCGTGGATCTCGTACTCGGCGCTGTCTTCAGTCAACCTGCTCACGGTGACGCGCAGTTCGAGCCCGGCGGGACCCGAGACCGCCGGCCGTAGCCATACGACGTCGTCCAGCCGCAGGCCGGCCGCCCGCTCCTGGCCCAGCGCGTCCGCGACCGCCGCCCGGGCCATCTCCAGGTGGACGACGCCCGGCAGCACGCGTCCGCCGCGCACGACGTGATCCCGCAGGTAGGGCTCGGTGCCGTCGAAGCGTGCCGTGTAGAGCGTGCCGGGACCGTCTGCGTCGGCCCGCTCCAGCATCGGGTGGGGCTGTGCCGGGCCGCCTGGTGCGACCGGGGCGGCCGCGAGGTGCGCCGCGACCGCGCGTACCGTGCGGTGTTCCAGGAAGACGGTGGGGGCGAGGGCCCGCCCGTGGCGCTCGCCCAGCCGGTCGGCCAGTTGGGCGAGGCCTGTCCAGTCAAGGCCGAGGTCCTCCAGCGCGCCGTCGGGGGCTACCTCCTCGGGGGGTACGCAGAGCAGTTCGGCCACGGTGGCGCGGACCGCGGACAGCGGTCCCTCCGAAATGTCCCCGGCGACCCGCGGTTCCAGCCAGGCCGCGAGTTCGGCGACGGTCCGGTGCTCGAACATGACCGTCGGCGAGAGGTCGAGGGAGAGCCGGTCGCCCAGCCGGGTGACGACGGACAGCAGGTCGGCCGAGGCGAGCCCCATGTCGTAGTAGCCGGCGTGGACGTCGACCCGCTCGGGCGTCACGTCGAGGCGCTCCGCGACCAGTTGGCGTACGACGCCCAGCACGCCGGCATCAGGGAGGAGCGTGGGCGCGGTCGGCGGGGTCGGCGGGGTCGCCTCCGGGGAAGCCGCGGTGGGCGTACGCACCCTTTTGCCGACGTACTGGCCGACCTCGGCGAACTTCACTCCGGCCGGGTCGTAGAACTCCATGGCCAGCCGCACGAGTTCGTCGTCGCGGGAGACCGAGGCGGCGGGGATGCGCACATAGCAGTGGGAGCCGGGGGACGCGGTCGCCCGGAAGGACTCGATGACCAGGGGGAGGTAGAGCTCGAACCGGCTCGGCAGGAACGGTGTCCGGCCGTCGGGGGTGCCGTCGTCGTGGGGCAGACCGCTGGCCACTCCACCGCTCAGCAGCGCTGCCTCGAACAGGGCCGGATGGAAGACGAAGGCATCCGCGCTGTCACGGTGTTCCGGAGCCAGTTCCAGTGCGGCGATCCAGTCGCCGCCGCACCGGTGGAGCGTCCCTGCGGCCTTCATCAGGTCCGAGTGGACCAGGCCGTGCTCCCGGCACCAGGCGAAGATGTCCGCGAGAGGTGCGCTCCGGTCCGACGTGGCCAGGGGCAGGGGCAACCGGTCCGGGAAATCCTGGGCGGTCGTCGGATGGGCGGTGACCACGGCATGGGTGGTCTCGGTGCTGTCCTCCGCGTGCCGGCCACGTACCTCGACGCGGGTGCCGCCGCCGGAGGCGCCACGGCCTTCGACGGTGACGAGGACCTGCTCGCCGGGGGCGACGGTGAGCGGCGCGAGCACGGTGAGGTTGCGCAGGACGACGTCGGGGAGTGCCTGTCCGTGCCGGGCGAGGACCTGCAGAACCAGGTCCACACAGCCGACGGCGGGCAGGAGCCGGCGACCGTCGACGACGTGACCACGCAGCAAGGGGTTGTCTGCGGTGACGGTGAAGGTCTCGGTGAACCTGGGTGAGTCGGTCATCTGTCCATTCCAGAACGGCGTCGAACGGGCGGCGACGGGCATGGTGAAGGCCACCGTGGGCGGTGCCGGCGCGAAGGAACCGGGAGAGCGGCGGGCCGGCCATCGGCCTGCCGGAGGGGAGCGGGGTGCGCTCAGGCGCGCGCGGTCACCACCGCACGGTGTCCGTCGGGGGCGCGCCTTGGTAGAGCCGGGCGAGTTCCACTCGGGAACCGATGCCGAACTTGCGGTAGACGTTGCGGAGATGGAAATTGACAGTGTTGGGTGACAGGTCGAGCTGTTCCGCGACCTGCCGGTTGGTCATTCCCTGGACCACGAGTTCGGCCACCGCCCGTTCGGAACCTGACAGCAGGGGCTGGTTCCCGGTGGCGCGCGGCTCGGGTGTCTGCGCGGACAGCGGACCCAGCCCGGCGAGGGTGCGGCGGGTGCGTTCGGCGCCGGACAGGTCGCCCGCCTTCTCGTACTGGTGACGGGCCCTGGCCAGTCCCAGTTCGACGGCGAGACGGTTCGGTGCGTCCACGCTCGCCAGCAGGCCGATGAGATCCTCGACCGCCGAGGCGGCGGCCCAGGGGTCGCGGTGTTCCCGGTCGGCGCGCCCGAGCAGCTCCGGGTCCCGCCGCCACAGCCCCTCGGCATGGAGGGCCGAGGCGGCGACGGGCGCGAAGTCGGAGTTGGCGTCGGCGAGCCGGCGCACCTCGGACGCCACGTCCCGGGCCAGCCTGGCGGCGCCGGCCGCGAGCGCGGTGCGCACCATCCAGGGCGCGGCTCCGGGCTCCTCGATGAACAGCGCCGGGGTGGAGATGAGGTGGGCGTAGCGGCCGAGCAGCAGCTCGGTCCCGTACACCGGTCCCTGCCGCTGCGTCGCCACCTGCAGGGCGACCCAGTCGGGCAGAGGGGTGCCGGACATGGCGCCCGTCGACTCGTTCCACTTGTAGCGCGCCACCAGCCGCTCCGCGCCGGCCGCCTGTCCGGAGCGTAGCGCGGCCTGGGCCTGGACGGCCCAGCACAGGGGCAGTGCCTCCCTGAGTCCCGCGGCGTTGACCGCGTCGGTGATGTCCTCGGCGGCCTGGGCGGCCAGGGAGGCCTCCCCCCACCGGAGCAGGAGCCTGGTGCGGGCGAGACCCGAGAAGAGGTCCGCCGTCGGTTCCTTGGCGTCCGAGTGGGAGGGCAGAGGGTAGTCGGCGGATTCCAGGAGCCACCGGGGTATCTCGGTCTCGCCGAGCAGGGACAGTTCCAGGGCGGCGAGGGGTGCCAGGCGGGCGAACGCGCCGCGGTCCCGCATGGCCAGGGCGAGTGACGCGGCCTCACGGCCACGCCGCAGGGACACGGAGGGCTGCCCGCCGAGCCGTGCGCAGGCGGCGAGGACCAGCAGGGCCAGGACCCGGGCGGCGGTGTCTCCGAACGGGCGGCTGGCGCCGAGGAGGGAAATGGCGAGGTCGTGGGCCTCGTCCATCCGGCCCTCCAGTAAGCACAGCTGGATACGGCGGGGCAGGGCGACCGTCGGGTCCGCGTCGGCGGTGTGCTCGGGGCCGGCGGAACGCTCCGCGAGGGGTGCGGCCGTGCGGGGCCCGACCCGCTGCGGGGGCCGGTCGAGGCCGCCGCGCAACGCCGACGCGGCCTCCTCGAACACCTTCTGCCGTACGGGGGGCGGGGTCGTCTCGGCGATGACCCAGCGGACCAACTCGTAGCAGAAACCGAGTTCGTCGCCCCGGCGTTCGATGATTTTGGCGTCGATGGCCTGCTGAACGCTGGCGGCGAGCCGGGCGGCGGACCCGGTGAACACGGCGACGAGGCTGTCGACGCTGCAAGCGGGGCCGAGGGCGGCGGCGGTCCGCACCAACTGCTGTGTGTCGTGGTCGAGTTCGTTGAGCATGCAGGTCACCGTGGTGCGCAGCCGGCTTGGCACGGCGGTGTGGTCGTACACCGCCAGGCCCCCTCTGATCGTCACCTGGCCGTCCTCCAGCAGCCCCTGCGCCAGGGACACCGCGAGCAGCGGGTTGCCGGCCGCGTCGTCGGCGAGCTTGAGCAGGCCGGCGTCCGGCGGTGCGCCGAGAATGTCCGTGATGACGTCCCGGATCGCGTCGCGGCCGAGTCCCTGGAGTTCGATGCGGGTGCACCCGGCCTCTTCCAGACCGGAGACGAACCGGTGGCCTTCGAGGCCGTAGGTGCCGCTGCACAGGGTGATCAGGCTGAACCAGGGCCGGCCCTGGCGCCGCGCCAGCGTCGCCCGCATCCGGGCGAACACCTCCGGATCCGCACTCAGCAGGGTGTCGTCCAGGACGGCCAGGACCGGCCGGTCGGGGAGGTCCGGCTCGTCCCCGAAGTCCTCCGAGCCGAAGGACACGACGACGAACCCGTTCTCCTCGGCGGTCCGGCCGACCTCCTGCACGAGGCGGGTCTTGCCGTACCCGCGCGGGCCGAGGACCAGCGCTGTGCCGCCCTGCCCTGCGGCCGCCTCGGACAGTGCCGTCCGCAGGACTTCGGCCTCCCTGTGTCTGCCTCGCAGCGGCCGACTACCCTGCATGGCGTCGCGGAGTTCGTCCGGGGACGAGGCCATTTCGCCGAAGTGCGGGGAAATGAACGTCTCGCATGGCGTCGCGGGCTCCACTGGTAAGGGAGTAAGTGGCGAAGTTACCTTAATCTTAAATGAGTTACCGGTGGTAGCTGTGCATTCTCCGAGAGTCGCCGGTTCCTCGAACCCCCCGGAGATCTGCCCCACTCCGGACACCGCCCCGATCCGCGTTCCTGCTTCTTGTGCACTCATTCGGTGACCGCCGTTCCGTTCGCCGCCGCGTGGTGCGGCGCCGCACCCCGGTCGGTGGGCTTGAGCGCCCGCAGCAGTTCCTCGACCTGACCGTCGGACAGGGCGTCGATCATGTGCTCCAGGTCTGCGGCCACCGGCTCCTGTGGCGGCATCGGCACCCGAACCCCCGGTTCGGGCTTCGTGTCACCCACGGCGTCCGGTCGCTCGGCGAGGAGCCAGCGGGCGAGCCGGCCGATGGTGATCTGCTCGAACAGCAGCGTCGTCGGCACCCGGCCCACGTGCTCCTCCAGCGCGGTGTTCAGCTGCAGCACCACCAGGGAGTCGATGCCATACGTTTCGAAGGTCGCGTCCGGATCGAGCTGGTCCGGCGCCATCTCCAACACGCGGGCGAAGACCCCTCGTACCAGCTCTTCGGCGGCCGCGTACCGGTCGGAGGCGGGGGCCGCCGTGTCGCTCGGGGTGCGACGGCCCGGCGGCGCCGGGGCGGCGGTGTCCGCCCGCCCGTTCGCGGGAGCCGTGTCCCGGTGGACGACGAGGCCGTCGCTGACGGCCGCGACCAGGCTCTGGACGGCGGGACCCTCCTGCGGCAGACCGTGGGTGACGGCGTGCCGGAAGCCGCAGTCGGTCATCACGTCGCGCCAGGCCGCAGCGCTCAGCAGCGGGGTGCCGGGGATCCGGTGCTCCGGGTCCTCGAAGGCCCACCAGCCGTCGGTCAGCCCGAAGACGAGCGTCATCGCGTGATCGGCCCGGGTCCCCTCGCTGGCGAGGAACAGCCCGTTCGGCCGCAGCAGGGACTTCACGTGCTCGACGGTGCGGTGGATGCGCCGGGTGGCGTGGAAGACGTTGGTGCCCAGCACGATGTCGAACGCGCCCGGCGCGAAGCCCTGTGTCTCGGGGCCGGTCTCGATGTCGAGGACCCGGAAGTCCGTGAACGGGTGGCTGTCCGCGAACAGTTGCGAGCCGTGCCGGACGAACCCTGCGGAGACGTCGGTGTAGGTGTACTCCACCCGTCCGGCGTAGGGCGCGAGCGCGGCCAGCACGTCGCGCGTGGTGCCGCCGGTGCCGGCCCCGACCTCCAGTACCCGGATCCGCGCGCCCGGATCGGCGGCCAGCCGCTCGGCGGCGTACCGGCCCACCACGGCCGCCAGGTGGGCGCCGATCCCGTCGATGACGGCGTTGCCGCGGTAGACGGCGCCCACGGCGTCGAGCGATCCGCCGGGGAAGAGCACTTCGGTGGCGTCGGTACGGCCGGCCAGGACGTCCGGCAGTTCCCGCGTGCAGCGCAGCAGCAGGTCGGCCACGGCGGCGGTCCAGGGCCGGCCGGACGGCAGCCGCCCGCGCACGGCGCCGGGGTCGGCCAGGGCGAGTCGCGCTTCCTCTTCCTCCACCACGGGCAGGGCGACGATCCCGTCCCCGTCGCGGCGGACGAACCCGGCCGAGACAAGCAGTTCCAGCAGCACGCCGTACAGGCGCTCGTGGCGGTCCACCACGCCCAGCGCGCCGCGCAACTCGGCGACGGTACGGCGTTCCCCGGCGTGACACAGGACGCCCGCTCGCTGCCACGCGGCCAGCAGCAGGACCCGGCCGAGCCGGTCCAGCGCCCGCGAGTCCTCGAGCTGCTCCCCGACCGTCCGCCGCCCGCTCTCGTCGATTCGCGGCGGCTCGACGGCGGCGGTCACGGGGAGCGGTGAGGTGGGCAGCGAACGGACGCGTACGGCCGGGTCGGCGCCGAGGGCGCGAAGGATCGGCTCGGTGGCCCTGGTGGCCAGGATCTGCGGCAGTCCGGAGGCGAGGAAACGCTCCAGTGTGTCCATGCCCTCGCGGGCGCCGATCGGCCGGATCCCGGCGGCCACCAGCCGACGCAGGATCTCCTCCCTCTCAGGGTCCCCGCCGGCGTGCCAGTAGCCCCAGTTCAGGATGCGCACCGGATGGCGGGCCGTGCGGGAGAGGTGGCGGGCGAGGGAGTCCGCGAAGGCACAGCCCGCCGCGTATCCCGCCTGGCCGTTGTTGCCGGCGAAGGAGACGCCGGACGAGTACAGGAGCAGGAAGTCCAATGGCTCGTCCCGCACCGCCCGGGCGAGGTTCCACGTCGTGTCGGTCTTGCCGGCCAGGGCGGTGTCCAGGGCGTGCTCGTCGAGGTCTCGCACGGGCGTGGCGCCGAGGACCATCGCGGAGTGGATGACACCGTGCAGCACGCCGAACCGCTCCTTGGCACGGACGACGGCCTCGCGCAGGGCCACCGGGTCGGTCGCGTCGCACACCAGGTGCAGCACCTCCCCGCCGGCGCGCTCGATCTCGGCGATCCGCGCCGCTTGCCGCGCGTTGGGAGCGGTGCGGCCGAGGAGGACGAGCCGCGCCCGGCGGGTGCGGGCCAGGTGGTGCGCGGTGTCGAGGCCGATGGCGCCCAGCCCGCCGAGGATCAGATACACGCCTTGGTCGCGGAAGCGGATGCCGCTCTCGGCCGGCGCGGGCAGGTCGACGGGTTCGAGGTGCAGGGTGCGGCGCACTCCGCCGCGCAGCGACACCGCGCGGACGCGGGCGGCGAACGGTTCCGCGACGACCTGCGCGGCGAGGTCGGCGGCCTCGTCGCCCCGCAGGTCGACATACGCGGTCCGCAGCGCGGGGTACTCCTTGTCCAGTACGGAGCAGTAGCCCCACAGCCCGGCCGACCAGGGCCGCGACGGCTCGTCCTCGCACAGCGGCAGGGCACCCACGGTGACGACCTTCAGGCGGGACTCCGCGCCCCGTGGCGGCAGGCCCCGGACGAGGCGGTGGAGGGCCACGACCTCGGCGCGGGCCTCAGCGGCCGGCGCCGTGCCGTGTTCGGTGATCTCTTCGGTACCGGCGAGGAAGTACACCAGGTCCGGGACGGGCTGCCCGGTGGCCGCGGGTGTGTCCGTGTCGTCGGCCGACCGCCACAGATGGCGGACCTCGTCGCCCAGGTCTTGGTGCACCCGGCCGAGCGTGAGGGCCAGGTCCCGCGCCGACTCGGGAGCACTGAGGAGAACGGTCCGGCCGCCGGTGGGGGTGCGGCCGGGCAGCGGGGCGGGCAGTGGGGCGGGCACCCAGCGCGGCCGGTACGCGAACGAGTCATGCGCCGCGTCCGTCTCCTCGCCGCGCTCCACGGGGACCGGGCGGCAGGCCACGTCGCGGAAGCGCACACAGACCTGGCCGGTGTCGTCCAGGAGCGCGACGTCGTATCGGTGTCCGCCCAGCGCGGTCACATGCGCCCAGCCGTCGGCCGGCACCTGCCGCAGCAGGTGTACCTCGTCGGCGGAGAAGGGCATCAGAACACCGTCGTCGGGTCCGAGCAGACCGGCGATGGTGTGCAGCGCGGCGTCCGCCATGCCCGGGTGCAGGGCGTGCCGTCCGCCGGGAGCGCGGTGGGCCGACGGCAGACTGAGCCGGGCCAGCGCCTCTCCGTCGCCCGTCCACAGCCGCTCGACGATCCGGAAGTAGGGGCCGTAGCCCAGCCCGCGTCCCGCGAGATCGGCGTACAGCTCGTCGCCGGTTCGGGCAGCCCGGCAGCGTTCCCGAACGGCCTCGACGGACACACTCGCGCCGTCCGACGTGTCCGGCTCGGTCAGGACGCCCTCGGAGTGCAGGACATCGCCGCCGCCGTGGATCTCGTAGCGTACGGCCTCGCCGTCCTGCCGGGTGCTCAGGACCAGTTCGGCCGCGGTGCCGTCGACGACGACGGGCGTGCGCCAGCGCACGTCGCGCAGTGCGCGGGGCGGGCCGGGCAGCTCGGAGAACACCAGGTCGAGGTGGGCGACTCCGGGCAGGATGCTCCGGCCGCGCACCAGGTGGTCGCGCAGGACCGGGTCGGCGGGGTCCAGGGTGCGTCGGCGCACACCCGGTTCACCGGGGGAACGCGCGAGGCCCACCGCCGGACGCACCCTTTCCCCGGTTTCCCCGGCGGATCCCGCCGGTTCGTCCCGGCGAGGGGTGAGCCAGTGCCGTCGGCGCTCGAACGGGTAGGTCGGCAGGGTGATCCTGTGTGCGGTGCGGCCCCGTCCCCGCTGGAGCACGGCCGCGTCCAGGGACATCCCCGACACCCACAGTCGGCCGAGCCGGTCGAGGTCGCCCGAGGCCGCCAGGGCGTACGCCAGGTCACGCCCCTCCGCGATCCCCGTGAGCAGGTCGCTGACGGCCGCGTCGGCCCCGGCTCCGCCCCGGACGACCCGGTCTCCGGCCTCGTCGCGGGCGAACGCCTCCAGGACGTCCACCGCCTCGTCGAGGCCGTACACGGTGACCGCCAGCCTTTCGGCCATGGCCTCCCGGCCCGCGAGCAGGGTGTGGGCCACGTCGGCGAGCGCGGGGGGCCGGTGGGCATCGCGTTCCCGGCGCAGGAAGGCGGCCAGCCGGGCCGCTTGGGCGCGCAGCCGGTCCTCCGTCCGGGCGGACAGTGTCAGCAGTTCGGGGCGGCCGGCGTCCGGGTCGGCGGGGCGGTCCTCGGCCCCGGCGGCGACGTACTCCTCGACGACCACGTGGGCGTTGGCGCCGCCCGCGCCGAAGGAGCTGACGGCGGCCCGGCGGGGACCGTCGGCGGGCGCCCGCCAGTCGGCGAGTTCGCGCTGCACCCGGAACGGGGAGGCGGTGAAGTCGATGACCGGGTTCAAGTCCCGTGCGTGCAGCGACGGGACGAGCTGACCGTGCCGCAACTGCAGGACCGCCTTGGTGAGTCCGGCGATGCCCGCCGCGCCCTCGAGGTGGCCGATCACCGACTTGACCGAGCCGAGGGCGCAGAAGCCTTGATCCTCGGTGTGGGTGCGGAACGCCCGCTCCAGCCCTGTGTGTTCGATGGGGTCGCCGAGCGCGGTGCCGGTGCCGTGCGCCTCGACGCAGCCGATCGTGCGGGCGTCGACGCCGGCCCGATGCAGGGCCTCCTCGATCAGCGCCTGCTGGGCACGCGGGTTGGGCACGGTGAGTCCGCTGGTGCGCCCGCCGTGGTTGACGACGGTCGAGCGGATCACGGCGTGGATGCGGTCGCCGTCCGCCTCGGCCTGCGACAGCCGCTTGAGCAACACCGCGCCCACGCCCTCGCCGGGTACGTAGCCGCTGCCGCCGTCGCCGAACGACCGGCATCGGCCGTCCTTGGCGAGCATGGTCATCCGGCTGAGGTGCACGTACTTGTCCGGGTGCACCGCCACGTTCACCCCGCCCGCGATCGCCAGGCCGCACTCGCCCCGGCGGATGCTCTCGCAGGCCAGGTGCAGAGCGACCAGGGAGGAGGAGCACGCGGTGTCCACCACGAGGCTGGGGCCCCGGAAGTCCCCGAAGTACGACACGTGGTTGGCGATCGAGGAACGGTTGGCGAGGACGGTGACGGGGTTGCCCCGGAAGGACTCCTCGGCGGCGAGCACCGCGTAGTCGCCCCACATCACCCCGACGAACACGCCGACGTCACGGCCCTCGGCGCCGAAACGCGGCCGGGGCAGGGCGTCGAGCGGATACCCCGCGTCCTCCAGGGCGGACCAGGCGGTCTCCAGGAAGAGCCGCTCCTGCGGGTCCATGACCTTGGCCTGGGCCGGGGAGAGCCGGAAGAAGAGCGAGTCGAAGGCGTCGACGTCGTCGAGGAACCCGCCCCAGCGACTGTAGCTGCGGCCCGCTGCCCTGGGGTCCGGGTCGAACAGGGCGTCGGAGTCCCAACGGTCGGTCGGCACCTCGGTGACGCAGTCGCGCCCGGCGCGGAGGTTCTCCCAGAACTCGTCCAGGTCCCGGGCCTTGGGATAGCGCCCGCTCATCCCGATGATCGCGATGGGCTCGTCGGCGGTGGGGCGGAGGCCGTGACCGGCCGGGGACGGAGTGACACGGGCGGTGACGGAGGCGCGCCGCGGGGCGGGGGACACGGCCGGAACCGGGGCGGGGGGCTGACCGGGTCCGGTCACCACCGGTCCTTCGGCCTCCCGTGGCTCGTGTTCGCCGAAGCGCCGGGCCACCGTCCCGGAGTGCTCGCGTATCAGGAAGTCGGCGACCTCCTCTACGGTGCGGTACTCGAAGAACAGAGTGCCGGGCAGTCCGGGGAAGTCCCGACCCAGCAGGGTGTTGGCCTCCATGACCATCACCGAGTCCAGCCCGTAGGAGTCGAGTTCGGTCCGCCCGTCCAGCCTGGCTGGGGCGAGCCGCAGCACACCGGCGAGGCGGGAGCGGACGTGCTCCACCACCCGGGAGCGCAGGGCACCCACGACGGGGGCGGGTTCCCCGGCCGGCCGCGGATCCGGTTCCGGTACGGCGGACTCGCGGGCGCCGGTGTCATCGATTCCGAGCGCCCGGTCGGCAGCGGCCGCGTCGGCGACGGCCGGCAGCAGCAGCGGTGCCTCGTGGGTCCAGGCCTGCTCGAACAGTTCGATGCCTTCGTCGGCGGTGAGCGGGCGCATCCCGGTGGCGGCCCGGTAGCGCTCGACCTCACCGGGATCCAGCGCGGAGTCGACTCCGCCGACCGCCCACAGCGGCCAGGCGAGCGACAGGGTGCGGCCGTGCCGCCGCCCCTCGCGCACCCACTGCGCGCGGGTGCCGGCGTAGGCGTCGAGGAAACGGTTGGCGGCGGCGTAGCTGCCGGCGCCGAAGTCGCCGAGCGCGCCGGAGACGGACGAGAAGAGCACGAAGAGGTCGAGAGGTTCGTCCCTGGTGAGGACGTCCAGATGGACGGTGCCATGGGTCTTGGCCGCGAGGACCGTTTCGAAGCGGGTCCGGTCGGCACCGTGCACCGGAGTCGGGTCGAAGGTTCCGGCGGCGTGGAAGACCCCGTCGAGCCGTCCGAACCGCTGCCGGGTCTCGGCCAGGGCCCGCCGCACGTCATCGGCGTCCGCGACGTCACCGCGCACCGTCAGGACGTCGGCACCCAGCGCGATGAGCCGGTCGACCTCGGCGCGGGCGGCGTCGGCGAGGGGGCGGCGGTTCATCAGCACCAGCCGGGCCCGGTACCGCTCGGCGAGGTGGCGGGCGAAGACCAGGCCGATGCCTCCGCCTCCGCCGGTGATGAGGTAGACCCCGCGCTCCCGCAGAGGGACGGCGCCGGCCCCGGTCGCCGGCACTGACGCCGCCCGGCGCGCCACGCGCTCCAGGCGTCGGCCGTCGGCGTCACGGCGGAGTTCGGCCGTCCGCCGCGCGGGGCCGGCCGCGAACTCGGCCGCCACCGTGCGGGCGAGTTCCCCGGCCGACGGGACTGGAGCGTCGTGGCGTACCGCGCGGAACCACAGCCGCGGCCGTCCGCCCTCGGCGGCCCGGGCCAGGCCGATGAGGGTCTCCTGTTCGGGGCGCCCGGTGTGCGCGTACAGGACGCGCAGGGTGTCGTGGCCGCCGTCGCGGGCCGCGTGGAGCAGGTACAGCAGCGGAAACAGTCCGGTGGTGAACGCGGCGTCCGGCAGGGCGTATTCATCGGTGGGACCGGGGGCGGCCAGGTCCCACAGGTGGACGACGTCCGGGGCGGGGCGGGCGCCGTGACCGGTGACGTCGGCCAGCAGGCGCCGGAAGTGGTCGGGGGCGGCGGGGTCCAGGACGTACGCGTCCGCGCCGTCGGTGCCGTAGCGGTCGCCGGAGGACACCTGGACCACCCGGGACCAGCCTCCGGTGCGGGCGAGCTGCCGGACCTGCTCGGGATCGGGGGTGAGGGCGAGCAAAGTGTCCGCCGCACGCCCGTCCGGGCCGGTGGCTGTCGGCGGCAGGGCCCGGGGCTCCCATCCGAACTCGTAGAACAGCGGTTCGCCGGCCGGGGACGCGGAGGTCGCCGGGGTGGTGCCAAGGACGCGTCCGGCGAAGTCGCGGATGCGGACGGCCTCCGTCCCGTTCTCGTCGGTGATCACCACGTCGAACCGCTGTACGGCCGTAGCCCGTGCCCCGCCGCCGGCCGCAGGCACGGCGTGGGCGAGGCAGACCGGCGGGAGCGGTCTGAGGATGTCGATCTCGCCGAGGGAGAAGGGCACGACCAGGTCGTCGGCGCTCGGCGCGGTGTGCCGGTTCATCCAGTGCACGGACCGGAGCAGGCCGTCGAGCAGGGTGGGCGGCAGCACGAAGTCGCCCTGGGACAGCTCCTGTTCGGACAGCTGCGCCTCGACCAGCACCTCGTCGGTGCCGATCCGTACCTCCCGCGTCACCTGGAAGGAGGGGCCGTAGTGGAAACCGGCCCGCCGGTAGTCGTCGTAGGTCTCGGCGGCGCTGCGGGTGACACCGCAGCGACGGCGCGTCCCCTCGATGTCCCGTGGCGGTCCGGCGGGGGCGGGGGCCGTGGTGACGGCGGTGCCGCGTACGTGGGTGACGCGTCCGCCGTCGTCCGTCCGGCTGTACACCTCGAACGCCACGGCGGCACCGGAGTCGGTGGTGTCCGCGCCACCCTCGGCGCGGAGCGCGACGTAGACGTCGAGGGTGGCGGCCACGACCTCGACCGGCCGTCCCCACACCACGTCACGCAGCCGTCCGGGAGCCCGGCCGGCGGCGCGTTCGACGGCGGCGCGGGTCATCTCCAGGAGCGCGGTTCCGGCCAGCAGCCGGCGGCCGGCCACTTCGTGGTCGGCGAGCAGGGCGTCGTCGCGGCGCAGGGTCGTGCGGAACCTGGTCTCCGTGAGGGTGGACTCGTTGGCGTGCAGCAGCGGGTGGAGGAACGCCGCGCCGGGTGCGGTGGCCGGGCGGGCGGTCAGGGCGTCGCCCAGCCAGTACCGCTCTTCGGCGAACGGGTACCCGGGGAGCGGGACCCGGCGCGGCGTGCGGGCGCCGGCGGGCGGGGCGACGGGGGACCCTTCGGGGTCCGCTCCGGCGACCCACCGGCCGGCCTGTGTGAGGGGATCGGTGTCCGGTGCGAAGGTCCCCTGCCGTGCGCCGGCGCGACCGTGCCACAAGCCGGCCGGGACGGCGGCGCCCTCGGCGAAGGCGGTCAGGGCGGCGGCGAGGGCGGCACCTTCGTCGGTGACCACGGCCAGTCGCTCGGCCATCGGCTCGCGGCCCCACAACAGCGTGTGCGCCACATCGCCGAGGTCGACATGGGCGGTGTGCAGGAAGCGGGCGAGGCGGCCGGCGTGGACGCGCAGCCGCTCCTCGTCCCGGGCGGACAGCACGTACAGCAGTGGACGCGCGGTGCGCTGTGCGACAGCGGCCCGGTCGGCCGCGGGGGTCGTCGCCGGTGCCTCGGAGACGACGACGTGGGCGTTGGAACCGCCCGCGCCGAAGGAGCTCAGCGCGGCCCGGCGAGGCGCGTCGGCGGGGGCCGGCCAGTCGGCCCCCGCGCGCTGCACCCGGAACGGGGAGCGGGCGAAGTCGATGTTCGGGTTGGGGTGTTCGGAGTGCAGGGAGGGCACCAGCCGGCCGTGCCGCATCTGGAGCAGCACCTTGGTGAGCCCTGCGATGCCCGCGGCGGCCTCCAGATGACCGATGTTCGACTTCAGCGAGCCGATCGGGCAGTACTGCGTGTCCGGGCCGTCGCCCTTTCGGTGGGCGGCGTCCCGCTCGACCGCCTCGAAGGCCTTGCGCAGCCCGGTGATCTCGATCGGGTCGCCGAGCGAGGTGCCGGTGCCGTGCGCCTCGACGCAGCCCAGGTCGCGGGGGGAGACACCGGCCTGGCGCAGGGCCTGTTCGACGACGCGCTGCTGGGCGTTGGGGTTCGGGACGGTGTAGCCGTTCGTACGGCCGCCGTGGTTGACGGCGTGGCCGACGATCACACCGTGGATGTGGTCGCCGTCGGCCAGGGCACGGCGCAGCGGCTTGAGGAGCACCGCGCCGACGCCCTCGCCCGGCACGTACCCGGTGCCGCCGTCGCCGAAGGACCGGCACCGGCCGTCGGACGAGGCGAACCGGCCCTGGCTGAGGTAGACGTACTTGTGCGGGTGGAGGGAGAGGTTGACGCCACCGGCCAGGGCCAGTTCGCTCTCGCCGTCGCCGAGGCTCCGGCAGGCCAGGTGGAGCGCGGTCAGGGAGGAGGAGCACATCGTGTCGACGGCCATGCTGGGGCCGGTGAGGTTCAGTACGTACGACACCCGGTTGGCGATGGAGGCGTGCAGCGAGGCGGGCACCGGTCCCTCACCGCGCAGGACGCGCTCGGCGCCGTAGAGCTGGTACTCGGCGTACATCGCGCCGACGAAGACGGCGACGGGGCGTCCGGCGAGGTCGGCGGGCCGGTAGCCGGCGTCCTCCACCGCGTGCCACGCGGTCTGCAGGAACAGCCGCTCCTGCGGGTCCATCAGCTCGGCCTCGCGCGGCGCGATGCCGAAGAACAGCGGGTCGAACCGGTCCACGCCGTCGAGGAACGCGCCCCATTTCGTGTACGCACGGCCGGGTGCGGGCTCGCCCTCCTGGAAGTAGCGGCCGTGCTCCCAGCGCTCCGCCGGCACCTCGGTCACGCAGTCACGGCCCTCGACCAGGTTCTGCCAGAAGGCGTCCAGGTCGGCGGCCTGGGGGTAACGGCCGCTCAGGCCGATGATGGCGACTGCGTCCTCGGGGCAGGTGTCGTGGGCGAGCCGGCCGTCACGGAGAAGGGACACCTGCGGTTGCGCGGGCGCGGCGTCGGCCTCGGTCACGGGTGCGGGCACGGCGCCGGTCACGGCGCCGGTCACGGGTGCGGGTGCGGGTGCGGGTGCGGGTGCGGGTGCGGGTGCGGGTGCGGGTGCGGGTGCGGGTGCGGGTTGCGCGGCCGGGGCGAGTTCACGCAGACGGTCCGCCTGCTCCGCGACGAAGTGGTCGGCGAGTTCGTCGAGGGTCGTGTACTCGAAGAAGAGGGTCTTGGAGAGTTCCCCGAAGCTCTCCTCCAGAGCGGAGTTGAGCTTGACGATCAGCAGCGAGTCGATGCCGTAGCTGTCCAGTGGCGTGTCGGCGTCGATGCCCGCGGGGTCCAGCTTCGTCTGTGCGGCGAGCAGCGCGCGCAGCAGGTCCCTGGCGACGGCGCGCAGGTCGGGCTCCGCGGTGGACGGCGTGGCGGGCTCGGTCACGACGTGGGCCTCCACGGCCTCGGGTGCGGGTGCGGGTGCGGGTGCGGGTGCGGGTGTCGTCGGCGCGGTCCCGGAGTCGGTGTGCGCGACGCGTACCGCGCCACCGCGCAGGGTGAGGGCGGTCTCGAAGGCGGCGAGTCCGACCGGGGTGGGCAGGGCCGCGGATCCCAGCGTCTTCTCCAGCAGGGCCGCCGAGGTGTCGTCCGGTCGCATGCCGCCGGCCTGCCACAGCGGCCAGCCGATCGACAGCGACCGGCCGCTGCGCCGTCCGTCCGCCACCAGGCGTTCGCGCACTGTCATGGCGTGGTCGAGGAAGGCATTGGCGTAGGCGTAGTCGGCCTGGCCGACGTTGCCCGAGGACGCGACGGCCGACGAGAACGTCACGAAGAAGTCCAGGGGATGACCGGCGGTCAGCCGGTCGAGGTGGACCGTGCCGTGGACCTTGGGAGCGAGTACGGTCTCCAGCTCCTGTGCCGTCTTGCCGACCAGGAAGGAGTCCCGCAGGACCCCTGCCGCGTGGATCACGCCGTGCAGCGTGCCGTGCTCGGCGGTCACCGCCGACACGATCCCCCGGACGTCCTCCTCGCGGCCGACGTCGGCCCGCAGGTGACGGACCGTCGCACCGGAGGCGGTCAGCGCCTCGATCCGCTCGCGCGCGGACCCGTCGGGGGCGCTGCGGCTCACCAGGACGAGACGGGCCCGCACCCGGGCGGCGAGGTGCTCGGCGAGCAGCAGCCCGAGCCCTCCGGTGCCGCCGGTGATCAGGTACACACCGCGCTCGCGCAGGGGTGATTCGGCCGGTCCGGCGCCGGCCGGTGTCGCGACGGCCCGGTCGCGGCGGGCCAGGCGGATGCCCGCCACGTACCGGATCTCGGGCTCCCGCCCGGTGCCGGCTCCGAACTCTCGTACAAGGAGCGGCAGTTGGGTGGCGAGGGCGTCGGCTGCCACGCCGGCCGCCCGGTAGGCGAGGGCGGGGTTCTCCAGCCGGGCGGTGCGGGCGAAGGCGGCGACCGCGGCGTAGGCAGGCACGGCTTCGCCGCCGGCGTCCAGCGGGTGGAGGTAGAGCAGCCGTACCGGCCGGACGGGGCGCCGGGCCAGCAG
Source organism: Streptomyces sp. NPDC031474 (assembly GCF_055581185.1). Classification (NCBI taxonomy): domain Bacteria; kingdom Bacillati; phylum Actinomycetota; class Actinomycetes; order Kitasatosporales; family Streptomycetaceae; genus Streptomyces; species Streptomyces sp. NPDC031474. The sequence continues at coordinate 150,269 of NZ_JBVIJX010000003.1, forward strand.
GGCTTTGGTGAGGTGGAACAGGGAACCGATGCCGGTGTCGAGCCGGCCTGCGCCGAAGGCGTCCGACGCATCTGCCGTGAGGCTCCAGGCGTGCAGGATCCGGCCCGGGGCGATCCCGTCGGCGTCCAGAGCCGTCAGGAGGTCGGCGAGGGAGGAGGGTCGGGCGGCGTCCACTTCGTACGTGTGACGGTCGACGCGGCGGAATCCGGTGCCCGGCAGCGCCAGTACGACCGGGGTGTCCCGGTCACCGCGGTCCCGCAGCTCCCGGCCCAGGGCCTCGCGGCAGGCATCCGCCTCCGCGAGGAGCAGGACGGGACCGGTGCCGATGTCGTCGGCGTCGACGGGGAGGAGCGCGGGAGTCCAATGGGCGCGCAGGAAGGCGGTCGCCGGCTCCGGTTGTGGGGGTGGCGGCGACGCGGCGGGTACGCGGCGCAGCACGAGGTCCGTCACCCGGACGGCGACCGTGCCGTCCTCCTTGACCAACTCCAGGTCCAGATGGGCGACTTGGTCGCGCCGGGCGCCGCGCTCCGAGCGGGTCACCCGCACGGCGCACCGCCGGCCGGGGTCGGCCAGGAGCCGCAGCTCGCCGATCCCCATCGGCAGATATCCGCTCCCGTCCGCCTCGTCCGAGGCCGCGAGCAGACACACCGCTGCCTGGAGCGCCCCGTCCAGCAGGGCCGGGTGGAGCAGCAGTGTGCCGGGGCCGGCGAAACCGCCGGCGGCCAGCGAGGTCTCGGCGGACGCGGGCACCTCGATCTCGGCGACGGCCTCCTCCCCCGCGCGGTGGGCCAGGCCCCGGAGCGCGCGCAGGCTCGGGCCGTGGAGCAGCCCGCGCCGCCGAAGCAACGCGTAGCAGGCGTCGGGGGCGAGCCGGGTCGGGCAGCGTTCGCCGGCCTCGTCGAGGTCGACGCGCTCCGGGCTGGGCGGGGTGCCGTCCGGGACGAACTCGCCGGTCGCGTAGGCCGGTTCGCCAGGTTCGGCCGCCGACCCGCCGTCGGCGGTCACGGTGAAGCGCAGGACGGCCGTGTCCCGGGGCTCGAGCGTGATCCGTACGGTACGAGGGTCGCCGCGGAAGGAGAGCTTGCGGTTGAAGCCGACGTTCCGGAGCGAGCCGGTCCGTGCTCCCGTCGCCGACTCTCCCGCCGCGCGGGCCAGTTCGAGGTGGACGGCCGCGGGCAGCACGTGAACGCCGTGCACGACGTGGTCGGCGAGGTACGTCTCGTCCCCGCTCAGGACGATCTCCTGGCGAGCCGGGACCGGCACCGGCACCGGCACCGGAGCGGGCTCCGGCTGCACCTCCGGCGCGCTCGGCGCGGCCGACGCGACTGGCTCCAGCCAGTAGCGCCGCCCCTCGAACGGGTACGTCGGCAGGGGCACCCGGTGCCGCCGCTCCCCACGGTAGAACGCCGTCCAGTCGACCTCCGCACCGGCCAGCCAGGCCTCCCGCAGGGCGGCCTGCGGAGAGGTACGCCCGTCCGCCGTGAGGACGACCCCGGCGTGGGCGGTGCCGAGATCGCCGTACGGCAGGACGCGCGGACCCGGTTCGGAGCGGGTCCCCCGCTCCAGCGCGGCGAGGGCCTGCCCGAGGGAATGCCTGCCGGTGAGGCAACCGGCGACGAGTTCCCCGACGCCCTCGGCGTAGTAGGTCTCGGGGAGCAGACCCCAGTCCTGCCAGAGGCCGGCCAGGGCGTACTGGAGGGCGAAAGCCCGCCCCGGCGCCCCGAGCCGCAGGGCTCCGGCGGCGGTGCAGGCCTCGTATGCCTCGGCGAACGCCCTCTCCTCGGCCCATCGCACAGCCGTGGTCGCGAGTGCGTCGGGGTCCGTCGTATCGATCCCCGGGAGGGCGAGGACGACGGCGGGCGGAGTGAGTCCGGCGCGCCGCGTGTGCTCACCGTGTCCGGAGGTGTCCTCCAGCAGGCGTACGGCGTCGTCGGTGTCCCGGCACAGCAGTGCCCGCCGGTGGCGGTGGGCGGTGCGGCCGACGGCGAGCGTGTGGGCGACGTCCGCGAGCGGTACGTCGGGGTCCAGGCGCAGGTGCGCGGCAAGGCGGGCGGTGACGTGGTCGAGGGCGAACGGTGTGGCGGCCGACAGCAGCAGCAGTTGCTCGGGACGCGACGGGCCGGACGGCTCGCGTTCGGGTGCCTGCTCCAGGACCGCGTGGGCGTTGGTCCCTCCGACACCGAAGGAACTGATGCCGGCCCGCAGCGGCCCCTCCTCCACTGTCCACGACCGCAGCCGCGTGGCGACACGGAACGGCGATTCCCCGAACTCGATGGCGGGGTTGGGGCGTTCGTAGTTGATGCTGGGCACGATGGTCCGGTGGCGCAGCATCAGCGCCACCTTGATGAGACCGGCAACACCCGCCGCGGCGTCCAGGTGACCGATGTTGGGCTTCACCGTGCCGATGGCGCAGTAGCCGGTGGCGTCGGTGGTGCGGCGGAAGGCGCGGGTGAGGGCGTCGACCTCGACGGGGTCGCCGAGCCTGGTGCCCGTGCCGTGCGCCTCCACGTAGCTGATGGCTCTGGCGCCGACGCCGGCGGCGGCCTGGGCACGGGCGATCACCTCGGCTTGGCCGTGGCCCGAGGGCGCGGCGTAACTCACCTTCTGCGCACCGTCGTTGTTGGTGGCCGTGCCGAGGACCACGGCGTGCACGGTGTCGCCATCCCGTACGGCGTCGGACAGCCGTTTCAGGACGACCACGCCGGCGCCGTTACCGAAGACCGTGCCGCTCGCGTCGGCGTCGAAGGCGCGGATGTGCCCGTCGGCCGACAGGATCGTGCCCTGCTCGTACAGGTGGCCCTGTGCCTGGGGCGCGCGCAGCGCCACACCGCCGGCGAGCACGAGATCCAGTTCACCGCCGCGCAGCGCCTGGCAGGCCAGGTGGACGGCGACCAGTGAGGTGGAGCAGGCGGTCTGGACGGTGTAGCTGGCGCCGGTCAGGTTCAGCTTGTAGGCGACGCGGGTGGCCAGGTAGTCCTTGTCGTTGGCGAACGTGACGCTGAAGGACTGGGAGGTGGACGTCCGGTCCGTGGCGCCGAGGACGTTGTTGTGGAAATAGGTGTTGGGGGCGGCGCCGCCGAAGACGCCCACGGCTCCGGGCGGACGGGCGGCGTCATACCCGGCGTGCTCCAGCGCGGCGTGGCAGGTCTGCAGGAACAACCGGTGCTGCGGATCGGTCAGTTCGGCCTCGGCTGGGGTCATGCCGAAGAAGGGGGCGTCGAACAGCTCTCCCCCGGACAGCGCGCCGTACGCCTTCACATAGCGCGGGTCGTGGATGAGGGACGCGTGGACGTTGGCGGCGGCGAGCTCCTCGTCGCTGAGGCGCGCTATCGCCTCCCGGCCGCCGGTGAGCAGATTCCAGTACTCGTCGAGGTCGCCGGCGCCGGGGAGGTGGGCGGCCATGCCGATGACGGCGAAGGCATCGCGGTCTGTTCCTGTGCCGGCGTCGGTGTTCGTTCCCGTGCCGGAGGTCTCTGCCGCCCTCTCCGGTACGGGGGCCTCGCCTGCCCGGCGGCGCTGTTCGTCCGCGAGGTGGCGGGAGAGGCCGCGCGGTTCCGGGTGGTCGAAGACCAGGGTGCGAGGCAGCCGCAGGCCCGTGTCCCGCGCCAGTCGGTCCCTGAGTTCCACCGCGAGCGCGGAGGTGAATCCGAGGGCACCCAGCGAGCGGGCCGCCCAGTCAGGGTCCACCGTCTCCGGTGCGTCCGCGCCGAGGAGCGCGGCGACATGGGCGCCGACCAGCTCAAGGAGTTCGCGCTCGGTCGCGGCGGATGAACCGTCGGCGGCCGCCGCGCGCCGGGGAGCGGCGGCCTCGACCTCGTCCTCGGGCGCGGCGTCACCGTCGGAGTCGACGGTGTCCGCGGTGCCGGCCCGCCGGCTCCGACCGAACGGCTCGGCCCCCTCCACCGCCGCACCGCGCACGTACAGTTCGGAGAGCATGGCCAGCAGTGTGCGCCGGCTCCGCTGTCCGCGTCGCAGGGAGCCGACGGCGACCGCCTCGGCGTCGACTCCGGCCGCCTCCAGGACGCCGTTCACCCCCATCACCAGGACGGGGTGGGGGCTGACCTCGACGAAAACCCGGTAACCGTCCTCGACCTGGGCGCGGACGGCGCTCTCGAACTCCACGCGGTCCCGCAGGCTTCGGCACCAGTGGGCGGCGCCGAGCTCGGTGCCCCGCAGCAGTGCACCGGTGACGGAGGAACGCAACGGGATGGTCGTCGGCCCCGCCGCGACGCAGGCCAGTTCGTGCATCATGCGGTCGGTGATGCGGTCGACGTGCGCCGAGTGCGCGGCCAGCGGCACCCCGGCCACGCGGGCCGAGGCGCCGTCGGACTGGACGTCCTCGACGAACCTCAGCACCTCGTCCCGGTCACCGGAGACGAGCACCCAGTCCGGGCCGTTGACCGCGGCCAGCTCCACCCGGCCCCCGTAGGCGGCGAGACGCTCCCGTACTGCCTCGGCCGGCAGCTCCACCGAGGCCATGGCGCCCATGCCGGCGATGGTCTGCTGGATCCTGCTCGCCCGCGCGGACACCAGGGCGGCGTCCTGGAGCGACAACGCGCCGCTGACGTATCCGGCGACCATGTCGCCGATGCTGTGCCCGATCACAGCGTCCGGGTGCACGCCCCAGGAGCGCCACAACGCCGTGAGTGACGCCATGACCGTGAAGAGGGCCGGTTGGGCCACGTCCACCCGGTCCAGCGAGGCCGCGCCCGGCCGGTCGCGCAGCACGTCCGTCAGGGACCAGTCGAGGTGCGGTGCGAAGGCCTCGGCGCACCGCTCCGCCTCCTCCCGGAACGCGGGGCTGGAATCGAAGAGGTCCGCGGCCATGCCCTGCCACTGGGAGCCGTGCCCCGGGTACACGAACACGACCCGCCCGTCGGTCACCGACGTGGTGCCACGCACGACGCCGGCGTCGGGGCGGCCGGACGCGACGGCGGTGAGTCCGCGCAGGAAGTCCTGCGGCCGGCGGCCCAGCACCACGGCGCGGTGCGGATGCCCGGGCTGGGCGGCGGTCCGGACGGCGTCCGGCAGCCCGGACGGGCCCTGGGAGAACCACGCGGGAGCGCGCTCGACCAGATCCGCCAGCTCGGTGGCCTGCTGGGCGAGTGCCGCCGCGGTCGGAGCCGACAGCGGCCAGGGCCACTCCGGCTCGTCGGCGACGGCCGTCGCGGTCGTCTCGGTGGCATCGGCCTGCCGACCGGACTCCACAGCCCCGGGCGCCCGGTTGAGCGCCGGCAGCCTGACGCGCCGCCGCCGCTCGCCCTCGTACACCGCCGTCCAGTCGACCTCCGCGCCCGCGAGCCACGCCTTCCGCAGCGCTTCGAGGGGGGTGCCGGTATCGGGCCGCAGGACGAGGGGGTCGTCGGGGAAGTCCATTTCGCTTTCCAGGGGCTCCACCGTGAAGCGTGCCCTGCGTCGGCGGCCCTCGCCTGAGTCCGGCACACCGTGCGGGGAGTCGAGCAGGGCGACAGCCCGGCCCAGGGTGAGGGACTCCGCGGCCGCCTCGGCGGCGAGTCGACCCATTCCGGTCGCGTACACGGTTCGAGGAGACAGTCCCCATCTCATCCAGAGGCGGACCGTGGCATACGCGAAAGCGAAGACAGCTCCGGCATGACCGTGGTCCAGGGCACCCGCGCGACGGCAGGCCGCGTGGTGGCGTGCGAAGCCCGGGTGGACCCGCGCCGCCTCGGCAGCCAGCCGCTCGGCGTCCGGGATGTCGGCGGGCAGGACGAACACGAGCGGCTGCCCCGTGCTGGGGGCGCCGTCGCATCCGGCCCCGGCCGACAACTGCTCCAGCGCTTGTGCGGCCTGCTGCGCGTCCCGGCTCACGACCGCGACTCGGTACGGGCGAGCCTTCCTCGCCACGGCCAGGGTGTAGGCGGCGTCGGGGAAACTCTCCGTCTGCAGCCGCCGCAGCCGGGCCGCGGTCTCGGCCGTCGCCCTGTCCAGTGCCACGGCGGAGCCTGCGGACACGACAAGGAGGTATTCGCGGCCTCCGGCCGCAGCGACGGTCGTGGACACAGCCCAGCTCTCCCCACGTCATGGACGGTCCGGCACCGTTGCCGGACCCCAATGTTTTCGCTTTCAAGATTCATCGCGAATGCGGTGGCCGTCACCACCCAACCGAGTAGCTCACGGGACGTTTTCTCAAGTCAGGAGCTACTCATCCGGGTAGTCGCACAAGGCGTGCCGCCAGCCCCGGCCCCGCACAGCCTTGTGGGCGTCTCCGCGGCGCCTCCATGGCCCACCCGGCCGGTGCCCTGCACGCGATGCCGCGCGGTGGACCGTGGGCAGGGGTCGTGGAGGTCGTCGAGCGGTTTTCGGCCGTGTCCGAGGTCCGCCGGCCGGGCTGACCCGCTCGGTGGCCGCGGCTGACCCTGACAATTGTCAGGGACCGTATGGTTCCGGGTCTCCCTACAGTTCTGAACGTCGGCAAGCAGCCCGTCTCGGGGCACTGCCGACCCGGAACAGGACCGCTTCCGGCCACACCATCCTCACCTTCGTCCTTCGGGGGACAGACACATGAAGCGACTGATCAGCCGTACCGCCATGGGCCTCGCGGTGACCGCCCTCGCCGTCGGCGGCCTCGCCACCACGGCCCAGGCGGCCCCGGCCGCCGCAGCCAACAGCGGCGACCCGACCCTCACCGACGTCTACATCTGGGCCACCGACGTCAACCTGCGCCAGCAGCCGACCACTGACTCGCCGCGGCTCGCGGTCCGTTCGCAGTGGTGGGCGGACGCCCTGTGCCAGAAGCAGGGCCAGACCGTGCACGACCCGGCCGTAGGCACCAACAACTGGTGGACGGCCGTCATGGAGTTCTCGGGCAGCGACCTCGCCTGGGTGAACAACCTGTACATCCGGGGCGGCGAGAAGATCGCCGGAGTCCCGGACTGCTGACGCACCGTTCCCTCCACACGCCTGCGGCGGGCCATCGGGAAACCGGTGGCCCGCCGCAGGCGTGTGCACGCCGAAGGGGCGGACCGGAGTACCGGCCGCCCCCGTGTGGCATGTGGTGCGGCTCAGTACCAGCCGGTGTTCACCAGATCGTGGCCGTCGCACGCGAGCAGGGCGCGCGAGACGCGGCCGTTGAGGTTGTTGCCCATCATCGTGTAGGCGTAGTTGATGCCGGAGTCGACGGTCTCGGAGACCCAGCCGTCGACCCGGCCCGCGCCGTTGTCGGAACGCTGCAGTACGGCCGCACAGCCCGCCCGGGAGTTCTCGATCCGGGCGAACGAGCCGCACTTGTCGGAATAGAAGTACTTCAGGGCCATGCCCTCGGCGAACTGGGTGGGCCCGATCTGCCGGAACGAGCCCGTGCAGAACGAGGTGGTGGGGTACTGCCCCTCCTGCCCGTAGGCCCCGTAGTCGCCGCCCGAGAACGGCTGGGCCTGGGCGGAGGCCGGAAGGAGCGCCATCACCGCGGCGGCGCCCCCCGCGGCCAGCAGTGTCCTGAGTGATCGGCGGCTCATGAGCCCTCTTTCGTGGGTCGGCGGTTGATCCGGTCGTGTGCGGCAACCGGCCCCCGGCCGGCCGTCGCTCGCTGGTCGTGACCGTACGGGGAGTCACCGCACCGCCGACACCTGACACTTGTCAGGGTCGAGTCCGCAGGTCGCCCCCGCTCTGCCGGAACCCTGACGTTCGTCAGGACCGCCGTCCCGCCCGGACTCCTATCGTGACGCCGCGGGCCAAGGCCCCGTAGGACAACCCCGGCGACCCAGGAACGGCAACCATGCGCATGTTCCTGCGCGGCGCCGCCACACTCGCGGCCGTCGTCACGGTTGCGTCACTCACACGTGGTGCGACGACACAACCCCGGACGGGCAAGGCGGCCGAGACCGCCGGGACCGTCCAGGCCTCCGCGGCCGTCCAGATCCCGCCCGGCGTCACTGCCGACGTGGCCGTCTTCGACCGCCAGACCGGCACGTTCACCGAACAGGTCAACGAGAGCGCGCGGTTCCGGTCCGCCTCTGTCGTCAAGCTCCTGCTGACCCTGGACTTCCTGTGGGACCACGGGCCGGACTGCACCATCCCCCGGCCGACCGCGCCCGGCTGGAGCCGATGCTGCGCGGCAGCGACGACGACGCCGCGAACCACTACTGGTCGACGTACGGCGGCCCGGCGATCATCAACCGGATGATCGCCCGGCCCGCGCTCGGTCTGCTCGACACGGCGCCGCAGCCCGCCGTGTACGCGTACTTCTGGGGCTACATCGCTGTTTCGGCCCGGGGGTGTGAGACGGGCACCTGCACGTTGCCAGGGGTGGCGACCCGTTGGGATAGGTGTCCGTGGACGGCCAGGCGCTGCGGCTGCGCGGGCCCCGGAACGCGTCACCGAGGTCGCCGCCGACGCGATCAAGCTGGCTGGAGCGTAAGCCCAAGGTCGTCATCCTCGACGAGCCCGGTCGGGCATGGCCCTCGTGGTGGTCAGCTCCGACCCCGACGAGGTCCTGGGACTGTCCCACCGCGTGCTGGCCCTCAGCCGAGGCCGGCAACAGGGCGTCCTGTCGGCGCAGGAGGCGACGAACTCCGCCGTCAGACACCTCGCCACGGCCTGACGACTGTGCCGGACGTGCCGTACCGACCCCGCTAGAAGGCCTGGTGGGAGGCGATGAGGGGGCCGGGTGCGCCGCGACTGAGCGCCGCGCCCGGCCCCCTTCCCGCGAAGGCGTCGGGCCGCTTAGTGTCCCGTCCCATGGATCATGAGGAGCAGCAGTCCATACGCCACTTCGACCACTGCCCCTGGCTTTTCGCCGAGGAGGCGACCGCGGAACAGCGGGCCGCCCAGCGGGAGCGGCAGCAGGCGCTCGGCGGGGACAGTGAAGTCGGTGAGCGGTGCTATGTGGCTGAGTCCGCCGCCGTGTTCGCGGACCGGCTGCGGCTCGGAGACGAGTCCTACATCGCCGCTCACGCCTATGTCACAGGGGAGTTGGCCACCGGCTCGGACTGCTCGCTGAACCCGTTCGCCACGGTGCGGGGCAGCGTCACCCTGGGCGACGGCGTGCGCATCGGCGCGCACACCTCGCTGCTCGGCTTCAACCACTCCATGGCGCCGGACCGGCCGGTCTTCCAACAGCCGCTCACCAGCGAGGGGATCACCGTCGGGGACGATGTGTGGATCGGCTCGCACGTGGTCGTCGTGGACGGGGTGACCATCGGCGATCACTGCGTGATCGGGGCCGGGGCGGTGGTCACCAGGGATCTCCCCGCCTGGACGGTGGCCGCCGGCAACCCGGCACGGCCACTGCGCAGTCGACTGGACGGCAAGGCGATCGCCGCGGCCCGCCCGGACCCCGGCGAAGGCCGCCTGATCCGGTTCGCCGACACCGCCCGCGCCCAGGTCGCCGCTCTCCTCGCCCGGTGCTGGAACGGCGACCGGTACGTCGACCGCCCCGGAGCGGCGCCCACGGTGCGCGCGCACTGCGATGCCGTGGAGATCGCCGGCCTGTTGCTGGGCACCGCCCCGGAGCAACTGACCGCCGACGAGCACGTCGAGCGGCTGGCTGCCCTGCAGGACCCGCGCACCGGGCTGGTACCGGAGTTCGGCCAACCACTGCCTGCCGTCGACGCCGACGGCTTCATCGGCGAAGGGGCCGACCTCTATCACGTCCTGTCCGTCGGCTACGCCCTCGACCTGCTGGGCGCATCCTTTCCCCATCCGGTGCACGGCGTACGGAAGATGACGCCCAGGCAGCTCGTCGCGCGGCTGGAAAACCTGCCGTGGCAGGACGGTGCATGGGGTGCCGGCGCCTGGATCGACTCATGGGCCACGGCCGCGCACTGGAACCTCCGGCAAGCGGACGACGCAGTCACGCCCGGGACGGTGGAAGCCCTGTTCGGCTGGCTGCTGACCCGTGCCGACCCGTGGACCGGCATGTGGGGCGCACCCTCACCGTCGGCCGGTCGGCTTCAGGTGGTCAACGGCTACTACCGGCTCACGCGCGGCTCGTTCGCCCAGTTCGGGGTGCCGGTGCCGCACCCGGAGCGGGTCGTGGACGCGGTCCTGGACCATGCCCGGGACGCTCGCTATTTCGGCGCCGGGCAGGAGAACGCCTGCAACGTGCTGGACGTGGCCCACCCTCTGTGGCTGTGCACCCGGCAGCTCGGAACCGGTGCGAACGGCGAGGGCTACCGGTCTGCCGAGATACGCGCCTGGGCCGAACGCCAACTGGCCGCGGCCCTTTCGCGCTGGCAGGAGGGCCAGGGGTTCGGCTTCGGCCCGGGCGTCACCGGCCCCGGCCCGGAACCCGGACTCCAGGGCACCGAGATGTGGCTGGCCATCGTCTGGCTCCTCACCGACCTGCTGGGCTGCTCCGACGCCCTCGGCTACCGGCCCCGCGGCGTCCACCGCCCGGAGCCGGGGGACCGGCGTGATCCTGCGACGTGAGCTTGAGGGTGTCGACGTGTCTGGCCTGACCTGGGTGAGGCCGCAGCCGAGGTTGTCCAGGGCGACCGGCTCGAAGCCGCACCGAGCCAACGGGGCGCCCAGGATCAGGGTCATCTGGCGGCCGTTGGCGCCCACGCCGTGGTGCAGGACGACCTACGCCTGCGCATCCGGGTTGCGGTAGCGGTCGAGGTGGACGCGGTAGCAGGCATGGTGCGATCTGCAGCACCCTCAAGCTTCACCATGAGCACACCGGGCACCTTGTCCTCGGGCGTGCCCGCAGCGGCTGCCGCGTCTTCGGCCGCCGGGGATGCCCGCTCCAGCAGCGCCTGGACGGCCTTGGCGAACGCCTCGTCCTTGGTGCCGGCGTACTTGCGGACGGTCGGGCGCGACAGCTGCGACTCCTCGACGATGTCGGAGTTCGTCGTGCGGCGGACGCCGGTGCGGCAGAAGCAGCGACAGGCGCCCACCAGGAGCTGACCAGAGCGGACGCGTCTCGCGGCAGACACGGCGGCCGGGAACTCATGGATCCCGCGGCTGATGCCGATCGCGTCGAGGCCCAGGCCCGGCCCGCCGGACAGAGCAACGCGTCGTCCGGGAGGGCCGGGCAGGCCTCGGCGCGCTCAGAGATAGAGCCGTTCGTTGATCTTCAGGCCGTTGTCCCGGCAGTAGCTCTCGTAGTGGTCGATGAACCAGAACACGTCGACCGTCTCCATGACCCGGTCCTCCTCGTCGAGGAACTCCAGCGGGCCGTTGAGCCAGAACATCGTCTTCATCCCGTGCTCGGAGTAGAGGGTGTGGCTGCGCCCCGGGCTCTCCCGGACGAAGTCACCCGGCCTGCCGACCCAGTCGTACTCCAGGTAGCGCCAGCTGCCCTCGAGGACGTAGCCGGAGACCGGCCCGCGGTGGCGGTGACGGCCGAGCGTGCCGCCCTCCTGCACCCACAGCACGTTGGCGGCGCTGCTGCCGCGGACGTCGAAGGTGAGGTGCTTGATGAACACGTTGGGGACGAACGGCACCCAAGGGGTGCTGTCCTCGCCGATGTACCCCTCCTCCAGGGCGTACTTGTCCCGCATGCGGTCCACGCGTGCCTCGGTCGCCACGTACTGCGCCATGATCTCTTCGGATGTAGTCATGTCACCTTGCCTCACTCGCCTGGGTGCTGTGTGGGTGCGACCGTACGGTCCGGCCTGCGGCGAGGGCTTGACTGAGGCCGCACGGTTACTTGAACCTGAGCGCACCCGCAGCAGGGTCTTCTCCAGGGTGCAAAGGCGAGGTGGCACCGGCATGACGCTCAACTTCTCCACGGCGCCGCTCGACAGCCGAGCCCAGCTGGACTACTGGCGCGAGGTCGTCTGCACCACGTTCGTCGAGTACGAGATGGACGTCCCGCGCCATCCCTCCGCCGGCTTCCTGGGCCAGGTCACAGCCCAGACAGTCGGCGACGTGGGAGTCGCACGGGTGGTCTCCGACCCTCACACGGTGTTCCGCTCGCCCGCGCTGATCCGCAGGTCCAGCGAGGACGACCTCCTGGTGAACCTGGCCGTCCAGGGGCGCGTCACCGTGGTCCAGCAGGGACGCGAGGCGCTGTTGCGCCCCGGTGACCTCACCGTCTACGACAGCGCGCTGCCCTGCCGGATCGCCTGCCTCGACCCGTTCGAGCTGCTGGTGCTGAAAGTCCCCCGGCCGCTGTTCGACGCGCACTGCCCGCTGGCACAGGACACGATGGCGACCCCGGTGCCGGGCGACCGGGGGGTGGGCGCGCTCATCGCGCCCTTCGTCCAGTCGCTGACCGTCCACGCCCGCGCTCTGGCTCCCGACACGAGCGCCCGGATCGGTGCCACGCTGCTGGAGCTGCTGGCCACGGCCCTGTCCGACCGGACCGCCGTGGGCGGCCGGCTCAAAGCTCCCGGAGCGGTCCACATGGGCCGCGCCCGCCGCTACATCATCGACCACATCGCCGATCCCGACCTGTCGCCCGCCGTGATCGCCCAGGCGCTGGGCGTCTCCGTCCGCTACCTCCACGCGGTCTTCCGGGCCGAGGACGCCTCACCGTCCCGCTGGATCCTGCGACAGCGCATCCACATGGCCGCCAGACTGCTCGCCGACCCGGGCCGGACCGACCAAAGCGTCACGGACATCGCCTACGCGGTCGGCTTCAAGGACGCCTCGCACTTCACCCGCGCCTTCAAGAGCCGCCACGGCGTCAGCCCGCGCGAGTACCGCAAAGACCACTCGGCCGCCCCGCAGGGGCCTGCCGCATAGACCTTGCGAGGGCCGGCGAGACCGCAGAAAGGCGTCCGTACCGATGTCTCGTCGTCAGATCTCGTCGTCCTCAGATCTCGTCGTCGTCAGGCCCGAGCTGTCGCGGGACGGCCGCCGAAGCCCGCTCCTCGATCCGGTGAACCGCGGCCTGCCGGTCGTCCAGGTGGCGCCGCGCCACTTCCTGCGCGGACATGACCGTCTTGCGCACGGTCATGCCCGCCGGCTCACCGATGTCGCCCCAGCGCACCGCCTGGTTCTACGCCAACGTCAAGGCGGACCTGTGGACCGCCACGGGAAGCGGGGCACGGACTGCTGCACCGGCTTCGTCGGCGGAGCTGGTGATCAAGGAGCCGCTGCCGTCCATGCCGGTCACGTTCTGAGGCCGGGACGGGGACGATCGATATCGCCGTACGTACTTCGAGGACTTCCCAGGAGTCTGACGGCCGTCCCGCGTCGCCGTCGTGTCCGTCGCGGGTGTCGTCGGCGGTGACCTGGTAGTTGGACCGGAGTCGCACGACGTAGCCCAGGCCCTGTTCTCGGCAGGCGGTACGCAGCTCCCACCCGCCGTACACCTCATCCCCAGGGAGAACGAGGCTGCCATGCCCTGCCGTCCGGCAGGGCGAAGCGTGCCCGCCCAGAACCTTGAGATTCGCGCGCTGAGCTGAATGGTGTGAGGTGTTCCGAGGTCACAGGCTGTGGGCGGTGGGGTGGAGTGGTTCGTACAGCGGGAGCTCGGCGCCGCTGGGGAGCCGGATCGCCGTCAGTTTGCCCCAGCGCTGTTCGCTGACCGGACGGGTGATCTCTACGCCCTGCGCGCGGAACTCGCTGAGCTGGGATTCAAGGTCATCGCACATCAAGAAGAACTCGTGCTGGGGCGGGCCGTCGGCCGGGTGCACGGCCACCTCGGCCGGGGGCAGCTGGAAGATGAGCCAGCCGCCGCCCGCGTCGACGGCGGGAAAGTCGAGGACGTCTCGGATGAAGGCACGGTCCGCCTCGGCGTCCTGGCTGTAGAGGACGACATGTGCACCGCTGATCATGGCTGGCTCCTGCCCGTCGAGGTACTGGCGGTCGTATCCCCAGGCATCCTGGCACGCTGAGATGCGAGATTGCCTTCGACTGCGGGCTCGCCCGTGTCGCCGGACTCGGTGATGGCTTTGATGTTCATGCTGGCGGGCCGAGCCCCGCCGGGGCGGGCGTGGGCGCCTCGCCCCGGCGCAGGGCCGTCAGTGGCAGGTTCCGCAGCAGCCGCCCGAGGACTGTGGCGGGGTTGCGGTCACCTCGTAGCCCGCCTCCTCGACCGCGGCGGCCACCGCGGCGTCGTCGAGCGGGCCCTGGGAGCTGACGGACACCGTCCCGGCGGCCAGATCGACCTCGACGCCCGTGACACCGGGCACCTGGGTGATCTCCTCGGTGACCGCGCTGACGCAGTGTGCGCAGGTCATACCCGTAACGGTGTAGACGGACGGCGGGTTGGACGTGCTCGTTGCCATGACGGAAGCCTCCTGGTGTGGACGTGTCAGCCGAACGGACCGATGACCTGGCCGACCGCCCCCAATAGATACCCCCATGGGGTATCCAGTCAAGTCCGTCGAGCGTCACTCCGAGGCCGCAGGCGCCAGGAGTGCACCAGCCGCGCGGTCGCATCACCGGTTCCTGCCCAGGTCCCGCGGACGCAGAGCCCGCCCTTGCCCGGGCGGCCCCCTTTCGACCGAGTTCCCCGCCGATCAGCCGCAGGGTCAGGGAGCGGCAGGCGTCGGCCGGTCGCGACGCAGACCGCCCGCCCAGTGGGGGGTGCGCCTCGGGCCCAGCTCGCACAGTCGATACCCTGCCGGGGTATGGTCGTACGGCGAGACTGGACGAAAAGGAAGGGACTTGGCCGTGGACAGCGCACAGGCAGGCACGCGGGGCGTCGCCCGGCTGCTGGCGGTGTGCGCGGTGCTGTTCGGGCTTTTCCTCATGCACGGAGCCCCGGCCACGGCCGCGTACGGCTGCCACGGCGCCATGACCGCGGCCTCGTCGATGACCAGTGGCCACGACACCGCTGCCCTGCCCGCGGCCCACGCGCCGGCCGGGCACACTCCCGGCTCCGCCGCCCGGGCCGCCGACGTCTCCGGAATGCCCGGAGCGCTGTGCGTGTCGACGCCCGCCCACGAGCGCACCCCCCTGCCGGTGCCCGGCCTGCTCGCCGTGGCAGGCGCCGCCGTGCTCGCCCTGTGGACGCTGACCCGACTGCGGGCAGCGACCGGCGGGAGGGGGCGGCGCGGACCACCGGACGGCGGACGAGATCTGCTGCTTCAGGTGTGCATCGCGCGGACGTGACAGGTGCGCGTCGGACCCGGCCCCAGGCCGGAAACCGGCACCGTTTCCTGCTCGTTTCCGCGCACCACCGGTGTGGTGCGCCCACCCCGAAAGACTCCATTTCGATGGTCACCTCGCACCGTTTCACCGCACGCCGCCGCAGCCTCGCAGCGACCGGCGCCGCAGCCGCTCTCGCGCTGACGCTGGCCGCCTGCGGCTCCTCCAGCGACTCCTCGTCCATGCCCGGCATGGACCACGGCGGCAAGTCCTCCGCGTCCGCCTCGCCCAGCACGTCGCAGGCGATGGGCGACATGCCCGGTATGGGCGACATGGCCTCCGGCAACGGCCTGGCCGACGCCCAGGACGGCTACCGCCTCACCTCCAAGGACGCGGCCCTGCCGTCCGGCAAGCAGACGGCCTATCGGTTCACGGTCACAGGCCCGGACGGCAAGCCGGTCACCGGCTTCGCCCTCGACCAGACCAAGCGGATGCACTTCTACGCCATCCGCTCCGACCTGACCGGCTTCCAGCACATCCACCCCACCATGGCCGCCGACGGCACCTGGACCGCCGGCCTGGCCTCCCTCGCACCGGGCTCCTGGCGCCTGTTCGCCTCCTTCACCCCCGATGCCGGGCCCGGCAAGGCCAAGGACCTCGTGCTCTCGCGCACCGTCACCGTGCCCGGAAACGCCGCCAAGACCCCGCTGCCCGCCCCAGCCACCAGCACGCAGGCCGACGGGTACACCGTCACCGTCAAGGGCGAGCCCATGGCCGGCATGGCGCACCCGCTGACCGTCTCGATCGCGAAGGACGGAAAGCCCGTCACCGACCTCGAGCCCTACCTGGACACCTACGCCCACCTGACCGCCTTCCACGAAGGCGACGCCGCGTTCGCCCACCTCCACCCCACCACCAAGGTGACCGGCGACAACGGCGGCCCGGACCTGTCCTTCCACGCCGAGCTGCCCACCTCCGGCAACTGGCGGCTGTTCCTGCAGTTCCAGACCGGTGGCAAGCTCCACACCGCCGCCCTGACCCTGCGCGTCGGCTGAACCCCGGCGGGGCGCCGCCCACGCGGCGGCGCCCCGCACCCCCGGCCCGACGGACGCCCCCCAAGAGAGAGCGTGTCCTTGGGCGGCATGCCGCACCCTGACGGAGGAAGACTTCACAGATGCACGCCATACTGCACGCACTGTCGATTGCCGGGTCGATGACCTGGGAGATCACCTGGGCCCTGATCCTCGGCTTCGCCCTGTCCGCTGTCGTCCAGGCCGTGGTCCGCAAGTCCACCGTGATCTCGCTCCTGGGCGATGACAGGCCCCGGACCCTCGCCGTCGCCGCCGGCCTGGGCGCGGCGTCATCATCCTGCTCGTACGCGGCGGTCGCGCTGGCCCGCTCGCTGTTCCGCAAGGGCGCGAACTTCACCGCCGCGATGGCCTTCGAGATCGCCTCCACCAACCTGGTCGTCGAGCTCGGCGTGATCCTGGCTCTGCTGATGGGCTGGCAGTTCACCGCCGCAGAGTTCGTCGGCGGACCCATCATGATCGTTGTACTGGCTGTCCTGTTCCGCCTGTTCCTGCGCGAACGGCTTCTGCGTCAGGCTCGCGAGCAGACGGAAAAGGGGCTGGCCGGGTCGATGGAGGGCCATGCGGCGATGGACATGTCGGTATCGCGCGACGGCTCTTTCACCGGTCGGCTCTTCAGCCGGGAGGGCTTCACCGCCACCAGCCACGTCTTCGTCATGGAGTGGGCGGCGATCCTGCGCGACCTGGTCGTCGGTCTGCTCATCGCCGGCGCCATCGCCGCCTGGGTTCCCGATTCCTTCTGGCGTGCCTTCTTCTTCGACGGCCACCCCCTCGCCGCCAAGCTGTGGGGCCCCATCGTCGGCCCGCTGGTGGCGATCGCCTCGTTCGTGTGCTCCATCGGCAACGTGCCGCTGGCGGTGGTGCTGTGGAAGGGCGGCATCAGCTTCGGCGGCGTGGTGGCGTTCATCTTCGCCGACCTGCTGATCCTGCCGATCCTCAACATCTACCGGAAGTACTACGGCGCCAGGACGGCGGCCTTCCTGCTCGGCACGTTCTATCTCGCGATGGTCATCGCCGGGTACATCGTCGAACTCGCCTTCGGGGGGCTCGGCCTGATCCCCGACCAGGCCGACGCGAAGATCCCGATGGAGGGCGTGAGCTGGAACTACACCACCTGGCTCAACATCGCCTTCCTGCTCCTGGCGGCGGTGCTCCTGGTGCGCTTCTTCCGCACCGGCGGGCTGTCCATGCTCCGCATGATGGGCGGCTCACCCGACACCGGCCACGATCACACCGACCACCCGCAGCACGGGCGCCCAGCAGGGAAAACGCACGACGGGCACCACCACTGAAGCGTTGCCCTCCACTCGTGGGCGGAGTGCCGGTCCCGCCCACGGCCCGGTCCGTGAACCGCCGTCGACGTGCTGGAGTAGATCTGTGACTGCCAGGCGGCGGCCAGCACGCGTACGTCGTTGACGCCGTCGCCGACCACCAGCACCTTCCGCACGATCTCGGACTACTGAACGCGGCGTTCGGCATCTGCGCACTCACGGGGCGCTGGTCCATGGGGCGGTGGTCTATGGGGCGGTGGGCAACACCGACACCTTCGCGCCGCCGGCCGTGATCATGGCGATCGAAGGAGGCGGAGCAGAGTGTCCTTGCCGATGGGTCAGGTCCGGAATCTGCTCGGCGAATGTCCGGCGTCCGCAGCTGCCGTTGCCGCATACGCGCAAGCGGCCGGGGTGGAGTAAGGTCTTCGCTTCGCCGGGTCGACAGGGCCCCGGCGGTTCCCATGGAGGTCGTCACGAGTGGTGGACACCCCCGGTGGGGACGTCCCTCACATCATGTCGGACCACACCGCATCGAGGATCAGCCTTTGACTCCGCATTCCCTGGCGTTCTATGTGGACGTCGTCACCACCGGCGCCGTGCTCGGCGTGGGCCCTGCGGATGCTCCCGACCATGTCACCACGGTCCTTGGGCCGGCCTTCGCCGAGGACACCTTCGGCGAACACAGCATGTGCCGTGACTACGGCCTCGCCGAGTTCTACTGGGACCGGGCTTCCGTCGACCACCCCTGGTCGGGCCACCACTTCACCCTGCAGGTGCACCGGCTCGCGTACCGGGACCGCACCCTCGTCAACGACGCACTTCGTGCCCGGTACGGGCGGTTCACTCCCAGGCTTCGGTTCGAAAAACTGCAACGTCTACTGGTGCGGCGCGGCGTCCCCTTGATGGAGATCCCGGAAATCCCGGCGCACGCCCCGTATTTCCGCACTTTCTGGCAGCCCGATTCCCATGTGGCCGTCTCCGTCATCGGCACCTACGGCGAGTACAGCACGCCGGACAATCTGCGGGTCGGCGACGTGTACAGCGTCCATGCCCCGATGACTGCCGAGGAAGTGGAGTGGCGCAGGGCACAGGTCGGGTAGCACGGAGACGGGTCCGGGGTCGCGGTCATGGTCATGGTCATGGTCGACGCATGCAGCCAAGCTGTGCATGCTCGGGATCTTCAAGCCCGGTCGGTCACCCGGTGCCGCTCGGCGACGCCACCGCCGACGGGCCGAGTACGCGGTGCAGGCCCGGCTCGATGTCCGGGGCGTCGATCGAGCCGTAGCCGAAAACGAAGCCGGGGCGCGCCGAGCGGTTCGCGGCGACCTCCGCCAAGGTGTAGACCGCCACGCCGGATGCACGGGCCCGTCCGGCCCGGTCCGCGAGGGCGTCGGGGTCGGCGAGGCGGCCTTGGGTGAAGGTGGTCACGTGCAGGCCCGCCGTGGACGGCACCAGCTCGGCGAGGTCCGCGAAGCGGTCGGTGAGCGCACGGGTGAGGGCTTGGTGCCGGATCGCGTACGTGTGCTGCATCCGGCGGATGTGCCGGGCGAGCAGTCCGTCGTCGACGAAGCGGGCGAGTGCCGCCTGTGTGGGGACCGCCGTGTGCCAGTCGGCGGTGTACTTGGCGGTGCGCAGTGCTGTGCGCAGAGGAGCGGGCGCCACCAGGAAGCCGACGCGCAGGGAGGGCAGCATCACCTTGGAGAACGACCCCACGTAGATGACATGTCCGTCTCGGTCCAGACTCTGCAGGGTCTCGACCGGCCGCCCGCCGAACCGGAATTCGCTGTCGTAGTCGTCCTCGATCACCGCCGCGCCGTGCCGCCGCGCCCACCGCAGCAGCGCTGTTCTGCGCCGCAGGGACATCGGCATGCCGAGCGGGAACTGGTGGGCCGGGGTGACGTACACGGCGCGGGTGTCCGGCGGGATCGCGTCCACCAGCAGGCCCTCGGCGTCCACCGGTACGCCCGTGACCTCGGCGCCGTGCGCCAGGAACGGCAGCCGGGCCGGTGGGTAGCCGGGCTCTTCGACGGCCACCCGGTCGCCCGGTTCGAGCAGCACCCGCCCGATGAGGTCCAGGGCCTGCTGCGTGCCGGTGGTCACCAGCAGGTCGTCAGGACCGGTCCGCACGCCGCGGGAGAGGCCGATGTGCCGGGCGAGTGCGGCCCGCAGCCCGGCGTGCCCGGCCGGATCGCCGTATCCGACCGTCCCGGCCGCAGAGAGCCGCAGTTCCCGGGCGATCAGAGGACGCCAGGCGTCGTACGGGAAGAGCCGGGCGTCCGGCAGGCCGACCCGGAAGTCGTGGGCCGCTGTGGTCGGTCCCGAGGTCTCCGGGGCTGCCCAGGGGGACAAGCCGGCCCACATGGCGCGCGGGCGCAGGCCCGAGCCCGTGGTCTCGGTGGCGGTCGCGGCCTCGCGCGTGGGCAGGCCCGTCGTACGCACATAGGTCCCGGAGCCGACTCTGCTGTCCGCATAGCCCTCGGCGACGAGCCGTTCGTAGGCGACGCCGACGGTGTTGCGGGCCACCGCGAGTCGGCGGCTCAACTCACGGGTCGGGGGCAGCGGATCGCCGGGCCGTAGCAGCCCGTCGTGGATCGCGGTGCGCAACTGGCGGTAGATCTGGCCGGACAGGTCGCGCCGCCCGTCGAGCCTGACGTGCACGTCCAATCTCGGTGTTCCGTTCTCGGCTCGGCTTTTCTCGGGCTTCTCAACCCCCGCTGGCAGCCTGGCAATTGGCTCAATCACTTGGCAGCCTATTGGCTCTGGAGCTGAACCGCTGTGCGATTTTACGCTCTCGCCATGGACATACGACGACTGGACCGCCAGGCGCTGTCGCTGACCGGGGAGGTGGTCTCCCAAGTGAAGTCCGACCACTTGAGGTTGGCGACGCCGTGCGCGGACTGGACCCTGTACGGACTGCTCCGCCATCTGGTCAGCCAGAACGAAGGGTTCGCCGCCTCCGCCCGCGGCGTGGGCGAGCCGTGGGCGGTATGGCGCGACGGCGACCTCGGCGACGACCCGGCCGAAGCGTACGAGGCCTCGGTGGACGAGGTCACAGCGGCGTTCGCGGACGACGAGGTACTGGAGCGGCGGTTCGCACTGCCGGAGGTGGCCGCGGGCTTCGCCGTCCCCGGGCGGACAGCGATCGGCTTCCACATGCTCGACTACGTGACACACGCCTGGGACGTCGCGGTGACGATCGGCGCCCCGTGGGAGCCGCCGGCCGAACTCACCGCCGCCGCGCTGCGCGTCGCCGCTCTGGTCCCGGACGAGGGTCGCGGGGCGGGTGCCGCTTTCCGCCGGCGGACCGTAGTCCCCGACGACGCCCCGCCGGGCGACCGGTTGCTCGCCCTGCTCGGCCGTGACCCGTCCTGGACGGCGGGGCCATGCTGAGGAGCCGCTGGTGCCAGGGCCCGGCCGGGGATCCCCTTGGCGACCGCGCCGTGGCGGACGCCGTCGACAGCGGCATGCGTGATCGCCGCAGCGGCCCGCTGATCGTCAGCGTCACCGACTTCACCGGCGACGCGTACCGCGACCTGCCCGGCATCGTGCGTCGCGGCTTCACCCTGCGGCGCCGCTGGCCATATCTCGACGGAGCGGTCGGCATGTGGCTGTGGGTCGCGCCCTTGGGCCGGCGCTGCGGATCGGTTTCGGTGTGGACCGGGCGGCGGGCCCTGGCGGATTTCGTACGCCTGCCGGAACATGTCGCGATCATGGACGAGTACCGCGAGCGAGGCACGATCAGGTCGGTGATCCGCGAGTACGAGAGCTTCGACGCGGCGCGGATCCGGCAGGACGCGGAGGCATGGCTGCTGTCGGACGACCGCCTCCGCGTCGCGCGAGGAGCGCCACGGCAGAGCGGCTGACGACGACTTCTCACCTCAAGGGCCAGGACCATGACACAGCATCAGACCGGCCCACGAGTGAGACAGACCGGCGGCCCCGGCCTGGGGAACCGATGAAGGCCGGAAGAAACGAGAACCTACAGCGCTCCCGACACCATCCGCCTGTACCAGCACGTCGTGGCGGCCGGGACGCTCTACACCCTCACGACGACGACGGAGGTGTGTGAGGAGCTGGGGCTGGCGACCGTGCCCCGGGAGGTGACGCCGGGCCTACGCCCGGTGATGCGGATAGCCGGAGTCGACCAGCAGTTGTTCGACCGGTCCTCCACCCGCGGTCGGCAGATCGAGACGGCGTTGGAGGGAAGCATCGACGCATACATCCGCAACCACGGCGGCTGCCCGGCCGGCACGCCCGTCATCGACTGGCGGGGCAGGCGGGGCAGGCGGGGCAGGCGGGGCAGGACACTCGCCCGGAGGAGAGGACCGCTCGCTGTCTGGGGCAGCTGCTCGCGTGGTGCGTGCGTCCGCGATCCTCCGCTTCGGACAGCAGCCGGTCGACGGGTTGCTGGAGCGGTGCCGTGCGGCCGGTGCGGCGATCCGGGCCCGGGGGCGCCCGCTGGTGGACACCGCCCTCGCCGCCGCGGCCGTCGCCGCCACAGTCGCCGTCGTCGTGGTCGTGGTCGTCTTCACCATGCGTGGCACGTTCGCCCGCCTCCACGTCCTGGCCGAAGCCCGCCGGCACCTTGGCGAGACCTTGCGTCGCCGGGTGTTCACGCCCGGCACGGACGCGAGCTCACCGCGCCCCCGGTAGGCCGCCGGACCCCGGGCCGGTTTAGCTCACGTACACCGCTGACTTACTCTGACCCGCGCGCTGGTGGATCGCCGACACCGACGGCAGCCACTTCGCGCGGCGACCCGACGAGCAGGCCGCGGACGCCGGCCTGCCAGTGCCGTGTCAGAGAACGTTGCCCTGACACTTTGTCAGGTGGGTCCAGCTCCAGGGCGCATGGCGGCGCGGCAAGGAAGAGGTTTCCTGACGCGGCGCTACCGTCTTGAGGGTGACAGGAATCAATGCCGACCGGCGATGGTCCGAATCCATGCCGGTGGCCTATGAGCAGTACCTCGTGCCGGTGGTCTTCCGGCCCTTCGCCGAGGACCTGACTGCCCGGGCGGCGGCACTCCACCCTCGGCGAATCCTCGAACTCGCTGCGGGAACTGGCGTGTTGACAGCGGAGCTGCTCGCAGCGGCACCCTCGGCCGAGGTGACGGCCACCGACCTGAACGAGGCGATGCTCGCTTTCGGGTCGACCCGGGCCCCTGGCGCGGTGTGGCGGCAGGCCGACGCGCAGCGGCTGCCGTTCCCGGACGGAGGCTTCGACCTGGTGGTCTGCCAGTTCGGCGTGATGTTCTTTCCCGACCGCATCGAGGCCTTCTCCGAGGTCCGCCGGGTGCTGGCGCCGGGCGGCCGGTTCCTGTTCAACACCTGGGGCCCGCTCGGGACGCACGCCTTCGAAGTCGCGCTGCAGGCCGGGCTGGAGCGGGCCTTCCCGGTCGATCCGCCACGGTTCTTCCAGACGGTTCCGCACGGCTATGCCGACCCCGCTGTCGTGGCCGCTGATCTGGCGGCCGTCGGGTTCGCCGTCGAGGAGGAGCAGGAGCTGACGCTTCAGGGCCGGGCCGCATCGACCGCCGACCTTGCCACCGGGTACCTCACCGGGACACCGGTGCGCGCGGCCGTTGAGGAACGCGGCGACGGACCGGCCGTCCGGGCCACCGTCATCGAAGAGATGACGGCCCGTCTGGGCCCGGGGCCGGTCACCGCCCCGATGACGGCGTACGTCTTCCGTGCCGCGGCCTGAACACAGGACGCGCCCGCGCAGCGGATGGGCGTGAGTCGACCTCGACGGGGGCGGTCACCCGGATGCCTGGTGCTCATCAGGCAACGTTCGCCCTGGTGACGAGCTTGCGTAGCCGTTCGTCGACAGCGTGCTTGATTGCAGCGACCCGCTGACAGCCCTGTGCCAGGGCAGATCGCTTGGCATGAGCTCAGGGGGCCTCCCCCTGAGTGGCGGACACGCTGATACTCGAGACCTTCCAGAGTGGGAAGGGGCTGGCCGGGCTCGACACCAGGTCCGCCGCTATCCCTCATGGGCCCGCTGGGCCACCCTTGCGATGCTCGCCCACGCCTTCCTCGCCACCGTCCGCGCCGAGGAACACGCCTGCCAACCCGCCCCCGATGGGCTACTGCCGCTGTCCTGCAACGAGATCCAGCGCCTGTTCATCGCACTCATCGTCCGCCCCGTCCACGATGCGGCCCACCGACTCGACCGGTCCGACTGGCGGCGCCG
This sequence comes from Streptomyces sp. NPDC031474, assembly GCF_055581185.1. Taxonomy (NCBI): domain Bacteria; kingdom Bacillati; phylum Actinomycetota; class Actinomycetes; order Kitasatosporales; family Streptomycetaceae; genus Streptomyces; species Streptomyces sp. NPDC031474. The sequence goes on from NZ_JBVIJX010000003.1 coordinate 173,761, forward strand.
CCATCAAGCCCGAGCCCGCGCCGGCCATTGCCCCGTCGGCAAGAGACCGGTGGCTGAGCACAGGCTGGCACCGTTGTCGGCCACTGTGCGATTGCCGTGCCGGATGGCTGCTACCTGGGGGACATGACTTCGTAGAGGTTCCCCGCGTCATCGGTGAAGTACAGGCCCCGAGGGCACAACGGGTGGTCGATCCGACCGTTGCCGGGCTCGCTGGGATCGTTGCCATAGGGCACCCCGGCGGTTCGGAGCCGGCCGAGGATCGCGTCGAAGGACGACGGGTCCACGTCGAAGGCCAGGTGATGGCCGACCGGATTCTCGACGGACATGAAGTCCAGCGTCAGGGAATCGTTGACCTGCACTGGCGCGAAATGCCGATCTGCACCTCGATAGTCCAGCCCCATGACGGAGGCGAAGAAGCGTGCTGCCGCCTCGTTGTCGACGGCGGGGACGATGGTGTGGTTCAGCGTGATGGACATGCTCTGCCTCTCAGTTCTCCACCGGCTGGGACAGGACGCCGTGCAGGAAGACATCGACGAGGTCGTGCACTTCCAACTGCGTCGACGGATCCGCTGACTCGCCTCCTGCCGGCGGCCTGCCATTCCCAACAAACAGCAGACCCATGAAGATCAGTGCTGCCTGCTCGGGAGGCAACCGCAGCGACTCCCGCTCAGGTCCGAAGAGTTCGGCCAGCGCCTCTCGCACGGGCAGGGAACCAGCCGCACGATCAGGCGGCGCCTGTGAGCTGCCGGGACGGCCACTTCGTCCCCGCCCTCCCGTCGCATGAAGCGCCCCGACCACCGCGCCGACCCGGTCCAAGTGGGCATGCAGCGCCGAGGCAGCCTCGGTCAGCCGGGCAACGAGCGGCTGCTCCATGGACACCAAAGCGAGTTCATCGAGGGCATGGGCCGGGCTGAGAGCCTCCGTCACGCATGCGTCCAGGAGCTCCTCCTTGTCCGCGAAGACGCGGAAGATCGTGCCCTCCCCGATGCCTGCGGCCTGGGCGATCTGGCGCGTCGTCACCGCACTGCCGTGCTCGATCACGAGGGGAAGCGCAGCACGAACGATCATTTCCCGGCGGCTGTCGGGGTCCATTGCCGGCGCTCTTCGCCGACTTGGTGTTGTGGCCATGGCCCCAACTATCGGAGTGAGCACTCACTCCGGTCAAGGGGCCGCCGACTCAGAGGGCGAGCCGCCCACCCGGCCGCCCTGCCCGACGCCTCAAGCACGATCTACGACTGGAGTAGTGATCTTGCTGGTCAGGGCCGATGCGGAGACGGCTGCGGCCACCGTTGATCATCGTGAGTTGTGTCCACAAATGAAGATCACGCGTGCCGAACCGGACGTCGTGCAGGCACGCGGTGAAGATAGACCTCCGCCTGAGCCACCGGGGAGTTCACTCGCCACCGACGCCTTGGTGCCAACCCTGTCCCGCCCCCGATGCCGGTTCGGACACGGCCGCGCCAAGGCGGGACGCCAGGTTGGCAACCGCATCCCGAAGCTCCGTCCCGCCCACGACATGGAAGGCGAAAGGGACCGCCGCCAGCCACTCCTGCGCGTACATCGCCGGGTTGCGGGTACTGCCGACGAGCACGCAGTGCTCTCCCGCCGCCCCGACAGGTTCGAGCCGTCCCATCGACGGCCCGACCCACGGGACGACCCGCTCCACCGGTGCGTCGAAGAGCACCCGCGTGGGATAGGCCCATCCGGTGCCGAGGTTCTCCTCCAGCACGGTGACCGGGTCGAGGTCCTCCGGCATCCGAAACCCGACCGCACTCTCCTCGGCCGCCAGTACCCGATCGACCCGGTAGGTGCGCACGGCGTCCACGCGATGGGAATGGCAGAGCAGGTACCAGCGCGCCCGGCGTACGACGACCGCCCACGGGTCCACCTCCGCCTGCCACTGGTTGCCGGCCTCGCTCCGGTAGGTGATCACCACACGCCGCCTGGACGCGATCGCGTCCACCAGGGCGCTCGTGACGGCGGGATCGGCGTAGGCCGCACGCGGATCGGGCGCGGCAGCGGCATGCTCGCGCAGCGCGGCCGCCTGACGCCCGATCCCCTCGGGCAGCGCGTGGATGACCTTGCCGAGGGCGGAGCCGACGAGGTCCCCGGGGTCGCTGGCGGCGGGCCTGCCGTCGAGCACCGCCATGACCAGGCTGAGCGCTTCGCTCTGGGTGAAGCTCACCGGCGGCAGCTTGGTCCCGCGCCGCAACTGGTAGCCGCCGTGCGGGCCGCGCACGGAATCCACGGGGATACCAGCCTCCCGGAGGATCGCGACGTAGCGACGTGCGGCGCGATCGGTCACCCCGAGCCGCTCCGCGAGCTGCTCGGCCGTCGTGCCGGGGCGGGTCCGCAGGATCTCAAGGGTGCGCAGCGCGCGGGCGGTGGGGCTCGTTCCGGTCTCCACCTCGGACAGCGTAGGCGGCTTCCTGACAATCAGGAAGCGGATCGTCCTGAACCCCTCCTAGCATGCAAAGCCCGGTCGGGCAGGCCGCGTCCACTCGACGCTTTCGGCCGCTGTCTCTGCTCCAACCTCGACGGAAAGTTGATCTCACTATGGAAATCCTGCTCATCGGTGGTCTGTGGCTGGACGGCACCGCATGGGACGCGGTGACACCGACCCTTGAGACGCTCGGGCATCGCCCGCGGCCGGTGACCCTTCCGGGCCAGGGCGACGGACGCTCGTCCGCCACGCTCGACGAGCAGCTGGCGACGGTCCTCGCCGCCGTCGATGCAACGGTGGAAAAGCCCCTGCTCGTGGCGCACTCGGCCGCCTGCACCCTCGCCTGGCTGGCCGCTGACGCGCGCCCGGAGCGGGTGGCCAAGCTGGCGCTGATCGGCGGCTTCCCCAACGAGGACGGCCAGCCGTACGCCGACTTCTTCGAGATGCGCGACGGCGTCATGCCCTTCCCCGGCTGGGGCCCGTTCGAGGGTGCGGACAGCGCCGACCTCGACGAGGAACTGCGGCAGCGCTTCGAAGCCGATGCCATCCCCGTCCCCGAGCAGGTGGCCAGGGGCGTGGTCCGGCTGTCGGACGAGCGCCGCTATGAGGTTCCGGTCGTGGTGGTCTGCCCGGAGTTCACCCCGGAGCAGGCCCGCGAATGGATCGCTGCCGGCGAGGCGCCGGAGCTCACCAGGGCCAAGCAGGTCGAGTTCGTCGACATCGACTCCGGCCACTGGCCGATGTTCACCAAGCCGGCCGAGCTCGCCCGCCTCCTCGGGGCAGTGGCAGCCGGGCACTGACTGAACGGGGCCTTGACCGTGGGTTACACCGTCCGCCAGCTGAACGCCTCGACCTGGGAGGCGTTCGCCGAACTCGACGAGCGCAACAACGGCATCTGCGGAGGCTGTTGGTGCATCGGCTACCACCCCGAGTGCGGTCGGCCGGGAATCGACCACCGCACCGTCAAGGAGCGGCGCGTCCACACGGACCAGGCCCACGCAGCCCTGGAGGGTGCCCTCGACCAGATTGCCCAGGCCGGCGGCGGCTTGGTCGAGGCCATCAACGAAGTCACCCTCGGCCGCCAGGCCCATGGCCGCTTCCTCTTCAGCGGGAGAGCTGGGGCGCGTGTCGAGTCGTGATCACCTTGCGAGTCTCGGTGGGCGGCGGAGATGAGTCGGCAGATCCCGACCCAGCCGTCCGCGCTGCGGGTCAGTCGCTTCAGCTTCGGCCGCCCAGAGGGAGAGCGGTGTCAGACCCCACCGATACGGTCGTTCCATGAGAGCTACAGGAACGTTCACTGTCAAAGCGTTCGTCCCGACTGAGCTGAAACCGGACCCGGCTGTGTCCACTGGGCTTCCAGTCGGCGTCGCAACGATGGAGAAACACTTCGAGGGCGAGGTTGCCGGTCGCTCGGCGACCCTGTTTACCGCGGCGTTCGACCAGGCGACCGGCGTGGGCACCTATGTGGCCATGGAGTCGTTCGAAGGCTCGCTGTGCGGACGGGCCGGCGCCTTCAACTTCGTGCACTCGGCGACGACGTCCGGCAGCGATCGCACAGCGGAGTTCTTCACCATCGTGCCGGCGAGCGGTACGGGAGAGCTGGCCGGGATCTCCGGTGCTGGAGGAATGGCCGTCGACGCTGATGGAACGCATCGGATCTGGTTCGACTTCGAGTTGGAAGCGGGTCGATGACAGACGAAGTGCACGAAGCAAGGGCTGTCGGCCTGCGCATGTACGAGGCCTTCAATGGCCGGAACCTGGCTGCGCTGGAGACGATCCTCGCACCGGACTTCGTGAGCCACCCACTGAGAACGGCCGGTGTCGAGGCCGTCGCCGATGCCTGGTCCAAGATGTTCGCAGCCCATCCCGACATACATGTCTCCATCGAGGACATGCTCGTGGACCACGACCGGGTCGCCGTCCGCTCCGTGATGCACGGGCTTTCGAACTCCGTGCCGACTGGCGCGGAGCCTGCACCCACCATGATGGAGATCTTCCGAGTTCAGCACGGCCTGATCGCCGAGCTATGGGGCCTGTCCAGTCTCGGCCGACGGGCCGGCTAAGGCGCGCATCGAGTCACAGTCAATCTGCGGGAAGCGCCCTCATGGCAGGGCCTGGGCCGGTAGATCGTCCTGCATGACGCGCATGCAACTGACGGACGATGGTGGGAGTTCATCGGGCCGTACCTGCCCATCGGCAGGTACGGCCCGTACCCGAAGCGGTTGCGCCGGCACAGTTCGCGGGTGTGATCTGGCGGTTCAGGATGCATCCTCGCTCCGACCGGATCTCGTGATTGCGCGCAAGGGCCCCGCTGGATCTTTCAAAGGCCGAAGATGTAGGGACGCGCGCCAGTCGCCGCCGTGATGAGAAACGAGGTCATGGACTGGGTTTGCTCCTGTCCATTGTCCGATGTCGGGGGCTCTCCCATGTGGAAGCCCCTCTGGGATCAGTTCCGTTTGCCCTGGGCGCACCTCACGCCGTTGCACAGCACGGCCACGCCAACAGCACCGGCAGAGCGCGGAGTTCGCTGCGGGAGCTGAGCGTTATGCGCCTGTCGTCGAGCCGGGGCGGACGATCATCAGGACCACCACGATCAGCCAGGCGAGGGCGAACAGGCCGGTGATCATCGACAGGCGGGGCAGCTGGGCGATCAGCGACTCCGTGGCGGTCGGCGTCGGGTCGGGCCTGTCGAGCTGGGTGATCACGTTGTCCTGGGTGCCGAGCACCGCGATGCCCAGCAGGACGGCAGCCACCGCTGTCAGAGCCATGGAAGCGATGAGCCAGGCGTTGCCCATCACGCCCATCACCTGGGCGGTGCCGACGCCGAAGGCCGGGACGGAGATGCCGGCCACGGCGTAGACCCGGCAGATCCGGTGCAGGAGCCGTACCGCACCGTTGGCCGACTGCTGCTGGGGTCCGTCGGCCAGTGCCTGGCGCGCGAAACGCGGGAACAAGCTCGCCGCGATGGTGACCGGTCCGATGAGCAGGATCGCCCCCAACACGTGGACACTGAGCAGGAATTTGGCCATGCTGATGTCTCTCTTTCACGCCTTCGCGGGCACGCTGACGCGGGGCGCCAAGCGCGCGGTTTCAGTCTGGCTTGGACCGGGCCGACAGCTGATCACGACATCGTCCGGAGGTCCGGGGACTGTGAACCTTCTGGCGGACGAACAGGGCCGCGGGCACGGCCACGGCGATCAGTACGACTCCGCCGATGAGGTTTCCCAGGTGCACGGCGTCGGTGAACGCCCTGGGCGCCGCCGTTCCCACCACGCGGGCGAGGGAAGCGGGGAGGTCCGCTCCGACACCCCCGTGTGACACACCCTCCACGATCTTGTCCGCCTGCGGCGAGGGGATGTTCGCCTCGACGAGACGGTCGTGCAGGTTACGGGGGAAGCGGCTGGTGACGATCGTTCCGAGCACGCTGGGGCCGAGCACCGTGCCCAGCTGGCGAGCCATGTTGACCGCTGCCGCCGCCATGCCCTCCTGCTGTGGCGGGACACTGTTGACCGCGGCAGCCGTCGAAGGTGCCGTCAGCAGGCCCGCGCCGACGCCCGCGATGAGCATTCCCGGCCACATCGCCCCATAGCCTCCCGAGGCGTCGGTCGCGCGCAGTGCGAGGGACCCGGCGCCGATCAGGACCAAACCCGCGGTGATCAAAGAGGTCAGGCCGACCCGGCGTACCAGCACCCGGGCGGCCACCACGGTGACCAGGAGGAACGTTCCGAACAGCGGCAGCAGGCGCACCCCGACGTCGAGAGGGCTGGTCTGTCCCACGCGTTCCATGTAGAGCACGCTGAGCAGGGCGACACCGACCAGTCCGAAGACGCTGACAGCGGCCACGCCCATCACAGCCGAGAAGGAGGCGCTCCGGAAGAGCCTCAGGTCCAACATGGGGTCGGGGTTGCGGAGTTCCACGCGTACGAACAGGAACAGGGACAGGGCGAAGACCACGTACATGGTGATGATCGGTGCCTCGGTGTATCCCGTGGAGCCACCCTGGATGATCGCGTAGGTGGCCGAGGCCGTCATCACTGTGCCCAAAACCAGGCCCGCGAGATCGAGTTTGCGCGTGGGGTGCCTGGACTCGGCCACGAAGACCGGGGCCAGGAGCAGGGCCGCGCCGGCGATGACGATGTTGGCGATGTAGACGGAGTGCCAGGAGAAATGTTCGAGCAGGGCTCCGGCGAGGATCGGGCCGACGGCGAGGCCGACTCCGGAGCACGCGGCCCAGATGCCGATCGCGGCGGTGCGCTCGTGCGGGTCGGTGAACGTGGCGCTGACGATCGCCAGGCTTGTCGGCAGTACGGCCGCCCCGCCGAGACCCGCGATCGCCTGTGCAGCGATGAGCATGCCGGCGCTGTCGGCGAAGACGGCGAGCACGCTGCCGGCCAGGAAGACGACCGCACCCAGGCTGAACACTCGCCGTCGCCCCACGAGGTCGCCGAAGGTACCTGCGGACATCACGAAACTCACGACAGCGAGGCTGTACGCGCTGGTGATCCATACCAGGGTGCTCGCGGTGACGTGCAGGTCGGTCTGTATGTCGCCCAGGGCCGAGATGGTGGAGGTGACGTCGACGAAGGCCATCATGACGCCGAGGCAGACCACCAGGAGGCCAAGCCAGCGGGACCGCCCGCTGCCGGGGCCCGCGGCGCAGGCGGTCCGAGCGGGAACGGACGCCGTCATCGGACCGCCACCGCCCGCTTCTGAGACACGCCCAGTGACACCACGCCTGCGACGGCCATGAGGGCCATCGCGACCAGCCATGCATGCCGGTACGTGTCCAGGGAGGCGCCACCGGAGGCGGTGCCGAGCATGGCGACCAGGATGCTGATGCCGACGACCGAGCCGATCTGCGTCGACATGGTCACGATGGCGCTGCCGGTGGCGGCCTCCTCGGGGCGCAGTCCGACCGTCGCGGACGAGACGACGGTCGGGAGCGCCAGGCCGGCGCCGAACCCGAAGAGCAGCCAGCACGGGAGGGCTCCGGAAAGGTAGTTCGGATCGTCGTGCAGCAGGAAGACGAAGAGCAGGATGCCGACGGAGGCGATCGCGCTGCCGACCGCCGCGACGACACCGGCCGGGATCCGGAACCGGCGCTGGAGGGTCTCACTGATGGTGGCGGCCACCGCGAAGCCGATCGGGCCGGGAAGGCTGGCGCATCCGGTCTTGATGGCGGAGTAGTGCCAGTGGTTCTGCATCCAGAGGATCGACGACAGCAGGAGGCTGCCGAACGAAGCCACTTGCAGCATGCCGGCCAGGTTCGCCGAGGCGAAGATCCGGTCACGGAAGAGCGAAAGGTCGACCACGGGCACCCGGTGCCGTGACGAGCGGAACAGGAACGCCGCCAACCCGACCACTGCCACGGCCAGGGACGTGACGACCAGGGTGTCCGACCAGCCCCAGTCGGGCGCCTTCACCACGCCGAGAGCGAGGGCGCCGACCACGACGATCAGCAGGACGCCGCCGAGCAGGTCGGGGATGCGGGCGTCCTGTTCATGCCGGGCGTTGGTGATGAGCCGGGCGGCCAGCGCGATGGCGAGCAGTCCGAACGGAATGTTCACCAGGAACAGCCACCGCCAGGATGCCTGGACCAGCAGCCCGCCGAAGATCGGTCCGCATACCCCGGACAGCGAGCCCGCGGTGAACCAGATCTTGACGTACCGCTCCACCTTGTCGGCGGGGGCGCTGGTCAGGACCAGGCCGAGGCTGGCGGGGGTCAACAGGGCGGCGCCCACCGCCTGGAGGGCACGGAAGACGACCAGCACCCATACGTCGCCGGACAGTGCCGCGCCGAGGCTCGCCGCGACGAAGACGGCCATGCCGAGAAGGAAGCCGTTCTTGCGTCCGAAGCGGTCGGCGAGCCGGCCGGCAGGGACGAGAAGGGCGGCGAAGACGATCGCGTAGCCGTTGAGTACCCAGCTCAGGTCCGACAAAGAGGTCGAGCCGACGCCCTGTCCGATGTTCGGCAGGCCGACGTTGGTGATCCATACGTCGAGCTGGCCGAGGAAACTCGCCATGGCCAGCACAGCGAGGATGAGAGCCGGACGGGTGTTCGCGGAGCCTTCACCTCCCCTCTGTGCCAGTGGAGGGGCCATCTGATCTTGCGAAGACATGCGTCTTGTCCGTTCCGTGGGCTTTGAGGGGTGCCGAGAGTGGCTGGCGGCATGGTTCTGTACTGCCTTGTCAAAAACCCTACGGAGTTCTGGAACGACATGTCAAGAATGCTTGGACGTACCGCACACCGGGCGTGCTGTCAGGGGTGCGTCACCTCCGCCTTGTGACGGAACACCGCCCGGTACTCCTGGGGAGACGTTCCGAGATGCCGGTGGAAGGCGGCCCGCAGAGACGCCGGAGCACCGAAGCCGGAAAGACGGCCGACCTGCTCGAAGGGCACGGCGCTCGCCTCCAGCAACTCCCGCGCCCGGTCGATACGTGCGTCGGTCAGCCAGGCCATCGGCGTGGTGCCGGTCTCCTCGCGGAAGCGGCGGATCAAGGTCCGCCGGGACATGTGGGCGCGCTCCGCGAGGCCGTCGACAGTCAGGGGGTCCGCGAGGTTGTCGAGCATCCACTCCCTCAGCGGGGCGAGTTCGTCCCCGCCGGCTTCGGGGCGGAACTGTTCGATGAACTGGGCCTGGCCTCCCCGTCGCCGTGGTGGCGCGACGAGGTCCCGCGCGCGGGTGTTCGCCGCCGCCGCGCCCAGGTCGGTGCGGATCAGATGCAGGCACAGATCGATCCCCGCCGTCACGCCGGCGGACGTGAGGATGTCGCCGTCGTCGATGTAGAGCTGGTTCGGCAGGACGTCGACGCGCGGGTAACGCCGGCGCAGTTGCTCGGCGTGCCGCCAGTGCGTGGTGGCGGGGCGCCCGTCGAGCAGTCCGGCCGCGGCGAGGGCGAAGACTCCGGTACAGATGGAGACGAGCCGGGCGCCCCGGGCGTGAGCCGCCCGCAGTGTGGCCAGGAGCTCCGGCGGATGGGGCATGTCGATGTCGTCGTAGCCCGGGACGATCACGGTGTCGGCGTCCTCCAGTGCTTCGAGGCCGGCCGCGACGGTGATCGCGAAGCCGGACACGGGCACGGTTCCGGGCCCGTCCTCGGCGCACACGGTCAGCTCGTAGTGCGGGTCCGTCGAAAAGATCTGCGTCGCGGCGCCGAATTCGAGCGCAAGCACACCGGGCAGTAAGAGCACGGCGACATGGTGTCTGTTCGTCATAGTGGCACGACAGTAGCGATGGTTGGCATCAGTGCCACTTCTCGCGCGACATCCGCTTTCGTAGCGTCACATCATGACCAACACTCCCCCTGCCCTCTCGGAGAGGCTGCACGACGGCGTACTCGCTCTTCCTTCAGACCGCTGGTCGAGGCGAGCTTCGCCGCCAACGTGCTGCACGACCTGGGCACCGGGCCGGACGCACCGGGCCTGCTCCGGTTCGAGATCGAGAGCGCCGATCTCGCCGCCGCTCTGCTGAACGGCCGAATCGGCTGCCTCATCAAGGATCTGCTCCACGGTGAACTCACCAGTGTTTGCCAGCTCCTGGGCCCGTCTGACGGCCTGTGCCGGGGAGTCCACCAGGTCGGCGAGGAAGTCGGCGCCAACGTCCGTCTGCGCCGGGACCGCTTCCTTCTCGGTCGAGGCGCATCGTGCGGAGTCCCGAGCACGTGCCGCCTCCACCCGGGTACCGGCGGACCGGCAGAGGCCGAAGCGGCCCGACGTTCACAGCAACGTCGGGCCGTTTCGGCGGGGCCTCGGCGACCGGCCGGTACACCTCACCCGCGGCTCGTGCGCAGTCGCCGATCAGTTCGGTGAGGGTGGCGAGCAGCCAGGCGTGCCGATGGCGGCGGGCGAGCGGCTCCGCGCGGCTCGGTGCGGCCATCAGCGGAACCTCAGCGCCTTCATGACCCGCAGGCTCAGGCCGATGAAAGCCGCGTACTGCTGATCGTCCATGCCCATCGACGGAGCCAGCGGAAGGATCCGCTGCGTGGCGACGGTCTGCGGCTCTGTGTAGCCGAGGATGCCTTCGAGGCCGTGTCGGCGGCCGAGTCCGGAGTCCTTCATGCCGCCCATCGGGGACCGGACGCTGCCATGAGCCGATGTGTAGCCCTCGTTGATGTTCACGGTGCCGGTCTGCAGGCGGGTCGCGATGCGTTCGCCGCGCCGTGTGTCCTTCGTCCACACACTGGAATTGAGGCCGTACGGCGTGGAGTTCACCCGCTCGATCACCTCGTCCTCGTCGGTGAAACGGTACACCGACACGACCGGTCCGAACGTCTCCTCAGCATGGACGGCCATCGGGGGCTCCACGCCGTCCAGGACGGTGGGCTCGTAGAAGAAGGGGCCGATGTCAGGACGCTGCTTGCCGCCGGTGAGGACGGTGGCCCCCTCGGCGACGGCCTGGTCGACATGCCGGGACACCGTCTCCAGCTGGCGCCGGCCCGCCAGCGAACCCATGCCGACCCCGTAGTTCAGCGATGTGCCGAGGGTGAGCGCTTTTGTACGTTGGACGAATCGCTCCAGGAACGCGGGCGCGACCGACGAGTGGACGAAGATCCGCTCGGTCGACAGACACAACTGGCCGGCCGAGGAGAAACTCGTGCGCACCGCGCCCTCGGCCGCCTTGTCGAGGTCCGCGTCGGCCAGCACGAGCAGGGCGTTCTTGCCGCCCAGTTCGAGTGAGGCGCCGACCAGACGGGCCGCCGCGCGGGCCGCGACTTCGCGGCCGGTGCGGACAGAGCCGGTGAACGCGACGTAGTCGGCCCGGTCCACGACGGCGGGCCCGACGACCCGGCCGTCGCCGATGACGATCTGCCAGACGTCGGCCGGCAGCCCGGCCTGGATGAGCTGCCTGCGCGCCCACAACGGCGTCAGGGCGCTCTGTGTGTCCGGTTTCGTCACCACGGCGTTGCCTGCGACGAGAGCGGGCAGCGCGTCCGCCAGGGAGAGTTCAAGGGGGTAGTTCCAGGGGACGATCTGCCCGACCACGCCTCGCGGGTGGTGCCGCTCGGTGACTTTCGTGAGCACCGGAAACGCGCCGAGGTGTCGCCGCGGCCGGAGGTACGCGGGAGCCTTGCGCCCGTAGTGCCGGGCCACCACGGCGACTCCCTGCACCTCCTCATGTGCGTGCAGGCGAGCCTTTCCTGTCTCCACCTGGATCAGGTCCATCGCCTCGGCCTGCTTGTCCAGGAGGATGTCGTGAAAATTGAGCAGCACCGCCGCACGTCTGCGCACCGAGAGCGAGGCCCATGCGCGCTGGGCCTCCCGGGCCCTGCGGAACGCCACCTCCACATCGTGGGGCGTCGCCTCGGGCAGCTCCGCGATGATCTCGCCCGTCATGGGGGTGCAACTCACGGTACGGCCGCTGCCCTCCACCCCTCGCGTGAGTCGGAACACCAGGTCAGCGGTGACCACGTCGGTCGCCGTCCGGCCGCTTTGTGCGACAACGGGGTTGTCGTCACCGGTAGCGAGGTAGTTGATTCCGCCGTGCGAGGACATGTGTCTCATCCGTTCTGCGGGACTCTCGGGATGCCGTGAGCAACGGCCGCCAGGATTCTGGACCGCCCTGTCAGGAACCGTAGGAACTTGTGGAACGGAATGTCAAGAATGGCCATGCGACCTGTAAGCTGGCCGCCATGGGACGCCCACCAGGATTCGACAAGGACAAGGTCGTACAGGCCGTCGAGCGACAGTTCCGCCGTACCGGATACGCCGGTACCAGCGTCGACGACATCGCAAAGGTCGGCGGGCTGGGCCGCGGCAGTCTCTACGCCGCCTTCGGCGACAAGAGCAAGCTGTACCTGCGGACGCTGGAGGCGTACTGCGACCGGACCGAGGCAGCCTGGGCTGCGGTGCTCGAAGGCCCCGACGGCACTGCGCTGGAACGGCTGCACGCCTACCTTGTGACGTCGGCACGCATTGTGTACGACGACCCCGACGGGCTCGGTTGCATGGTGACCGGCTTCGTCGTCGAGGGCGTCGACCATGACCCGCAGGCCGGTGCTCGCGTCAGGCAGGCCCTCGGGAGGATCGAGGGTTCGCTGACCGGCTGCGTGCAGGCCGCGCAGCGCCATGGCGACCTCGATCCCGAGGCGGACCCCCGGGAGATCAGCCACCTGCTGATGGCGCTCAACCGGGGCATGGAAGTGCTGGCCAGGGCCGGATTCGACGCGGTCGCGCTGGAGCGCGTCGCTGATCAGGCATTCGAAGGACTCCCGCTGACGGCACAGGCGCGGTCCCGGTCCCAGCAGGCGCCCCGCCCGGCCGTCTCCCAAGCCTCCTGAGCGCTCCCCGCCCGGAGGTCCGCAGTCCGCTCAGCGTTCTGCGGCGAACGACTCGACGTACGCCAGGGCCCCGTACAGCGCGTCACGCAGCGGCGTGGAGTCACCGGCCGCCTGGTCCAGCAGTGCTCCGCCCTGGAACGCGGCGGTGAGCAAGTGGGCGAGTGCGGCCGGGTCGGCCTCCGGCCGCAACTCGCCGCGCTCGCGCATCTTGCTCAGCCCACGCCTGAACAGTTCCTGCCACCGCTCGAAGCCGTCGGCCACCGCGTCCCGGTGGGCGGGCTCGGCCTTGACGACCTCGGCGGCCAGAGAGCCGAACGTGCACCCGCCGCGCACCATGTCCTGCGAGGCGATGTAGGAGTCGGCCCACCGGCGCAGGGCGGCGAAACTGTCCAGCCCGCCCAGCTCGGGCACCTGCTGGCGGGCGACGATGCTGTCGGCCTGCCAGGCCAACACCGCGCGCACCAGGGACTCCTTGGTGGGGAAGTGGCGTGTCAGCTGTGAGCCGCTGACCCCGGCCGCCTCGCGGATCTGCTCGTTGTTGGTGTTCTGCGCGCCGTGCTCGTAGATCAGCTCGGCGGCCGCCCGGACGATGCGTTCGCGTGTGGCCAGGCCCTTGGCGGCAGGGCGACCTGCTCCAGAAGATCGACGAGGCGCTCGACCGCCTCTACCCGGGGCATACCGAACTCACCACCGACGACCTCCATGGCGTGGGCGAGTTCCACACCGGCGGCCATGCCGCGACGCGAGAACTGACCGAGCACCTGGAGCTGAGTGCGGGCCTGCGTGTCCTTGACGTGGGAAGCGGCCAGATGGCGGCCCGGCCCGCCATCTGGCCCGGCGCGCACGCGCCGATGTCACCGGCGTGGACCTGACCGAGGAGTATGTAGACGTCGCGCACCGGCTCACCGATCGTGAGGGCCTCGCCGACCGGGCCCGCTCTTCCAGCAAGGGGACGTGACCGCGCTGCCCTTTCCCCAGGCGAGCTTCGACCGGGGCCGGGCCTGGCCTGGATGCTGCATGTGGGCGTGCCACTCCCCCACCTAAAGGCGGGGGTTTCTCGGCTCGCGCCGGGAAGCTTCCTGCTTCATGACCTGATGAACCAGCGCTGGATGGCCGCCCGCAGGTCGGCCGGCTCAGCCGGATCGGGGCGGGGTGAACCGCAGGCCCAGGCCACGTAGCCGTCAGGGCGGATCAGCAGGCCGGTGAGGCCGGCCGGGCCGCCCCGCGCGATGACGAGGTCGACGGCGTCCTGCCCCTCCGTCAGTGCTGTCGCCAGTGACTGATCCTCGGTCAGGTCGAGAAGCAACGGCCGGGCTGTCCGGGCGAGTTCGGCGAGCCGAACCTTCTCCGTCCCGGTGATCAGCTCCAGCTCCGGTGCGAAGTAGCCGACTGCGGGGTGGGGGTTGGCGATGCTCATGTCGTAGCGCACGTCGGTGCCTGCAGTGAGGTCGGCGAGGTGCTGGACGACGTGCTTTTGGGTGAGCAGCTCGGTGAAGAGTTCGCGTAGGGCGGTGGTGTCGCTCCCCGGCGCGGTGAGCGCGGACTGCGCCTCGGCGTTGAGGACCATGCGGCGGGCGGCCTGACGGCGCTCGGTGTCGTAGGTGTCGAGCAGGCCCGGCGGGGCGGTGTCGCGCAGCGTCGCGGCGAGCTTCCAGCCGAGGTTGACGGCGTCCTGCATGCCGAGGTTCAGCCCGGGGCCGCCGCCGGAGGTGTAGACGTGGGCGGCGTCTCCGACCAGAAAGACCCGGCGGTCGCGGAACCGGTCGGCGACCCGGGTGTTGCCGCCGGTCAGCCGTCGCAGCACATGCGGGCCCGCTCCGTCCGGCGGGTTGAGCGGCAGGTCGACGCCGAGGACTCGCTGAATACTTGACTGCATTTCGGCCAGGGTCATCGGCTCGTCCGTGGTGGGCTGGTCCCACTCGGTGGTGCTGATGAGCGGCGGCTGGCCGGGGAACGGCGCGTAGGAGAAGCCGCCCTGGTCGGTGCGGTGGGGCAGGAAGGGCAGGACCGGCCCATGGCCGGGAACGGTGAGGGCGCCGTTGACCGGGTCCACCCAGTCGGCCGGGACGGTGGCGTGGGCGGTGCGGTTGGTGCGGCGGTCGTAGCTGACGCCGGGGAAAGCGATCCCGGAGAGCTTGCGGATCACGCTGTGTGCGCCGTCTGCGCCGATCACGTAGCGGGCGCGGAGCTGCTGGTCGCCGTCGGGGCCGGTGACGTCGAGGGTGACGGCGTCCTTGTCCTGGGCGGCGGCGCTGACCCGGTGTCCGCGCCGTAAATCGACGCCGAGGGTATGGGCGCGCTCCTCCAGGACTTGGACGATGCGGTGCTGTGGAGCGGCCAGGCCGAAGACCGGGCTGGCGTCCAGCAGGCCGAGGTCGAGGCCCATGGCGGCGAACATGAAGTAGGCGGAGTTCGGCTGCGGGGGCTCCGGACTGCCGCTGAGCGGCTCGTACAGACCGCGGTGGTCGGCCAGGCGCACTACTTGGCCGAGCAGGCCGTTGGCCTTGGGTTCGGTGCTGGGGTGGAGGAGTTGCTCCAGCACGATCGGGCGGATACCGGCCAGACTCAGTTCGCAGGCCAGCATCAGCCCGTTCGGGCCGCCTCCCACGATGATCACGTCGGCTGTCACGGTCGGGTCTCCTTGGTGGGAACGGGTGAGGGGGCGCCGGAAGCGAGTTGGTCGCGGCCATTCGCTACGGGACGGGCAGGCCGGCGGCGAGCTGCTCGAAGACCTGGGACAGGACCGCGCCGAGCGGCGCGGTTTCGTCTGCCCGCAGGCTGTGCTCGACGGCCACCGCGCTGCCTGCAGCGACCACGGCCGCGACCAGCTTCGGGTAGACGTCGCGTTCGGCGTCGGTGCCGGTGCACTGTGCGACGGCCTTGGCCAACTCCTGCTGGGCGGCGGCGTTGGCCTTGACAATCTCACCGGCCAGCGCGGGTTCGGCCAGCATCAGCCGCACCCCCTCACGCCAACGCTCGTTCTGCGGCGCGGAGTTGTCCCGCGGAACGAACTGGCCCAGGACGGCCTGGAGCAACGAGTCCCAGAGCGGCTCGCCGACTGGACGGGCGAGCAGGTCGTCAGCGATGCGGAGCATCCGCTCCAGGTGGCTGGCGGCGATCGCCTCGGCCTTGCCGACGAAGTAGTTGCGGAAGGTGCGGACGGAGACGTTGGCCTCGGCGGCGATCTGCTCGATGGTCACATCGGCCCAGCCGTTCAGGACGCAGAGCCGGATCGCCGCCTGACTCAGCGCGACCCTGGTCTGCCGCTTCTTGCGCTCGCGGAGTCCAAGCTGCCCGGTCGTGCGGGCCTCGTCTGCAGGTGCCATGCGAGCAGGGTAGGGAAAATCTTGCCCAGAAGGCAAGATTGCCGAAAAGGAAAGTTTTTACGTGTGTCCGGTATCCTCCTGGGCGCGTCTCGTTCATGACTTACGAGGAGTGACATGCGCTACGGCTACATCGGTTCGATGAAGGTCAAACCCGGTCACCGCGCGGAGGTGGTCGCCGTACTGCTCGCCGGCACTGACGGTCTGCGCAAAGCGGGATGCCATCTCTACGTCGTGACCGAATCAGCCACCGACGAAGACACCGTGTGGGTGAGCGAGGTGTGGGAGAGCAAAGGGCATCACGACGCGTCGTTGCAGTTGCCCGAGGCGAAGGCTTCCATCACCAAGGTCATGCCGCTACTGACAGGTGAGTTCACTCGCCAGGAGACGCACGTCGCGGGCGGTCTCGGTGTCTAACCGCGACTGCGTGCCGCCAAGTCATCCCGACCGACGCGCCGGAGATCGGGTGCGGGCAGGCAGCGGTCCATCGTGATCCGCTTCTCCGGATCGGCCTGCCTGCCTTGCCCGTTGCCGCTGCCCGCCCGATAGTCCTGCGCGCCGCCGAGCGTGAGCGGCTGAAGAGGATGGCCTACGGCCACAAGACCGAGCATCGGCCGCGGATGCGCGCGAAGGTGGTGCCGCCCGCCGCACGCGGGCGCTCCAACGCGCGCATCACCCGCGAGACCGGCCTGCACCTGGACACGGTCCGCTGCCGGCCCGGCCGGTTCGCCGCGCACGGGCTCGGCGCTCCGAGTGGCCGCGAGCGGTCGGGGCGGCCGCCCGCGCTCACCGCTCTCCAGGTTGCCGAGGTCAAGGCGCCGGCCTGCCGGCTGCCCGCCGAGACCGGCACGCCGCTGTCCCGCGGATCCTGCCCGGAACTGGCGCGCGAGGCCATGGACCGGGGCATCGCCACGTTCGTGTCGGTCCTACGCGATGAGGGATCCCTCCGAAGGGAACCGCCCGAACGTTCCCCTCGGCGCAGCGGCCATCGTGCATTCCGAAGCCGATGGCGACCAGGTGTTGAGCCTGCTCGACAACTGCCCGGCGCGTCCTCTCGCCGGGCGCAGTGAACACAACCTTCCACAACGTTTCGTGAACTCTACGCAGAATCGGGACCGCAACTACCCCCCGGGCATGCGTTTCGCCATGGACAAGGCCTGAACCGATGCCCCGCCTGAGGTACTGCTACCGGCTGTTCATGAACTTGTTGGTTCAATTCCGGACGCGCCGACCCACTTCATGCGGCAGCAGGTTCGGCTGGGCGGAACACGATTCGCGGACCGACGCACACCGGAACGTGCCCCGACTGCGGGGCCCGATATGGCGGCCGGCCCCACCCCGCGACGGTCGCACCGTCCCCGTTCGCCGTTACGACTGAGCCCCACGGCGGCTTCAACCGGGCGCATCGGCAGTGGCGCGTGCCGGTCGCGTGATGGACGGCATGGTCGATCGCCACTACGTGCCCACGTCGCCACCTTCTGCACCTATGGACGGGCATGAGTTCGTCGGGTGTCACTGACTTATGCACCAGCACTGCAACCGGTAAGCGGATCACTGTCCGGCACGGAAGGTCTTCGAGGGCAACCAGCCCAAGACCGCCGCCGCCCCGCTGGTCGCGATCCTGTCCGCGGACAACGAGTTCCACGAGGAGCTGCCGCAGCTGCACCCGCACTTCCCGCAGGCCAAGGACCTCGTCTGGGGCGAGCGCGCGTTCCGTGAGAAGCACGCTCCCATGAAGACCCGGCGTACGAGGAGATGAAAGAGCGGTACATCGAACTGCACCGGCGCCGCGGCAACGACCTCACCATCGGCACCCGCCTCGCCGACCTGCTCACCGCGGCCGGCCTGGAGGTCCTCGCCTTCGAAGGACACACCGACATCACCGAGCCTCGTTCCGGCATGCGAGGCCCGGCCTGGGCCGCCCGCGACGCCATGGTCTCCGAGGGCCTGGCCACCCACGACGACATCACCCGCTGGAACGAGGCCTTCCTCAAGGGCGAGCGAGAAGGCACCGGACGGCGAGTAACGACCACCTACTTCACCGCCTACGCCCGCCACCCCTGACACCTCACAGCATCGCCCTCGAGGGAAGGCGGCGCCTGCCGCGTCCCCCGTCGCCTCGCGCGGGCCCGCCTCGGTGACGAGCAGTCCGTCGACCACCGAGCGGCCGGTACGGGGTGCGTCCGTGGCCCAGGCGTTCCTCGGTTCGCACACCGATGAGTTTCGTTGTGCCGGAAGGTCCTTTCCGGCACAACGAAACGAATGGAGAGCCCGATGCGCAAGGCGCACTCGCATCCGATGACCGACATCGCCCGCCGCATGTTCGAGCTCCTGGAGCCGATCTGCCTGGTCACCTACTTCGCCGACGAGTGCAACGAGGAATTGGCCGCACTCGGCCACCGCACCTACTGGGACGGCTACTTCGCCAGCCGGGCCGCACCACTGGGGCGGGTACCGGCCCCAGTCGTGCACGCGGCCTTCTACAACTTCGCCGACGGGGAAGCCGCCCGGCACATCCCCAGCGCGTGGGAGACGATCCCGCCCGAGGCCTCTGTCGCCGCGCGGGAGCGGGGCAGCGCGGCCTCATTACGGCGCATCCTCGGCGAGGAACTCGCCGGCTCCCCGGGCCTGGTGCGCGCCGCCGACCTGACCACCAAGGCCGCGACGCACGCGCCCACCGAAGGCCGGGTCATGTACGCCGGGATGCGCACCCTGCCCGTGCCGAGCGACCCGGTCGCCAGGCTGTGGCATTCCGCGACCATGCTGCGCGAGCACCGTGGTGACGGGCACATCGCCGCCCTCGTCGGCGCGCGCATCGGCGGCACGGAGGCCCACATCCTCTCCGCGCTGGAGCAGGGCGTCCACCCCCCGGAGTCGTTCGGGCGTGTGCATCACCTGCCGAAGGAGCGGCTGGCCGCGGTCATGGAGGGCTTGCGCGAACGCGGGCTCGTCGACGGCGAGGGCCGGTTCACGGACACCGGCCGGGAGACCAAGCAACGCATCGAAGCCCTGACCGACGAGCTCGCCGCCCCGCCCTACGAGGCCCTTTCTCCCGCCGAGCTCGACGAACTGGTGGCCGCGCTCGAACCCATCACCGCGACGCTGGTGGCCGCGGGGTCGCAGTGACACGCAGTCCCTGATGGGCCGAGCAGCCAGCCGTCCGGCACGGCGAGTTCTCGGCCCGGTATGGGTGGCCAGAGGCGTTCGCCAAGCCGACGGCACGGATCCGGTTGCGCCCAGGCCTCTTTCGATGAAGCTTTCGTTAAAGCTTTACAGATAGCAGAGGCGCAGCGTCGTGCCGACTGAGCCGCTTTGCGTTCCCCATGGTCCAACCGCTGCCGGTCCCGTCACAGCATGTCCGGTAACCCAGCGGCCCCACCCTGCATGAGGAGTTCGTCTTGAGGAAGCAGATCCTTGTGACCAGCGGCACGGCGTGGGGCAGCCCGACGCCGCGGTCATCGCCCAGCAGCGCGCCGACCTCAAGAAGCACAGGGACGACTACACCAAGGAGGAGTACCTGGCACGGCTCGCCAGGATCCCCAGCCACATCGACATCGAGGTCGAGGCGTATCCGGGCCACACCGTCGGTATGAGACAGATCCGCGTCGGGCGGCGGACCACGGCCGTCGCCGTGCTCGCGCCCGGACACACCATCGGGCAGATGTGCGTGATCGTGCCGGTGGCGCATCAGGGGAAGACCCACAAGCTCGTCGTGTGGAGCGGCAACGACAACATCGAGGCCGCTGCCCAGTACGCGGTCTCCGCCGACTTCGTCCAGGGGATCGCCGGTCAGGAGGGGGCGGACGCCTTCATCAACACCCACGCCTACCAGGGCGCCGTTTACAGCCACCTCCGCGCCCTCAAGGCGGACCCGGCGGCGCCCAACCCCCTGCTGATGGGCACAGCGGGAGTGCAGCGCCACATCGAGATCTTCGGCAACGCCCACCGCGCCCTCGCCCAACGCCTCATCGACGGGACATGGAAGGCGATGTAGCGGAAGAACGAGAGCCCCGGCCGGGGCGGTGAGGGGTCACGTGCCCGGGAGGCCTGGGAACAGCGGCCGGGCGCGGTCGACACCGGTGACCTGGGGTTCATAGGCGGGTTCATGGCGGAAGACGTGCTCCAGGTGCTGTCTCGGGACAGGAAGTCGGGGACGCGGAACGGGGCCCCGTCGGACCGGGCCCCGCGCCACGAGGGACCGATGGTCCCGGTTCCTCACTTCTCCAGTACGAAGATCGGCTTGTGGCCGGCGTGCCCCGAGGTCAGCACGTCGGGGATCTCGTTCCAGTCGTGGATGCCGCTGGTGATCAGCTCGGGGTGGAGCGTGCCGGCGGCCACCGCCTCCAGGGTCGGTGTCATGTTCGGCCGCGCGTGGCCCTTGCCGTTGTGGAATTGGACTCCGCGCTGGTACAGGGCGAGCAGCGGGAGCTGGACGTCGTCGAAGTAGATGCCGACGCTGTTGACGTGGCCCTCGGGCATGACCGACAGCAGCGCCTTGCGCAGGCGTGCGGGGTTGCAGCCGGCGTCCACGGCGAGGTGGAAGTCCTTCTCGCGCTTGCCGTTGACGTCGTGGACCTCGGCCCCGAGCTGTTCGGCGACCTTCATCCGGACCGGGTCGTCGTCGTAGTAGACCGTGCGGGCGCCCGCGCAGTGGACCGCGACGTCGACGCAGTACAGGCCGATCGAACCGGTGCCGCCGAAGACGGCGATCTTCGGGGCGGTGATCCCGGCGACGGTCGGCATCACCGTCTCCCAGCCGAGGGCGAGGTTGTCGCCGATCGACGCCAGGTGCACGGGGTCGACGCCGGCGGGCAGCTTGGCGAGGTTGAAGTCCGCGTAGGGGACGCGGATGAGTTCGTCGAAGCAGCCGCCCCAGGCCCCGTTCACCGGAAGGCCGTACTGGGCGTCGCCGTGGCGGAGACAGCGGGCGGTGTGTCCGAGCTTGCACTGTGCGCAGGTGCCGCACGCGATGTGCCAGGCGACGCCGACGACGTCGCCGACCGCGACGTCCGTGCAGTCGGGGCCGACCTCGACGACCGTTCCCACGCACTCGTGGCCGAGCGGGAACGGGCCGAATCCGGAGAACGGCGTCTTGTCGTCGATGACATGGTGGTCGAGGTCGCACGTCGTCGCCGCGAGCGGGCGCACCAGCGCGTCCGTGCCCTCGACGATGGTGGGGGCGTCGACCTCGTCGAAGCGCAGTTGTCCGGGCGCGACGAACATCAGGCTCTTCATGGGAAAGCTCCTCGGTTGCGTGGGGGTGTCGGGTCGAGCGGCAGGCCCGTCGGCCCGGTGCCCGCGTTCGGTCAGATGGCGCCGGAGTCCGGGGCGCCGACGGGAAGCGCCTCCAGGAAGAGCGCGTCCGGAGGACCGGCGAGTGCCTGCGCCAGGGCGGTGCCGATCTCCCGCATCGTGGCGCCCTTCATGTGCGCGCCCAGTGCCTCCTGCGAGGCCCACTTCTCGATCATCACGAACTCGCCGGTGGTGCCCGCCTTGCGGTGCAGCGCGTACAGCAGGCACCCCGGTTCGGCGTGCACCGCCGGTATCGCCGCCTTGAACGTCTTCTCGACCAGTTCTTCCTGGCCCGGCTTCGCGACGATCGTCGCCACCATCAGTACGGGCTCGGCCATGGAGTGCACCTCTCTCGCTATAACAGTCGTCATAATCATGGCAGAAGTCTACGGAACCGCTGGTCACAGCGGACGGCTTGATCTCAGTTCCTTGCGCAGGATCTTGCCCGCCGACGACTTGGGGATCGCGGCGACGAACTCGACGGCCCGTACCTTCTTGTACGGCGCGACCCGCGCGGCGACGAACTCCATCACGCTCTCGGCGCTCAACGCGGGGTCCCCGGTCACGACGAAGGCCTTCGGTATCTCCTCGCCCTCGGCGTCGGTCACGCCGATCACCGCGGCGTCGGCGATGTCCGGATGGGTCAGGAGCAGCGCCTCCAGTTCGGCCGGCGCCACCTGGTAGCCCTTGTATTTGATCAGCTCCTTGATGCGGTCGACGATGTACACGCATCCGGTGGAGTCGACCCTCGCCAGGTCGCCGGTGTGCAGGAACCCGTCGTCGTCGAGTGTCTCGGCGGTGGCTTGCGGGTTGCCCAGGTAGCCCGCCATCACATTGGGCCCACGCACCCACAGTTCCCCGGGCTCGCTCAGCCCCACGTCGGGTATGCCGATCTCGGCGCCTGTCGCGGGATCGACGAGCTTGTTGACCGTGTTGGGCAACGGCCAGCCGATGGCCGCGACCGGCGCGCGACGGCCCGCGATCCCCACCCCTGCGTCGGCCACCGGCACGAGGTGGCTGACCGGGCTGAGCTCGGTCATGCCGAACCCCTGGACGACCGGCACCGACAGCCGATGGGCCACCGCTGCGCCCAGTTCCTCGTCCAGCGGGGCCGCGCCGCTGACGATCGCCCGGACCGACGTGAGGTCGTAGGAGTCGACCAGCGGGTGCTTGGCCAGGGCCACCGCGATCGGCGGCGCGATGAAAAGGTAGGTGACCCGGTGGCGCTGGACGGCCTCCAGGAACGCGGCCAGGTCGAACCGGGCCATGGTGACGACGCGCCCGCGTACGGCCAGGGTCGAGTTCAGCAGTACCGACATGCCGTAGATGTGGAAGAACGGCAGGACCGCCAGCACCACGTCGTCGGACCGCAGGTCCAGGACCGGGGTGAGCTGGGCGATGTTGGCCACCAGGTTGCGATGGGTCAGCATCACTCCCTTGGGGACACCCGTGGTGCCGGAGCTGTAGGGCAGCACCGCCACTCGCTCGGCCGGGTCGAAACGGTCGAGGGCGGGCGCCGGGACCGACGCGGGCGGACGCTCGACGTCCAGCAGCAGGACCGCGCCCGCGTCGAGTCCGGCCGCGTCGACCGCTTTCCCGGCGGTCGCGGACAGGTCGGTCACCGTCACGAGCGTCCGCGCCCCGGACGCGGTCAGCTGTTTGGCGATCTCCGACGCGGTCGACAGCACGTTGACCGTGGTCACCGTGGCGCCTGCCCTCAGGATCCCGTGGAAGGCGACCGCGAACGCCGGCACGTTCGGACACAGCAAAGCCACCGTGTCGCCGGGGACGATGCCACGCGCCGCCAGTTCGGCGGCGAACCCGTCGACGCCCTCCCGCAGAAGCCCGTATGTCAGCGCCTCACCGGACTCCGCGGAGACCAGGGCGAACCGGTCCAGGTCGGCGGGGCCCAGACCCGCGAACAGGAAGGCGTGCAGCCCCGATCCGGGCAGCACCACGTCGGCGTGGGGACTGGCGAAACTCATCGGAACACCCTCAATCCAGGGCCGCGAAAGCGGACTTGACGTACTGGGCGGTGCGGGAGCTGCCGAGGATCCCGGTGCCCATGCTGTTCATGACGTACGAGATCACCGCCCGGCGTTCGGCGTCGATCACGACCACCGATCCGCCCCATCCGGTCCAGAAGCAGATCCGTCCCGACGGGAGATACGGCACGGCAGGGGACGGCAGTCCGAACCCGACGCCGAACCGCAGATGCGCCCCGAGCACCAGGTCCGGCCCGTCGGTCTGCTCACTGAAGATCAGGTCGATGGTCCGCGGTGACAGCAACTGTATGCCGTCGAGCGTGCCGCCGCAGGCGATGACGGAGTGGATCCGGGCCAACGACCGAGCGTTTCCATGCCCGTTGGCGGCACCGATCTCCGCGCGACGCCACTCCGGGCGCCACGACTGGTCGGCACCGCCCAGGGGACCGGTGAAGGTTTTGATCGCCACACTGTTCGGATCGGCGCCGGTGAGATCGCTCGACCGGAACGGCGGCGGTACGACATCGGCGACCCTGGCGAACTCGGAGTCCGGAAGACCGATGTGGAAGTCGGCGCCGAGCGGACCGGTGATCTCCTCGGCGACGAACCGTCCCAGCGTGCGCCCGTCGATCCGCCGGACCAACTCGCCCACCAGATGCCCGTAGTTGAGCAGGTGGTAGCCGGACGACATGCCCGGGGGCCACCACGGCGCCTGCGCAGCCAGCCGCGCCGTCGACGCCGGCACGTCGAGGACGTCGGCGACGGTCACCGGCCGGTCCCATCCCGAGACGCCCGAGGTGTGCGACAGCAGGTGCCGGACCAGCACGCCCTCCTTGCCCCGTGCGGCGAACTCCGGCCAGTACCGGGCCACCGGGGCGTCGACGTCGAGCAGCCCCCGCTCCACCAGCAGCAGCGCCGCCAGGGACGTGACCGTCTTCGTGCACGACCAGACGTTCGTGATCGTGTCGCGCCGCCACGGCGCCGTACGGGCCTGGTCGGCCCATCCGCCCCACAGGTCGACCACCGGCTCGCCGTCGACCAGGACCGCGATCGAGGCGCCGAGTTCGTCGCCCGTGTCGAGGTTCTCGGACAGCCGGGCCGCCACCTCGGCGAAGCGCTCGTCGCACACTCCGTGCAGATCCGCCATGGTCAGCCTCCCGTCCGGACGGTGGCGCCGGCCGACCGCACCGACGAGTGGGGCACACCGCGCAGTTCGCGACGGAGCCTGGCGCGCGCGATGTCGGCGGTGTCCAGGAGATAGGTCTGGCGCATCCGCCACGGCGCGCGATGGCCCTGCCGGGGGAAGCTCTCCACACCCCGCTGGACGTAGCCGGACGCCAGCTCGATCATGGGCTGTTCCCGCACGCCGGACTCCGCGGGCGGGGTGACGGCAGCGAGGTCCGCGCGGCGCATGTGGTTGAGGACGCGGCACACCAGCCGGGCGGTGAGGTCCGCCCGCATCGTCCAGGACAGGTTGACGTAGCCGAAGCAGAGCGCGAAGTTCGGCACGTCGCTGAGCATGGCGCCCCGCCACAGCAGGTGACGTGCAGGCTCGACCGGCTCGCCGTCGACACTCACCGCTACGTGGCCGAACGCCAGCATGCGCAGCCCGGTCGCCGTCACCACGATGTCGGCCGGCAGTACCCGGCCCGACCGCAGCCGCACGCCTTCGGCGACGAAGCGGTCGACGTGATCGGTGACCACCTCCACCTCCTCGCGCCTGATCGCCTTGAACAGGTCGGCGTCGGCCGTGATGCACACCCTCTGGTCCCACGGCGCGTACGACGGGGTGAAATGCTCGCGCACCGCCTCTTCGCCGATGCGCCGTTCGGCGGCCCTGGTCAGCAGCGCCCGCGCGCGGTCCGGGAAGCGTCGGCAGTAGTGGTAAAAGGCGTTGGAGTAGGCGGCGTTGCGCGCCCTGACGACCCGGTGCGCGAGTCCGGCGGGCAGCCGCCGCCGGACCCTGGCCGCGAACCGGTCCTTGCGCGGCAGTGCGCTGATCCAGGTCGGCGTGCGCTGCAGCATGGTCACCTTCGCCGCCTCGCGGGCCATCGCGGGGACCACGGTGATCGCGGTCGCGCCGCTGCCGATCACGACGACCCGCTTGCCCGCGTAGTCGAGTCCCTCGGGCCAGAACTGCGGGTGCACCACCGTGCCGTCAAAGGACTCGGTCCCCGGGAACTGCGGGTCGTGCCCGCGTTCGTAGTCGTAGTAGCCGGTACACAGGTAGAGGAAGGTGCAGGTCATGGTGGACCGTTGCGGTTCGTCGGCGCCGTCGCTCCGCTCGACGGTCACCGTCCAACGGGCTTCCTCACTCGACCAGTCGGCCGCGACCATCTTCGTGGAACAGTGGATGTGGCGGTCGATGCCGAACTCCTCCACCGTGCGCCGCAGATAGTCGAGGATCTCGTCCCCGTCGGCCATCGAGTTCTCGCCGGTCCAGGGCTGGAAGGGAAAACTGAGCGTGTAGATGTCGGAGTCCGCCCGGACCCCGGGATACCGGAACAGGTCCCACGTGCCGCCCAGGGACGCTCGGGCCTCCAGCACGGCGTACGACCGGTCGGGGCACTTCGACTGCACCCGGTACGCGGCGTCGATGCCGGAGATCCCCGCGCCGACGATCAGCACATCGACATGGGCGGGCAGCGAGGGAAGCGGGGAACTGGTCATGGCACTTGAGTATCGAAGCGTCCGAGGCTCTCCGCTTAACTCTGGACGACAACTATTTAACCCTGCGCGACACCCGGTGACGGACGACCGCGCTTGGCCTCACGACGGACCTGCGACGGCGTCTTGCCGAACCACCGGCGCGCGGCCCGGGTCAGGGCCGCCTGTCCGGCCAGCTCCACCAGCGACGCCACCTGCGACAACGGCATGTCGGTTCCGGTCAGGAGCCGGTGCGCGGCGGTCTTGCGTACGTCGTCGAGGATCGCCTGGAACGAAGTGCCCTCCTGCGCCAGCCGCCGCTGCAATGTGCGCGGATGAAGGTGAAGCCACCCCGCGACCAGGTCGATCCGGGCCGGGACCGTGCCCAGGGCGCGGCTGACCGCCGACCGCACGCCGGCCGCGACGCCCTCGCGGGGATCGGTGTAGTGCGCCTCCAGGTACTCGACGACCATGCGCCGCAGTTCGGGGTTGACCGGGGTCGACATCGGCTGGGCGAAGAGCTTCGTGGGCACCCGCAGCAGGGCGCGACCGGTGTCGAAATGGACCGGCGCATCGAAGAACTCGGTGTACACGGACTCGTCGGTGAGCGGCGGATGGGGCAGGTAGACGCCGAGCAGCTCGTACCCACCGCTCATGGTGATGAGATTGCGGTGCAGCAGGCCGAGCCCCGCGTCGATCGTCTGCGGCTCGTAGGGAACATCCGGATGCAGCATCCGGTACTCGACGGCCCCGACCCCCGCATAGCGCTCGGGATCGTCCGCCAGAGACAGGCGAATGCCCTGGTTGTGCACGAACAGGAACCGTGACGCGCAGTCCAGGCCCTCTCCGACGGTGTCGCAGTTGCCGACCGCCAGGGCCAGCGGGCCGAGCATCGACATGTCCTGGTACGCCGCCAGGCGCAGCCCGAGATCCGGACAGTTGAGTGTCTTCGTGGCGCGGCGCAGGATCCGTCCGGCGGTCACCGTCGGCAACAGCCCGTGATCGGAATCGAGGTCATCGGGCGAGACGCCGAACTCGGCCAGCAGTCCCGCCCCGTCCCCGCCGAGGTTGTCGACGAGGCGATCGATGCCGCGTATCGCGGCGGCCCGGATCTCCATCTGCATCCGTAAACGGTATCGCCGACGTGACCTACGAAACCGGCGCCGGGTCAGGCGTTGTCAGCGCTGGTGACCCAGTCGGGCTCGGTGACCAGCAGGCTGAGTTCCTCCTCCCCGGGGTCTACGTCGACGGCGTACCGAAACCCTGCTGACTCGGCGACCTCGACACCGGCCGGCGCGCCCGCGGGGACGGCGACGACGACGCGCCGACAGCGTGAATCGGCTTCCTGGACGGCGTCCGACAGGGCCCGCAGCAGGGCGGGACGCATCGGTTCCGGGCACCCTGCGCCGATCCGCACCTCCACGTCATGGGCGCCGACGGGGTAGGTGTCGCGCAGACGTCCCGAGACGCAGCGTTCCAGACGTACCTCCACGGTCACCCCGTTCCGGCGAAGCCGGAGGTCGACGGCGGTACGGCTGTGGGATGCCCGGACCGCCTCCCATCCCGGGACCTCGAGCGCCGTGATCATGTCTGCTCTCCCTCGGCCACCAGGCGGCGGATTACCGCTTTGTCCAGCTTGCCCGCCGCGTTGCGCGGCACGGCACGGACCACCTTCAGGCGCCGGGGCAGCTTGTACCGGGCCAGCCGGCGTGCGGCGTAGTCGCGCAGGCCATCCAGCGTGATCTCCGCGTGGTCGGCCACCGTGACCACGGCGGCCACCGCCTCCCCCACTGTTCATCGGGCACACCGACGACCGCGACGTCGACCACGCCCGGCATGGCCGCGAGGACACGCTCGACCTCGGCGGGGTAGACGTTCTCACCGCCGCTGATGATCATGTCCGTGAGGCGGTCGACAATGAAGAGGAAACCGTCCTCGTCGAGGTGGCCGACGTCCCCCGAGTGGAACCAGCCGTCGTCGAAGGCCGCGGAAGTGGCCGCCGGGTTGTTGTACGGCATCGGGATGCCGGCTGATCCGACCTTGTCCAGGGTGTGTTCGGCCGGCAGATGCGTGGCGAACGAGGCGGTCTCGGCCAGGCCCCACGCCTGCTGCAGCAGAAGTCCCTGGCGGGCGTAGAGCTCGACGAGGGACGGGGGGACCGGCGCGCCCGCGATCACGACCGTCCGCAGCGAGGTCAGGTCCCGCTCGAAGGCTCCGGGAACCCGGGCCAGTGCCGCGAACATCTGCGGAACACCGAACATCGAGTTGACCCGATGGGTCACGAGATCGTCGAGACACGTCCGCGGCTCGAAGGAGCGGCGCACCACGACGGTGCCGCCGCGGACGAGCGTGCGCAGGACGAAGCTGTCCAGGGCTCCGATGTGGAAGAGCGGTGCGGCCACGTACGTCACGTCGCCGCGCCGGGTGTCCAGTTCTCGCTGGAGGCGGCCACGCTGCGGCCGCGGGTGGGCACGAGGGTGCCGTCGACGATGTAGACAGTGTCCTTGCGCGGCCGACGGGCCGGCGAGATGGCCAGCAAGGGCGCCAGGTGATCGAGGACGCGGTCGGCCGCAGACTTCGCAGCACACGGAGTGGCCTCCGCCCACCGGAGCATTCCAGGTCCTTCCCGCGTACGTCCGACGCCGGAGGGCTCCTACTCGGACTCGAACGCCCCGACACCGGGGAGTTCTGCCGCGGATGTGCGGCATGTCTCTCGAACGAGTGGACCCGGGGGCAAAGTCACGGGCTTCCGGGCCCTGTTGGCGTCGTATTGAAACCGTTCAATCGGCAGCCCCGCCGCTCCCCCTCCCGCCGACGCCCAGCGCTGTCGCGAACTACCCACGTGAGAAAAACCGTTCACGACGATTGACCCTCGCCTCACCCGGCTCTAGGTTTTCCACACCTCTCCGTTCTGAATCGATTCATTCCTTTGCCTGTGTGTAAGGAGTCGTGGTGATCAGCAGGAGGAACATTCTCGCGACCGCCGCCGCAGCGGTCGTCGCGGCGGCGGTCGACAGTGGGCCGGCCGTGGCCGTGCCGGGGTCCGGACCGGCGAAGGGCGCCGGCCCGCGCATCACCGGGCCCAGCGTCGAGTACGTCCGACACCCCCTGGGCATCGACACCCCGCGCCCCCGTCTCAGTTGGCCGCTGGCCGCCGACGGGACGGGTGTGCGGCAGAGCGCCTACCAGGTCCGGGTCGCCACCAGCGCCTCGGGGCTGGCCCGCCCGGACGTCTGGGACAGCGGGAAGGTCAGCTCCGCCGAGTCCGTGCTCGTGCCGTACGCGGGGCCGGCCCTCAAGCCCCGCACCCGCTACCACTGGTCCGTGCGGGTCTGGGACGGCGACGGCCGGGTCTCCTCCTGGAGCGAGCCCTCGTGGTGGGAGACCGGGCTCATGGACACCGGGCAGTGGACCGCCGACTGGATCTCCGCCCCGGCGAGCCTCACCGACGCGCCGTCCTTCGAGGGCGGTTCGTGGATCTGGTTCCCCGAGGGCGACCCGACGAGCAGCGTTCCGGCCGCCACCCGCTGGTTCCGCGGCAGAGCCGACCTGCCGGACGACATCACGGCAGCCACGCTCGCCATCACCGCGGACAACGTCTACGCCGCCTCCGTGAACGGTGTCGAGGTCGCCCACACCGACCTCGACACCGACAACGAGGACTGGCGCCGCCCGGCCGTCGTCGACGTACTGGAACAGGTGCGTACAGGGGACAACGTTGTCGCCGTCTCGGCCACCAACGCGACCGTTGGCCCGGCGGGGCTGCTCGCCGTCCTCGTGGTCCGCACGGCCTCCGGTGAGCAGAAGGTGTTCACGGACGCCTCCTGGAAGGCCACTGATCAGCAACCGGCCGACGGCTGGCAGGAGTTGGGCTTCGACGACGGCGGCTGGCAGCAGGCCAGGGTGGCGGCGGCCTGGGGCTCGGGCCCCTGGGGGCGGGTCGTCCCGGTGTCGTACGCCGTCACCCAGCTGCGCCACAGCTTCCGGCTCCCGCGCAAGAAGGTCTCCCGCGCACGTCTGTACGCCACGGCGCTCGGCCTGTACGAGGCCCACCTCAACGGCGACCGGGTGGGCACCGACCAACTCGCCCCCGGCTGGACCGACTACCGCACGCGGGTGCAGTACCAGACGTACGACGTCACCGAGTTGCTGAGACCGGGCGCCAACGCCATCGGCGCCTACCTCGCCCCCGGCTGGTACGCGGGCAACGTGGGCATGTTCGGGCCCGGCCAGTACGGCCCGCATCCGGCGTTCCTCGCCCAGTTGGAGGTCGAGTACGCGGACGGGACCAGTGAGCGCGTCACCTCCGGCACCGACTGGCGGGCCGCCGCCGGGCCGATCGTCGCCGCCGACCTGCTCAGCGGCGAGACGTACGACGCGCGCAAGGAGACCCCTGGCTGGACGTCGCCCCGCTTCGACGACGGGAGCTGGCTCCCGGTCCGCGGCGAGGGCGACATCGGACCGGGTCTGATCGTCGCCCAGGTGGACGGACCGGTGCGGGTGGAACGCGAGTTGACGCCCAAGGCGGTGACCCAGCCCAAGCCCGGCGTCTACGTGTTCGACCTCGGGCAGAACATGGTCGGCTCGGTTCGGCTGCGGGTCTCCGGCACCGCGGGGACGACCGTCCGGCTACGGCACGCCGAGGTGCTCAACCCTGACGGCACCGTCTACACCGCCAACCTGCGCAGCGCGGCGGCGACGGACACGTACACCCTCAACGGCCGGGGCGAGGAGGCCTACGAACCCCGCTTCACCTCCCACGGGTTCCGGTACGTGGAGGTGACCGGGTTCCCCGGTACCCCCACCGCGAAGGCGGTCACCGGGCGGGTCATGCACACGGACGCCCCCTTCACCCTCGACTTCGAGACCGACGTCCCGATGCTGAACCAGCTGCACCGCAACATCACCTGGGGGCAGCGCGGCAATTTCCTCTCCGTGCCCACCGACACGCCCGCGCGCGACGAGCGGCTGGGCTGGACCGGCGACATCAACGTCTTCTCGCCGACCGCCGCCTACACGATGGAGTCGGCTCGGTTCCTGTCCAAGTGGCTCGTCGACCTGCGGGACTCGCGGACCTCGGAGGGTGCCTTCCCGGACGTGGCACCCGCGGTCGGCACGCTCGGCAGCGGTACGGCGGGCTGGGGTGACGCCGGTGTCACCGTCCCCTGGGCCCTGTACCAGGCCTACGGCGACCGGCCGGTCCTCGCCGACGCCTGGCCGTCCGTCCGGGCCTGGCTCACGTACCTGGAGCAGCACAGCAGCGGGCTGCTGCGCCCGGCCGAGGGTTACGGCGACTGGCTGAACATCGACGACGACACCCCCAAGGAGGTGATCGCCACCGCGTACTTCGCCCACAGCGCAGACCTCGCGGCGCGGATGGCCGCCGAGCTCGGTGAGGACTCCGCGCCCTACCGCGACCTCTTCGGGCGGGTACGAACGGCCTTCCAGAACGCCTACGTCGCCTCGGACGGCCGGGTGCGCGGCGACACACAGACGGCCTACGTCCTCGCCCTCTCGATGGATCTGCTGCCGGACGCGTCCCGCAAGGCGGCGGCCGACCGGCTGGTGGCACTGATCGAGGGCCGGGACTGGCACCTGTCCACCGGGTTCCTCGGCACGCCCCGGCTGCTGCCCGTCCTCACCGACACAGGGCACACGGACGTCGCCTACCGCCTGCTGCAGCAGCGCTCG
This sequence comes from Streptomyces sp. NPDC031474, assembly GCF_055581185.1. Classification (NCBI taxonomy): domain Bacteria; kingdom Bacillati; phylum Actinomycetota; class Actinomycetes; order Kitasatosporales; family Streptomycetaceae; genus Streptomyces; species Streptomyces sp. NPDC031474. The sequence goes on from NZ_JBVIJX010000003.1 coordinate 205,419, forward strand.
TACCCCGGCTGGGGCTACCAGATCGACCGGGGCGCCACCACGATGTGGGAGCGCTGGGACTCCCTCCGGCCCGACGGCAGCTTCCAGGACGCGGGCATGAACTCCTTCAACCACTATGCCTACGGCTCGGTGGGTGAGTGGATGTACACGAACATCGCCGGCATCGCGGCGGGCCGGCCCGGCTACCGGGAGATCGTCCTCCGCCCGCGTCCGGGAGGTGCGGTCACCTCCGCCCGCGCCACGTTCACCTCGGTCTACGGGCCTGTCTCCACCCGGTGGCGGTTGCGGTCCGGCCGCTTCACCCTGACCTGCGAGGTGCCGCCGAACACGAGCGCCGAGGTCTGGATCCCGGCGTCCGATCCGGGGGCGGTCACCCACACCCACGGCACGTTCCTGCGCCGGGAGGACGGCTGCGCGGTCTACCGGGTGGGCTCCGGCACCCACAAGTTCACCACCTGAACGTCCCTCCCCCGTACGGGGATTGGGCCCGACGGTTCCGTCGGCGGCGCACATGCCAGTAGGCCGCCGACGGAACCCGGCATTGACCCGATGTATCTACGCCACGGTCATTGACCTCTCACCGCCCTACCCCTACCTTTCCTGCATGTTTTTAACAAGAGAACAGACACACGCCGCGAGACCCGCCAGACCACTCCTCTTATTCATCGGGTCTTACCGAGTCCTTGCGGCCTTCTTCTGCGCACTCCTGCCCTTCGGAGCGCTCGCTTCACCCGCGCACGCCGCGACCGCGGTCACCTACTTCGTCTCGCCCAGCGGCAACGACAGCAACCCGGGCACCAGCGCCGACGCCCCCTTCCGTACCCTCACCAAGGCGCAGACCGCGGTCCGTTCGATCGACAAGTCGACGTCCGGTCCGATCACCGTGACCTTGGCCGGAGGTGTCTACCGGCCGGCCAAGACGCTCACTTTCAGCTCCGCGGACTCGGGTGGCGGCACGGCCGGTACCGTCTGGTGGAAGGCGGCATCCGGACAGACCCCGGTCATCAGCGGCGGCGTCCAGGTCACCGGCTGGACGCGGACCAGCACCGACAGCAGCATCTGGTCCGCCCCGGCCCCCAGCAGCCTGGACACCCGCCAGCTGTACGTGAACGGCCTGCGCGCCCAGCGCGCCACGGGTTCGCTGCCCGTGTCCGTGACCCAGACGGCGACCGGATACACCACGGCGTCCGGCGACCCGATGGCCGGCTGGCGCAACCGGTCGGCCATCGAGTTCGTCTACCGGGGCGGGCTCGGACTGTGGACCGAGCCGCGTTGTCCGGTCGCCTCGGTCACCAGCACCGCCATCACCATGGCCCAGCCCTGCTGGAACAACTCCACCCAGCGGATCATGCGGACCGACGACTCGGGCCGCACCTACAACCTGGTCGGCCGCAAATCGATCACCGAGGCGCCGACGGCGGTGGAGAACGCCTACGAACTCCTCGACAAGCCGGGTGAGTTCTACCTCGACAAGACCGAGCACCGGTTCTACTACATCCCGCGCTCCGGGGAGAACCTGACCACCGCGGACGTCGAGGCGCCCTCGCTGGACACTCTGGTGGCGACCTCCGGAAAGGCCTCGGACGAACCCAGCCACATCGGCTTCCAGGGCATCCAGTTCAGCTACGCGAACTACACGACCTCCAACACCGGCACGGGCTTCTCCGAAATCCAGGCGACGTACCAGGTCACCGGTACCACGGGCTATGCCACCCAGGGACTGTGCACGTTCGTGTCAGGCGGCACCTGCCCGTACGGCAACTGGACGAAGATGCCCGGCGCGGTGCGGTTCACCTACGACAAGAGCATCCACTTCGACCACGACTACTTCGTCCATCTCGGCGCGGCCGGACTGGACCTCGGCAACGGCTCGCAGAACGACACCGTCACCGCCTGCGTGTTCACCGACATCTCCGGCAACGGTCTCGACCTGGGCGGCGTGGACATCCCCCAGCCCAGCAGTTCGGCACAGCACACCAGCGGGATCACCGTCAAAGACAGCCACTTCTACGACACAGCCGCCGAATACCACGGCGGGGTCGCGATAGACGCCGGATACATCGAGACATCGACGATCACCCACAACCAGATCGATCACGTGCCCTACACGGCCATCTCCATCGGCTGGGGCGGCTGGCCCGACAAGGTGAGCCTGCCCGCACAGCCCAACTACTCGAACAGCAACACGATCTCGTACAACCTGATCCACAACCACATGTCGCTGCTCGGTGACGGGGGTGCCGTCTACACGAACGGGATCACGGGCACCTCGATGACGAACGGTGAGAAGGTCGTCGGCAACGTCGTCCACGACCAGCTCAACACCTCGGGCGGCCACGTCCTGTACACGGACAACGGCGCCACGTACGTCTCGATCCTCGGTAACGCGGTGTGGAACATCAACGTCTCGCCGTGGGGCAGCAAGCACGTGAACTACATGGCAGGCGACGGAACGTACGACCCCACGGACATCGAGGGCAACTACTGGCCGAACGGTCCGTCCGACTACGACAACAAGAAGGTTCTGATCAAGGACAATCACGCCATCACCGGGGCGGCCCAGGTTCCGTCGAGCATCATCGAGGCGGGCGGCATCGAGTCGCCGTACCGGGCGGTCCTCTCCTGGCAGCCGGCCTGACACGGAGGAGAACACTTCGGGGCCCCCGCCCTGGAAAGCGCAGGGCGGGGCAGGAGGCCCAAGTCGAACAAGGCCGGACTCAGGTCGCCGCGGCTACCCTGGCTGAGCGAGTATCGTCCGCACATGGACACCACGGCTGAGCCCCGCGTCCTCGTCATCGGGCTCGATCCCTACCCGGTGCCGGGGCCGTGGGATCCCGAACCGGTCGCCAAGGCGATCGAGGCGGGACTGGCCAAGTTCGCCGAACACGGCGTGGGCGTGGAGACCACGGATGGGCCCGCAGCATCGGTGGTGGCCTCCGGCACTCGGACGATCAGGCCGAACTCCTGGAGCAGGTGGTCAACCTGGTGCGGCGGCACGCACCCGACGCGGCCATCGCCTTCAACAGCACTCCAGCCACCACCTACGAGGCCGCTGCCCGTTGGATCTAGTAGGGCCGGGGACTGGCGCGGTGGCTGATGCTCCGTTTCCAGTCCCCGCCGCTTCAAACCGTGCATGCAGTTCTCCCGCACACGGCTTTCCGACATCATTCACCGGCTGGCATGCGCCGTCGCCCTGTGCACGTTTCCGGTAAGACGGTAGACACCGAGCCGGGTGATCCACCCATAAGTAAATCGAGTGGTCCAGTTCCTGCCCGCTAGTCTGTGATTTATCGGGGTCGCACCCTGACACAACCCCTCAGGTGAGGTCGGGCGGCAGTGCCACCATCGCCGCGCTCTCGCGCCGCGGACCAGTGACCAGTAGATCCGGCCCGGCGCAGGGGTGACGACCCCCTCGGCCAGCTCTGCCAGGGCCTCGCCCGCACGCTCGGCGGTGCCGAGAAGGAACCGATCGAGTGCGGCGGCGATCGAGCCGATCGCGAACGCGTACGAGGCGCGCTCGCGCACCTTGTGGTAGCGGGAGTGGGCGGCGACCGGGGCAGGCGGCAGGGTGACACCCGTGATCAGCGCGCCCGGCGGCAGCGCCGTCTCCCGGTGCGGAGTGTCGCGCACCGGCAGATAGAAGTCGGCCAGCGGCAACTCGCCCGAACCGTCGGCCGTTTCGTAGGTGACGACGGCGTTGAAGGCGGTCAGCGCCACGCCCATGTCCGAGGGGTGGGTGGCCACACAGTGCTGGGTGGCGCCCAGGACCGCGTGGTTGTGGTGCTCCCCCTCGACGGCGGGACAGCCGCTGCCGGGCGCCCGCTTGTTGCAGGCTTTGGTCACATCGGTGAAGAAGGAACGTAGCTCCCTGTGCGAGTCCTGCGGCGGTGCCGGACATCGGGATGTCGTGGTCGACATGCGGGAACAGCAGGCCGGTGTTGACCCTGTCCAGATAGGCACCGAGCCCGGGTTCACCGCGGTGCGGGCAAGCAGGACGACGACGGGTAGGCCGGGAGGACACGTTCATGACGACGCTGCCGCGCTGCAGCTCAGCTGTTCGCCCCTGCGGAGCCACGGGCTTCGATATCCGAACACGAGTTGAAACGCGGCGTCTCATCGAAGCAGGCAACAAGCCCTCACCACTGGCACGGCGAGGACCGTGGACGACGCGGATGTCCGGGCGTCCGGGCCGCTTCGGGGCTGCGACGTCGGCGAGACGGCGTCAGTCGGTGATCACGGGGCTGCGGTGGATCCATTCATCACCGTGCGCCGCCCCGAGCATGAACGCGGCGACATCCGCGCGACTGATCGCCGGGTTGCCCTTCATCGGCAACCGGTCGTCCGCAAGGTACGTGCCCTTCGCGGGGCCGTGGGTCAGCCGGGTGGGAAGCACCACGGTCCAGTCCAGACCGCTGTTGCGGATCCGCTCGTCCGCGATCTCCTTGTCGGCGTAGATCGCCCGTGTGATCGTTCGGTAGATCACTTTCTGAGCGGGACTCGCCCAGGCATAGGTGTGGCCGACGCCGAACGACGACAGCCACACCAGCCGCGAGACACCCGATACGCGGGCCGCACCGATCACCGCCGCCGAGGAAGCGGTGAACAGGCCGTCGGCTGTCACCGAATTGCCCCGGCCCAGGGCCGAGAGGATCGCGTCGTGCCCGCCCGCCACCGCCGTGATGTCCCGCTGCGAGGTGGCGTCACCGATGACCGGCGTCACCCTCTCGGCCAGGTCGCCGAGGGCATCCGGGTTGCGCACGAAGGCCGTGACCGAGTCACCCGAGCGTACGGCCAGATCGGCGAGATGACGTCCCGTGGGACCGGTCGCGCCAAGAATGAGCAGCTTCATGACAGCGAGTCCTTCCGTGAGAGGATAAGAGAAACGGACACCTGTCCGGACTCACTCGAAAGGTAGCGGACACCTGTCCGCTTCGCAAGCGTGACCACCGGCGGGTCCGACGTCAGACCCGCCCGGGAGCTCTCGCACACAGACCCGCCATGACCAGATCCAGCAGACGGCCGGCCTGGGCGCGCAGTCCCCGTCGACCTCGATCCGCCAGATGCCCGCAACGGCCCAAACGACGTCCTCGCCGCGCACGTCCGCACGGATGACTCCAGGCGCGCGATTGGGCTCCAGCAACATCTCGACCGCGTCGAGGACCAGCGGATACCCCGGCCCCTGCGGGCCGTGTGCGGCATCGAGGGCCTGCCGCAGCGCACCCGCCAGTCCCGCCTTGGCCACGGCGAAGCGGGCCGGCCTGTCCATCCACTCCCGCAGCACCGGCTCCGGACTCCTGGCGCCCAGCAGCACCGTCCTGACGGGTGCTTCGGCGGTGACCGGCGTGACCAGGACGTCGATGATCCCGCCGCAGGTGAGGCCCACGGCGAAGGCGTCCTCGTCGCTGCAGCCGAAACGCTCGACGACCGACCTGCCTTCGTCGAGAGCCTGCGTGCAGAGGTCGTAGACGGCCCCTTCCACGCAGCCTCCGGAGACCGAGCCGATGGCGGCGCCGTCGCGGTCGACAGCGAGGGCAGCCCCGGGGCCGCGTGGCGCGCTGCCGCCGACGCCGACCACCGTGGCCACGGCGAAATCCCGGCCCTCCTCGAGCCATCGAGTCAACTCTTGTGCGATGTCGAGCACTTGATGCCTACGCTTACAGAACGCGATGGTGCCGTCCGGACAGCTCGTGGGCTGCGCTCCTGCCGCATGTCGGACGACATGGGCCGATAGCAATCGACCACCCATAGGCTTCAATGGTGGGAACGCCACAGCGGGCCGCTGGCCTTGGCTGTATCCGGCTACGTTACCGTCAAACGGACTACTGTCCGCTAGTGAAAGTATCGGACAACGGTCCGCTGAGCGAGTGACTCAAGGGATCCAGGGTGTGAGCCCAGGAGGAGAGGGAGTGGAGTCTTGAGGAACGACGGGCCTCAGCGATCGGACGCGCAGCGCAACCGGGAGCGCATTCTGGAGGTGGCACTGGTCGAGCTGTCGCATTCGGCGGACGTGCCGCTGAGTTTGATCGCCAAGAAGGCGGGGGTGGGACAGGGCACGTTCTACCGCAACTTCCCCAACCGCGAGTCGCTCGTCCTGGAGGCACACCGGCACGAGGTGCAGCAGCTCACCGAGGGTGCGAGTGAGCTGCTCAAGACAAAGGCGCCCGACCAGGCCCTGCGCGAGTGGATGGACAGGCTGGCCCGCTTCGCCGTCGCCAAGGTGGGCCTCGCCGAGGCCATGCGCCAGACCATCGGCACATCGACCGCCTCGGCGCAGCCGGGGTACGCGCTGGTGGTCGCGGCGATCGAAGCGCTGCTCCAGGCCAACCACGAGGCCGGCACCATCCGTCCCGGCGTGACCGCCGACGACTTCATCCTGGCCATCGCCGGCATCTGGCAGATCGACGTCCACGGCGACTGGCACGCCCAGGCCGCCCGGCTCCTGGACCTGGTCATGGACGGTCTGCGCGCGGGAGCCCCTGGGCGGAGCTGATGAGCGAGGGGCTGTGTAGGGATACGGGGGGTGACCTCACCGGCCGACCAGGTCAGAAGCACCGTCGCCGCAGCCCGCGGGGGCAACGGTCAGCCGAAGAAGCTGAGCGCGAGGAGGGCGATGTTGAGGCCGACGATGGCCACGCACACAGTGCTCGCCGCCAGCACGGTCAGGGAGTGGTTGCGGTCGACGCCCATCACCCTCTCTCGGGACGTCAGGACCACCAGCGGTATCAGCGCGAAGGGGATGCCGATGGAGAGCACGACCTGGGAGAGCATCAGGGCGCCGGTCGGGTCGACACCGAGCGCCAGAACGAACAGGGCCGGGGTGGCGGTGACCAGACGGCGGGCGAAGACCGGCACCTGGCGCCTGAGCAGGTCGGCCATGACGACGGACCCGGCGTACGAGCCGACCGCGGTGGAGGCGAACCCGGAGAAGAGCAGGCCGATGGCGAACAGCAGGGCGACGCCCCCCGCCGAGGTTGCTGCCGATCGCCGCATGAACGCCCTGGATGCTGCCGGTCCTCGGCTCACCGTCGAGGGCCGTGGCACCGAGCAGGAGCAGACACAGATTCACCGGACCGGCCAGGAACAGGGCTATGGCGACGTCCGCACGGGTGGCCGCAAGCAGCCGGATAGTCGAGGTCCGCACACAACTGAGCGATCGCCGCTCGGGGACCCACCGCTCCCGTAAGCCGGCCGTCGGGCCTGCTGACCATGGCGAGCACCAGATCGGCCACCTGGTCGGCCACTTCGGCGGGCGTCTGCTTCCCGAGCGGCTGCGGCCACCAGGCGATCCAGTCGCACATCCCGAGCACCGCCGGCGCGGTCGTCCTCGGATCGACCGGACGAAACAGTCCTTCCTCGATGCCCTCCTCGATGAGCCCGACCAGTTCCCGCAGCGTGGTCTGGTGCGCGGCACGCTGGGAATCGGCGAGTTCCGCGGGCAGTTCCGCCTCCGAGCGCACCAGCAAGCGGTACTGGTTCGGATCGCTTGCGCGACGCAGCGCCATCACTCGGGCGACTCCGCGCAGGCGAGCGGCCGGGTCGGCGTCCGCGTGCCTGGCGAGACGCTTGATCTCCGCCGCCGGAGCCTCGGTGGTCTCCGTCAGCAGACGGGCCAGCAACTCATCCTTGTTCTTGACGTAGTAGTAGAGAGCCGGCCGGGTCATGCCCATCGCGTCGGCGATGTCCTACAGGTTCGTGCCGGCGAACCCGCGCTCGGCGAAGAGGCGTGCGGCTTCGGCGAAGATCTTGTCCTCGACCAGCCCCTTGCGTGACGTCATCCGCGCGAGTTGCCTCCGGTGCTCTTCGGACGCGCCCGTCGTGCAGTTCGGCCGCGGTGATCCTCAGGCCCGGCCCTGGACTCGGGCCGCCTTGACCGCGGCGTCGCGGGGCAGCAGGGCCGGACAGGAGGTGATGAGATCCCGAAGCGCGACGGTCGCCGCCTCGATGATCTCCGCCGGCACTCGCTCGAAGAGGGCCTCATGCTCGGTCGAGTTGGCGAGGACCGCTCGCTCGGCGAGTGCGACGCCGTCCGGTGTCAGCTTGAGCCAGGTGCTACGGGCGTCGGACGGGTCGGCCTCCCGCTCGACGACGCCGCGGGCCACCAGGCGGTGGGTGACGTTGGTGGTACCGCCGGTGGAGAGCATCAGGGAGCGCGCCAGCTGATTCGGCTTCAGTCGATACGGCTCACCGGCCCTGCGCAAGGCCACGAGCACGTCGAACTCGGCCACGGTGAGCCCGAGCTCGTCCAGTTCGCGCCGTGTACCGCGGTCCAGGGCCGTGGCGAGAAACATGATCCGCTTGCTCAGCTCGGAGGAGGCGAAAATGACCTCGGGCAGTTCCGCACGCCAGGTCTGCAGTACTGCGTCCACGGGATCTGAGGTAGCTGTCACGCCATACACTATAGGTCACTAGATGGATAGCTTCACGGAAAGCTTTATTTCGTTCGGCTCGCTCCTGGGCCGGCTCGTGCGTCAGCTGCTTGGCGCGGCGCAGGACGGGCGACGTCTCCACCTGGGCCACCCCGGGCAGGACGCTGAACCGGTCGGCCAGATACAGGAACAGCTCGTGAGAGTCGTGTGTGGCCACGACGGCGCCCAGATCGCAGGGGCCGACGGCTATCGCACCGACGTACGAGACCTCGGGATGACGCGCGAGAGCCTCACCCACATCCCGCAGGGCGGAGGGTACGGCCGTGATCCACAGGAACGCCCTGGTGGCGAACCCGAATCGCTCCGGTGCGTATTCCACGTCGAGGTACATCGCTCCCGACGCGAGGAGCTGGGAGAGCAGGGCGGCCTCCTGCGGCGTCAGTGCGGGTGTCTTGTTCGGCCAGCCGGAGGGTCCGCCGAAGAACCTGTGCAGGAACTGGTACGCGTGGATCCCGACGACGAAGTCCGCCGACGGTCGGCGCGTCGACTGGGCCGGAACGGCGGCTTTCGCGCTGTTCGCCGGCGCGACCACCTTCGCGGTGGTCCGGGCCGGGGAGGTCGGCTGGGGGTCGTCGCCCACCATGGTCTCCTTCGCGCTGGCCGTCGTCGGCCTGATCGGCTTCGTGTTCCTCGAGCGCCGGGTGACATCGCCCCTCATCGACCTGAGGCTCTTCCGCAGGCCCGAAGGTGCTGGGCGGGCTCTTCGGCCGGCCCAGCACCTTAGTGCGTGGCGGTTCGGGTGTTCGCCAGGGCTTCCACGGCCGCCGCGACCTGACGAGGGCTGGAGATCATGGTGAGGTGGCGGGCCCCGGGGATCAGGGTGGGCGGGGGTGCGCCGATGCGTCGGGCGGTCTGCTGCGGGGTCTGCTTGCTGAACACGTCGTCCTGGGCGCCGAAGACGACGGACTTGGGGATGTGGACCGCGGCGAGGCGGGCCACCTGGCCGGCGGGCAGGCCGGGCACGCCCTGGGCGAGCATGTCCCACAGCGCGGCCTCCGCGCCCGGCACCCGCAGCGGCCGGCGCCACTGGTCCACTCCGGCGGCGTCCAGACGCGGGCAGGCCGGCCCGCACTGGGCGTCGTAGAAGGAGCGGATCAGCCAGTCGACGCCGAGGCCGAGGCGCAGCAGGCTGGTGCGGTAGGGGTCGATCAGCACGTACTTCAGCGCCGACGGCGGGCCGGCGCCGGTGTCCAGGGCGTCCCCGTCGAGCAGCATCACGCCAGCGATCCGCCCCGGGGCGCGCAGGGCCGCCTCCGTGACGACCGCGGCCCCGCTGGAGTGGCCCACCAGCAGGGGGCGTTCGCCCGGCCCGCCCAGGTGCAGGGCGCCCAGGAAGCCCAACAGCTGGCGGGTGAAGTGGTCGACGGTGTAGGGGCCACGGCGCTGGCTGTAGCCGTCCCCGGTCAGATCCAGCGCGTAGACACGGTGCTCGCGGGCCAGGAGCGGGGCGAGGCGTGACCAGGTGTCCGCCTGCTCGAACGCACCGTGGACGAGGACGACCGGCGAGCCGGTCGTGCCCCAGGTCCGGTACCGGGTGCGGACATCCGCCGCCTGCACATACCGCAGCCCTTCGGGAGGCGCGGCCCGCCCCGCCGTGAACGCGTTGAAGACCAAGGAGGCCGTGGTGACGACGGCCAGCGCAACGGTGCAGACGAACACCGCGCGCCGCACCCACCGCCCCAGCCACGGCCGACGCCACGACGGTGTGCTCCCCGCGGCGTCGGCATCCGCCGGCCTGAGTTCGGCCGGCCCGACCTGAAAGTCGGCATCCACGTCGATGTCCTGTTCGTCCTCGTCGGCGATCCGACGACTCTCACGGTCACGGATGAAACGGCTGCGGCGGCAAACGCGACCGTGTTCCCGAGCAGCCGACGACAGCCCCGCCGGGCTCCCACCCGTGGGGCACACCGCCTTCGACGACAGCTTCGGCGCCGGGCGGCGCCCCGGCTCAGAACCCGGGGAAGACGCGTCGCAGGTCGTCCAGCGTCAGTGGACCCCCGGTGAGCGCCACGCTCGTCGGCGTGTATGTGGGCGCGTGACGGCCTGTCGTGAGGCGCAGCCACCACTCGGCGGGCGCGCTCAGTACCGCGTCGGGCTGGGCCGGCTCGTCGCCGAGCGCGACCGCCTCGCCGAGGACGAGTCCGAAGGACCTCTCGGGCGCTGTGGTACGAATCGCGAGCTGGACCGGACGGCCGTCCACGGCGTCGGCCCTGCCGAGGCGGCCGATGAGCAGACCGGCCTGGTCGAGCAGCAGCCCGGTCGCGTCCGACGCAAGGGTGGCCGCCGGATCGAAGGCGACCTCGACGTCCCAGGTGTGGAAGGTGAACTCGCTGAGCCGCAGGCCCGCCACGGTGGGCACGTCCACGGGCATCGGCAGGAAGCCGAGGTCGATCCGCAGTTCCTCGCGCGTCCGCGCCTCAAGGCCTTCGTAGCGGGAGACCAACGCCTCGTTGGCGGCCACGAAGCCCTCGGCCCGCTCCTCCGGGGACATGGCGTCCCAGCGCGCCCACACGGACTTGTTGAAGTCCCCGTCCTTGGGGCCGGTGCCGTCCAGAGCGCCTTCGAGAACGGCCAGGCCGATCTCCGCACCGCTGCCCAGGTGGCTGAGCACCTGCGACACGTCCCAATCCGTCGCCCCGGACTGCCGGGAGAGGTCGGCGGCGCCCAGGCCGCGCACCAGCGAGGTGAGGTGGTCGTGTCCGCTGCGCAGGGCAGCGATGATCCGGTCGGCGCGTTCACTCATGAGCGTCTCCAAAGTGGTAGGCCAGCAACCCGGCGGCGATGACGCTTCCAGCACATCACCCAGCAGGCAGCTTTTTGTAAAGCTATACGGAAAGTGGTTTGGGTGCAATCAGAGATGGACGGTGACTGCCGGCTCAGGTGCCCGGCCCGGCGAATCGGGACTGATATGCGATCACGACGAGTTGGGCGCGGTCCCGGGCGCCGAGCTTGGCCATGATGCGGTTCACATGGGTCTTTGCGGTCAAGGGCGAGACATGGAGCCGTTCCCCTATGCCGACGTTTGACAGGCCGTCAGCCACGAGGCCCAGTACCTGGCTCTCGCGTTCGGTCAGGGATTTCAGATCCGGTGCCGCATCACTCGCGGGGTCCGGCACGGCGAGGTAACGGGCGATCAGGGCCTTGGTGGCCGTGGGTGACAACAGTGCCTCTCCCTGGGCGATGACCCGGATGGCGTCCAGGAGGCCGGCCGGCTCCACGCCCTTGCCGAGGAACCCGCTGGCCCCCGCGCGCAGCGCGTGGAAGACGTACTCGTCGGTCTCGAAAGTGGTCAGGATCAACACCCGTACGCCCGCGAGGTCTTCGTCACCCGTGATGGCGCGGGAGACGGCGAGGCCGTCCATGTCGGGCATCCGGATGTCCATCAGGACGACGTCGGCGCGAGTGCTGCGGACCAGGGCGACCGCCTCACCGCCCGTCGCGGCCTCCCCGACGACCTCCATGTCCGTCTCCGCCTGGAGGATCAAGCGGAAACTGGACCGGACGAGGGCTTGGTCGTCGGCGAGCAGAACGCGGATGGTCATCCCTGCCTCTTCTGTGCGTCCGTCGCCCATGGCGCGTCCGCCCCTGCTTCGGATTCGGGTTCGGGCATGGGCAGCCGAACATCCACGCGGAAAAGACCCTGGGTATCCGCTTCGGCATGGAAACTGCCGCCCGTGGCGAGAGCCCGCTCGCGCATACCTGCCAGGCCGTGCCCGGTCCCCGCGGCGGCCTGCGCCGCCGGCGAACCGACGCGTACCGGGTTGGAGATCTGGATGCGCAGGTCATCGGGCCGTTACTCGACGAGCAGCTCGGCGCCGGCGTGAGCACCGTGCTTGTGGGCGTTGGTGAGCCCTTCCTGGATGATGCGGTAGGCGGCCAGGTCGACCGCGGTCGGCAGGGGACGAGCGTGTCCGGCCTGCCGGTGGCGCACGCTCAGTCCGGCGGCGGTCACCGCTTCGACGAGCCGGCCGAGGCAGGACAGGCCAAGAGCGGGTCCGGTCGGTGGCCCGTCAGTGGGCACCCCACTCGTCGCCCAGCCGGCCGACTGGGCGCCACCGTCGAGGGCGGCGAGGACGCGTCCGATGGTCACCGCCGACGGCGCGCGGCGCCAGCCCAGCAGATGCCGGCGCACGTCTACAGCCGGTGCCACCGCCCGCGCCGTGATCGCGGATCCGGAACCGCCCCGAGGTGAACGCTCAGGTCAGCGAACCGGCCCTCGTCCAGCGGACCCAGGCTCTCCGGCGCGCCAGGGATAGGGGAGGATGCAACAGCAGGCACGGGACACTCTCATGATCATCTGGCTTGGACGCCGGCCCAATATCCTGCTCGAAGTACGGACTGGAGTTTCCGGTCGGCGGCGGAGGCCCAACACTAATGATCACCGGAGTCACCAGGGAGCCCGCAGCATGACCGGCACCACGGAGGCCCTTGGCGGGTCTGCTGCAGTCGACAATGCAGCACGAAGTGTCACGCGCCCGTTCTACGTATACGCCGTGCTCACCAACACGCTGTTCCAGCGCGGCGTATTCGTCCTCTTCCTTCAGCAGCGAGGCTTCTCCGCCGGGCAAGTGGCCCTACTGCAGACACTGCTCTACCTGGTCAGCGGAGTTGCGGAGTTGCCGACGGGAGTCATCGCCGACCGAATCGGCAGGCGTGCCAGCATCGTGATCGGCCAGGTGCTGACAGCTGGATGTCTGCTCGGTCAGGTGGCGTCCTCCAACTACTGGGTGTTCCTGGCGCTGTTCATCGGGCAGGGCGTGGGCATGGCCTGTGTTTCAGGTTCGGACACCGCCCTGCTGTACGACCTGCTCGTGCGTCGTGGTGCAACGGCCGGCTACGTCAAGATCAAGTCCCGGTTCACCATGCTCGGGACGGTCACCTCGGGAGCCGCCATCGTCCTCGGCGGCCAACTGCAGCAGATTTCCTGGGGAGTCGTCTACATCGGTTCGGCGGCGTGCCTCGCCCTGGCCGTGGTGGTGCTGGTGTCACGGGTGCCCGAGATCCGCGGCGCGGACGCGGTGGACGAGCAGGACGGAGCCGAGGAGGAGCACGGCGACGCCACAGCATGGCGGGCGGTGCTTCGGGTCGCCACGCCGACGCTCGTGACGCTTGTCGTGGTGTCCGGATTGATGCATGCGACTTTGACGCCGTACATCATTTTCACGCAGAAGACCCTCTCCGATCAGGGAGCGGGCACCGCATTGGTCAGCGTGGTCATATCGGCGGGATTCTTCGCCGGCGGGCTCACTCCGCTGCTGTCGGACCGCGCGGACCGGCGCATCGGGTATCGGGTCATAGTCCCGGTGTCTCTCCTGACGCTCGCCGCGGCAGTTGGCCTGAGCGGCCTGGGCCTTGTCTGGGTCACCATCGTCGCGTTCCTGGCCCTGGTCGGGATTCCCGAGATCACCGCCGTGATCGTGGACAACGTGTTCAACGAGGCCGTGCCGTCGCGCCACCGGGCGAGCCTGCTGTCGATGATCGCATTCGTGGAGTCGGCGCTCATCGGCATCGGCTATCTCGTCCTCGGCACGCTCATGGACGGGCTGGGCTCCAGTGTGGGCATGGCCACCTACGCCGCGGTCCCCCTGCTGGCATGTCTCCTGTGGCTCCCGGTGCTCTTCCGAGGGGCACGGGTGCCCACCGAGATCGAGAAGCCCGCCGGCCAAAAGGCATCCTGAAACAATCGCGTCACCGTGGCAGCCGTTCAGCCTGGATCCACCGCGCCTGTCTCCGCCTGGGGCAGACTCCAGGTTCGGCACCCGAACCCCCGGCGTGGTGACCGGCGTGGTGATCGGGTCAGTGCCGGTGCTGCGGTCGGTGACCGCCTCCACCATCGAATTCCTTCGGCCGATCCCGTCGGTGGCCCTGATCCCGGTGGCGGTGCTGCTGTACGGCACCGACCTGGAGTCGACGCTGCTGCTGGTCGTGTACGCCTCCTTCTGGCAGGTGCTCGTCCAGGTGCTGGCCGGCACACAGGATGTCGACCCGGTCGCCCATGACACCACCCTCAGCTACCAGCGCTGCCGTATGTGATGACCGGCGTGCGGCTGGCCGCGACCGTGGCACTGGTCCTTGCGATCACCGCCGAACTCGTCATCGGCGCGCCCGGCCTCGGCAACCAGCTCGCCGTCGCGCAGACCTCCGGCGCCGTGCCGCGGGTCTACTCCCTGGTCCTGGTCACCGGACTCCTCGGCGTCGCGGTCAACCTGCTGGCCCGAGCGGTCGAGCGGCGGGCATTGCACTGGCACCAATCGATGCGCAGGGAGGGACAGTGACCACCGTCCTCATACTGGCCCGGCGGACAGGGCTGGCCCTGGGCCTACCCTCGGTCCTGTTCGCTGTGTGGTGTTTCGCCACCGCGGGCAGCACCGACTTCTACGTCCCCCCGCTGTCCACCATCCTGGACAGGTTCGGCCAGATGTGGACGGGCGAGCGGCTGCGATCGGACGTCGTACCCAGTCTGATACGGCTGCTCGCCGGCTATCTCCTCGCCACCGCCGTCGGGGTCGGACTCGGCCTGGCGGTCGGCTTGCACCGCGGCGTGCGCGACGTCCTGGAGCCGGTCCTGGAACTCTTCCGGGCCATCCCGCCCCCCCGTACTCGTGCCCGTCATCATGCTGTTCGCAGGCATCGGCGACACCATGAAGGTGCTCGTCATCGTCAGTGGCTGCATGTGGCCGATCCTGATCAACACCGCAGAAGGCGTCCGCGCCGTCGACGAGGTTCTCAGCGACACCTGCCGTTCCTACCGCATCACCGAACCGTCCCGGCTGAGGCACCTGGTGCTGCGCTCGGCCAGCCCGCAGATCGTCACCGGCATGCGGCAGTCCCTGTCCATCGCGATCATCCTCATGGTCATCAGCGAGATGTTCGCCGCCAGCAACGGGATCGGCTTCACCATCGTCCAGTTCCAGCGCTCCTTCGCCATCCCCGAGATGTGGAGCGGGAGGCACGGGCCGGGGCCCGCGCCGGGCAGGCCCTGGCCTGACCTCGCCCACCGCATCGCCGAGACATGGTCACGGCCCGTAGCCGCGCGCCGAGCTCTGGCAGCAAGGCCCAGGCCGAAGCAGGGGCATTGACGGCAGTGAGCAGCAGGTCGCCCTCGTAGAAGTAGGCGTCGAACAACGGCTCCTCGATCAGCAGGCGCACGGCGAGTGGAAGGACGTAGGGCAGTGCCACCTGCTGTGAAAGGAGGGTGCGCAGATCAGCTGCGCTGAGTGCACCCAGGGGAACGCGCCGCAACTCATGCACTGTGCGCACCAAGTGGGTCGCGTCGGCGGCAGGAGGCGCCCACCGGGGTGGGTCCAGTTCCTCGAGCGTGCGGTCGAGATACAGCAGGCGGTCCATAGGGCCCATGTTCACCGAAACAGGCAGGGCTCTCAGTATCGGTCACCACCACTTCGCGGAATGTGCGCGCACCGGACGGCGCCCTTTGCGTCTCCGTGCTCACGTAAGCATCACTGACCGCCTACGCCGGCCGCGACGGCGTCCTCGCCGCCGTCCGCGGACGTCTGTGGACCCGACGGACGCTCGCACCGCACGTACACGCTGCCGGGTTCGAGGTCATCGAACTGCTCGCCCCTCGCGCCTGACCCGCTGCCGAACTGATCGGCATGTTCCGCCCGTTGGCCGCCCCGGTCGCCTACGAACGCCTCGGACGTGGCTCGTGGACTGCTTCCTCACCTGGCCCGAAGGGTCCCACAGCCGTCCCCCTGAACGCTTCCGAAACACTTCCTTCATCCCGGAAGCATTTAGGGGTAACGACTGCCTCCTAGCGTCCCCCGTCATGGACATGAAGGTCTGTACGCCCCCGCCCCACAGCCGGATCCACGGCAACTGCCGCACCTCACGCTGGTCTACCTGACATCACCTGAGGAGTTCTGAAGCGACCGGATCGCCCGCCCCACGGACCACCCCGGGTGTCCCGCCTCCGCTCCCTGCTCCCCACCTCCATTCCCGCTCAGCCAACGTTGTCACACGGGCCCCGCGCCCTCGCCCATCCCCGATGTGAGGCACCCCCACAGCAGTCCCCGACCCGCAGCAAGGAGGCGCGGTATGAGCACCGAGCCACGACTGGCAGAAGTCACCGACAAGGAACCGGCACGCAAGGCAGCGCCCGGTACCGACCAGGCCGTCAGGGAGACCCTGGAGGACTACACCCTCCGCTTCGCGCCCCGCAGTTACCGCGGCTGGACCCCAATGGTCGTGGCGACCACCGCGCTCGGCGGCATCGCGTACATGGCCGACTTCTCCATCGGCGCCGGCATCGGTCTGGCCCACGGCACCGGCAACGCGCTCGTGGCGATCGCCGTCGCCGCCGTGGTCATCTTCGTCACCGGCTTCCCGCTCGCCTACTACGGCGCCCGCTACAACATCGACCTCGACCTGATCACCCGCGGCTCGGGCTTCGGCTACTACGGCTCGGTCCTCACCAGCGTCATCTTCGCCAGCTTCACGTTCATCTTCTTCGCCCTCGAAGGCTCGATCATGGCCCAGGGCCTCAAGCTCGGCCTCGGACTGCCGCTCTGGCTGGGCTACGCGATCTCCACGCTGATGGTGATCCCGCTGGTGATCTACGGCATGAAGGCGCTCAGCAAACTCCAGGTGTGGACGACGCCGGTCTGGCTGGTGCTGATGGTCGCCCCGCTGGTCTATCTGATCGCCACGGACCCGGGCACCGTGGACCGCTTCCTCTCCTACGCCGGCACCGACGGCGAAGGCGGCGTCAACACCGCGTCCGTGCTGCTCGGCGCAGGCGTCTGCCTCTCTCTGATAGCCCAGATCGGCGAGCAGATCGACTACCTGCGCTTCATGCCGCCCAAGACCGAGGCCAACAAGCGCACTTGGTGGACCGCCGTCATCATGGCCGGCCCCGGCTGGGTCGTCCTCGGCGCGCTCAAGCAGGCCATCGGTGTCTTCCTCGCCGTCTACATCCTCGCCAGGGTCGGCGCGGACGCCGCGCCCGAGCCGATCCAGCAGTTCCGCGGCGCCTTCGACGCGATGATGCCCTCCTGGCTGGTCATCCCGCTGGCCGTCGCTCTCGTCGTGATCAGCCAGATCAAGATCAACGTCACGAACGCGTACTCCGGTTCGCTGGCATGGACCAACTCCTTCACCCGGGTCACCAAGCACTACCCCGGCCGCATGGTCTTCGTCCTGGTCAACCTCGGTTTCGCGCTCGCCCTGATGGAAGCCGACATGTTCAGCTTCCTCAACGACATCCTCGGCTTCTACTCGAACTGCGCGATCGCCTGGGTGGTCACCGTCGCCACCGACATCGGCATCAACAAGTACCTGCTGAAGCTGTCCCCGCTCCAGCCCGAGTTCCGCCGCGGCATGCTGTACGCCGTCAACCCGGTCGGGGTGGTGGCCTTCGTCGCGGCCTCCGGACTGTCGATCGCCATGTACTTCCACGCGCTCGGCGACACCCTCCAGCCATACTCCCCCGTCGCCGCCGCCCTCATCGCCTTCGTCCTCACCCCGCTCATCGCGGTCGTCACCAAGGGCAGGTACTACCTGCGCCGCACCGACGACGGCATCGACGAGCCGCTCCTGGACGGGGACGGCAACCCCAGCGCCGTGACGTACCAGTGCCACGTGTGCCGACAGGATTTCGAGCGACCCGACGTGGCCGCCTGCGTCACGCACGGCGCCGTCGTCTGCTCGCTGTGCCTGAGCACCGACAACGTCGGCGACCACGTGCTGTCGGCGGCGCCCACTGCCTGACGCCTCATTACGTCGAGGAGAAAGCGAAGGGCTCCCGCAGGTCACGTCCTTGCGGGAGCCCTTCGTTGTGCCGCCTGCAGGTGAAGGTTGAGAAGACGACCACAAGCAGGACATCTGTGCGGAATGCAGCCGATGCGCGGTCGCGGCTACGCCGTCAGGGCACGAGCAGCAGGCTGTCACCTCACCCTTGGCGGTTCAGGGCCCGGCACCTGGCTCAAGGCCGCAGGCGTCGGCCGTAGAGCGCCAGGGGTCTTCCTGGGTCGCAGAGAAGGCCGCGGGGTTGACGGCGGATGCCACGCTCCACCAGGAGTACTGGTGCCGGGTCGCATGATCGTGCTTACGAGCTCGAAGGAAGGTGTATTTCGCGCCTCTCTTGCTGCCGAATGTAACCAACAGTGCGGTTTCGCCTTCTTTATGGGTGACCGACCTACAGGGGGAACGATGAACTGGTCCAGGGCCGTGGCCGTCACAGCGGCCGGTCTCATGCTGTGCGGCTGCGCCACCGCGGCGAGCACGGCCGGAGCGGCGCCGAGCACGGGCGCCTCCGCCCACAAGATCGCATCCACCACCGCCGGCAGTCCCGGGACCACGCACGGCAAGCCCGATCTGATCCTCAACGGCCAGACCGATGCCCGCCCCGGGCAACTCGTCCACATGATGCTCTACGGCGTCAGCCACGCGCAGGGCGGCGACGCGGTGACCGCCCAGTCACCCGCGTTGAGCGGACCGGTACGGCTGCGATGGGAGGGCGACCACTACTGGGCGCTGGCGACCCTCAAGATGACGGACAAGCCCGGCTGGTATCCGCTGACGGTCGCAGTGCACGGCCGCACCGTGGCCCACGACAGGATCCAGGTCGTACGATCCCAGCGGCCCTCCTTCACCCTGCCGGCCTCGCGTGACGTGACCCGCCCCGGGGAGCCGGTGTGGATGGGTTTCGACGACCTGTACCCCGGTGAGCGGGGCACCGACTTCACCGTGCGGTCCGCGGCCCTGCCCGGGCCCGTGCGTCTCGTCCACGACCCGACCATGGACTTCTACAACCCGCGGGCCTTCTCGGCGCGGCCGGAGCTCAAGAGGGTCCTGGCGGACGGCACGTACACCTTCGAGCTGTACGGCCCGCACGGCCGCCGCATCGCCGAGAAGCGCCTGAAGGTCCGCGCGTCCCGGCCCGGCGACGGTGACTACCTGGGCAAGGCGTACGGCCCCGAGTTCTACGACCCGGGCCAGGGCTACTCGGGCGACACGCACGAGTTCCGGGTCGGCGTCGGGCGCCAGGTCGCGGTCATGTGGCATGACGAGTACCCGGATCCGGGCGAGGAGACGCGGCTGACCGCCACCTCCCCGGCGTTCACCGGGACGCTCCACCTCCGCCAGGACGACAGCAAGGGCGCCGACGGCGACGACCCGCGCTTCTTCGGCACGGCCACCGTCCGCTCCGACCTCAAGCCCGGCCGCTACCCCGTGACGATCGTCGCCCATCACGGCCGGGTGAAGAAGACGGAGTACGTGACGGTGACGGCTCGGTAGCCCTCGCCGCCAAAGGGCCCATGGTCGGCCTCTGGAGATCGCCCCGTGCCAGCGAGGTGAGTGGAAGTCGGTAGAGGGCCTGTGGCCTGCTCTGTTACGGTCCAGTGGCCGGCCGCGGGACTCCGAGGACGACCTGGTCCGGCAGCTTTGGCTGGGTCCACCCCGGTGTGGCGAGGTCGGTCAGGGCTCCGGTGAGGGTGTGGAAGCGGCCGCCTCGCCGAGGAACCGGCGGGTCGCGGCCCGGCAGGCATCCGTGGCGAGGTCGAAGTCGATGCGCCCATGGACACAGCCGGCACCGAAGTGCCCGTACATCTGCTCGCGGTTGCCCAGGGCGGACAGCCGCTCCCGCAGCGCCGGGTCGGCTACGACCAGGACGGCCTTGAGCTGGTTGGCTGCAACGGTGAGCGGTGGAAGGGTGCGAGGCGACGCGTCCAGGAGGTGGATGCCGAACCTGGGAAAGCCTTCGGGAGGCCAGGTCCGCTGGGCTCAGCCGACAAGGCGGGGGCGGCCGACGGGGGCGGGAGCCACTCCGAGGTGTTCGAGCAATAGCCCTTCCCGGGTGGACCAGGGGCAGATCTCGACGCGCTTGGCCCCGCAGGCTTCCATGAGAGCCTGTGCGATCAAGGCTCCGGCCAGGGACTGCTCGGCGCGGTGCCGGGAGATGCCCGGCAGCTTGGCACGGTGGGACGGTGCCGCATCGGCCAGCAGGGAGACTGCCGTGCGCAGTTGGGACAGCGTCAGCCAGCGCCTCGCGCGCGGTGTCCTGCTCTGGGCGGCGGCGAGCCGGGCGAGCTGTTCGAAGGTCTTGGAGCAGGCCAGCACCCGCCCTCCCAGCTCGGCCTGCGGCAGGCCGGGGACGGCTTCCAGAGATCCGCCGAGGTGCTGCAGGACCTCGGCGAGGCGGCGTCGGGACGGCGCGGTGCCGCCGGGAAGCCAGTCCCGGGTGATCCTCCGGGCGCCCAGCGGCAGCGACTTGACGACGCGGGGCTGGTCTCCGGTGCCGGAGGCGATCTCCACGGTGCCGCCGCCGATGTCCAGGACCAGCAACTGCCCGGCCGTCGGGCCGGCCCACTGGCGGGCGGCCACGTAGGCCAGGCGCGCCTCCTCCTCGCCGGTCAGCACGCGCAGGCGGGTGCCGGTGGTGCGTGCCACTCGCGCGATGATCTCATCGCGGTTGGGCGCGTCCCGGATGACGGAGGTCGCGAACGCGAACACCTCCGGTCCACGCAGACGCGGGTCCGCGGCGACGGCTTCGGCCACTGCCCGCTCGACGCTCTTCATGCCGGCCTTCTCCAGCCGCCCCTTGCGGTCGAGGGTCTCGTGCAGGCTCAGCCGCACCTTGCGGGAGAACACCGGCTCCAGCACCGAACCCGGACGCCGCCGCACCACCGTCAGCAGAGCACTGTGGCACCCGACATCGAGCACACCTGCCTGCCGCATTCCATCGCCTCCCCCTGACCCGCGCTCGACCGGACCGGCTCCTTGTCCCCTCCTCCGAACCCCTCGACGACAGCACGACGGGGATTCCGGGCCGGCATGTAAGCATATCGTCACCACTGGTGCACCCTCCGCCCGGGTCCACAGTGGTGGAGCGGGATACGTGCGCTCCGGTATGAAGAACAGGGGCGCACCGCCGTCATCGGGGAGGCGCTGTCCCGTGACTGCGGAGGCTTCCCACGACCGCTACGCAGAAAGCACCCGCAGTGTCGACCACGCGGAACGGCGACTGGGCCGACTCATCGACACGACCCCCGCCACGGCACCGACCTCCTGACGACCATGCGCCGGTACCTGGACGTGGCCGGCAACAAGACCATCGCCGCTGGCTCAGGCGGTCTGTCCGGGAGACCGCCTGCCAACGCCTGCGCACGATCGAGCGGATACTCGGCTGCGACCTCGAATCCACCCGTGACCCACCCGGACAGCCCGACAACGGTCGGCCGCTCAGCGCGACCACGACCGGGTGCCGTCAACGCGCCGGTCCCGTCCTCGCGGCCTGTCACGGTCCCGGGTCAGGCACGAACTGAGCAGTCGTCAGAGCCAGCCCTTGACTTTCTCCACGAGGCGGGCGGGATCAGGGTCGACCACCCGGACGTTCAACTGGGTGACACCGGCGGCGCGGAACGCCTCGATGCGCTCGCGTACGTAACCCTCGGGGCCGCACAACGACACAAGTTCGGTCAGCTCGGGCCGGGCCGAGCGCCGCGATGTGGATCGGTATCTTGCTGCGGACCGGGGGTGAGGAACTCTCGCCCGGCGTCGCCGACTCACACGCCTCCTTTCCCGGCCCTGTTCATGGCGTCCCTCTGTGAGCGTTGCTGAGGGCCTCCTCGCGTTGGGCGACGGTGGCCGGAAGGAGAGAGCTGGTGCAATGCGGGAACCATCCCGGCCGTATTGACGTGCAGGTATGGGGAGTGCCTGGGATGCCGTCCCGTATCGGGACATGACTGCGCAGGCCGACGGATGGATGCGAGTACGGACCGCATGGATGCAATCCACGACGACATAGCGGAGTTCGCGTTGCTGCTGACGCGTCTGAAGGCGCGCACAGACCGCAGCTACTCGGCGCTCGCTCACCGTTTGGGCATGAATGCCTCCACGCTGCACCGCTACTGCGCGGGAGAGTCGGTTCCCCTGGACTTCACCAGGATTGAGCGGTTCGCCGCCCTCTGCGGAGCATCCCCCGAGGAACGCGTGGAGTTGCACCGCCGGTGGATCCTGGCAGTCGCGGAACGGCAACGACCGCGCCCATCCGATGCTCGGCGGGCACCGGCGCCCCACGACGCCACGAGCACCGCCGCATCGGCCGCGTCCACGGGTCACGGCAGCCCGGTGGACGAGGCACCGGAGCCGGTTTCGCCGGCCGGCCGGCGGCCCCACGCCGAGCGCCCCGGAAGCCGGCCCGTGCGATCGATGGCACTGGCGGCATTGCTCGCCGTCGCGCTCGCCGGCCTCACCACATCCTCTGCCGGACCCCTCTCCGGTGGCGGTGAGTCGTCGGCTTCCGCCCGCACCACACCGAATGCCCCGGCGCCGGCCGCGCACAGCGGTGGCAGCCCCTTTGTCGCACCCCCCGCCGATGGCGGTGAGTCGTCGCCCTCCGCCCGCACGACACCGAAACCCTCAGCACCGGCCGCGCGCAGCGGCGACACCCCGCGGAAGAGCGGAGCGAGCGCCGACACGGTCCCAGCGTCGGCCCCGCTCACCTGGACGGCCAACTCCCATCTCTGGCAACTCGAATGCGACCATGACTACGTCATCGCCAAGCCGCCTCAGGAGGTCCCGCCGCCGCCGACCCCGGCGGACGCCGAGGCGTGGGCCACGTCCCAGCAGGCGGTGCACGGGCGCACCACCAATCTGCGGATCTCGGTACAGGGACGCGGCTCCGCCGCCGTCGTCCTGGAGGCGCTGCATGTGCGCGTGGTCACCCGCACCACCCCCGCCGTCCGCCGGGGCATCGCCTACTCCATGTACGAAGGCTGCGGCGCCGTCCTCATCCCCCGCTACTTCGCCGTGGACCTCGACGCGCACCGACCCCTGGCCCGGTCGATGCCCGGCAACGACCCGGGCAGACCGATCACCGCGGTCGACTTCCCCTACCAGGTGTCCTTGCGGGAGCCGGAGGTCCTGCTGCTCTCCGCGCGCACCGAGTCCTGCACCTGCGACTGGTACCTCGACCTCGACTGGTCCTCACAGGGCCGGACCGGCACGGTGCGCATCGACGACCACGGCCGCCCGTTCCGCACCACCGGCATCAAGGGGCTACCGCACTACTGGTACCGCAACCCCCGTGGCTGGATCCCCATGACCACCACCTACGACAAGGCGGAAACCGGCGGCTGACGAAGCAACAGGCCGCCTGGACCTCGACGTGAGCGTTCTGGACGGCCGTTGGGCAGCGGTCCCGGGCGAGGTCCTTACTTCGACATGATGAAATCCAGGGCGTACCCGGGAGCGGTCGTCCAGTAGGTGACACGCTGAAAGTCGTTCGCGTACAACGTCTCGACGGGCATGGGGACATCGATCAGCTTGCCCGCGCTGCTGCCGGGCTTGCGACCCTGGAGGCCGAGGGTGATGCTCTTCGCCTCGTACTCGTCCATGGGGCCGTTGACGAGCAGAGCGGCATACGCCTCCTCACCTGGAGCGAGGGTGACGGGCACCCCGGGGTTCGGGTCGCTCTCCTTGATCACGGGGGCCGTGGTCCGACCGGCCCCGAGCCGCACGAGCGGGTAGCGGTAGAGGTTGCACTTCTTGTCGCCGGCGTTCTGGACGGTGAGGAGGAGGTGCCTGGCGTCCTCGCTGTCCGCGGGCTCCTTCGCGGCGGACACCCCGAGGACCTCCTGGGAGCAGGCGGCGACGGTGCTCTTGGCGCCACTGGCGCCCAAGCGGTGCGTCACCGGGTGCTTGGCCTTCCCACTGGTCGTCCGCGGCCCGGTGGCGGATGCCTGTGCCGACACACCACACCCGAGAGCCAGGACGAGGCCCGCGGACACGGCCACACGGCGGCTCACAAGGGACTTCATGTTCATCTGCGTGTTCCTTTTCTGATCGGTACGAGGTCACACGCGCCCTCGGCCCAACCCTGCGGATCAAGGTGTGTGCCGGGCGGTCGGCCGCTTCAGCCGGTGCGACAGCCACAGCATTGGATGCCTCGTGGGCCAGGGACAACAGCCACCGCACCACCTGCAACGATGGGACATCCCACCCCCGATGACCTGCACAAACACGGAATCCTGGGATGTCGATGTGGGATGCTGCCGGTGCCGGACCCTTCGGGGAGAAAGCGCTGCTTCGTCCTCGACGCACAATTCCGGGCCGCCCTTGTTCGGCGACGCTGGTGGGTCGATTCAGCGGGCCGCCGAGGGAGGCGGCAGGCGCATCCGGGCGAGGTCGGGCGGGATCGGGGTGTCGGGGCGGAAGAACGGTGCGGCTTCTCCGTCGGTCGCATTGGCGGGCGCGTCCGTGAGCCGGAAACGGTCCCGCAGCCGACCGTAGAAGTCGCTGGGGTGCAGACGGATGAGGCGTACCCGCTGCGGGGCGAGCGGGTGGACAGGGGGATCGAGGCGGGGCAGGGCAGCAACGAGGCTCCCGGCAGCGCGTCTTTCTTGGTCGACTGACCTGCGCCATCAGGTTGGAAATGGCTCACTGATCCAGGGACGGGCCTCGTGCTGCTGGTGCTGGCGGTCCGGCGCGTCTGGCCGGGCCTGGGGGTTGGTGGACCTGCTCCCCGGTCTGCTGCCTGCCGGGCTGGGCCAGGGTTCCCAGCTCCCGGTGCTGCTGCGGATCATGCTCCCGACGTACCGGCGGACCGGGCGGGAGTGGGCAGCGGGGTGACGGTGACCGCTCAGCAGTCCTCGCCGGCCATGGGGGTGGCGACGCCCGGCACGCTCTTCCCGGCGGTGTCGCCCGGGCTGGGGACCGGCCGCACCCGCTACGGCAGCAGGGCCCGGACCACGCGTCGCGGTCCGGGCCCTTCCCCGTGCGGTGCCGCCCTGCGGCGGCGGTGCGTCAGCTCTGTGCGGTGTCGTCGCCCGTCTGCCCGGCGCCCTCGGCTGCGCCTGCCCTCTCGCGCATCTTGCGCACCAGCTCCGCCTTCTGGTCGGCGGCACCCTGGCGGTCGCGGTTGCGGTGCGGACCGTTGTTCTGCCGTTCGGCGCGGGACAGCTTCTTGCGCTGGCCGCCGCCCATGCCCAGGGGGTTGTTGATGTTCTTGCTCACGGGTGCTCCCGGAATGATGTGAAGTGATCTACGGATTCATCGGTGGGGGACGGGCGCGGCGACGTCGAAGGACGTCAGCAGGGGCCCATCACGCTCTCACTCGTAAATCGACGTCTGGAAGAACATGACCATGACGTTACCCGGTTCCGTCGGCCCCGCACACCAAGTTTTTCGCCGTCCCGGCGTCGGCCGGGCCCTCGGCGAGCGCCCGGGGTCAGCCGTTTCCTTCCAGAGCCAGCGGGGTTCTACCGCACAATTCCTGTCACACAGCCCGGACGAACGCGCCGCAGTCCTGGGTGGCTTCGGCGAGGTTCGCGGCGGTGACGAGCGGCAGTCCGGTGATCTGGGCGAGGTGCCGGCGGGCGGACTCGGCATAGCCGGCGGGGGCGTTGAGCCCGGTGCCGATCGCGGTGGTGCCCAAGTTGATCTCCGGATCAGCTCGACGGCCTCGGCGAGGCGGCTGCGGTCTCGTCGAGCATGACGGCCTACGCCGAGAACTCCTGTCCCAGCGTCATTGCGACCGAAGGAGTCCTGCAGCACCGCCATCGCCTTGAGCAGCCCGCGCACGGCGAACACGGTCGCGATCTTCAGGGCGGTCGGGTAGACGTCGTTCGTCGACTGGCCCAGGTTGACGCCCTCGTTGGCGTTCACGCTGGTCGAGGTTCCGGCGCCGCCCTGGATGACGTCGACGACGAACTGGCGAGCGCCGCGGCCTCCTTGACGGCGGCGAGGGCGTCGATCAGGTGCGGGTAGGCGGAGATCGTGGCGCCCGTAATGGGGAAGTTCTCCGTGGCGCGCAGGGTGTGGCCACCCCAGTACACGTCGTCGGGGACGTCCCGGTCTCCGAGCAGATCGTGTCCGCTGCGGGTGGCGAAGGCGGCGGTCATGGATGTACGGGCCTTCTCTCGGAGCGGCGTTCCAGAACGGCGGGGGCTTCCCACGACCACTTCATGGAAAGCCCCCGTAGCGTCGGCGCGGTTCAGCGCAGGCGGTCCTTCGCCTTGTAATAGGCCCCGCCGAACGGCAGGAACCATGCCGTGCCGCCGTTGTAGAAGGGGACCGGGACCTTCGGGAAGCCAAGGCCGCGCAGGGGGTTGGCCTCCGGCTTGCCGTCCATCATCTCGGCCACCGCCCGGCCCATGTACGTGGCCATCTGGACGCCATGGCCGCAGTAACCCATCGAGTAGTACAGGCCCTTGGCCCCCTCGGCCTCGCCCGCGTGCGGCAGGCGGTCCCAGGAGAAGCCGACCATTCCGCCCCAGACGTAGTCGATCCGCACGTTCGACAGCTGCGGGAAGATCTCCGCCATCTCCCGCTTCAGGATGTCGCCGCTTTTGAGGTCGGAGGCCGGGTTGGAGGGGGCGAAGCGGGCTCGGCCGCCGAAGGCGAGGCGGTTGTCCGGGGTGAGCCGGAGATAGTGGCCGATGTTCTTGGAGTCGACCACCAGGCGGCCGTTGGGGATCAGTTCGCGGGCGCGCTCCTCACCGAGCGGTTCGGTGACGATGATGAAACTGCCCACGTTGATCAGCCGCTTGCGGAACCAGGGCAGCGCCTTGTCGGTGTAGGCGTCGGTGGCGGCCATGACCTGCTTGGCGCGGATCGTGCCGTGCAGCGTCTCCACGTCGAACCCGCCGCCGGGCAGACGGGTCAGACCGGTAGCGGCGTTGCGCTCGTGGATCTCGGCGCCGGCGCGTTCGGCGGCCTCCGCCAGGCCGTGGACGTACTTGCCCACATGCAGGGCGGCGCTGAGCGGGTCGAGCAGGGCGCCGTGGTAGTAGTCCGAGCCGAGTTCCGACTTCAGCTCGCCGCGGCTCAGGAGCTGCGTCTCGTGGTCGAAGTTGTCCGCCAGGTCGCGCTGGGTGGCCTTCATCGCCTCGAAGTGCTGTGGCTTGTACGCCACGCCCAGACGTCCGGCGCGGTCGAAGTCGCAGTCGATCTTCTCGGTGAGGGTGATGTCCTCGACGACGTCGACCGCCTCGCGGAAGACGTCGTACAGCTCGCGGGCGCGCTCCTGACCGAAGCGCTTGCGGGCCTCGCCGACACCGATGGTGATGCCCTGGGTGCACATGCTGCCGTTGCGCCCGGAGGCGCCCGAGCCGACCTTGTCCTTCTCGACGAGCACGACCCGGGCGCCCTTGCGGGCGGCGTGGTAGGCGGTGGACAGACCGGTGAGGCCGCCGCCGATGACCACCACGTCCGCCTCGGCGGGCAGGTCCTTGCCGGACCTGTCGGGCAGGGCGGGTGCGGTGTCGAGCCAGTAGGGGATCTGCTTCATGACCTGCGTCCTCTGCGTTCTGTCTCTGGGTGCTTCGGTGCCGGCCGGTCAGCAGCCGAGGAGCCTCGGCAGACCGGACAGGTCGGGCAGCTCGTCGTAGGGCTGGTAGTCGGCGCTGCCCTTGCGGCCGTAGCGGTTGATCCACACCCGGCGCATCAGGCCGAGGTCGCGGGTGGGGATCTGGTCGTACTCCCAGCCCTGGGCGGTGTGGATGACCTGCGAGGGCTCGACGCCCATGGTCTTGTAGGCGTACTCGAAGGTCTGGCGGTCCGGCTTGTAGGCGCCGGCCTGCTGGGCGGTGATGACGTAGTCGAACTCGACGCCGATGTTCTTGACGTTCTGCGCGATCATGGCGTCATCGGTGTTGGAGATGATGGCGATCTCGTACTTGGTCTTCAGCCGGCGCAGGGCCTCCGGGACCTCCGGGAAGGGGCCGAAGGTGGGGACGGCCGCGACGAGCGCGTCGCCGTCGGATGTGCGGTACTCCAGGCCGTGCAGCCGCATGGCGTTGCGCAGGCTGGAGTGCAGGACCTCGTGGTAGGGGCGGTACGCCTCCAGGACGGCCTGGAAGCGCATGACGCGGAAGTCGTCGAGGAACTCGTCGGCATCCAGGTTGTCCAGGTCCAGCCGGTCCGCCAGGACCTTGAGGGTCGTGGGGCCGAGCTGGAAGTCGATGAGGGTCGCGTAGGCGTCGAAGGTGATGATCTCTCGCATGGTTCTTGGCTCCGGTTCGAGGGTTTTCGGCGGGAGTCGGGACTCGAAGGGACTTCAGACGACGCGTTCGCCGGGGGTGACGATCGCGTCCAGTGCGGACAGGTCGGCCGTGTCGGGGATCCACTCGGCCGCCGCCGCGTTGGCGGTGACCTGCTCGGGGGTCATGGCGCCGCAGATGACGGAGCCGACGGCGGGCAGTGCGGCCAGTCCACCGACGGCGACCTGGAGGAGGGTCAGGCCGCGCTCGGCGCCGTACGCCGTCAGCGCCTCCACGCGGTCGAGGGCCTCGTCGGTGAGCCAGCCCTGACGCCATGACAGGCGGCTGCCGGCAGGCGGCTGCTCACCGCGCCGGTACTTGCCGCTGAGCAGGCCGTTGGCGAGCGGGTAGTAGGGGAGAAGACCGATGCCGTGCCGCAGGCAGGCGGGGATCAGGTCGGCTTCCACGCCACGGTCGAGCAGGTGGTAGCGGGCCTGGGTCGAGATGAAGGCGTCGCTCAGGTCCTCGGCCGCGAGGTTGGAGCAGCCGATGTAGCCGATCTTGCCCTCGTCGACCAGTTCCCGCAGGGCGGCGACCGTCTCGTCGAGTGGAGTGACGCCGTCCGGCTCGTGGTACTGGAACAGGTCGATCCGGTCGGTGCCCAGGCGGCGCAGGGACGCCTCGACGGCGTACCGGATGTAGGGGCGTGCGCCGCGATGGCCGTACAGATCCGCTTCCGGCCCCATCTCCATGCCGAACTTGGTGGCCAGGACGACCTCGTCGCGACGTCCCTTGAGGGCGGCGCCCAGCAGGCGTTCGCCGTCGCCGCGCGCGCCGCCGCTCTCGCCGAACCCGCCGTACATGTCGGCCGTGTCGAACAGGGTGATACCCGCGTCGAGGGCCGCGCGGACGACGGCCTTCGTGCCCTCCTCGTCCAGGCGGGAGCCGACGTTGTTGCCACCGACCCCGACGACGGAGACGACCGGCCCGCGCTCACCGAGCGTGCGGCATCTCATGGGCGGGTTCCTCTCATGACGGTCATGACCGGTCCCCGAATCCGATGCAGACGTTCTTGGTCTGCGTGTAGCTCGCCAGCGCTTCGAGGCCCTTCTCCCGGCCCCAGCCGCTGTGCTTGTAACCGCCGAAGGGGAGCTCGACGCCGGTGCCGACGCCGGTGGCGTTGACATAGACCTGGCCGGCACGGATGCCCGAGGCCAGGCTCATCGCCTTGTCGATGTCACGGGTCCACACGTAGGAGGCCAGGCCGTAGGGGCTGTCGTTGGCGATCTCCAGAGCCTCGTCGGCGTCGTCGAAGTCGATGACCGTGACGACGGGGCCGAAGATCTCCTCGCGGGCGCAACGAGCCTGGTTGGTCAGGCCGGTGAGGACGGTCGGCTCGACGTAGTAGCCGTCGGCCAGGGCCGGGTCGGACGGGGCGCCGCCGCCGACCAGGACCGTCGCACCTTCCTCCCGGGCCAGGTCCAGATAGCCCAGCACCCGGTCACGCTGCCGGGCGGCGACCAGCGGGCCGATGTCCGGGTCCGTGAGGCCGGGGCCGACCCGCAGGGTGGCGATCTTCTCCACCAGCCGGTCCAGGAAGCCCTCGGCGCCGCGCTGGAGGAGCAGGCGTGTCCCCGCCGAGCACATCTGTCCGGCG
Organism: Streptomyces sp. NPDC031474; assembly: GCF_055581185.1. NCBI lineage: Bacteria > Bacillati > Actinomycetota > Actinomycetes > Kitasatosporales > Streptomycetaceae > Streptomyces > Streptomyces sp. NPDC031474. The sequence continues at coordinate 235,442 of NZ_JBVIJX010000003.1, forward strand.
TTGCTGAACGACGCGCCCATGATCGCGGTCAGTGCCAGGTCGAAGTCGGCGTCCGCGAAGACGACGAACGGTGACTTGCCGCCGAGCTCGGTCACGGACGGCACCACGTTGGCGGCGGCCGCCTGGGCGACCTTGATGCCGGTCGGCACCGAGCCGGTGAAGGTGACCTGGTCGATGTCCGGGTGCCCGGCGAGGGCCGCGCCCGTCTCGCCGTCGCCGGGTACGACGTTCAGCACCCCGGGCGGAAGACCGCACTCCAGAGCGATCCTGCCGATCTCCAGCGGGGTGAGCGGTGCCTCCGGGGAGGGCTTGAGGACCACGGTGCAGCCCGCCGCCAGCGCCGGGGCGGAGCCCCTCGCGGTGTTCTGCAGCGGGTAGTTGAACGGGATGATCTGGCCGGAGACGCCGATCGGCTCACGGACGGTGTAGTCGATCAGGCCGGGGCCGAGCGGGATGGTGGAACCGCCCAGTTTGTCGGCGAAGCCGGCGTAGAACTCGAAGTAGCGGGCGGCGGACTCCACATCCGCCTTCGCCTGGGCCAGCGGCTTGCCGACGTCCCGGCTCTCCAGCCGGGCCAGACGCTCGCCCTGGTGGCGAATGGCCTCGGCGATCCGGTAGAGGACCTTGCCCCGGTCCGCGGCGCGCATTTGGGCCCACTCCGGCGCGGTGAAGGCCGCGCGTGCCGCCGCCACCGCCTGGTCCACGTCGGCGGGGCCGGCCAGCGCCACCTGGGTGATGGCCGTGCCGTCGGCCGGGTCGAGGACGGTGAAGGTGCGCCCGTCGGCGGCGGGGAGCTGTTTGCCGTCGACGAGAAGCAACTGCGTGTCGCTGCTCATGGCTGGATCTCTCCCTGGACCTCGCCGAAGATGACGACCTCGTCACCGGGGCGGACGGTGCGTATCCGGCGGACCCAGAGGACGATGCCGTCCTGCGGGGCGCGGACCTCTTCGAGCGTGTTGCCGTAGTGGTCGACGACGTGGGCGATCAGGTCGCCTTCCTTGCAGGTCTCGCCGGGCTCGGCGTGGCCGAGGAAGAAGCCGCCGGCCGCGGAGCGGGCGAAGGTGCCCGAGACCGTGGTGTAGCTGTCGCGCAGCTTCGCCTCGCCGTCGACCATGCCGAGCCGGCGCATGATGTTGCGGATCGAGTCGATGTGCAGCTCGACGATCTGCTCGCGGTAGGTGCCGCCGCCGGCCTCGATGGTGATGGCGGGCTTGCCGGCCGCGAGCGTGGGGTGACGGACCGTGCCGCCCCACTTGCCGCCCTTCCAGACCAGCTCGTGCCCGGCCGCGAGGGCGAGGTCCGTGGCCAGTTCCTCGTAGCCGCCCTGGAGGATGACGAGCGGCGCGATCTCACCGAAGGTTCCGCCGGTGTGCAGGTCGACGAGGGCGTCGATGGCGGGGACGACCTGCTCGACAAAAGTGGCGGCCAGGCGCAGGGAGTACGAGCCGTCCGCGTCACCCGGGAAGATCCGGTTGAGGTTCAGGTGGTCCAGGCCGCTGGTGCGGGCCGCCGCCTCGAAGGCCGGGGTGTTCATGCAGGGGATGCCGACCAGGGTGCCGCGCAGCGTGGCCGGGTCGGTCTCGGCGAGGACACGGCGGATGGACTCCTGTCCGTCGTACTCGTCGCCGTGCACGCCCGCGTCCACGCACAGCACCGGGCCGGGCTCGGCGCCGTTGACGACGATCAGCGGTATGCCGAGCTCGACGCCGTAGCTGCTGGTGCCGACCGGGATCAGTCCCTCGGCGCGCTCACCGGGGGCGACTGTCAGCGGACCAATGGAGTACATGGGGTGGCCTTTCCGGGGTGGGGTTCACAGGCGGGAGGACGCCTCGGCGAGCGTCTCGGCGAGGATGTCGGCGATACGGTCGAGCAGGTGGCGGTCGCTGATCAGCGGGGGCGCGATCTGCACGAGCGGGGCGGCGCGGTTGTAGACGCGGGCGAGAAGGCCGGCCTCGCGCAGGCGGCGCGGGATCAGGTCGGCGATCAGGCCGGCGCGGGCGGTGTCACTGAAGCCACCGCCGTCGAGATCTCCGACGAGTTCGCAGGCGTAGAAGAACCCGGCGCCTCGCACGTCACCGACGATCGGCAGGTCTGCGAGCCCGGCCATGCGCTGGGCCAGGTGGCCCTCGAGACCTCGGACGTTGTCCAGGATCCGGTCGCGCTCCATGATCTCCAGGCTGCGCAGCGCGATGGCCGCGCTCAGCGGGTGCCCGGCGAAGGTGTAACCGTGGTTGAGGACGGCGCCTGGCTGGTTGATGACTTCGACGACGTGATGGGCGACCAGGGTCGCCCCCATGGGGGCGTATCCGGCGGTGATTCCCTTGGCGACGGTGACGATGTCGGGGCGGGCGCTGTAGCGGTCCCCGCCGAACCACGTCCCCAGTCGGCCGAAGGCCGTGATCACCTCGTCGGCGACCAGGAGGAAGCCATGGCGGTCGGCGAGGGCCCTGAGGCCCATCCAGTAGCCCTCGGGGGGCGTGATGCAACCGCCTCTGTTCTGCACCGGCTCGGCGATGAGCATCGCGATGGTGTCCGGGCCTTCGGCCTGGATCGCGGCCTCGAGTTCCGCGAGCAGGTGGGAGGTGAACGCGGCGTCGTCGACGAACTCGGGAGCGAGGCCGAACCGGTTGGTGTTGGACACGAACCGGGTCTCGATCGCGCCCGGCCCGTAGGGGTCGCGCAGCCCGGGGTCGTCGGTCAGGGACAGAGCGCCGATGGTCAGCCCGTGGTAGGCGCCGCGGCGGGAGATCGCCTTCACGCGGTTCGGTTCCCCGCGCAGGGCATGGTAACGGCGGGCGATCTTCCAGGCCGTCTCCACCGCCTCCGCGCCGCCGCCGGAGAAGAAGGTGTGCTCGATGTCGACGGGCGCGATCCGTGAGAGCCGCTCGGCGAGTTCGATCGCCGTGGGGTGTGCGGAGGACGACCACAGCGGGCTGAAGCACAGCTCGCGCAGCTGCTTGTCCGCCGCCTCTGCGAACTCGGGTGCGTAGGAGTAGCCGAGCTGGCAGCAGTACAGGCCGGAGAGGCCGTCGATGAAGCGTCTGCCGTCGGCGTCGTCGACGTAAGGGCCCTCGCCTCGCTGGACGACGAAGAGGTTCTGCCCGTGCTGGCCGAGGGAGCCGTTGGGGGTCATGTTGAGCAGGAGGTGTCTGGCCGCGGTGGCGGACAGTTCACCGACGGGTGTGCGGGTGCTGGTACTGGCTGTGGTGGTCATGATGCGGTCTCACTTCCGGCGGGGAGGCCCAGTCCGGGTTCTGTGGGCAGCAGGCCGTCCTGCTTGCCGGAGCCGCTGAGCTTGCGGACCACGCCGACCAGGGCGAGGGCCACTACGGCGACGGCGATGAGGATCGCGCTGACGGCGGTCACCGACGGGTCGACGTTGTACTGGAGGACGTTGAACACCTGCACGGGCAGGGTCACGGTGTCCACGGAGGACAGGAACTGCGAGATGAAGAACTCGTCGAAGCTGGTGATGAAGGAGAAGATGCCGGCGGCCACCAGACCGGGCATGGCCAGCGGGAAGGTGACCCGCCGCCAGACGGTCAGCCGGCCGGCGCCCATGCTGGCCGCCGCGTCCTCCAGCCGTTCGTCGATGCCCTTCAGAGTGGCCATCAGGATCATGACGGCGATCGGTGAGGCGAGCACGGTGTGGCCGAGGGCGATGGCGACCGGGCTGCCGAGCATCGCGGCCGGCTCGAAGAGCAGGAACAGGCCGAGGGCGACGACGACCTGGGGGATCACCAGCGGGGCGAGAACCAGGCCGTAGACCGCCGAGCGCAGGGGCAGTTCGCTGCGGACGAGAGCGGTGGCCGCGGTCAGACCCAGGATGAGCGAGAAGACCGTGGTCATGGCCGCCACCAGGGCGCTGAGCGACAGTGCTGCCGGCCACTTGCTGCCGTCGGCGAACAGCTGCTTGTACCAGCCGAGGGTCCACGCCTCCGGCGGGAAGGATCCGAAGGCGTCCTTGCCGAAGGAGGTGACGACGATGACGACGATCGGCAGGGCGAGGAACAGCAGGATCAGCGTGGACAGGACGGCGAGGGTGATGCGTCCGGCCAGGGTGGAACGGAGCTCGATCATGACGCCGTACCCCGATTCCGGAGGGCCTCGCCCGCTGCCTGGAGCAGCTTGAGCAGCAGCAGTCCGGCGAAGGTGAGGAGCAGCAGGATGATGCCGAGCGCGGAGGCGCCGTTCCACTGGTTCTGCTTCATGACCTGTTCGTCGATGAGCGAGGCGACCATCGTCTGCTTCTCGCCGCCCATGAGGGCGGGGGTGAGGTAGTAGCCGAGGCAGAGGATGAACGACAGGACGCCCGCGTTGACCAGGCCGGGGGCCACCAGGGGAACGTAGACACGGCGGAAGATGGTGATCCGCCCGGCGCCCATGCCGGCCGCGGCGGCGAGCAGCCGCCGGTCGATGCCGCGCATGACCGCGTACAGCAGCAGGACGGTGTACGGCAGCATCACGGCGGTGGTGCCTATGACGACGCCGATCTCGTTGTAGAGGAGTTGGAAGGGCGCGCCCGGGAAATGGATGTCCGTCAGCACGTTGTTCACCACGCCGTTGTCACCGAGCAGGATGATCCAGCCGTAGGTGCGCACCAGAGCGCTGATGAAGTGCGGGACGACCACGACCAGCATCGCCAGACCCGCCCACAGCGGCTTGAGCCGCGAGATGGCCGAAGCCAGGACGAAGCCGATGACCAGGGCGAGCAGGGAGGTCTCGAAGGAGATCCGCAGCGTGGTGAGCAGGATCTCCAGGTTGGCGCCCCGGAAGGCGTCGGTGTACCAGTGGAGGGTGAAGCCGCCGGCCTCGCCCTTGAGGCTCAGCATCAGGGTGCTGAAGATCGGATAGACGAAGAGGATCAGCAGGTAGACGACGACGGGGGTGGCGTTGAGCAGTCCGAAGCGGGTGCGCCGGTCGGACAGCGAGACGCGTTTCTTGCGAGGCACCGAAACTGCGGAGCCCGGCGCGGGAGCCAGTACGGCCACTCCCCTCACCCCCCGTCCGGATCGGCGAAGACGCCGACGTTCGCGGGCTCCGCGGTGAGGTCCACGCGCTCGCCGAGGGCGGGGGCTCGGCCGGCGGGCAGTTCCAGGCGTACGGGTTCGGTGGCCGTGTCGCCCAGGGGGCGGACGGTGACCCGGACCAGGGTGCCGACGTAGGTGACCGTCTCGACGGTCCCGGTACAGAACCCGTCGCCCGGCGTACACAGGGCGAGCCGGCCGGGCTGGACCGCCGCGCGTACCCGTGCGCCGTCCGGGACGGTCTGCGGGCGGGCCCTGAGCAGGCCGCCGGTGTCGAGCCGGACGAGGGTGTGGTCCGCGCTCTGTTCCTCCAGACGGCCCGGAAGGAAGTTGGCGGCGCCGAGGAAGTCGGCGACGAACGGGGTGCGGGGGCGTTCGAAGAGCTCCTGCGGGGTGTCGAACTGGTCGATCCGCCCGTCCCGCATGACCGCGATGCGGTCGGAGAGGACGAGGGCCTCTTCCTGGTCGTGCGTCACGTAGATGACGGTCAGGCCGAGTTCCCGCTGGATGCGCTTGATCTCGGTCTGGAGCTGGTCGCGCAGCTTCTTGTCGAGGGCGCCGAGCGGCTCGTCCATGAGGATGACGGGGGGCCTGTAGACCAGGGCCCGGCATAGGGCGACGCGCTGCTGCTGGCCGCCGGACAGCTCGCGGGGGCGGCGGCGGGCCATGGCGGACAGGCCGGCCATCTCCAGGGTCTCGCCGACCCGGCGGCGCTGTTCCCCCTTGGGCACGCCGCGCAGCTGCAGCGGGAAGGCGACGTTCTCCCAGACGGTCATGTGCGGGAAGAGCAGGTACTGCTGGAAGACGAAGCCCAGGCCGCGCTTCTGCGGGGCGAGGCGGGTCACGTCGTTGCCGCCGACGACGATGCTGCCGGAGTCGGGCTCGCAGAACCCGGCGATCATCATCAGGGTGGTGGTCTTGCCGGAGCCGGAGGAGCCGAGGAAGGTGACGAACTCGCCGGCCGCGATCTCCAAGGAGACCTCGTCGACGGCCGTCACTCCCCCGTACGTCTTCCGAAGCCGGGTCACGGACAGGGGCTTGCCGGAACCGGCCAGGCCGGCAGTGGCGGCCAGGGACAGCTCGGGCATCACGTCGGTCTCAGGCATGCGTCCACTCCTGCCAGCGCTTGGACACCGCGTCCTGGTTCTTGATCCACCACTCGACGTTCAGGTCGAAGCCGGACTCCAGGTGCTCGGGCGAGCTCCCCAGGTTCGCGGCGGTGGCGGGCTTGAGCTTCTTGTAGGCGGCCGGCACCGACGGCGCCATCGGGTAGATCTCGGCGTAGGCGGCCTGCACCTCGGGCCGCAGGGCGAAGTCGATGAGCTGGTAGGCGGCGTCGAGGTTCGCGGCGCCCTTGGGGATACCGAGGGCGTTGCTCTGCCGACGGGCGCCGTTCCACTGGTAGGCGAGCGGGGAGCCGCCTTTGATCAGGGCGTCCAGGCGGCCGTGCCAGACACTGGAGGCGTCGACCTCCTTGCGGCCCAGGAGCACGCCGGGCAGGGCGCCGGTGTCCCAGAACTTGCGGACGTGGGGCTTGATCTCGCTGAGGACGTGGAAGGCGCGGTCGACGTCGAGCGGGTAGAGGGCGTCCAGCGCCACGCCGTCGGCGAGGAGGGCGAACTCCAGCTCGGGTAGGTCGGCGTCCAGGGCCTGCAGGGCGCGGTTGCCGGAGAACGTCTTGGTGTCCCAGAAGTCGGCCCAGGAGGAAGGTTTCTTCCCGCCGAAGGCGTCCGTACGGTACGCCATCACACTGGCCCAGTAGTTCTTGCCGACCGCGTTGGCCGTGACCAGGTTCTTGGCGATGCCGGCGTTCTTGAAGTTCTTCAGCCGGTCGTGGTCGAGGTCCTCGGTGGCGCCCTCGTTGTGGAAGAGCACGAAGTCGGCCATCGAGTCGTCGATGACGTCGAACTGGGGGCGGCCCTGCTTGATCTGGGCGAGCATCTGGGCGTACTCGATGTTCACCACCTTGACCTGGATGCCGGTCTCCTTGGTGAACGGGTCGTAGATCGCCTGCTGGTTGGCGTCGCCGTAGGAGCCGCCGCTGTTGCGGACCACGACGGTCTTGGAGTTCTTGCCGCCGCTGTCGACGGACCGGCTGGTGCCGGTGCCGCAGGCGCTGAGCGATGTGGCGGCGGCCACGCCGGCGGCCACGCCGCCGACTCCGCGCAGGAACCCTCTGCGGTCTGTCCGGACATCTCTCACCGGGTGCCTCCTGGTGGTGCGGTACGTGATGAAGGGAGCGGGGGGTACGTGCTGTTCTGGTTGTGCCGGGAGGGGACTTGCTGGGGGGTCAGTGGTTGCCGGAGTCCCGGGGAGCGGGGGCGGCGATGGCGGCCAGTTCGGCTCCGGGGGCGACGGTCAGGCCGCGCATTCCGTAGAAGATGCGGCCGGCGGCCGGGGTGTGGACCTTGTGCTCCCGGCCGTCGGCCGGGTCGATGACGCGGCCGATGACCTGGCCCTGAGTCACGTCGTCGCCGGCGGTGAAGTCGGGGTACCAGAGGCCGGCGGTCTCGGCGGTGACGCCGGCGGCCCAGACCCACGCACGGATGTCCGTGTCGTCCTGGGGCCCGGTGTGCAGGACACCGAGCCGGCTCAGGACGCCGTACAGGCCCTCGACGAGGCGACGGGCGGCGGACGCGTCGCGTTCGCCGAGCTGGCCGGTCTCGACGAGGATCGCCGGGACGCCCTGGCGGGCGGCGGCCGCGTGACTGTTGCCTCCGTCGGCGTTCGTTCCGAAGACGACGTCCTCGATGCCGAGGGAGCGGGCCATGTCGGCGGTCTTCGCGTCGAGTGCGGGGTCTCCGGTGAGGCGGTAGCCGACGAAGTCCTCGAGGACCTCGTCAATGCCGCCGGAGTGCAGGTCCACGTAGGCGTCGGCGCTGTCGAGGAGGTGGGCGAAGAGCCACGCGGCGAGTCGCTCGGTGGGGCCGCCGTCGGGGTCGCCGGGGAAGACGCGGTTGATGTTGACGCCGTCGAGCGGGGAGACGCCGAGTCGTCCCTGGTACACGGCCGGCGGGTTGGCGACCGGGCAGACGACGACCTGGCCGTGCACCTCGCGGGGCTCCAGCAGGGCGGCGAGGCGGGTGGCCGCGTCGACACCGGTGAACTCGCCGCCGTGCACGCCTGCCGTGATGACGACGCGGGGGCCGGGGTGGGCGCCGTTGACCAGGGTCAGGGGGATGTCCACGGTGAGGGTGCCGAGGTCGGCGGGGACGGTGCCGCGGGTCTTGGTGCCGGGCTCGGCGCTCAGCGCGCCGACGGTAAGGACGCGGGTCATGTCACGCCTCCGCGCGGTCGAGGGTGGAGATGAAGGCGATGGGCTGCGGCGAGGCGCCATCCAGCGCGAGGTCCGCCGCGATGTCGCCGAAAGCGGGCGAGAGCTTGAAGCCGTGGCCGGAGAACCCGGCGAGCAGGACGACGTTCTCGGCACCGGGCAGCGGACCGACCAGCGGGCGGCTGCTCTCGGTGTAGCCCTCCATGTAGACGGAGAGGCGGGTGGGGTCGGGGTTCAGGTCCGGCATGTGGCGTGAGATCAGCTCCGTGAAGATCTCCAGCTCTTCCGGGGCCACTTCTCGGTCGAGGTGGTTCGGGTCCCCGGCGGGGCGGTGCAGGGCGCGGGAGAGGCCGAGCTTGACGGAGACACCGTCCGGGGAGGGCAGGCCGTAGCAGTGTGTAGGGGCCGTGCGGATGAAGGCCGGGCGCTCCTCGCCGAACCAGGCGTCGGTGGTGGGCACGTACCAGGCACTGATCAGTCGGCGGATGTCCACCTCCCAGGGGAGGTCGGGCAGCAAGTCGTTGACCCACGGGCCGACGGTGACGACGGCGGTGTCGAAACGCTCGCTGCCGCTGTCGGTGCGGATCTCGACGCCGTTCGCGACGGGGACGATCTCGCGGACCGTGGTGTAGCGGTGGATGCGGGCGCCCAGCTCTTCGGCTCGGCGGGCGGCGGTCTGGATCGTGAGTTCCGGCCGGATGAAGCCGGCCCGGCGGTCGAGCACGGCCGCGTCGCCGTCCTCGATGCGGAACTGCGGGAAACGCTTGGCGAGGGAGTCGATGTCCAGCACCTCGTGGTCGAGACCGTGCTCGGCGATGGACTGGAGCACCGTGGCCATCTGCTGGTGCTCGGTCGGTCCCATCAACAGGCACCCGGTCAGCCGGCGCAGCTCTCGGCCGGTCTCCTGCTGAAGCCGCTCCCACAGGGCGTCGGCGTGCTGGAGCAGCGGCACGTACCGGGAGTCCTCGAAGTGGGCGCTGCGGAAGATGCGGGTCTCGCCGCCGGCGGCGCTGCGGTCGTGGCCCGGGGCGAAGTGGTCGTAGCCGACCACCTCGGCACCGCGAGCAGCCAGGCGCCAGGCGGCCTGGCTGCCCATCGTTCCGACGCCTACGACGGCGACGCGCTTGCTGGCTGACACGAGGGTTCCTTTCGTCTCCCGGGGCGGGGATGCTGGGCGCCCGGTATGCGGATTCTGTGATTCCGGATGCGGTTGCGGCCAGGGGATGCCGACTCGAACTTTCCGGAGCGAGGTGGGCTTCGTCCGCTTCTTTGAGCGGACCGTGCCACATTGTGGAACGCTGTGCTAGAATCTGGCACGAGAATGGCAGTGGCGCAGGAGGGGAGTCAAGGGGTGTACTCAAGGAAATCGCAGAGTTAACGGGGGAAATCCGATGGAAATGAAGAGCGTGACCAGGTCCCTGCGGATCCTGGAGGCGGTCGCCCAGCACCAGCCGGTGACGGTGGGCGAACTCACCAAGCTGTTCGGTCTGCCCAAGTCGACCGTGCAGCGGACGCTGGTCACCCTGAACGAGGCCGGGTGGTTGCGGGCGAACCGCAAGGACACCACTCGCTGGGAGATCGGCGCACGGGTGCTCGTGGTCCGGCCGGCGGCGCTGCAGGGGTCGAGCCTGTTCGCGGCCGCGCGGGAGCCCATGATCCGGCTGCGTGACGCGGTCAACGAGACCATCCACCTGTCGGTGCCGGACGCGTTGCAGGGCATGGTGGTCGTGGACCGGGTGGACTGCACGCACGCGGTGCGAACGTTCCACGCCATCGGCGACACGTCACCGCTGCACGCCACCGCCACCGGGCGTGCCGTCCTGGCGCACCTGCCGGGGTCGGACGTCGACGAGCTGGTCGAGCGGGGCCTGGAGCGGTTCAGCGAGGCCACGCCGACCGACCCCGAACTGTTGCGTGCGGAGTTGGAGCGGGTGCGCGCCGACGGCTACTCGGTCAACCGCAACCAGTACCGGCCGGACGTCTGCGCCGTGGCGGCGCCGATCCTGGACGAGGGCGGGACACCGCTGGCCACCATCGCGGTTTCCATGCCGGATTCGCGGTACGACGCGCAGCGGCTTCCCGAGATCGGACGGCTCGTGGCCGACACGGCCAGGGAAATCGCGGCGCGACGCAACGGCATTTGACGGCGCCAGGGCCTGGGCCCGGGGTACGGACGAGGAGCACGGGCTGTCCGCCTCGTGCCCGGCCAGGAAAGGATCGACCGGGCACGAGGCGGCCCGCGCGGTGCGCGATGCGGCGTGTGTCAGGGCATGACCGCCGTCATCGCACCGGCACCGCGAGGTACTGGTACTCCAGGAACTCGTCGATTCCGACCCGGCCGCCCTCCCGGCCGAGCCCGGACTGCTTGACGCCGCCGAAGGGCGCGGCGGGGTTGGAGACGAGGCCGGTGTTGACGCCGACCATGCCCACGTCCAGGCGTTCGCTGACGCGAAGGGCGCGGTCGAGGCCCTCCGTGAAGACGTAGCCGACGAGGCCCCACGGGGTGTCGTTGGCCCGGCGGACGACCTCGTCCTCGTCGTCGAAGGTGAGGATCGCCGCGACGGGGCCGAAGATCTCCGTCTCCATCAGCCGGCTGGCGGGATCGACGCCGGCGAGCACGGTCGGCGGGTAGAAGCAGCCGGGGCCCTCGGGGGTACGTCCGCCGACGAGCACCTCGGCGCCGCGTCCCACCGCGTCGGCGACCAGCTTCTCCACCTTGGCCCGCCCGGCGGCGTCGATGAGCGGGCCGACGTCGACCCCGTCCCGGGTGCCGGGACCCACGACGAGCGAGCCCATACGCTCGGCCAGCCGTCGCCCGAACTCCTCCGCCACCGCGCTGTGGACGAAGAAGCGGTTCGCCGCCGTGCACGCCTCGCCCATGTTGCGCATCTTGGCGACCATCGCGCCGTCCACGGCCACGTCCAGGTCGGCGTCCTCGAAGACGATGAACGGCGCGTTGCCGCCCAGCTCCATCGAGGTCCGTACGACGTTGTCCGCGCACTGGGCCAGCAGCAACCGCCCGACCTGCGTGGAGCCGGTGAAGGAAAGCTTGCGAATCCGCCCGCCGCGCAGGAGCGGTTCGCACACCTCCCCCGCACGGGAGGTGCTGACGACGTTCAGCACGCCGTCCGGCAGCCCGGCCTCCTTCAGGATCGCGGCGAGGGCCAGGCTGGAGAGCGGGGTCTGGGGGGCCGGCTTGAGCACCATCGTGCAGCCGGCGGCGACCGCCGGGCCGATCTTGCGGGTACCCATGGCCAGGGGGAAGTTCCAGGGGGTGATCAGCAGACAGGGGCCGACCGGGCGGCGGGAGAGCAGCATGCGGTTGCGGCCGTCGGGGAGAACGCCGCCACCGCCGTCGATACGGACGGCTTCCTCCGAGAACCAGCGGAAGAACTCGGCCGCGTACGCCACCTCTCCCCTGGCCTCGGCGAGCGGCTTGCCCATCTCGGCAGTCATCAGGTGGGCGAGTTCGTCCGTGCGCTCGAGGATGATCTCGTAGGCGCGGCGCAGGATCTCGCTGCGGACGCGGGGTGCCGTACGGGCCCATTCCCGCTGAGCCTCGACGGCCGCGTCCTCCGCGAGCCGTGCGTCCTTGGTGCCGGCGTCGGAGACATGGGCGATGATCTCGCCGGTGGCCGGGTCGTGCACGGGCATGGTGGCGCCGTCTGCGGCGCCCACCCAGGCCCCGCCGATGAACAACTGCGTGGGTGTGCCGGTCATGAGGTCTCTCCTGGTTGGTCGGCGGCGGGGTCGAGCAGTTCTGCGAGGTGCAGGGCCCGGATGTCCCGGTCACCGGCGAGGTGGGCGATCTGGGTGGCGCAGCTGAAGCCGTCGGCCACGACGGCCCGTCCGTCGAGTTCGTCGAGACGGGGCTTCAGGGCCAGGTCGGCGACGGCCATCGAGGTGTCGTAGTGCTGCCTCTCGAAGCCGAAGTTCCCGGCGAGTCCGCAGCAGCCCTCGGCCTCGTCGACCTTCCGTACGCCGAGCCGACGCAGCAGGTCGGCGGGGCGGCGGCCCTTGAAGGTGGCGTACTCGTGGCAGTGGGTCTGCAGGACCACGTCCTGCGGCAACGGCGGCGGGGTCCATCCTGGCTCCGCGAGGTCGGTCAAGGCACCGGTGAAGGTGTGGACCCGGGCCGCGACACGACGGGCGGCCTCGGTGCCGAGGAGCTCGGGCACATCACGCTTGAGAGCGGCGGCACAGCTCGGCTCGGCCACGACGATCGGTCGGTCGTCGCCGTTGTCGAAATGGGCGACCGTACGAGTCATGATCCTGCGGGCCACGGACAGCTGGCCGGTGCTGACCCAGGTCAGACCGCAGCACAGGCCGTCCTCCGGCGTACAGGGAACGCCGGCGTCGGCGAGGACACGGCTCGCGGCTCCGGCCACCTCGGGGCGGAAGGCGCGGGTGAAGCTGTCGACGAAGAGCAGGGCCTTGGCCGGCTCACCCGGGTGGGCCGCACGCAGGGTCTTGCGCAGGGCGCGCCGGGAGGCGAAGGACGGAATCGTGCGCTTCGTGGTCACGCCTGCGAGACGGGCGAGCAGCTTGCCGACCGGTCCTCTCAGGAGGAGGTTGAGCGGACGGGCGACGTATCCGGCAAGAGCAGAACTCAGGGGCAGCCAGCCAAGCGAGTAGTGCGAGCGGGGCCTCAGGCGGCCTTTGTAGTGCTGGTGCAGGAACTCGGCCTTGTACGTCGCCATGTCGACCCCGACCGGACAGTCGGAGGAGCACGCCTTGCAGGACAGGCACAGGTCGAGGGCGTCCCTGACCTCGGTCGAACGCCAGCCGTCCTGGACCGTCTCCCCGCGCACCATCTCCTGGAGCAGCCGGGCCCGGCCCCGGGTGGAGTCGTTCTCCTCTCCCGTCGCCCGGTAGCTGGGGCACATCACCCCGCCCGCGTCACTGCGGCAACGGCCGACGCCGACGCAGCGGCGGGCCGCACCCGCGAAGCCGTCCTCGTCGTGCGGGAAGGCGAACTCCGTCGCCAAGGGCTGGATCCGGTGCAGTGCGAGGTCGGCGTCGAGCGGGGCCGGGGCGACGATGACGCCCGGATTGAGCAGCCCCTCGGGATCGAACACCTCCTTGAAGGCGGCGAACGCCCGGATCAGCTGGTGGCTGTACATAACCTCCAGCAGCTCACCGCGCGCCCGCCCGTCACCGTGCTCTCCCGACAGGGTCCCGCCGTGCGCTACGACCAGGGCGGCGGCCTCCTGGAGGAAGCGGCGGGCGGCGGCGCGGCCCTCGTCCGTGGCGAGGTCGAAGTCGATGCGCACGTGGACGCAGCCGGCGCCGAAGTGCCCGTACATCACGCCGGTGAGCTCGTGGGTAGCCAGCAGCTTGCGGAAGTCCCGCAGGTAGGCGGGCAGGTCCTCGGGGGCGACCGCCGAGTCCTCCCAGCCGGGCCAGGACTCCCCGCCGTCGACGAGACGGGCGGCGAGACCGGATCCGTCCTCACGGACACGCCAGAGCGAGCGTCGCTCGGCAGGGCTCTCCACGACCCGGCCGCCGGTCATCCGGCCCCGGGTCTTGAGCACATCAAGCAGTTCGGCCGCGCGAGCGTGGACCGCCGCCTCGTCGTCGCCGTCGAGCTCGACGTACAGCCAGGCTCGCCCCTCGGGCAGACCGGTGACCGAGTCGGGGCCGCGGCGGGCGCGCATGGTGGCGACGATCGCCTCGTCCATGCCTTCAACGGCGGTGGGGTTCCAGAGCAGGATCTCCGGGACGTCCTCGGCGGCGTCGACGACATCGTCGTAGCCCAGGGCGAGCAGTGCGGAAGCCTGCGCGGTCGCCACCAGGCGGACCGTCGCGGCGGTGACGACCCCGCAGGAGCCCTCGGTGCCGACCAGAGCACGGGCCATGTCGAAGCCGTGCTCGGGCAGCAAGTGGTGCAGCTGGTAGCCGGAGACCTGACGCGGGATGCGGCCCAGCTCGGTGCGGATCGGCGCCAGGTTGGCGTCGATCAGACGTCGTACGTCCGCTTCGAGGCGGGCGACGCGTTCCGTGTCCGCGGGGTCGACCGGGTGCAGGCCGGAGCGGTCGGCGACGGCCCGCACGCCGTCGGCCGTCACGATCTCCAGGGACTCGATGTGAGAGCTGGTCCGCCCGTGCCGCACGGACCGGTTGCCGCAGGCGTCGTTGCCGATCATCCCGCCGAGGGTGCAGCGGCTGTGCGAGGAGGGATCGGGGCCGAAGGTGAGCCCGTGCCGGGCGGTCGCACTGCGCAGCGCGTCGAGGACCACTCCGGCCTGGACACGCGCGGTCCCGGCGGCCGGGTCGATGTCCAGGATCCGGTTCATGTACCGGGAGAAGTCCAGGACGACACCCGGCCCGACCGCGTTGCCGGCCATGCTGGTGCCACCGCCGCGCGCCGTGACGGGTACGTCTGTCTCCCGGCAGGCCCGCAGCACCGCGACCACGTCGCCGGTGCTGCGGGGGAAGATCACGGCCTGCGGCGGAACGCGGTAGTTGGAGGCGTCGTAGGCGTACTGTCCGAGGGTGCCCGGGCCGGAGTCCACCCGCAGGCCGGGAGCCGCCTCGGCGAGCCGGGCGGTCAGCCGCGCCACGCTTTCGCTCATCGTGCCGACGCTCCCGAGGTACCGGCCTGCACCGCGGTCGCCCACGCCTGAAGGCCCTCGTCCACCGCCGTCTCGTCGATCACCAACGCCGGAATCATCCGCACGACCTGGTTCCAGGCTCCGCACAGCAGCAGGAGCAGACCCTCGTCGACGGCGGCGCGCTGCACCCGGGCGGCGGTGTCCGGGTCGGGGCTGCCGTCCTCGTTGACGAACTCGGTGGCCAGCATCAGCCCCAGCCCCCGAACGTCCCCGATGCCTGGAGTCCGGTCGGCCACCGCCTCCAGGCCGTGCCGCAGCCGCTTGCCCATCGCCTCCGCGTTCTCGACCAGCTTCTCGTCGCGTACGACGTCGAGCGTGGCGCAGGCCGCGGCGCAGGCGACGGCGTTGGCGCCGTACGTGCCGCCCTGCGAACCGGGCCACGCCTTGGCCATCAGCTCTTCGGAGGCCGCGATGCCGGACAGCGGGAAGCCGCTGGCCAGGCCCTTGGCGGTGACGAGGATGTCCGGCGTGACGCCGAAGTGCTCGTGGCCCCAGAAGCGGCCGGTGCGGCCCACTCCGGTCTGCACCTCGTCCAGGATCAGCAGGAACCCGTGCCGGTCCGCCCTCTCCCGCAGCCCTTCCAGGAAGACGCGGGTCGCAGGGACGTACCCGCCCTCGCCCAGCACCGGCTCAACGATGATCGCCGCGGTGTCGGCGGGCGAGGAGACCGTCTGGAGCGTGTAGTCCAGCTCCTTCAGGGCGAAACGGGTGGCGGTCTCCTCGTCCCAGCCGTAGCGGTAGGCCGACGGGAAGGGGGTGACGACCACACCGCTCATCAGCGGGGAGAAACCGGAGCGGAAACGGGTTCCCGAGGTGGTCATGGAGGCGGCCGCCACCGTACGCCCGTGGAAGCCGCCGTGGCAGACGATGACGTTGGGCCGGCCGGTGGCCTGCCGGGCCAGCCGCAGCGCGGCCTCCACTGCCTCGCTGCCCGAGTTCGTGAAGAACAGGCTGTCCAGACCGGCCGGCAGGACCTCGCCGAGCTTGTCGACGAGCCGCCGCAGCGGCTGGTGCATCACCGTCGTGTACTGGCCGTGGACGAGCGTGCCCACCTGCTCCTGTGCCGCCGCCACGACCTTGGGGTGGCAGTGCCCGGTGCTGGTGACACCGATGCCGGCGGTGAAGTCCAGGTAGTGGCGGCCGTCCTCGCCATAGAGGTGGACGCCTTCGCCCCGGACCGCCACCACGGGCGTGGCCTGGCGGAGGTGCGGCGACAGTGCGGTCATGTTCGTCTCCCGGCGTGAGCGTCGGACGGTTGCGGTCCTCCGAGCATCTCCGCCGCCTTCGCGGGGGCCAACGAGCGATCTGTCCGGCTGGGGCGCGGTGCTCGGACGTTGTGTCAGGGGCCGCGCCGCCCTGCCGAGGCCGAACACCTCTTGCGCAGGTCAGCGAGGCTTGTCACAGTGACCGGGCACTCAGGGAGAGACCGTGAACGACAATCACCCGACGAGCCCACCCGCTCCCGGAGACCAGACGACCGCCGCGCCCGGTCCCGCCCTGACGGTCGCCGACGCCCTGGTCCTCCCGGTCCTGGCCGCCGGCCGGCCCCAGGTCGTCACCGGCGCCACCCACCTCGACCGGCCGGTCCGCTGGGTCCACATCACCGAACTGACGGACCCCGCCTCCTTCCTCAAGGGCGGCGAACTCGTCCTGACCACCGGAATGCCCATGCCCGACGACGCGGCGGGCGTACGCCGCTACGTCGACGAACTCGCGAACGTCGAAGCCGCGGCCCTGGTCATCGAACTCGTACGGCGCTACCACCGCCCGCCCGAGGCCCTCGTCCACGCCTGCCAGGCCCGCGGCCTCCCCCTGATCACCCTCGCCAAGGACGTCAACTTCCTGGAGGTCACCCAGGTCGTCCACGCGCTCATCCTCGGCAACCAGGCCGAGGCGATGCGCCGCACCCAGCGGATCCACGAGGCGTTCACCGCCCTGACGCTGCGCGGCGCGGGACCGGAGGACGTGATGCGCGCGGCGGCCGAGATGAGCGGACGCACGGTCGTCCTGGAGAACCTCGTCCACCAGGCGCTGATCTGCGAACCGTCCGGCAGCACGGTGGAGGAAGCCCTCACGGACTGGGAGCAGCGCTCCAGGGCGACCCCGCCCGGTGACCACACGGACATACGTGGCCCGGACGGCTGGCTCGCCACGCCGGTCGAGTACCAGGGCGAGCGCTGGGGCCGGGTGGCGATGCTCCCGGCGGAGACGGAGGGAGCGACATTCGGCCCGGAGCACACCACCGTCTTGGAGCGAACGGCGATGGCCCTGACCGTCGCCCGCCTCATCCACCCCACACCATGGGAACGCACCGCCCACCGCAACGCACTGCGTGACCTGGTCGAACAGCGCCACCACTCCCCCGACGACGCCCTGGCCCGTTGCACCGCACTGGGCCTGCCGACGGAGGAGAGTCGCTTCGTCGCGATCCTCGTTGACCTCCGTACAGGTGCCGAGGGCGCCGAACCGGAGATCCGCCTCGCCCAGGAACTGCGGACGGCAGGCATCCCGGCCCTCGTCGGAGAGCTGACCGCCGACCGCATCGGCGTCCTGCTGGCCCTGCGCCCCTCCCAGCCCTGGCGGCCCGTAGTCGAACGCCTGAGCCGAACCGCCCTGGCCCTGGCTCCGCAAGCAGTCGTGAGCGTCGGCTCGGAAGTCACGGACCTCCCCGACACGGCGCGATCCTTCCGCGAGGCGGCCCGCGTCACCGAAGCCACGCCGCCCGGCCAGCCCCTCCCCCCGAACCGCTCCTTCCACGAACTGCCGGACATCGGCCTGCGCCGCCTGCTCTACGCCCTCCGCGAGGACACCCGCGTCCAGGACTACACCGAACGACAACTCGGCCGACTCATCGACCACGACACCCGCCACGGCACCGACCTGCTGACGACCCTGCGCCACTACCTCGACGCGGCCGGCAACAAGACCACCGCGGCACGCCGGGGCAGCCTCTCACGCGAAACCATGTACCAGCGTCTGCGCACGATCGAGCGCCTCCTCGACCGCGACCTGGAATCAGGCGAAGAACGCACCGAACTGCATGTGGCGCTGACAGCACTC
This sequence comes from Streptomyces sp. NPDC031474, assembly GCF_055581185.1. NCBI lineage: Bacteria > Bacillati > Actinomycetota > Actinomycetes > Kitasatosporales > Streptomycetaceae > Streptomyces > Streptomyces sp. NPDC031474. The sequence continues at coordinate 253,417 of NZ_JBVIJX010000003.1, forward strand.
GACGCCTTGCGAGTGCCGTGACGAGGCAGGTCGAGCAGCTCACGCCCTGCACGTGGCCCTTTCGCGACACGTCCCACAGCGCCGACGGCCACCCAGCGCAAGGAGCAGCGGCGCCCATGTCCGTACAGGACTGGATGGACGGCCCTGGACGGCTTCTACGACATGTGCCATGTGGTACCCACTGAGGGACCGAGGATCAGGGCACCCCGGCCGTGGCGGGAGTGTCGCCGGCGTGTAGGAGCCATGCGACGTGAACACGGTCTGCGTGGTGACCAGGGGTGCTCATCACCGGGGCCTCCGCGACGACACGACCGTCACCGTCGAGGTACGGGACGACGGCGTCGGCTTCGACCCGACGGCGTCGACCGGGAAACCGTGCGACCGGGGCCTCGGCCTGCCAGCCGGCCGGTAGCGCCTGGAAGCGCACCCGGCCGCGGCACCCTGGCCCGCGCCGGCCTCCCCGTGGGCGCCCTCGACCTGGCGGGCCCGGTGGGCCACCGGTGACCGACCCGAACGGCACTTCGCTGCGCGTCCTGATCGTGGACGACCACGTCGTCGTACGGGCCGGGCTGTGCGCCCTCCTCACAGGCGAGCCCGGCTTCGACGCGGTCGGCGAGACCGGTGCCGGCGAGCAGGCCGTACGGCTCCGCCCGGACGTGGTTGGGGCTGCTCGAACTGGGCTGAGCCGGAACCAGGCCCCCGGTCGGTGGACGCCCATCGGCTCGAACTCCGTGCCGCACGGGCCCCCTCTTTCGCTTACCGCCAAGGGCGCCGATCATCGTCCGCGCATCGTGGTAGCGGCCGATGCGTTCGGTGGAGCGGCCCATGTAGTCGCCGATGAAGGAGCGCCGGAAGCGGTCGGTGGTGCAGTGGGGCTGCGAGCCGTGGAGGAGGCTGCCGTTGAAGGAAGAGGACGTCGCCCGGGGCCATGTCGACGGGCACGAGGGCCGCGCCAGGCGGCGGAACATACTCGCGGACGAACGACACCTCCGGGTCCGCCTCCTCCGGGCAGAACAGATCCATGCGGTGCGTCCCCGGTACGACCTCCAGACCGCGTTGTCGCGGCAGCGTGGACCGAACCGCCGCCGCAGTGACGCGGCGACAGGAACCGCGACGCGCAATCCAGACCCTCCGACCGTGACGCCGTTCCCGACCGCCAGAGCCAGCGGGCCGAGCATCGACATGTCCGGTGGAGCCGCCTCCGACTTGCTGCTGGGCAGTTCACCGAGCCGGCCCGGGAGGCCGGGGCGCGACTGCGCGCCGAGGGCGCGCCACCCCCGGCGCGTGCAGCTGTGGTCTCACACCAGGGCATCGTGCCCTCGGTGTCGAAGTAGCCGCCGGTCGGGCCGTCGGGGCCCACCTGATCAGCCGCTTATGGGCCGTCTGGAACGAGCCGAGCTCCTCGGGGAGGTCCCGCCAGGGCGAGTTGGTGCGGTACTTCCACGCGATGGCCCGAGCGTGCCGCGGTGATCGGCCCAGCGCCGTCCCCGGACCGGATCGGCCGGCATGAGTGACTCGATCCGGGGGTTTTCCCCATTTTTCAGGCGTAGGCGGTGAGGTTCGGGGATCCTGTCGAGGTACCTCTGAAAACCGCTGTAAGGAGACCCCCAGTGCGCCGCCCGACTCGTTCGCCGCCCTCATCGCCGCAGCCGGCCTCGCCCTCCCCCTCCTCGCCCCCACACCCGCCTCGGCTGCCACCGCCACCAGCCGCTTCGCGAACTACCGCTACGGTGACTGCCTGCGCGAGAACGACGAAACCGGCCTCAAGGGCGACCGCTGCGACTCCGGACGCGGCAGCATCCTGTGGCACTGGAACGGCCGCCTCAACACCAACACCACTCTTACGAACTACACCTGGGGCCGCTGCCTCGACAGCAATGACCGGGGCGACGTCTACCCCCTGCGCTGTAACGGCGGCTCATACCAGAAGTGGCGCACCGTCCAGCCCGCCGCCCGCAGCGCCATCATGCTCCAAAGCGTCGGCACGGGCCGCTGCCTCTACCAGCAGGACAACGGCTACTACCGCACTGCCCGCTGCGACCGAGGCGCCCAGAACCAGCGCTTCACCATCGGCTGAACGGATCTCTCGACCGCTTCAAGCTACCGCCGGGCGAGCAGCTCCCTTGAACGGGGGTGTTCTTCCCGTCGCAGATCAGATGGTGTCTACTGCCCGTCTTTGCGCGGTCGACCGGTGGTGGGCCGGTCGCCTCGCCCCCTTTTTCGCGCGGATGTGGGAGGCATCCACGCAGGCCCGGGTCCAGTCCAGGGCGTCGGCCGCGTGCGACTCGGCGAGCAGGATGCCGTGCAGCGTCTCGAAGACGGTGCCCTACTTGGTCCGATGGCTGCGGGATGACCACGCGGATCTGCCGGCGGCGCAGGTGGCCGCGGATCGCGCGGGATGAGTACGCGCGGTCCGCCAGGACCATTGTGGGGCGAGTCCGGGGCCGGCCGGGGCCCGTCCTGGGCACCCGGACGCGGGCCATGACCGTCTCGAAAGCGGGCGCGTCACCGGCCTGCCCCGCGGTGACGGCCAGAGCCAGGGGCCGTGCATGACGGTCTGCGGCCAGGTGGATCTTTGTGCTCAGCCCGCCGCGGGAGCGTCCGAGTGCGTGATCGGGTGGTTCGTTACGGCCTGCGGCCCCCTTTCGAGTGCTCCCGCGGCGTGCTGGTGGGCCCGGACGACGGTGGAGTCAACGGCTTCGAGACGCATTTCGGCACCAACCACCTCGGCCACTTCGCGCTCACCAAGTCGGACGTTGAACAGGCACCAGGGGCGCGTGGCCCCCATCTCCCTCCCCATCGACGCGGACAGTTCGTCCGCGCGCTCGCCCAGGAGTGCGGCGGCACGCTCGAGTACCGATCAACGGCGAGCGGGGGGTAGCGACGCCCGTTCCCCGAGCGCTTCGCCCGCCGCCGTGGCAGCGGCCTGTGCGTCTGCCGCGGACGCGGCCGCCACCCGGGCGATCGGCTGTCTCAGGCTGCCGACCGCAGTGGCAGGCAGTGTCCCCGCGAGTATCCGAAGACGGTTCCGGCCCGGACAACGCTGCTGTCCGTTGGCTCGCCGTGATGCCGTCAGCGGTGCTGGTACCCGATTCCTGTCAGGAGCCCAACACCGCCGGTGCCAAGCGTTCGTAATGGTCCGTCACGGTCACCAGGTCGGTGGCCGCTGCCGAGATCACGACGTGGTCGGCGCCGGCGTCGAGATATTCGCCGACGCGCTTGGCGATAACAGTCTCGTTACCGTAGACGACCAGAGCGTCGAGCACCCGGTCGTCGAGGCCGGTGACCTCCTCCTCGGTGAAGCCCAGTTGTCCGAGGGTGCGCACGTACTGTTTCTCGGCGCGTTTGACGATCGCGCGCACGATGATGCGGGCGAGGTCCCGAGCGCGCTGCCGATCGGTGTCGGGCACGACCGCCAGCGACTGGATCAGCAGCTTGTCCGGTCCGAGGGCCTCCCGGACCGCGGCGATCCGCTCGGGCGGTAGCGCCGCGGGCAACGCGCCGTCGGCGCGCTCGCCGGCCAGCGCGAGCATCTTCGGCCCCACCCCCGCCAGCAGCCGGGGGTACTGTGCGCCCGGCGGGGGCGCGATACTCAGGGGCGGCGCCTCCATCTGGTCGAGGTAGTCGCGCAGTTGCGTCAGGGGCCGGTCGTAGCGCAGACCGACGGCGTCCGCCTGGAACGCTTTGCCGGTGCCGATACCCAGCACGAATCGTCCGGGATAGCCGTCTGCCAGCACGGCCGCGGCCCCGTGCATGGTTCGCCCCGGTCGTGCCCACATGTTGGCGATACTGGAACCGACCACCATGCGGTCGGTCGCCGCGAGCCAGATGCCGAGCTGCGCGAAGACGTCCTTGCCGCCGATGGCCTCGTTCGTCCATGCCGAGCCGTAGCCCATCTCCTCGACCCTGGCCAGCATCTCCCGCTGGACCTGCGCGGGCGGCAAGGGGCCGTCGAGGCGGGTGTCGAGGAGCACGCCGACGCGGCCGAGTCGTCGGCGGGTGGACTGGATCAGTTCGCCTGTGCTCATGGCACCTTCCAGTACGGGATCAAGGGGATGGATTCGAGCGTATAGAGGTCGCACGGCGGACTTCGTGGTGTTACTTCGAACTCCGTGTGGCGAGTGTGTGTCGGGTTCGTCCGACGCACGGCATCAACCATGAGTGTCGCAGGCGACCGATACCGACTCCCCAACACAGGCTGCAGGACGCCGACTTGATCATCCGGGGGGCCGGGGGGCCGAACAAGGCATTCCATTGATCAAAATGCCCTTTTGCGCAGTCGCGGGCGCGCCGTCAGCATCGAAAGGCCACGCTTGTGCAGCGGTCGCCGTCCATCCGGGTCGGCACCGCGTGTGGCCAGGTCGGCAGTGTGACGAACAACGCCGTTCCGCACCGAAAGGGGCTCCCCCATGACGACCCAGGACGCTGTGCCGCAGATCGGCCATCTGATCGGCGGTGAGATGTCGGCCGGCGATTTCCGGGACCTACACGATCCGGGGCGACTCGACGATGTCGTCGCCCAGGTCGCCGTCGGCACGGCCGAGGACGTGGACCGCGCGGTCCGCGCCGCGCACGCGGCCTTTCCCGGCTGGCGGGACACGCCCGTCTCCGAGCGCGTCCGGAAACTGCTGGCCGCCGCGGAACTCGTCGCGGGCAGTGCCGGCGAACTCGCCCCGTTGCTCGTGCGTGAGCACGGCGGTGTCCTCTGGGAGGCGCAGGCCGACTTCGCCCTGGGCGCCGGGACGCTCCAGAACAACGTGAGCCTCGCGAAGGACTTCCTCCGTCCCGTCCAGTTCGACGACGCGCAGAGCTTCATCAGCGTGGAGAAGGTCCCCCGGGGTGTCGTGGCGGCGATCGTGCCGTGGAACATGCCCGTGGTCCTGACGATGATGAAGCTCGCGCCCGCGCTGGTCACCGGCAACACCCTCGTCCTCAAGCCGTCGCCGTTCGCCCCGGCCGCCCTGACGCTGGTCCTGGAGAAGATCGCGGCCGGTCTGCCGCCCGGGGTGCTCAACGTGGTCCACGGCGAGGGCGACGTCGGGGCCGCCCTGAGCGGCCACCCGCTGGTGCGGAAGGTGGTGTTCACCGGCGGCACGGCCACCGGCCGGAAGGTCATCGAGTCCACCGCCCCGACGATCAAGAACATCACCCTGGAGCTGGGCGGCAACGACCCGGCGATCATCCTGGACGACGCCGACACCGACGCCGTCCTCGACCGGATACTCAAAGGCGTCTTCACCCGCAGCGGCCAGATCTGCTTCGCCGTCAAGCGCGTCTACGTGCCGCGCGGCAGGTACCAGGAGTTCGCCGACGCCCTGTGCGACCGGGTCGACGAGTACGCCGTGGGCCACGGCCTGGACCAGCGGGCGTCCTTCGGGCCGCTCAACAACGAAGCTCAGTACAAGAAGGTGCTCGGCCTGCTGGAGCGTACCCGCAACTCGTCGGCGACCCTGCTGGAACTGGGCCGCAAGCTCGACCCGTCCTCCTGGGACAACGGCTACTACGTGCTGCCCCACGTGGTGCGCGACGTTGAGCACACGGCTCCGGTGTCGTGCGAGGAGCAGTTCGGCCCGGTCATCCCGCTGATCGCATACGACGACGAGGAGCAGGTGGTCTCCTGGGCCAACGACAGTGAGTACGGGCTCTGCTCGTCGGTGTGGACCACGGACCCGGAGCGGGGGCTCGCGATGGCCCGTCGCATCGAGGCCGGCAGCACGTTCATCAACAGCCACTCGTTCGACGCGCTGGATCTGCGTATGCCGTTCGGCGGTGTCAAGCAGAGCGGGATCGGCCGGGAGTGGACCGACACCGCGCTGTCCGCCTACGTCGAGGACCACGCCATCCGTCGGCTGAAGTGACGGCGTGACCCGTCCTGAGGTGGGTCACGAGGCAGCCGTCACCCGGGTCTGGGCGCCGGACGGGGCCGACTGGCGGCTGGCCCACATGCAACTCGCGCGTCGTCTGCCGCCCGGATGATCTCCTCCAGCGCCTCAAAGACGCCCCGAGGAGGGATCCCCTCCCCTGGGTCCCTCTTCAGGGGCCTCCGCGAGCGCGTACATCACCCGCGCCGGCTGCTCGGCGTAGCGGTCGATGAACTGAGGGGAGGCCGGCACCGATGCCCAGGGCAGCGGGCAGGCCCGGCACTGGCCGCACACCGCACACCGCACACCGCACACCGCACACCAGTTGAGGATTACGCAGCGCCGGGCGCGACGTCGGTCACGCCTTCACCCCCGGCTCGGGGATCACGATCGTCTCCACCCGCACCGGCTCGCCCTTCGCCCGCGCGACGACGCCTCGTACCTGCTGGGACATTGCTGGGACCTTCACTTTCCTCTGAGGCGACTGCTCAGACGGCCGGGCGGACGCGCAGAGGCAGGGACGCCCACGAGCGCAGGGTGTTGTTGGGGTGGCGGTGTGGTGTGCCGGTGAGGTCGATGTGTTCGACGCGGCGGGCCAGGGCGGTCAGCAATGCTTCGGCCTCCAGGCGGGCCACGTGCTGGCCGATGCACTGGTGGATGCCCATGCCGAAACCGACGTGCCCGGAGGGGTCGCGGGTGAGGTCGAAGCGGTCGGGGTCGTGCCATCGGTCCGGGTCGCGGTTGGCCGCGCCGAGGAACATGAGGATCTTCGTGTCGGCGGGGATGAGCGTGCCGGCGATGGTGACGTCGGTGGTGGCGGTACGGAAGAAGGTCTGCACCGGTGACTGCCAGCGGACCGCCTCGTCGAACGCGGCTCGCGCCAACTCCGGCCGTTGCCGAAGCAGTTGCCACTCCTGGGGGTGGGTGGCGAAGGCGTACAGGCAGGCCGCCAGGCCGTGGACGGTGGTGTCGATGCCGGCGGTGAGCAGGGAGCGCACCACCAACGGTGCCTGTTCGTGCGTCAGGTCGCCGCGGTCGGCGGCTGCCCAGATGGCGGCCCCGAAGCCGTCCTCACTCAACGCCTGTCGTGCGCATTGGGCGTTCACCCACGCCGACAGGTCGGCCACCCGGTGCGCATCCGCCGCGACGAGGTCGTTGCGCGGGCCGAAGGCGTTGAAGGCCATGTTGCCGTACGGCAGCAGGTTCTCCCGGCCGTCCGGGCCCAGACCCACCGCGTCCGGGAAGGCCCGCAGCGGGAACGCCTCCGCCAGGGCCGTAAAGGCGTCGAACTCGTTTCCCTGGGCGAGGACTTGGTCGACGAGTTCCCCGGCGACGCCATGCCACGTCTCGCGCAGTCGGCGCAGCGCGGGCGGGGCGAGGATCTCGCGCAGTACCCGGCGTGGGGCGTCGTGCTGGGGCGGGTCGGCCTCCAGCAGCAGGCTCGGCGGGCGCCACGGCTTCTCGTGCCGGAAGTTGGCCAGGCCGACGCCCGAGCCCGACTCGAAGTGCTGCCAGTCCACCAGGGCGCTGTGCACCTGCTCGTAGCGGGCCAGCGCGTGGACGTCGTAGCGGGAGAGGTACACGACCGGTCCAGCCTCGCGCAGGGCTCGGTGCAGCGGTTCGGGGTCGAGCAGGGCTTCGTGGGTGAACGGGTCGGCGTCGCTGACGGTCGGTACGACGGCCCGCTCCAGTGCCTCGGTCATCGCGGCTCCTACAGTTCGGTGAGGGGGTTACAGGTCGAGGACGAGACGGTCGCCGCAGGAGCGGGACACGCACAGGAACATGCAGTCGTTCGCGGCGCGTTCGTGGTCGGCGAGGACCGAGTCCCGGTGGTCCGGCTGTCCCTCCAGCACCGGTGTCAGGCAGGTTCCGCAGGTGCCCTGCTCGCAGGAGGACAGCGCGTCGGCGCCGGCCCGGCGCACCGCCTCCAGCACGGACTCGTCCGGGGTGACGGTGACGGTGCGTCCCGTGCGGCGCAGCTCGACCTCGAAGGGCGTCCTGCGCACCGGCGGGGTCTGTACGGCGGAGGTGAAACGCTCGGTGCGCAGGGCGTACGGGGGCCAGGAGGCGCACGCCCCTTGCACGGCGGCAAGCAGCGGGCCCGGGCCGCAGCAGTAGACCTTGGTGTCGGGTCGCGGTGTGCCCAGCCAGGCCGCCAGGTCCAGCAGTCCGAGTTCGTCCTGCGGAACGACGTGCACCCGCTCGCCGTATGCCTCGGCCAGTTGCTCACGGAAGGCCATCGATGACCGCGTACGCCCGCCGTACAGCAACTGCCAGTCGGCCCCCAGGAGTTCGGCCTGGTGGACCATCGGCAGCAGCGGGGTGATGCCGATGCCGCCCGCGACGAAGAGGTACTTCTTGGACGGTACGAGGGGGAAGTGGTTGCGCGGTCCGCCGACCCCGACGAGGTCTCCCGGCGTCAACTCGTCGTGCACGTAGGCGGATCCGCCCCGGCCGGCGGGCTCTCGCAGGACGGCCACGCGGTAGGTGTGCGCGTCCCAGCGGTCGCCGCAGAGGGAGTACTGGCGCGTCGTCCCGTCCGGGAGCACCAGGTCGATGTGGGAACCGGGCGTCCAGTCCGGCAGCCGGGCGCCCTCCGGGTGTGCGAGAGTGAGGGACACGACGCCCTCGGCGACGTCCTCCTTGCCGCAGACCGTCAAGGTCGCCGCGTTCCCCGGCGTCGACCGACCTGCGCCGACGCCTGAACCGGTGTGCGCAACCACGCTGGTTCCGACCACGTTGTCGCCTCCCGTCGTTGGGTTGCACGCAGGATGCGCGGTGGCGGCGGACGGTCGCGACGGCATTCTCAATCAGTGAGAGACAAGTTTTTCGGCACGTCTCATTCGACGGTCGTGCCGTCACGCGGGTCACCCGCGTCCCGACCCTGGACGTCCGGGGCTCCCAGCGCACGTGAGACACCGCGTGCCGCGGTCCGCACCACCGGCACGACGGACGAGGCCCCCGCCTCGTTGGGGACGATCACCGCCAGCGCGGCCACCACCTCCCCGCGCGCGTCGCGCACCGGCGCCGCGACGCCCAGGGCGTCCGGATGGACGTATCCCGGGCAGTACGCGTAGCCCTGGCGGCGGGCCTCGGCCAGCACGGCCCGCAGCCGCGGCGCGGTGGCGGGGGTGTTCGGGGTGTAGCGGTGCAGGGGCCCGTCAAGCACCCGCCGACGCAGGTCGGCGGGGCCGTGGGCGAGGAGGACCAGGCCGCTGGAGGAGGCGTGCAGCGGCAGACGGCCCGCGATCCGGGTGTAGTTGACGACCGCGCCCGGTGCCGTGAGCCGCTCCAGGAAGAGCACCTCGTCACCGTCCAGCACTCCGAGCTGCACATGGTGGCCGACGACGTCGTGGACGCCCTCCATGAACGGCATGGCCGCGTTGCGCAGCGACAGGGTGGGCGAGGCCCGGGTGCCCAGCTCCCACAGGCGCGTGCCGATACGGACCCGGCGGTCGGCGTCGCGGGTCAGGAAGCCGTACGAAACCAGCTCGGCCACCAGCCGCGACGCGGTCGCCACGTGCAGCCCCGTGCGCCGGGAGATCTCCGAGACGGTCAGCGCCGACTCCTCCGGTGTGAACGCCTCGAAGATCCGCACGACTCTCGCGAGAACCGACTCGCCGTTCTGTGTCCTCACCCGGCCATCATCGGACTCCTCTCCGCCAGGTCAAGTCCGACGCCGCCGGACCACCACCCGCCGCCCGCACATCCCCGCCCGATCAGATTCCCGCACACGACCCGCTTGGCGGATGAGGGCCCCACTACTCCTGCGCGGACACCCCGTCCGCCGCCGACAGCGCCCGGACGGACCGGGCGATGTCCCCGCGGAGGTCATCGAGGCTGTGAGTGATCGGCGCCCTGCAGGCGGACGCCAGCGCCTCCTCGTGGAAGCGTGCGTGCACCTCCAGTTGGGCCCGTGCCGCTTCCGGGTCCGCCCACTCGAAGTAGGCGGCCCGCAGGCGCTGCGGGTCGCGCTCGCGCCGCGGTTCCCCGACCTCGTTCATCCAGGCCCGCAACTGGTCGTGGCCCGCCTCGGTGAGGCTGTACCGGCGCTTTTTCGCGTGCTCGCCGCGCGGCACCTCCTCGCCCTCGACCAGCCCGGCGGTCTCCAGCTTGCGCAGTTCGCCGTAGATCTGGGTGTGCGGCGCGTGCCACAGATAGCCGACCGAGACGTCGAACTGTCGGCGCGACCGGTTGAGACGAACACGGCCGGAGTGCGTTGGCGTTCCAGGATCGTTGGCCTGTCCAACAACACCGCCGGTAGGGTCGTCCCTGTGGCAGCGGAGGAGACGACACCAGGGAAACCGGCGGCACCGTCCGGCAGGCGGCAGCGCCGGAGATCCCCCGACGACCCCGGACGCCAGCGGGATCCCGTGGGCACGCGGCGCGCCATCCTGGCCGCGGCCGGCGCGGAGTTCGGCGCGCACGGGTTCGACGGTGCCAGGGTCGTCCGTATCGCGGAGCGGGCCGGTGTCAGCCATCAGCTGATCACCTACTACTTCGGGGGCAAGCGCGGGCTGTACGAGGCGCTGAGCGAGCAGTGGCTCGAGGAATCCATGCGGGTGGGCCGGACGCACACCTTCGCGGAGGCCGTCCGGCGCTACGTGCACTGGGCCTGTGAGGACCCGGCGTGGACGCACATGCTGACCCGCGAGAACCCCGGCCTGCGCCCGCCCGCCGAGGACGAGCGGGCCGCCGAGCTGTTCAAGAACATCGAGGACATGCGTGAGCGGCAGGCGCGCGGTGAGTTCCGCAGTGACCTCGACGTCGGGGCCCTCTCCCTCGTCTTCTTCGCCGCCTCGGTCGCCCCGGTGGCTCTCCCGTGGATCGCGCGTGAACTCACCGGGCAGGACCCCACCTCGCCGGAGTTCGTCGACGCCTACGCGGACCAGGTGGCCCGCATCGTCGCTGCACTCGCCGAGGGCGCAGCCGACGAGGGCCCGCCGGTGAACGGCGAGCCCGAGGACTGACCCCGGTGGGGGTGACGGGGGCTGTCATCCAGGGGGCAGCCGGCGGGCCATCTGCAGATGCGCCAGCTGCCAGCCGTCCGACGGTGACCGTACCCAGACCCTGGTGACGGCGGCCTGGATGACGAACGGGGTCAGGTCGGGTACGAAGGCGACGCGCATCTCCTGCAGGCAGCTGACCACGGCCGTGGTGCCGAGCCCCTGGACGGTCACGTCGAAGGTGTCCACCTGGCTGGTCGGGCCCATGCGTTGTGCGTATGCCAGCCAGTCGTCCGCGCCGTGGATATGACCGACGGGCGAGTGCACGATGACGCAGTCGGGGTGCAGCAGGGCACGGATCGCCGGCTCCGGGTCCGGGAGCGTCTGTGCGGCGAGCCACGCGGTCTCGGCCTCCTCGACCGTGGCCGGGGCGGGGTGGGCCTTCGTGGCTGTATCGGTTGTCGATGAGGTGGTCACAGCTCCAGCTCCAGGATCGGGGACCGGGACCGTGACGAGCACGGGGTGAACAGACCCTGCGCGCGCTCGTCGTCGGTGAGGATGTCGTCCCGGTGGTCGGGGTCGCCGGCGCGCACCCGGACGATGCACTCGCCGCAGATGCCCTGGCCGCACGAGTAGGGGGCTTCGACGCCGTTGGCCAGCAGGACGTCGAGGACGCTCTGGTCCTCGGGGATCGGGTACTGCGCTCCCGTCGAGGACAGACGCACCGTGAATCCGCCCTCCCCTCCCCCGTCGGGCTCGGCGGCGGGCGGCGAGGCGCTGAAGCGCTCCTTGTGCAGGGCGGACGCGGGCCATCCCAGCTCGGCCGCCCGCCCCAGCACGTGGTCCATGAACCCACCGGGACCGCAGACGTAGACCGCGGCGCCCGGGACGGGTTCCCCCACGTCGCGCCCCAGGTCGAGGAGCTGCTCCGGGGCCTGGTCGTCGAAGTGGAGGGTGACCCGCGGATGGTTCTCCAGCTCGGCGACGAAGGCCGCGTCGCTCCGGCTGCGGGCGCAGTAGTGCAGCTGGTAGTCGCCGCCGGTGGCGTCGAGCGTCTGGGCCATCGACAGCAGCGGGGTGATGCCGATGCCTCCCGCGAGCAGCAGGTGCCGGCGCGCGGACGTCAGGCCGAAGCGGTTCCTGGGCGGTGCGATCCGCAGGGTGTCGCCCTCGGCGAGGGAGTGCATCGCCCGGGAACCGCCGCGCGAGGCGGCATCGTGCAGGACCGCGATCCGGTACTGCTTGCGCAGGCCGGGCGGTCCGCACAGGGAGTACTGCCGGACCAGTCCCGCCTCCCCGACGCTCACGTCGACATGGGCGCCGGGCTCGTACTCCCACAGCTCGCCGCCGTCGGCCCGGGCGAGGTCGAAGACGGCGATGCGGGGGGTGGCGTCGTGCCGGCCGACGACGACCACGTCCGTCCAGGCGGTGCTCACGTGCCGGCCACCGAGGGTGCCGCCGCCTCGTCCAGGGCGTCCTCCGTCCGCTTCGGCCGGATGGACAGGCCGGCCTCAACGCGGCGGACCGGGTCGCCGGGGGCGCCGACACCGACCGGAGTCCGTCCGGCCTCGACGTCGTCCACCATGGTGCGCAGCATGCGCCGGAGCATGACGACCCCCTTGTCGGAGGGGGCCAGGGTCTCCTCCGAGTGCTGGGTGACGTCGCCCTGCGAGCGCTGGGCCTCGTAGTCGCCGGGGAAGCGCTGCTTCTCCTCGTCGGTCAGCTCCCAGCCGTTCTTGCCGTTCTGCTTGATGCCGAAGACGAACGACGCGGCCCGCTCGGGGCTCGTGGAGCGGATCGAGAACATCATCCGGTGGTGGGTGTCGTCGATGGGGACCACCCAGATCAGCATGTCGTTGCGGCCGTTCGGGGTCGAGGTGACGAAGTCGGGCAGGCCGAGGATGTTCGGCAGCATGCACTCCGCCATCCACTCCATGTCGACGAGCGCGCCGCCGGGGCCCTTGGTGTCCTGGTAGCGCCAGGTGTACTTCACCCCCTTTTCGGTCCGGTGGTAGGCGGTGCGCTCGGCGGCGGTGCGGTGGTCGTAGTAGCTCTCGGGGAAGCCGGTCGTGCCGGTGCCCGTGAACTGGAAGCCGCTGTGGTTGGAGTGCAGCCAGGCGGCGTGCACGGGGTCGACCGCGTTCTCGAAGAGCTGGAGCCAGTTGTAGTCCTGCTCCAGGCCGACGACCTCGGTGCCGGGCGCCATCCAGTTGGTGTAGTAGCTCTCGCCCTCCCCCAGGTCCTCCAGGCTGTCGAAGCGCGGCAGCGGGGGCTTGTGCTCGGGCGGGCCCATGTAGACGAAGACCAGGCCGTATCGCTCCTCCACGGGGTACCACGGCTGGCGCGCGAGGCCGCGGCGGCGGCCGCCGTCGAGTTCACAGGCCTGTTCCACGCAGTGGCCCTGCACGTCGAACTTCCAGCCGTGGTAGCAGCAGCGGATGCCGTCGTCCTCGATCCGGCCGTAGAAGAGGCTGCTGCCGCGGTGCGCGCAGCGTTCGAAGACGACGCCCGGCCGGCCCTGGCCGTCCCGGAAGACGATCAGGTCCTCGCCCAGCGTCCGGATGCGGTGCGGAAGGTCGCTGGTCAGCGCGTCGGAGCAGGCGATCGGATGCCAGTAGCGGCGCAGCGCCTCGCCCATCGGCGTGCCGGGGCCGACCTCGGTCAGCCGGGCGTCGTGGGAGGCGGGCTTGCGGCCGTAGCCGGTCCCCGTGTCGGGAACCGTGGTCTCGGTGGTCTCGGTCATGGTGAACCATCTCCTCGGCATTGAGGCAGGGGGACGCCCTGCTGCAGGGCATCGGAAGCAGGGCCGCCGAAGGCTCCGCAGGTCTGGAGCGAGCCAGCGGCTCAGGCTCACTCGTGCCCCTGTCCTACGGGGACCCACCGGGTGTGGCGGTCCTTCGTCCACGGCTCGGGCACAAGCAGCAGGTGGCTTTGGCCCACATGGCGTTTCCAGCCGTTGTACGACCCTGATGAAAAACTGTCAACGGGTTCGACCTGCTTTGATGAACTACTTGCAGACCTCTGGTCGTAACTCGGACGCGCTGTTACGTTGACCGGCACCGAGGCGATGAGCCGCCCGTGGCCTGTCCCATGCCTCGCCGATCACAGCCGAGAACGCGCACCTCACGAGCGACCACCACACCGCATCCCAGGCCTCCTGCCTCCCCGCGCGTTCTCCCAGGTCGAAGGAGACGATGATGTCCGGACCTTCCTCATGACCGCCCGGCACGCCACCGAGTACGACTACGTCGTCATCGGCGCGGGCACCGCCGGCTGCGTCGTCGCCGCGCGCCTGGCGGCCGACTCCGGCACCCGAGTGCTGCTGATCGAGGCCGGCCCGCCCGCCGACCGCGATCTGCTCGTCCGGCTGCCCCTGGGCGTCGGCCTGCTCTCCGCCCGCAAGGACATCAGCTGGGGATACGAGTCGGAGCCCGAGCCGGGGCTGAACGGCCGGCGCATCCAGGTGCCACGCGGCCGGCTGGTCGGCGGGACCGGCTCGATCAACGGCTCGACCCATGTCCGCGCCCACCGCCTCGACTACGACGACTGGGTCAAGGCCGGCGCGACCGGCTGGGGCTGGGACGACCTGCTGCCGTACTTCCGCCGCACGGAGAGCAGTTGGCGCGGGGACACCGAGCATCACGGCGGGTACGGGCCCGTCAGCGTGTCGACCACTGTCCGACGGGGTCCGTTCGGGCAGCGGCTGGACCGCGCCGCCCGGTCGCTGGGCATCGAGTTCCCCGACGACACCCAGAGTGGTGACCCCACCGGCGCCGGCCAGATCGAGAACGCCATCCACCGCGGCCGGCGCCACAGCACCGCCGCCGCCTATCTGCGCCCGGCGCTGCGACGGCGTCCCAACCTCACCCTGCTCACCGGGGTGCTGGTGGACACGGCCGTCCTGGAAGGCGGACGCGCGAGCGGTGTACGGGTGGTGAAGGACGGGCGCTCCCGGGTGATCCGGGCGGCCCGAGAGGTGGTGGTGAGCGCCGGCACCTACAACTCGCCCCAGCTGCTGATGCGTTCGGGCATCGGCCCGGCGGACCACCTGCGCGAGCTAGGCGTCGAGCCGCTGGTCGACCTGCCCGGCGTCGGCGCCAACCTACAGGAACACCCGGCGGCGCCCGTGCTGTTCGACGTCAAGGATCCGGTGACCTTCCACGAGCACCTGCGCGCCGACCGGCTGGCGGTGGGCGCGGTGCGCTGGTTTCTCACCGGCGGCGGCCCCCTGGCCCAGATGCCCGAGTTCCTGTCCGCCTACGTCCGCACCCGGCCCGGCCTCGACCGGCCCGACGGGTTCCTCGGCATCCTGGGCGGCGGCTTCGGCGCCCGGCCCTGGTTCCCCGGCGTCCGACCGCTGAAGGACCGCCACTGCGTGGCCCTCAACGCCGTCGCGACCCCCCGCAGCCGCGGCCACGTCCGGCTGGGCTCCACCGATCCGAGCGCCCCGCCGCGCATCACGTTCAATCTCCTGACCGAGCCGGAGGACGTCGCCGCCCTGCGGGAGACCGTACGCACCACACTGGCCGTCCTGCGCAGCCCCGAGGTCGCCCCGATGATCGGGGAGGTGCTCGCACCGACGCCCGACGTGCGCACCGACGACGACTTCGAGCAGTACCTGCGCCAGAGCGGCTCCTCCGCCAACCACTCCTGCGGTACCTGCGCCATCGGCACCTCGGAGAGCGCCGTCGTCGACGCCGCCCTGCGGGTGCGCGGCATCGAGGGACTGCGCGTCGTCGACGCCTCCGTGCTGCCGAGCGTGCCCGGAGCGAACATCAACGCCACCGTCATCGCCGTCGCCGAGAAGGCGTCGGACCTGATCCGCGGGATCCCGGCCGCTTCGGGCGCCACCGTGAACCCGCTGAAGTGAGAGGACCGCCAGATGAGGGAACCGCTGACCTATGCCATCGCGTACGGGGCCGCCGAGGCGGCGCTGGAGGCGGCCCGGGCCGAGGGCACGCGCGTGTGCGCTGTCGTCGTCAACCGCGCCGGCACACCCAAGGTGCTGCTCGCCGACGACGGCCTGGGCCCCATCGGCATCGAGACCGCGCGCCGCAAGGCCTACACCGCCGCCGTCACCGGCATGCCGACCGCCCTGTTCGCCGACTTCGCCGCCTCCCCGGCGATGGCGGTGGCCCCGGTGCACCTGGTCGACGCCCAGCTCCTGCCCGTACCCGGCGGTGTGCCGATCACCGTGGACGACGGCGAGGTCATCGGCGCCATCGGAATCGGCGGCGCCGACGGAGCCACCGACGAACGCCTCGCGGTCGAGGCACTCAAGACCATCGCGGACCTTCTGGCATGAGCACGCACCCCGCACGTCATCTACAAAGGAGCAGACGGTGATCGAGGACACCCTGGTCGTCGAGGGCGTGGCCCACGACTACAACTTCCTGCCGGAGAACTGCGTCAACCCGGCCTTCGGCCGTGCGATCGGCGAACACATGTACCACCAGCATCAGCGGTTCGGCGGTCCCGGCTATGCCATCGAGAAGTCGCTCTACCTGAACCACGGCGCGAGCGCCGAGACCATCGGGCGGGCGATCCTGGCCGAGAGCCAGACCGATTTCGTCGTCTACCACGAGACACCCATCTACGGGCACTTCCGCGACGGCGGCTCCCCGCTCTCCACCGGCCTTGAGATGCGCGAGCTGTGGCCGAACCGGGTACTGGTCTACGGCGCTGTCTCCCCCTTGCGTCCCGGCGCGGTGGACCGGGTCGACGAGCTGGTCGACGAACACAAGGTGAACGCCCTCAAGCTCTACCCGATCGACCTGGTCGACGGCCGGGTCAGGTCACTGGACATGAGCGATCCCGAGGTGTGCTTCCCGGTGTTCGAGCGGGCCCGGGAGCGCGGACTCAAGGTCATCGGCATCCACAAGGCGCTCCCGGTCGGCCCCGGCCCGGCCCACGCGCTGCGCATCGACGACATCGAGGGCGCCGCCGCGGCGTTCCCCGACCTCACCTTCGAAGTGGTGCACGGGGGGCTGGCGTTCGTCGAGGAGACGGCGATGCTGATGGAGTGCGCCCACAACGTGGTCGTCAACCTGGAGGTGACCTCCGCCCTGGCCCGCACCGCTCCGCGCCGCTTCGCCGAGGCGATCGGCGCCTTCCTCGCCGTACCCGGCGGCGCCAGGCGCGTCATCTGGGGCACCGGAGTCATCGCCGCCCATCCCCGCCCGCTCATCGAGGCTTTCTGGAACATGGAAACGCCGCGGGACCTGATCGAGGAACGCGGTGTGGAGCCGCTGACCCCCGAGGCGAAGAAGGACATCCTCGGCCGCAACTTCCTGCGGCTGCACGGCATCGACGAGGACGAACTACGGGCTACGATCGCGGGTGACGAGTTCGACACCGGCGAGCTGGCGGCGCCGTGGGGCGGGAAGGTCGAGCCCGAGCCGGTGGTGGTGGCGTGATGAGCGGCATCACGGAGGACCGGGTCCGGGAAGTGCTCAACACCATCGTCGACCCGTGCAGCATCACCGCCGGCGTCCCGGCCGGCATGGACGACATGGGGCTGATCACCGGTATCCAGGTCGACGACGACGGCGCAGGCGGTCAGCGGATCGGGGTGAGATTCGGGCTCACCGACCCGACCTGCATGCTGCTGGGCTCCTTCGCCAACGAGGCCCGTGAACGGCTCGCACGACTCCCCGGGGTCACGGCTGTCGACGTCACGCTCGACCACGCCATGGAGTGGACCGAGGACCTGCTCGCCCCGGACTACCAGCGGCGGCTCACCGAGCACCGGGCCGAGCGGCGCGCGAGGCTCCTGCCGCTGACGCCGGTAAGGACGGGACGAGCCGGTGACCGGTGACACCACGCACGACATCTCGGCTGTGCTGGCGAACAACGCCGATGTCATGGGCCGTTTCATGGAGGGCCTCAGCCGGGCACCGCGTCCCGCCGAGAGGGTCGACGCGGCGCCCGTCCGGGTGGTGCGCGACCTCGGGTACGGCACGGACCTGTGCATGGACCTGTATCTGCCGGCGCCCGCCCCGACGCCCACGCCGGTGATCGTATGGCTGACGGGCGGCGGCTGGCGGATGCAACGACGCGGCCACGGACCCCGGTTGACGCGGCTGTTCGCCGAACGCGGCTACGCCATGGCGGACATCGAGTACCGGTCCTCGGAAGTCTCCCTGTGGCCCGCCCAACTGCACGATGTCACCGACGCGTTGCGCCATCTGCACGACATCGCCGACGAGTACGCCCTCGATCCCTCCGCGATCGGACTGTGGGGCAGCTCGGCCGGCGCCCATATCGCCCTGCTCGCCGCGTTCACGGACGACTGCCCCGCCGTACGCGCCGTCGTGGCCGGCTATCCCCCGACGGATCTGCCGTCCCTGAACGACGACGCCCTACCGGGTGGCGTGCTGGGGGTCGACCCCTCCGACCCGGCGTGGGGGCTGCTCGGCGGACGCCCGGCGGAGCGGCCCGCCACCGCCACCGAGGCGAGCCCGGCCCGGCAGGTCCGTCCGGGTGTGCCGCCCGTGCTGCTGCTGCACGGCGACGCCGACCTCCTCATCGGCCCGGCACAGAGCCGTCGGCTCCATGACGCCCTGGTGGCCGCGGGCGCCGAGTCCCATCTGCTGCTGGTCCACGGCGCCGACCACGGCTTCCTCAACACCGGCGACTGGGAACTGCACCCGATGACGGCGACTGTGCTCTCCTCCCGCGCGCCGGACGTCGAGGGCACCGCAGTGCTGACCCCCGCACTCGTCGAGCGCTTCTTCGACCGCCATCTGCGAAGGGATCCATGGAATGCCTGACACCCCACCGCGCTACGACGACGTGGGCCGCGTCCTCGCCCGGCTCGCCCTGGCCGCCGTCTTCGTCTCCGGGGGCCGCCATGTGTGGCGGCACCCGGACGGCCCCGCGCAGGGGGCCCAGACCTTCCTGACGCGGTGCCGCCGTACGGCCCCGGTCCTGGACCGGTTCACGGACCGCCAGCTGGTACGGGCCAACGCGGCCGTCCATGTCACCGCGGGCGCCGCGCTCGCGGCCGGCATCGTCCCCGCGGCCTGCGCGGCGGCCCTCACCGGTTCACTGGTGCCCACGACGCTCGCCGCCTTCCCCTTCTGGACCCAGCCGGACGGGCCGGGGCGCACCCGGATGCAGGGCGACTTCCTCAAGAACCTCGCTCTGGCCGGCGGCCTGCTCGCGGTCTCCGTGGGCAACCGGCGACGCGTCGGGCGCACCTCGGGCTAGGCGGTCGCCAGCATGGCCGATGTCCCCGCCCCGGACGCGCCGGGCAACTCACGAGACGCACGCGAGAACAGGCGACAACAGCAGCCGACCCCGCAGTGCGCTCCGTCACCGGCGCAGCACCTCGCAGAGCACGCGGCCTGCTGCTGGTGATGTGCGGCTGCGTGATGACCGTCCAGTCGCTCGTCGCCGCCATCAACCTCGCGATACCCAGGCTGTCAGCGAGTGGCCTGCACCCGTCGCCCACCCCACTGCTGTGGATCGTCGACTCCTACGTCATCGTCTTCGGGGCTCTGCTGGTCCCCGCAGGGGCGTTGGGCGACCGCCTCGGCCCCAAGGGCGCCCTCCTGGGTGGCCTCGGGCTTTTCGCCGCGGGCGCCGCTGTGTCCGCGCTCGCCCCGGATGTGACGCTGCTGCTCACCGGGCGGGCGCTGGGCGGGGCCGGCGCGGCCCTGCTCATGCCGGCCTCCATGTCTTTGCTGCTGCACGGCCTCCCCGCGTCACGGCGTGCCGCCGCCGTCGCGGTCTGGGGCGCGTCGCAGGCGGTGGGCGGTGCCTGGGAAACGCGGGTGGGGCGCTGATCCTGCAGTACCTGCCCTGGCGCGCGCTCTTCTGGGTCTACATACCGATCGCCGCCGCGCTGTCGGCCTGCGCGGCGTACGTCGCGCCGCGGCCCGGCCGGAGTCCGATCAGGCTGGACGCACCGGGCTCGGCTCTGCTGATCACGGGGTGTGTGGCACTGCTGTTCGGAACCATCGAGGGCCCGGCCCGGGGCTGGACGTCGGCCGCCGTCCTGGCAGCTTTCGCTCAGCGGCGCCACGGCAGGCCGGTGGCGGCGGGACCGTGAGGGTCGGTCAGGGCACCGAGGATGGTCTCGCAGATCTCGGCGAAGTAGCGGGCCTGCTGGGTGGTGAGGCGGTCGAAGACTGCGGCGCGGACGGTGTTGACATGGCCTGGTGCGGTCCGTTCCACGGCGGCCATACCCTCGTCCGTCAGGACGGTGAACTGGCTGCGCTTGTCGGTAGGGCAGCCCTCTCGGCGCACCCAGCCTTCCTCCTCCAGCCGGCGGATCATGTGGGTGAGCCGGCTGCGGGAGATCTTCAGCTGTTCCGCGATGTCCGTCATGCGCAGGCTCCGGCCGGGGGCTTCGGAGAGGCGGGTCATCACCGCGTAGTACACCTGAGGGACCCCCAGCGTGCTTCTCAGCTGTTGGTCGAGGGTGTCTTCCAGAAGTGCGCTGGCGCTGCAGTAGGCGCGCCAGGCGCGTTGTTCCTCGGCGTCCAGCCAGCGGGTTTCCTCCATGCGGACACCCTACCGTTACTTCAACTTTTAAGCAATTCCTCCGATTGCTTGAAGTTTTGAGTTCCCTGCCCTAGGTTGAGCCGTGCCGCAAATACTCAAAAGTTGAAGTACTTGAGACTCCTGGGAGCTGTCATGAACGCCATGCGCAAGACCTTGATCGGAACCCTCACGCTCAGCGTGCTGGCCGGCGGTGTCACCGCCGCTCTCGCCGACACCTCCTCCGGCAGTGCAACCGAGCAGGCGCAGCTGCAGAAGCTGTACCAGCAGGCCCTGGCCGAAGGCGGGACCGTGATCATCTACGCCGGCGGCGACACGCCCTACCAGTCGGACTACCTCCGCGACGCCTTCGTCAAGAAGTTCCCGAAGATGAAGGTCAACATGGTCACGGACCTGAGCAAGTACCACGACGCCCGCATCGACAACCAGATCGCCGAGCACCACGTCGTCGCGGACATCGCCCAGCTGCAGACCCTCGACGACTTCCCCCGCTGGAAGAAGGAAGGGGTGCTGGAGAAGTACAAGCCGGTCGGCTGGGACAAGGTCTACAACAAGATCAAGGACAAGGACGGCTACTACACCGGCGCGATGTTCTTCGGCTTCGCCAACGTCACCGCCACCACGCTCGGCGGCAACGCACCCGTCGAAGCCAAGGACTTCCTCAAGCCCGAGTTCAAGAACAAGCTCGTCTTCACCTACCCCAACGACGACGACGCCGTCCTCTACTACTTCAAGCAGCTCACCGACAAGTACGGCTTCGGCTACCTGAGCAAGCTCATGGCCCAGCACCCGAAGTTCGTCCGCGGCTCCCAGGCCGCCTCCGACACGGTCGGCACCGACGGATACGTCGCCAACTTCGCCAGCGCCGGCAGCTACTCCGGCCTGTCCACCACCAGCATCCCCCAGCACAGCCCCTGGGTCACCTGGCCGCAGACCGACGCCATCCTCAAGCAGGCCCCCCACAAGGCCGCCGCCAAGCTCTACCTGAGCTGGCTGCTGTCCAAGGACGCCCAGACCAACTCCATCGGCACCTGGAGCGCACGCACCGACGTCGCCGCCCCCGCCGGCCGCAAGCCCATCTTCGACTACAAGAACACCAACCCCCTCGGCCTCGGCACGTTCATGAACAACCGCACCGCCCTCGACCGCTACAAGGCCCGCGTCACCCTCTACGTCGGAGACGTCAAGGGCGTCGACCCTGCCAACCCCGACGACGTCCTCGGCCTCTACCCCATCAACCGCGACGGCACCCAGGGGTGATGAGAGCAACTGCCGCTCTCACGATGTGTCCCGGCTCTCCGGAGCTGTGAACCGCAGTTCCCGCGAGGCGTTCCGTCAGGGCCCTTCTTCACTGGAACGAGGGCCAAAGACGCAGCACCGATGTCCCGATGTCCGAGCCGGGACCCGGTGAAGTCGTCGTCGAGGTTCGTGCCGCCGGCATCAACCCCTTCGACGCGGTGATCCGCTCCGGGGTGATCCGTGATCTGTTCCCGGTGGAGTTCCCCTCCGGCCAGGGCTACGAGCTCGCCGGGGTCGTCGTGGCCGTCGGCGCGGGAGTGGAAGAGACGTCTGTCGGGGACGAGGTACTGGGCTGGACGCCCGGGCCCTCCGCGCTGGCCACACACGCGGCCGTACCGGCAGCCCAACTGCTCCCCAAACCAGCCCGGTTGGGCTGGGAAGCCGCCGGTGCCCTCCACCTGGCCGGCAGTACGGCCCACGCGGCCCTGCACGCCGTGTCCCCCGGCCGGGGGAGACGGTCGCGGTGTCCGCAGCCGCGGGCGGGGTCGGCTCCTTCCTCGTGCAGATGCTCGTGCCACCACCCGCGGTCCCCCGAGAGACCCGGGGTGCGAGCCGTCGAGGTGGCCGCCGCTACTCGGCCGACCCGCACGCCGCCTGCTCAACACCACTCCGCGTTCCGGACGGTCCTGCCGCTGATCGAGCAGTTGCTGCGCGGGCTGTTCGGCATCGCGCTCTTCCGGGCCGGTCAGGTCACCGGGGACGCCGGCCCGGTGTCCCCGTCAGGCGTTGAAGCGATACGAGCCCGCTCGTGCCCGGTACACCTGATAGGAGGCTCCGCCGGAGGTGTCGTCGCGCACGAAGTCGGCACCCCGGGGCGCGCTGACGGATTTACCCTGGGTCGGCACCCAGATCTCGGCCTCGGTGTTGTACGGCACGGTCACCGCGAGGTCGATCCTGCCGTCCGCGCGGCGCCGCCACTGTGAGGACACCCTCCCGCGCGCGGTGTCGATGGCGGCGCTCACATGATCGAGGGTCGCGGGCGACAGATCGGTGTCCTGAGTGTCCTTCGGGACCCGGCTGTTGACGGCTGCCGTGGGGATGTACGGCCGAACACGCAGCGTTTCGTAGGCGGTTGACGTCGGCCTGATCCCGGCCAGGCCCTGGTAGAACCAGGTGGCCACGTTGGAGCGGTAGTGGTGGTCGACCGAGAGCCGGTCGGTCCACTGCTCCCACAGCGAGGTCGCGCCCTTGGCGATCTGGTACACGTAACCGGGCACACCGGTCTGGGTGACCGCCTTCAGCGCCACGTCCGTGTAGCCGTACTCGCTGAGGATGTTGAACTCGTAGCGCGAGCCGTACATGTCGTTCTGAAGGTGCTGGTCCGCCGCCACGATCCGGTCGGCGAGCAGCTTCGCGAGGGCCTTCTCGTTCTCCGCCAGAGTCTTCGTACCGGCCAGATGACGGGGGTCGTCGGCGCTCAGGTCGGAGCCGGGGACCAGGTCGAAGGCGATGGCCAGGGTGTTCTCGCTGGAGATGCTGCCCTGGGTGAAGTGGCCCTGGGAGGCGTCCCAGTAGTTGGCGATGAACGCCCTGCGCAGAGTGCGCGCCAACTCGGCGTAGTGGGCGGCGCGTTCGGTGCGGCCGAGCCTGCGGCCCACCTCGTCCATGTAGTCGCAGAAGTGGATGTAGAAGGCGAGGCTGATGACGGCGTTGCTGCCGGGGGGCTCGGCGCCGGAATAGGCGCCCAGGGATGCCGCGAACTTGTAGTCGTTCTCGGCGGTGAACAGGGTCTCGTAGTACTTCAGGAGCATGTCCTGGTGGTCGTAGAGCTCGGCGAACAGGCTGCTGTTGCCGTAGTAGGTGTACAGCTCCCTCGGGATGACGAAGTACGCGGAGTCCCAGGCCGGTACGGCCTTCCACGCGGCGTTCCAGCCGGGGGTGTGGTCGTAGCCGTAGCCGCCCTTGGCGATGGGGACGAACATGGGGAGCTGGCCGGTGGAGATCTGGGTGTCGGGGAAGTGCCGTAGGTAGTTGGTGAGGACGGCGTTGACGTCCCAGGTCAGCGACTGCGACTCGGAGCTGGCCATGGCGTCGCCGGTCCAGCCGTTCTTCTCGCGGGAGGGGGTGTCGGTGGGCTTCTGGACGAGGTTGTTCTGCTCGGCCCACTCCAGGTTGCGCTGGAGACGGTTGAGGAGGGCGTTGTCGGTGGTGAAGGTGCCGGTGCGGGCGAAGCCGGTGCGGGCGACGGCGACGGTCAGCAGGTCGGCGTCCTGGGTGAGGTCGGGGGCTCGGCCGAGGACCGCCTCGAGGTTCATGACCTCCAGATAGCGGAACCCGAAGTGGCTGAACTGCTGCTCCCAGGACTGCGCCGGCCGCCGGCCGAGGGTGTAGTAGTGCGTCTGAAGGTTGGCGTCGTGCTGGAAGTTCTCCTCCTCGACGGAGAGCGGGGAGGCGGCCGTGCCGTCGCCGGCGCTGATCCGGTTGCCGCCTCGGATACGGAGGGTCAGACCCTCCCGATCGGGGCGCACGCCCGTGAGTGACAGACGGACCAGGCCCGTCAGGATCTGGCCGTAGTCCAGGACCCAGGTCTTCGAGCCGGGGGCGGTCTCGGTGACAGAAACCGGGCGCAGGGTCTGGCTGACCAGTACCGGTTCGGCCTCGTGGGCGCGCACGGCGGCCGCCTTGAAGCCCTCGGGGACCGTCGTGGCGGGCAGTACGCCGTGGTACTTCGGGGCGGGGCCCGAGCAACTGCCCGGCGGGATCAGCACGGTGGCGGGGCGCCAGTCGCGGCCGGTCCGGTGGCCGACCGTACGCCAATCCCCCAGCTGCTCCGCGCGCCGGGCGTCGTACTTCTCCCCCGAGTACACGGAGTCGAAGGTCGTGGGGCCGTCCGTGGTGAGCCAGTCCTCGTCGGTGACGAGTGTCGTCATGGAGCCGTCGGTGTGGGTGACGACGAGCTTCGCGCGCAGACGGGGCTGGCCTGCGTAGGGAGCGAGCTGCCAGTACCACTCCTGAGGGGTCGTCAACCCGTACCAGCCGCGCCCGAGTTCGGCGGCGACCACGTTCTCCGTGCCCGCCCGCAGCAGCGCGGTGACGTCGAAGGTGTCGTAGAGGACCGTACGGTCGTAGGTGCTCTGGTCGGTGAGCAGGCGCGGCACGTTGCTGCGGCCGCGGTCCGCGCGCTTGCCGTCGACGGTGATCGGGTCACCGTTGACGGTGAAGGTGACGTTCCCGGCGGCGCTCAGGTGCAGGCGGGCCTCGGCGATGCGGCGGCCTCGGGGAAGGGCGAAGGAGCGACGCAGCAACGGGGCGGGGTTGGCGATGGGCAGGACGGCGTTCCGGCCGGGGATGTAGGGGTTCTTCGGTGGGAAGGTCAGCCCGGCGAGGGTGGCGATGCCGCTCTCGAACGGGTTGGCCCCGGTGGTGAGGTCGACGGAGAACTCGGGGGCGCCGGTGCCGGTCACCTTGACGTTGCGGATCGTGGCGTCGGTGCCTCCGGCGAAGCCGAAGCTGCCGTGCCGGCGGATCTGGTCGCCGGTGAGGGTACGGCTGTCGACCTCGACGCCGTTGACCGTGGTGGTCACGGTGAGACCGCGTGCCGTGACCACCACGGTGTGGTCGCGGGTGGCCCAGGTGTCCTTGGTCAGTCCGGTCGACGCGGGGAGGGTGACCGTACCGACCGGGACACTGCGGGTACCCGACGCGGTGGGGTTGGTCTCGCTCTGGGGGTCGTAGAAGTCGACGCCCCAGTCCGGCTCGGAGGTACCGTCGTCCACCCAGGTGTTGCCGGCGTAGTGGCTGGTCCTCATGACCAGCTGCATGGCGTCGCCGCTCTGGCGGATCGTCCAGTTCAGACCCTCGCCCCAGGTCTTGCCGACGGGTTCGGCACGCAGGAGTAGGGAGAGACCGGACGCCGGGTCGGCGCCGCCGCGGAAGACGACGGTGGCGGTCAGGTCCTTCCAGTCGTGGTCCTGTGCCGTACGGCCGCCGATCCAGCGCGCGCCGGACCAGTCCCGCTCCCCCTTCAGCAGACCGGTCTCCCACCTCGCGGGTTCGCTCCAGGGACCAGCTGTGCCCTTCTCGTCCCAGGTCCGCACCCGCCAGAAGTACGCCCGCTCCGAGCGCAGCGCCCCGCCCCCGAAGGCCACGTGGGTGCTGTTCGTGCCGGCCACCTTGCCGCTGTGCCAGACGTCCGCCTGGCCGGGCCGGGTACCGACCCGGATCTCGTACGCGCTCTGCCGGGCCACCGGGGAAATCCAGCTGAACACCGGTGCGGACTCGGTGCCCAGCGGCTCGGTGCGGGAGTTGACCTGGAGCCCGGCCGGTGCGGCACCGTGCCCGCCGGACGCCCAGGCATCGGGGACGGCGGCGAGCGGGAGGGAGACCCCGGCGGCCGCCGCGGTCATGATGCCGATCATGTGCCTGCGGCTCAGGGCACTTCTGTTGTCCTCGTCCACGGAACGTTCCTTTCGTGTGCGAAAGGAATTGAAACGATTCAATACCTTCCAAGTGGAAAGCTTACGAACGACCCGGGCCAAGCACAATGGGTTCGGTTCGGTTCAGTCCGGCTCGGACGCCCACGTCAGTCCGGCTTGGACGCCCACGCCGCCTCGACGGTGTCCGCCAGCGCCTCCCCCTTCGCGAAGCCGTAGTACGCGGAGAACTGCAGCACGATCTCGTCCATCTCCTCCTTGGTGACATCACCGGAGTGGAGGGCGGCGGTGACGTGCGACCGCAGCGGGACAGGCGAGTCGTCGAGCGCGACGCAGGCGACCGTGATGATCCGGCGTTCCCGGCGGGTCAGGCCGGGGCGCTGCCAGACGTGGCCGAAGACGAAGTTCAGGATGCCCGCGTGCCGGTACGGCGAGTTGGCTGGCGGCGCGGGCACGAGGTTGACGTCGATGAACTCCTCGACGCCGCGCTTGAGCCGGTCCTCCCAGGCGCCGGAACCCAGCGTCTCGTTGGCCAACTGCGGCCAGGGCGGGGTCTGTTCACCGCGTTCGCGGTGGATGCGGTCCCACTGACGGGCGATGGCGCCCTCCAGGTGGGAGGCCTTGGGCCAGCCGCAGTAGACGGCGAAGTGCAGGACGAACTCCAGCATGGCCGCGAGTTCGATGTCACCGCTCGCGAGCGCCGCGTGGACGTGGTCCTCGATGGGGCCCGGCGCGTCGGCGGCGGCGACGCAGGTCAGGGTGGTCCAGCGGCGGTCCCGGCGGCTCAGGCCGGGGCGCGACCAGACCTCGCCGTAGAGGAAGTCGCGGGAGGCGCGGCCGAACGGGGTGGTGGCCACGGGTGGTTCATGGCCGGGCAGCACGTCGGTCCGGGTCCGTGCCACGGCGTTGTCGTCCATCTCTGCCTCCTGGGGCGGGCGTTGGGGCGCGTCGTCACGCACGGATGAAGACGTTCTTGGTCTGGAGGAACTCGTACAGGCCCTCCTTGCCTCCTTCGCGGCCGTGACCGCTCTGCTTGTAGCCGCCGAACGGAGCGCCCGGCGGCTGGCCCGAGGCGCCGTTGACGAGGACGGTGCCCGACTGGAGACGGGGGACGACGCGCTGGACGCGGGAGACGTCATGGGTGTGGAGGGCGGTGCCGAGGCCGTAGGGGGTGGAGTTGGCCAGTTCCACCCCTTCGTCCTCGGTCGCGAAGGGGATCAGGGTGAGCACGGGGCCGAAGACCTCGTGCTGGGCTACCTCGCTGTGCGGATCGACGTCGGCGAGGACCGTGGGGTCGATGAAGTAGCCGTCGCGGTTGTCCGGGGGCAGGGTCGAGGGGTCGGTGGCGTGGCCGCCGGTGATGACACGGCTGTCCTTGGCGCCGCGTTCGATCAGGCCGAGGATGCGTTCGTGGGCCGCCTTGCCGATGACCGGGCCGAGCGCCGTCGCCTGGTCGAAGGGGTCGCCGACGCGCAGGGCGGCGGCCGCCTCGGCGGTGGCGGTGACCACCCGGTCGTACGCCTCGCGGTGGACGAGCATGCGGGTGGTGAGGTTGCAGCCCTGGCCGGAGAGGGTGAAGCAGGAGCGGACGGTCTCGGCGACGGCCTCGTCGAGGTCGGCGTCGGGGAAGACGATGTTCGCGGTCTTGCCGCCGAGTTCGAGCAGGACTGGCTTGAGGGTGTGGCGGGCGGCGTCGAGGATCTTCTTCGCGGTCGGGATGCCGCCGGTGAAGGAGATCTTGGCGACATCGGGGTGGCGGACCAGGCGTTCGCCGGCCTCCGGTCCGCCGGGCAGGACGTGCAGCACCCCCGGGGGCAGTCCGGCCTCCAGGGCGATCTCGGCGAACCGGGCCACGGTGAAGGGCGCCAGGTCGGGGGCCTTGACGACGACGCAGTTGCCGGCCGCGAGAGCGGGGGCGATCTTCATGCCGACCGACATGATCGGGCCGTTCCAGGTCAGGATGACGCCGACGACGCCGTACGGCTCGGGAACGGTGTAGTCGAGGCCGGGCGCCATGCGCGGGCTGGGCGGGATCGTCGCCCCCTCGATCTTGTCGGCCCAGCCCGCGTAGTAGCCGAACCAGCCGGCGCTCAGATGGGCCAGCGCGGCCGAGGTGCGGAAGGGGACGCCGAGTTCGAGGGTGCCCAGGCGGCCCAGCTCGGGAACGCGCTCCAGCATCAGCTCCTCGACGCGTTGCAGGATTCGGCGGCGCTGGTCCGGGGATGTCCCCCGCCACTCGGGGAACGCCCGATTCGCCGCGGCGACGGCCGCGTCGACCTCCTGCGGTCCGGCGAGCAGGACGGTGCCGTTGGCGCGGGCGGTTGCGGGGTTGATGTGGTCCTGCCGGCCGGCGGAGGTGGTCTGGAGCCAGGTGCCGTCGACGAGGGGGCCGGTGGTGCCGAGGTCGCGGGACAGGGATGTGGTCATGTCGGTGCCGCCTAGGGGTCGTCCGGGTGGGGCGGTAGGTGCCGGACGGTGTGGGGTCGCCCGGGTGCGTGGGTCAACGACCGTGTGCCGGAAGCCGGCCCAGCGTCGACAGAGTGTGCTTGGTGAGGCCCTCGAGGTGTTCGGGCCGTGGTGCCCGGGCCGTGTCGGCGACGTCGAGGAGGAGGCCGACGTCCTTGCTCAGCAGGGGCAGGGCCTGGCGGAGTCCGTCGGTGTTGAAGCCGGACGCGGCGAGGACGGCCGCGGCGCGGCTGCCACCGGTGCCGTGCGCCAGCACCTGTGCGACGGCGGTCCGGTCCATGCCGAGCCCGTCGGCGAGGGCGAACGTCTCCAGCGCGAGGGCGACCTGGGCGGTGAACACGAAGTTGTTGAGCAGCTTGGCGCGTTGGCCGCTGCCCAGGGGTCCGAGGTGGATCACCGGGTCGGCGAAGGTGTCGAAGACCGGACGGCAGCGGGCCACGTCCGTCTCCTGTCCGCCCGCCATGACCAGGAGCCGACGCTGGGCGGCGGCTCCCCCGCCGCCGCTGACCGGCGCGTCCACCACGGCGACCTCCCGCTCGGCGGCCTTCTCGGCGACGCGCAGACAGGTGTCGGGGTGGATGGTGGAGTGGAGGGCGACGACTCCGCCGGGAGCCATCCCGGCCAGTACCCCGTCGGACCGCAGGAGTACGTCCTCGACGTCGGCGTCCGCGACCACGCACAGGCACACGATGTCGCTCGCGGCTCCCAGCTCGGCCGGTGTCGCGGCCACGGTGGCGGCCGTGTCGGCGAACGCGTCCGTCGAGGCGCCGCGGCGCGCCCACAGCGTCAGGGGGAAGGCCTCCTCGGCGATCCGGCGGGCCATCGGGGCGCCCTGGCTGCCCAGTCCGACGAAGCCGACGCGTGTCGTGGGTGTCCCGGTGCCGGTCACAGCCGGGTGACCCAGCCGCCGTCGACGCTGATCGTCTGCCCGTTGATCCATGCGCCGGCCGGGGAGGCGAGCAGGAGCAGGGTGCCGAGGAGGTCCTCGGCGGGGGCGGACTTCTTGCCCGGGATGGAGGCGGCGAGGGCGGCCCGTGCGGGGTGGTCGGCGGGCAGACTGCGCAGGCCGGGTTCGTTCTCGACCAGACCGGGTGCGACGGCGTTGACGTTGATGCCAAGCGGGCCGAGGGAGCGGGCGAGGCCGGCGGTGACGTTGACCAGGGCGAGTTTGCTGACGCCGTAGATGCCGCCGCCCATGAAGGCGCCGGCGGACACCTGGTTGATGATCCGGCCGCCGCCGCGTTCGACCATCGACGCCTTGACCGCGCCCGCGCAGACGACGGCGCCGAACACGTTCACGCGCATGACCCGGTCGAACCAGTCCTCGGGCAGGTCCAGGATGTCGACCTGGGGGATCTCCGCCATGAGGGCGGCGTTGTTGACCAGGATGTCGATGCCGCCGAAGGCGTCGACGGTCTGTGCGGCCATCTCGGCGGCGGAGGAGCGGTCGGTGATGTCGACCCTCGCACCGAGTGCGCGCAGTCCGTCGTCCGCCAGGGTCTTGGCGGCCTGCTCGGCACCTTCGCCGTTGAGGTCCGCGAGGACCACCGAAGCGCCGGCCTCGGCCAGCGCCCGGCCGTAGACCTGGCCGATGGCTCCGGCCCCGCCGGTGACGACGGCGACCTTGCCGTCCAGGCGAAGCCGGTCGAGTGTGCTGCTCATGGGGCATCCTTCGTCAGACGGGACAGGTAGGCGTCGACGTCGGCGCCGTGCTCGCGCAGTTCGTCGGCGGCCTCGGGGGCGGTGAGGATGAGGAAACGGTCCTGAGTGACGCCCTCGGCGACGAGTTCGCCGACCGATTCGGCGTCCAGGACGGGGAAGGCGGGTCCGCGCGGCGGTGCCGGTTTCCCGTAGAAGCTGATCTGTTCGACGATGTTGGTGGCGACGCCGGCCGGGCACAGGCAGGAGACGCCGATGCCGCGCGGGCGCAGGTAGAGGGCGAGTGCCTCGGACAGGCCGACGATCGCGTGCTTGGTCGCGGTGTACGGCAGACGGTCGAATCCGTAGGGCAACAGGCCTGCCGTGGAAGCGGTGTTGACGACATGGCCCGACCCCTGTTCCAACAGGTGCGGCAGGAACACGACGTTGCTGCGTACGACGCCCAACAGGTTGACGTCGACGACCCGTTGCCAGGCCTCCAGGGGGATGTCCTCGACGGGGCCGACGGCGAGGATGCCGACGTTGTTCATGACCAGGTCGATGCGGCCGAAGCGGTCGAGGGCCAGTTCGCGGACCGCCCGCAGGTCGTCGAGGCTGGTCACGTCGCAGACCGCGGGAACGCCGCGGTCGCCGAGTTCGGCGGCCACTGTCCTCGCCCGCTCCTCGACGAGGTCGGTGACGACCACCCGTGCTCCGCGCCGAACGAAGGCGTGGGCGGCGGCGCGGCCGATGCCGCTGCCGGCGCCCGTGACCACCGCCACGGCGTGGTGCAGATCGATGCTCATCGAACCGTCTCTCCTCTGCTCGGGGGCGGGAAGGCGGGTACTCAGGGATGCAGCGGCAGGACCGGTTCACTCGGGTCGCTCTCGCCGAGCACGGACGAGGTCGCGGCGGAGACCGGAGCCTGGAGGAAGCCGACCAGGGCGTCCAGCAGGTCGCCGACGTGGACGGCGAAGGGCAGCACGGGCCCGCCGCCGACCCGGGTGCGCTCGCGTTGCGCGGCGGCGTGCACGCCGAAGGCCAGGGCCTGTGCGATGCGGTGGCCCCGCAGCGGCTCGGGAACGTGCGGAAGCAGCGAGCCGATCCGCTCGACGAAGTCGGTGGTGGGCCTGGCCAGCTCGGCCGGGAGGCGTTCGAAGAGGTCGCGGCGTCCGTGCTGCTGGAGCATGGCGACGAAGCTGAGGTAGTGGCTGCCCTCCTGCTCGCCCTGTTCCAGGACGGGCAGGACGTGGCACTCCACCCACGCCCTGAGCCCGTCCGGGCGTCGGCGGGCCACCAGTAGCCGGCGCCGCTCGTTCAGACCCGGCAGGCGGCACTCGAAGATCTCCTGGACCAGGCGCTCCTTCGTGCCGAAGTGGTACTGCACCGCCGTGTTGTTGCCGTTCCCGGCCGCCGCGCTGATCTGGCGCAGAGAGACGCCTTCGAGGCCGTGCCCGGCGAAGAGCCGCTCGGCGGCCAGGACGATCTGTTGCTTCACGGACGGTGGGACCACGGCACCAGACCCCTTCACGAGATCCTTGTTATGCGAATTGGAGAACTCCATTTTCGCATGGCAGGAACGTAATTGCGCCGCGGTGTGAAGTCAACTGCCTTGGCAGTGAGTCAGTTGAAGAGATGAGGAGACAGGTGGTTAGGCCGGCGGGAACACCGGCTCACCGCTCGCCGTGTTCGTGATCCCTATGGCCTCGATGGGACATGACTCGGCGACTTCCAGGACCACTTCGGAGGCGGGCCGGATCGCGGACCTCGCGCGTCCCTGCCCGTCCTCGTCGAGCTCGAACTCCTCCGGCGCGGCGGCCGCACACAACCCGGTACGCACGCACACCCGCTTGTCGACGCAACCGGAGACGCTCACCCGCCGCCTCACGGAGACGGAGGCCGAATTGCCGCCCGGGGTGTCCCCGGCCGTGCTGCTCATGCTGGGGAACGCCCTCGGCCGGATCATCATGATGGAGAACACGATGGGCATGACCGCGCGGGACCCGGAGCGCCAGGTCTGAGCGGCGCGGGGCGGGCCGGGGCAGCAACGTGACGACTCGTCTCGTCAGGCAAAATGCTCCCAGCCCCGCATCCCACCATCCGGGCCGCCGTCGTCAGCGCCGTCCGTCTCCTCCCTGCTCGGCGGCGGCGAGCGCGGCCTGGGCCTTCTTGCGGTAGACGGCCAGTTTCTCGGCGGGGGCGATGATCTGGTGGCTGCGGGGCCTGACGGACACGTCGTGGTTTCCGGCGGCCCTGCGCAGGGCACGCACCGTGGCCTGCTCGCGGGGGACGTGGGCGAAGGGGTCGAAGGAGTACCAGCGCATCGCGTTCTCGTGCGTCATCTTGTTGATGTCGTCGTCCGGTACGGAGTTCGCGGTCAGCACCTCGTGGAGTTCCTCGGGGGCGTTCGGCCACATCGAGTCGCTGTGCGGGTAGTCGGCCTCCCAGCAGATGTTGTCGATCCCGATGTCATGGCGGAGCCTCACCCCGATCGGGTCGCTGATGAAGCAGGTCAGGAAGTGCTCGCGGAAGACCTCCGACGGCTTCCTGCCGCCGAAGTCCTGCAGCGTCCAGGTGGCGTGCATCTCGTAGGTGCGGTCCAGGCGGTCCAGGAAGTAGGGGATCCAGCCCGTGCCGCCCTCCGACAGCCCGATCTTGATGCTCGGGTACTCCTTGAGGACGCGCGACCACATCAGATCGGCCGCTGCCTGGACGAGGTTGATGGGCTGAAGGGTGATCATCACGTCCGGCGGGGCGTCGGGCGCGGTGATGGCGAGCCGGCCGGAGGAGCCGATGTGCAGGTTCATCACCGTGCCGCAGTCGGTCAGCGCCCGCCATACCGGGTCCCAGTAGTCGGAGTGGAAGCTGGGGTAGCCCAGCGGGACGGGGTTCTCCGGGAAGGTGAGGGCATGACAGCCCTTCTCAGCGACCCGCCGGATCTCCCCGGCGCACAGCTCGGCGTCCCAGATCGCCGGGAGGGCCATCGGGATGAAGCGCCCGGGGTGGGTGGCGCACCACTCGTCGATGTGCCAGTCGTTGTAGGCGCGCACCAGGGCGAGCGAGAAGTCGGCGTCCTCGGTGGCGAACAGGCGGGCGGCGAAGCCGGGGAAGGAGGGGAAGTTGAGCTGGGCGAGGACGCCGCCGGCGTTCATGTCGGCGACGCGTTCGTCGACGTCGTAGCATCCGGGCCGGATCTCGTCCAGGCCCTGCGGCTCCATGCCGTACTCCTCCTTGGGACGGCCCGCGACCGCGTTGAGCGCGGCGTTGCCGATCCTGGCGTCCCGGAACTGCCAGACGTCGCTGCCGTCCTCACGGTGGACCAGACGCGGGGCGTCCTTCTTGTAGCGGGCCGGCAGGTGCTTCGCGAACAGGTCGGGCGGTTCGATGATGTGGTCGTCGACGCTGATGAGGATCATGTCATCGCGGTCCATGCAAGCTCCTTGAGCTCGGGGCGGGTCAGTCCGAGGCGGGCAGGGCCTTGGGCGGTTTGATCGCCAGGGGCTTTCCTCCGTACGTGAGGCGGCCGACGCCGGAGGCGGTGCAGAGGAGTTCGAGCGTGTCGTCCGGGTCGACATAGCGCTTGCCGATGAGGGTGTCCGGCGCGGGGGCGGGCGGCTGCGGGGCGGGTGCTTCCTGGGCCGGGACCATGGGGGTGCCGCCGCATTCGACGGAGGCCGCCGCCTCCCGTGGCGCCCGGATCACGATGACGCGGGTGGTGCCGGTGGCGCAGGCCAGTTGGTCACCGGGGTGCAGGGCCGGGGTGAGGGGTGACGGCATGGCGTGGTTCTCCTTCCTGGGCGGGTGCCTGTGCGGCGAGCTTCTCGCCCAGCCGGTCCAGGTCGTACGACTGGCGGGCGAGCCAGAAGCGCAGGAAGCCGGTGAGCGAGTAGCGCAGGAACAGGGCGCCGCCCACGACGGCGGCGGTGATGCCGGCCAGGCCGAGGGCGAGGGCGTCGCCCTGGGCGAGGGAGCTCTCGCCGGCGTGGGCGAGCGGGAAGGCGAGCGCTCCGAGCACGAGCCCCGCGCCCATGAGCAGCCCGCCCAGCCGCAGCCACAGGGTGGCGCGGTCGGCGGCCGGGTCGGGGATCTTCAGCTCGGCGAGTTCGCGCACGAACCGGTCCGCGCGCGCGTCGGGAGGTGCGGTCATGTGGGGCTCCCCAGGTAGTAGGCGGAGAGTTCGGCGTGCAGTGAGCTGTCCGGGTGCCCCTGCCACTGGACACGGCCGCGGACGAGGACGGCGGCGTGGTCGGCGATCTTGAGTACGGCGGCGGCGAACTGCTCGACGACGAGGACGGCGACGCCCTGCCGGGCGATGTCGGCGACGAGTTCGTACAGTTCGGCGACGACCAGTGGCGCCAGTCCCATGGAGAGTTCGTCCAGGAGCAGCACGGCGGGGTCACCGGCCAGGGCGCGGGCGAGGGCGAGCATCTGCTGCTCGCCGCCGGAGAGCGTGCCCGCGGCCTGCGCGCGCCGGGCGCCGAGGACGGGGAAGCGGGCGTAGGCGATCTCCTCGATCTCCTCCAGGGCGCGGCCCGTGAAGGTCATCATCAGCAGGTTGTCCCGCACGGACAGGTTGGGGAAGACGCCGCGGCCCTGGGGTACGAGGCACACGCCGGCGCGGGCGAGGTCGCCGGGGCGGATACCCGTGGCGTCCCGGCCGCCGAGCAGCAGCCGGCCCGCGCTGGGCGCATGCACACCGGCGGCGACCTGCAACAGGGTGGTCTTGCCTGCGCCGTTGGGCCCCAGGAGGGCCACGACCCGGCCCGTCCCGACGCTCAGGTCGACGCCGTGCAGGACGGTGATGCCGGCGTGTGCGGCGCGGATGCCGGACAGCTGCAGCAGAGGCCTGGCGCTCATGATCATGCCTCCCCCAGGTAGGCGGCGAGAACGGTCTCGTCGCGCTGGACCTGGGCGGGCGGGCCGCTGGCGACCACGGTGCCCAGGTCGAGGACGTACACCTCGTCGCAGACGCCCATCACCAGGCTCATGTCGTGTTCGACGAGCAGGACGGCCGTGCCCTCGTCGGCGAGGGAGCGCAGCAGCGCGGCGAACCGCCTGGTCTCCTCCGTGTCCTGTCCGGCCGCGGGCTCGTCGAGGAGGAGCACGCGCGGGCCCAGTACGAGGGCGCGGCCGACCTCGGCCAGGCGGGCCTGTCCGGTGGGCAGGGCGTCGGCGGGGTCGTCGGCCACGTCGGTCAGTTCGAGCCGCTCCAGTACGGCGTCCGCCGTTCGGGCCGCGTGGCGGTGCCCGGGTCCGAGTTCGGCGGCGACGAGCAGGTTGTCGCGGACGCTGAGACGGCCGAACAGCTCCAGGTGTTGGAAGGTGCGGGACATTCCGCGCCGGGCGCGTCGGGCCGGGCCTTCGCGGGTGATGTCGTGGCCGTCGAGGCGCACCCGGCCGGTGCTGGGGCGGCGCAGCCCGCAGACCACGTCGAACAGGGTGGACTTGCCGGCGCCGTTGGGGCCTATGAGGCCGGTGATCCGGCCGGCCTCGGCCGTCAGCGAGACGTCGTCCAGCGCGCGGCGTCCGCCGAAGGAGACAGTGATGCCCTCAGCTCGCAGCAGTGGTGGCACGGCTGAGCACCTCCCCGTCCTCCGGCCGCCAGGGCCGGCGCAGTCCCCACCATTCGGGCGGGACGTCGGCGGGTGCTCGCCCGGCGGCGGCCCGGGTGCGCAGCAGCAGGGCCGCGCCCGCGGCAGCCGTGATGAGCAGCCATCCGTTGGCCGAGTCGAGCGCCGCGAGCAGCCAGCACACGCCGAGGACGCCGAGCAGCGCGGACAGCAGCCGCCGGTCGCGGGCCAGCGGCTCCCATTCGGCGCGCATCCTCGCCAGGACACCGCCCGGGTTCTGGGCGAGGCCCATGCCGGCGAGAGCGACGAGGAGGGAGGTCACGTCCTGGGTCCAGGAGCCGAGGCCATGCGTCAGCTGTGCCGGGAGGACGACGGCGAGGCCGGTGA
Organism: Streptomyces sp. NPDC031474; assembly: GCF_055581185.1. Classification (NCBI taxonomy): domain Bacteria; kingdom Bacillati; phylum Actinomycetota; class Actinomycetes; order Kitasatosporales; family Streptomycetaceae; genus Streptomyces; species Streptomyces sp. NPDC031474. The sequence continues at coordinate 289,464 of NZ_JBVIJX010000003.1, forward strand.
ACAGGCCTGTGCCGACGGCGCCGAGCCCGCCGATGACCGCGATCAGGAAGACGGGCAGCCCCGCGACGAGGTTGAACTGCTCGGCGGTGACGGTCTGCAGCTGCATGCCGTAGAGGGCACCGCCCAGTCCCGCGATGCCGGCGGACAGGGCGAAGACGGCGGTCTTGGCGGCGAGCAACCGTCCGCCGAGCGTGGCGTAGGCGGCCTCGCTGTCGCGCAGCGCGATCAGGCGGCGGCCGTACCTGCCCCGGCGCAGCGCGGCCACGCCGAGCGAGGTGAGCGCGAGGCACACGGCGGACAGGAGCAGCAGCTGGGCCGGGGAGGTCAGGTGCAGGCCGAACAGGTCGGGGCCGGTGACCGCCACCGAGCCCTGGTCGAAGAGGGCGATGCGTACGCCCAGCACGTCGAAGGCGGGCAGGGTGAAGATCCAGCGGTCCAGGACGACGGCGAAGGCGGCGGTGCCGAGGGCGAGGTAGATGCCGGACAGGCGCAGCGCGGGCAGCGCGATCAGTGCGCCGACGGCCGCGGCCACCAGCACGGCGACGGGCAGCGCCCACAGTTCGCCGTGCGCGCCGAGGTGCCCCCACACCACGGCGCCGATGCCGGCGACGGAAAGCTGACACAGGGAGATCTGCCCGGTGTAGCCGGCCAGCGGAACGAAGGACAGCGCGATGACGCCGAGCGGGAAGAGGGCGCCGTAGGAGATGATCTGGTCCTGCGTGAGGACCGTCACCAGGAACAGGGCGAACACCACGACGCCGCCCGCGAGCAGGGCGCCGCCACGCACCGTGGGCAGGGGGACGCGGACCGGGGTGCGGTCACGGCCGCGCAGCCTGTGGTGCGGGAAGGCGAGCAGGGCCAGGAACAGCAGCAGCGCGGGGGCGGCCAGGCGCAGGCCCGGCAGGTAGTCGTTGCGGGGCAGGTAGCCGGCGAGGTAGGCCTCCAGCAGGCCGACGACGACCGCTCCGAGGAAGGTCAGGGGCAGGCTGCGCAGGCGGCCGAAGACGGCGGCGGTGTAGGCGCTGACGATGAGCAGGGACAGCTGCTGGGCGTCGAGCGCGACGGTGGGTGCGATGAGGATGCCGCCGACGGCGGCGAGCTGGATGCCGAGCACCCACGCGAGGCGGGTGGCGCGCAGCGGGTCGGCACCGGTGAGGCCGGTCAGGGCCCGGTCGTCGACGGAGGCGCGCATCTCGGTGCCCAGGCGGGTGCGGTGCAGCAGGACCCACAGGGCGGCGGCGATCGCGAGGGCGACCGCCATGGTGACGGCCTGGTGCCAGGTGACGGTGGCCGGGCCGAGGCGCAGCGCGGGCCGGTCGGCGAAGAACGGCGAGAGCGGGCGCGGGGTGTTGGGATCCCACACCCAGCGGGCGAGCGCGATGCAGCCGGTGAGCAGGGCGATCGTCATCACGAGGCGTTCGGCCTCGCCGAGGGCCTGCACCGGGCGCATCAGCACCCGTTCGACGAACAGGCCGAAGGCCGGGGCCAGGACGAGGAGGACGACGGCGAGGGCGAGCGGGACCGGCCAGCCCCAGCCGACGGCGAGCTGCCAGTAGGCGAAGGCCGAGAGCATCCCGGCCGCGCCGTGGGCGAAGTTGAAGACGCCGGTCGTGGCGTGCGTGACCACCAGGCCGGTGCCGATCACGGCGTAGACGGCGGCGGTGCTGAGGCCGACCGCCGTGAAGGCCAGGAACTGATCCATGGCTTGGAAATTAGCTTCTCACTATTGGAGAAGCAAGCATTCGGAGCAATACTCCTTCAGCGAGAATGACATTCTCACGAGAGAGGACGACGGCCCTTGAGCGACACCGACGACCTGGTGGAGATCGAGCAGTTGCTGGCCCGCTACGCGGTCGCCATGACCCGTGGGGACGTGGACCGGGTGCTCGCGGTCTTCACCCCGGACGGCAGTTACAGCGCCTTCGGCGACACCTACCCGCTCGACGAGTTCCCGGCGCTGATCGCGGCGGCCCCGAAGGGTCTGTTCCTGGTCGGGACGCCGGCGATCGAACTGGACGGTGCCGCGGCCACCGGCACCCAGCCGCTGTGCTTCGTCGAGCACTCCACGCACGAGCTGCGCATCGGCTACTACAACGACGCCTACGTCCGCACCCCGGACGGCTGGCGGCTGCACACCCGCGCCATGACCTTCGTCCGCCGCAGCGGCGTCCACGACTCGGGCCGCCCGCACGCCTTCGAGCGCACCCGCCGATGAGGCCCGCCGAGTTCCGGCAGCAGCTGTCCGCCTGGCTGGACACCCACGACCTGACACCCGGCGCGGACCACGACCTCGACGCGCAGGTCGGCCAACTCGCCCGCGTCCGGCGCGAGTTGTGGCAGGCCGGCTGGATGCGGCACGGCTGGCCGGACGCGGTCGGCGGGCTCGGCGGACCGAGCGTGCTGCGGGCGGTGCTGGGCGAGGAGGTCGCCTCGCGGGACCTCGCGGAGCCCGGCCTGTGGTCGATGGTCGAGGTCCTGGTCCCCACCCTGATCGACTACGCCCCTGCGGCCCTCGCCGCCGAGATGGTGCCGCGGCTGCTGGGCGGCGAGGAGCAGTGGTGCCAGGGCTTCTCCGAGCCGGGATCCGGCAGCGACCTGGCGTCCCTGTCGACGCGGGCGGTACGGGACGGCGATGACTGGGTGGTGACGGGCCAGAAGGTGTGGACGAGCCTCGCCCAGTACGCGGCCCGCTGCGTGCTGCTGGCCCGGACGGGCGGGCCGGGGCACGACGGCATCAGCGCCTTCTTCCTCGACATGGACTCCCCCGGCGTCACCGTGCGGCCGCTGCGCACGATGCACGGCGTCGACGAGTTCGCCGAGGTCTTCCTCGACGGGGTGCGCGTCCCCGCCGCACGCATGCTGGGCGCCCCCGGCGACGGCTGGCGGCTGGCGATGGACCTGCTGCCGCACGAGCGCTCCACCTGCTTCTGGCACCGCGTCGCCCACCTCTACAGCCGCCTCGACCGCCTCCTGGCCGACGACTGCGAACCGGACGCGGACGCGCTGGGCGCCGTCTGGCTGGACCTGCACAGCGTACGGTGCCGCTCGGCCGCCACCCAACGGGCGCTGGCGGACGGCGGGCGGCTCGGACCGGAGACCTCCGTGGACAAGATCCTGCTGGCCGGGGCCGAGCAACGGCTGTTCGACACCGCACGGGACCTGCTGCCGGGCGCGGTGGAGCTGGCGACCGACGGGGCGTGGCGCACCGAATACCTGTACTCGCGGGCCGCGACCATCTACGGCGGCACGGCCGAGATCCAGCGGAACATCGTCGCCCGCCGCCTGCTGGACCTCGGGAAGGAGTGAGACGCGGTGGACAGCGCCGAACGCGCACTGCTCGAACAGGCGTTGCACAAGACCATGACGACGAGCGCGCCGGGTGCCGAACTGGACGCCACCCTGGCGGACCTCGGCTGGGGCGAGATGCTCACGCAGGAGCCGGACACCGCCGTCCCGCTGGTGTTCAGGCTGCTCGGAGAGACGGGCGCGCAGGCGCCGCTGCTCAACGACGTCGTCCTGCGGGCGGCAGGCCACCCGCCCGGCGGCACCCCGCCGCTGCCGTACGCGGGCGGCACGTGGGTGCGCTGGGCGCGGGGGGACGGGCCACCGGCCGGTCCGCTGGACGACGGACTTCCGCTGCACCGCTCCGACCCCCGTGACCTGTCGGCCCCGGCCCTGGCCGCGGGGCGGCGGGCGCTGGGCTGGTGGCTGCTGGGGACAGGGCGGACCATGCTCTCGCTCGCCCGCGAACACGTCCTTCAGCGACAGCAGTTCGGCCGTCCGCTCGCCTCGTTCCAGGCCCTGCGGCACCGCCTGGCGGAGACGTATGTGGCGCTGGAGGCCGCGGAAGCGGTGCTCGCCGCCGCGGACGACGACGCCGGCGCGTTGCTCGCCAAGGCGGCGGCCGGCCGGGCCGCGCTCACCGCGGCGCGCCACTGCCAGCAGGCGCTGGGCGGCATCGGTTTCACCGCCGAGCACGCCCTGCACCGGCACGTCAAACGTGCCCTGGTGCTGGACGGGCTGCTCGGCTCCACCCGTGAACTGACCCGCGAGGCGGGGCGGTTGCTGCTGCGCCGGTCGCACACACCCCGCCTCGTCGACCTGTGAGGGGCGACTCATGACCGACCTGTGGAAGGACCTGCTCGGCTGCCTCGATCTCGCCCCGCTGGGCGAAGGCGCCTACGAGGGCCGCTCGCAGCGGCTGGAGTACCGGCGGCTGTTCGGCGGGCAGTTGCTCGCCCAGTTCGCCTGCGCGGCGCAGCTCGCGGCACCCGGCAAGGGTCTGAAGTCGCTGCACACGCAGTTCCTGAGGGAAGGGCGCACGGGTGAACCGGTGCGTTACGAGGCCGAGGTGCCGCAGCAGGGCCGCACCTTCGCGGCAGTACGGCTGACCGCCCGTCAGGAGCGCGGGATCGTGGCGGTCGCGAACGCGAGCCTGCACGCCCGGGAGGAAGGTCCCGACCGTCAGACGACGGACCCCGTGCCCGCTCTGCCAGGGCCGGAACGTGCCGTTGAACTCGGCCTGCTTCCCTGGGAGTCGAGGGCGGCGACCGATCTCGACACCGCGAAGTCCGAGCCTGCCGGGTACGAGCTGTGGACCCGCGTCCCGGACGCTCCCCGAGCCCTCGCGCCCGCCCTCCTCGCCTACACGACCGACCTCTCGCTGATCGGGACCGCCCTGCGGCCGGTCGAGGGCGTGACCCAGACGGACGCGGGCCGGGCGTTCACCTCGGCCGTCACCGCGCACACCCTCTGGTTCCACCGGCCCTTTTGCACCGGCGACTGGCTCCTGCTGCGCCAGCACAGCCCGCTCGCCGCGCACGCACGGTGCTTCGGCCGCGGGGACGTCCTGACCTCGGACGGCACCCTGATCGCCTCGTACGCGCAGGAGGCGCTGCTGCGCTTCGCGGCGTGAGCTGCAGGTCGGCGGCCGGGGCCGGCTCCCGTACGTGCCGCCCGGGAGGCCGTCCCGTGTCCCGGGACCCGCCGGAAGGCGGCGCCAGAAGGCGCCGCCGTCAGGGCGCCGGTACCTCCAGTACCAGCGCCGCCCCCATCCCTCCGCCCGCGCACATCGCGGCCACCCCCACTCCCCCGCCCCGGCGCCGCAGCTCGTGCACGAGGGTGACTGCCATGCGGGTGCCCGTCGCGGCGACGGGGTGGCCCAGGGAGCAGCCACTGCCGTTGACATTCACCGTGTCCGGGTCGAGATCCAGACGGCGGATCGCGGCGAGCGGCACCGCCGCGAACGCCTCGTTGATCTCGAACAGGTCCGCGTCCGACAGCGCCAGCCCCGCCCGCTGACATGCCTTGGGTATCGCCCACACCGGGCTCAGGCCGGTCTCGGCCGGGTCCACGGCCACGGAGGCCCACGACAGCACCCTGGCCAGTGCGGGCAGACCGAGCCGCCCGTCGGCCACCGCCACGGCCGCCGCCGCGTCGTTGGCGCCGCAGGCGTTGCCCGCCGTGATCGAGAAGCCCTCGATCTCCGGGTGCAGCGGTTTCAGCGCGGCCAGCTTCTGCGCACTCGTGTCGCGCCGTGGGTGTTCGTCGGCCTCGAACGGACCGTGCGGCGTGTCCACGGGAACGGTCTCGGCCTTGAAGCGGCCCTCGTCGAGGGCTCGGACGGCGTTGCGGTGCGAGCGCAGCGCCCACGCGTCCATCTCCGCGCGGCCGAGGCCCTCCCGTACGGCCGTGTTCCAGCCGACCGTGATCGACATGTCGAGGTTGGGGGCGTCCGGGCGGTCGGGGTGGGAGGGCGGCACCCAGCGCTCGCCGCCCAGAAAGGTCAGCCGGGGAGCGGTGGACGCGGAGTTGACCCCTCCGGCGAGCACCAGCCGGTCCATGCCGGCCCGGACGGAGGCCGCCGCCGTCGCGACGGCGGTGAGCCCTGCCGCGCAGTGCCGGTTCAGGGCGAGGCCCGGCACCTGCGGCAGGCCCGCCGTGAGTGCGGCGTGGCGGGCGACGACGCCGCCGCCGTAGTGCGACTCGGCGAGGACCAGGTCGTCGACGAGGTCCGGATCCAGCCCTTCGGACACGGCCGTGACGACCCGCTCGGCGAGTTCGTACGCGGTCGTGTCACGCAGGCTCCCCTTGAAGGCGGTGCCGATCGGGGTGCGCAGGGCGGCGACGAGCACGGCGTCAGGCATCGGGTGCCTCCTGAAGTTCGGTGACCAAGGTTCGGCGCAGTAGCTTTCCGGTGGAGGTCCGGGGCAGTTCGGGGCGGAAGACGACGGTGTCCGGCGTCTTGGAGGAGCGCAGGCGCTGCTTGGCGAAGGCGCGGATCTCCTCCGGGTCACCCGCTCCGACCAGCACGGCGACCAGACGCTGGCCCCACTCCGGGTCGGGCAGCCCCAGTACGGCGGCCTCGCGCACCCCCGGATACTGGAGCAGTACGTCCTCGATCTCGGCGGGGGCGATGTTCTCCCCGCCACGGATGATGGTGTCGTCGGCGCGGCCTTCGACGAAGAGGTAACCGTCCTCGTCCAGACGGCCCCGGTCACGGGTGGCGAACCAGCCGTCGGTGTCCGTGCCGCCCGCCTCCGCGTACTCGCCGGAGATCTGCTCGCCGCGCACGAAGACGAGTCCCGTCCCGCCCGGTCCGAGCGTCCTGCCGTCCTGGTCGCGGATCTCGACCTCGACCCCGGGCAGTGGGCGGCCCACCGACCCGAGCCGCGCCCGCACCGTCGCCTCGTCGGAGGTGAGCGCCCGCCGGTGGTCGTCGGGGCCGAGCACGCAGACCGAGGAGGCGGTCTCGGTCAGCCCGTAGGCGTTGACGAAGCCGGCCCGCGGGAACTGCCGCAGCGCCGCCTCCACCACCGGGCGGGGGCAGCGCGCACCGCCGTAGGCGAGGCTGCGCAGGGTTGGCGTGGCGGCCTCCGCCGCACCGAGCTCGGCCGTGATCCGGGCGAGCATGGTCGGCACGAGCATGGCGTGGGTGACGCCCTCGAGGCGTACCGTGGCCAGCCAGTCGGCCGGGTGGAAGGCGGACTGATAGACGAGGCGGCGGCCGGCGTACAGGTTCGTCAGCAGGTTCATCAGACCGGCCACGTGGTACGGGGGGAGGGCGACCAGGCTCGCGTCGGTCTCCGCCGCGGAGCCGAAGTCCTGGGTGTTGAAGACGTAGGCGAGCAGATGACGTTGGCGCAGTAGGGCCGCCTTGGGGGCGGCGGTGGTGCCGCTGGTGTAGAGGACGACGGCGGTGGCGTCGCGGTCGTCGGGGGCGGGCCGCCACTCGGGCTCGCCCGGCGGCGGGGCCAGCAGCGCGTCGAGTCCGTCCGGGTACAGCACTTCGGCCCCGGGGTGACGCGCGATCAGGGCACTCAACTGCTCTTCGGAGGAGCGGTAGTTGAGGGGGACGAACGGGACGCCGGCCAGGGCCGCGCCGAACAGGGCGACGGGGTAGGCGAGGTGGTTCGGGCCCAGGTACAGGACCGCCGAGCGGTCACGGAAGCGGTCGGCCGCGTGACGTGCGAGGCGCTGGAGCCCGGCCGCGGAGAGCGAACGGCCGCCCTCCGTGACGGCCGGACGGTCCCCCGCGGAGGCGGCCATTTCCAGGATCACGGCTATGTTCATGAGAACGTCATTCTCTTACACTCAGAGCCATACTCGCAAGAGAGGGGAATGGCGTGCACATCGACGGATCCTCGGCCCTGGTGGTCGGCGGCGCGGGCGGACTCGGTGAGGCGACGGTGCGGCGGCTGCACGCGGCGGGCGCCCGGGTGGTGGTCGCCGACCTCGCCGACGACAAGGGCAAGGCCCTGGAGGCGGAGCTCGGGGTGCGGTACGTGCGCACCGACGCCACGGACGAGGACTCGGTGGGCGCCGCGGTCGAAGTGGCCGAGGGCGCGGGCGAGTTCAGAATCGCCGTCGACTGCCACGGCGGCCCGGCGAGCGGTGGACGGCTCGTCGGCAAGGACGGCGCGCCGCTGGACCTCGCCGGCTTCCGCAGCACGGTCGACGTCTATCTGACCGGCGTCTTCAATGTCGTACGCATGGCTGCCGCGGCGCTGGCGCGCACCGCGCCGCACGACGAGGACGGCGGGCGGGGCGTGATCGTCACGACGTCCTCCATCGCGGCGTACGAGGGCCAGATCGGGCAGCTGCCGTACGCCGCCGCGAAGGGCGGGGTGAGCGCGATGACGCTGGTGGCCGCCCGGGACCTGTCCCCCCTCGGCATTCGCGTGGTGTCCGTCGCCCCGGGCACCGTCCTCACGCCCGCCTACGGCAAGGCCGCCGACCGTCTGGAGGCCTACTGGGGCCCCCAGGTGCCGCATCCACGGCGGATGGGGCGACCGCAGGAGTACGCCGCACTGGTCCAGCACCTGTGCGAGAACGACTACCTCAACGGTGAGGTGGTGCGGCTGGACGGGGCGTTGAGGTTCCCCCCGAAGTAGCACGACCCCGTTCGCAGGAGCCTGCGAACGAGATTTGAGCGACTTCGCGCCGAGAAGGCGTTGTCAGGCCAGATCGCCGTGTTCACCCAGCCGCGGTGGTGGGCCGTACACGGGGTCGTGACCGGTGATGCGGAACGGGCTGGCGACGAGCTGGTGATCGCCGGCCCGCACCACCGCGCCGGGGTTCTCGCCGAGGGCTTCGGGGAGGGTGCGCACGGCGCCCGCCGCCACTCCGAGCGGGCGCAGCCGGGCCTCCCAGCCCGCCGCGGTGTCGGCGGCGAGTGCCTTCGTCACCGCCGCGATCACCTCGTCGCGGCGGGCGGCGCGCTCGGCCATCGTGGAGTAGCCCTCGATGCCGGCTTCGGCGGCGAAGGAGCGCCAGAAGCGGTCGTGCGTGATGAACAGCGCCAGGTGGCCGTCGGCGGTGGGGAAGAGCTGGGCGGGAACGTAGTACGTGTGCGCGCCGCCCAGGCGGCGTGGGGCGACGCCCTCGTTGAGCCAGGCGGCGGCGTGGTAGTTGAGCTGGGAGAGCATCACGTCCCGCAGGCAGACGTCGAGTTGACCGCCCTGGCCGGAGATCACCTGCGCCAGCAGACCGAGTGCGGCGGCCAGTCCCGCCGAGTTGTCGGCGGTGGAGTAACCGGGCAGCAGGGGCGGGCCGTCGGGGGTGCCGGTGAGCGCGGCGACGCCGGTGACGGCCTGCACGACGTAGTCGAAGGCGGGTTCGTCGCCCGCCTCCAGGCCCCAGCCGGTGAGGGCCACGCACACCAGCCGTTCGTTGAAGGGCCGCAGCGCTTCGTAGGTGAGGCCGAAGCGGCGGATGGCGGAGGGTTTGAGGTTGACGAGCAGCGCGTCGGCTTCGCGCACCAGCTCGTGCAGGCGGTCCTGGCCCGCCGGTGCGGCCAGGTCCAGGCGGATCGACCGCTTGCCCCGGTTGAGGCTGGCGAAGTAGGCGTCGGAGACCTGCCGGGAGAGGTCGCCGCCGGGTGGCTCCACCTTGGTGACCTCGGCGCCCAGGTCGGCCAGCAGCATGGTGGCGTACGGCCCGGCCAGGATGTGGCCGACCTCCAGCACGCGCAGCCCCGCCAGGGGCCCGGTCCCGGTCACCGAAAGTCCGCGGCGATCGCCGCGACGGCGTCCCGGGTGCGCAGCTTGGAGGCGACGAGTTCGTCCCGCCCGGTGCCGATGGGCAGCAGGCGGACCGAGAGGTCCGTCACGCCCGCGTCGGCGAACCGCCGGAAGCGGGCCGCGATGGCCGTCTCGTCACCGGCCGCGCACAGGTCTCCGACGTCGCGGGCGTCGCCGTACTCCAACAGGCGCTGGTAGTTCGGGGAGACCTCGGCCTCGCCGAGGATGCGGTTGGCGCGCTCGCGTGCCGCCTCGACCTCGTGCGGCGCGCACAGGCACACCGGGATGCCCGCGACGATGCGGGGAGCGGGGCGGCCCGCCGCCTCCGCCGCCTTGGTGAGAGTGGGGGCGACGTGCTCGGCCACCGACCGCTCGTCGGCCATCCACAGCACCGTGCCGCCCGCGCACTCCCCCGCGATACGCAGCATCACCGGGCCCAGCGCGGCCAGCAGGACCGGCAGGGGGGCGAGCGGGCTGAGGGTGAGCGGGTTGTGGACGCGGAAGACGTCGTTCTCGACGTCCACCGAACCACCCCCGGACAGCGCGGCGCCGAGCACCTCGAGGTAGGCGCGGGTGTACGCCGCGGGCTTGTCGTAGGGCAGGCCCAGCATGTCGCGGACGATCCAGTGGTGGGAGGCGCCGACGCCCAGGGTGAGCCGTCCGCCCGCCGCCGCCTGCGCGGACATGGCCTGCCGGGCCAGCGCGACGGGATGCTGGGCGTGGACGGGGACGACCGCCGTGCCGATTTCGATGCGTTCGGTGGCCTGGCCCATGAGGGCCACGGCGGTCAGCGCGTCGAAGTCGGTCGGGACCTGCGGCACCCACACGGTGTCGAACCCGGCGTCCTCGGCCCAGCGGGCGTCGTCGGCCATGCGCGCCGCCTTGTGCGCAGCGTCGCCCCGTTCGGGGCCGCTCATCACTCCGACTCGCATGTCAGTCCTCCGGGGCTGTCAGGGCGCGGATGTCCGCGACGATCTCGTCGAGCGGGGTGCCCGTGGGATACACGCCGGCGGCCCCGGCCTCCCGCAGGCGTGCGACGTCCGAGGCCGGGATGGTGCCTCCGACCACGACGGGGATGTCGTCGCCGCCGGCGGTGCGCAGCGCCTCGACGGTGCGGCGGGTCAGGGTGAGGTGGGCGCCGGAGAGGATGGACAGGCCGACCAGGGCGACGTCCTCCTGCACGGCGGTGGCGGCGATGTCGTCCACGCGGTGCCGGATGCCGGTGAACACCACCTCGAACCCGGCGTCGCGCAGCCCGCGGGCGACCAGCTTCGCGCCGCGGTCGTGCCCGTCGAGACCGGGCTTGGCGACGAGTACGCGCACCGGTGCGCTCATCAGAACACCACCGGCTGCCGGAACTCGCCCCACACCGCGCGCAGGGCGTCGGCCGTCTCGCCGACCGTGCAGTAGGCGCCGGCGCAGGCGATGAGCGGCTCCATCAGGTTGGTCTCTCCTTCGGCGGCGCGCCGCAGGTCGTCGAGGCGGGCGCGCACCTCGGCCGCGCTGCGCTCGGACTTCACCCGTGCGAGCCGCTTGAGCTGGCGTTCGCGTCCCTCGGCGTCGAGTTCGTAGGTGGCCAGGTCGGGCGAGGGCTCGTCGACGGTGAACTGGTTGACGCCGACGACCGGCCGCTCGCCGGAGGCGGTCTCCTGGTGCAGTCGCCACGCCTGGTCGGCGATGAGCCCTTGCAGGTAGCCGTCCTCGATGCAGCGGACCATTCCGCCGTGGGCTTCCAGGTCGGACATGATCTCGGTGATCCGCTCCTCGGTGGCGTCGGTGAGGGATTCCACGAAGTACGACCCGCCCAGCGGGTCGGCGACCTTGGCCACGCCCGTCTCGTGCGCGAGGATCTGCTGGGTGCGCAGGGCCAGCGTCGTCGACTCCTCGCTCGGCAGGGCGAACGGCTCGTCCCAGGCGGCGGTGAACATCGACTGCACGCCGCCGAGGACGGAGGCGAGCGCCTCGTAGGCGACGCGCACGGTGTTGTTGCGGGCCTGCGGGGCGTGCAGCGAGGCTCCGCCGGCGACGCAGCCGAAGCGGAACATGGCCGCCTTGTCGGTGCGAGCCCCGAACCGCTCTCGCACGATGGTCGCCCAACGCCTGCGGCCGGCCCGGTACTTGGCGATCTCCTCGAAGAAGTCACCGTGTGTGTAGAAGAAGAAGGAGATCTGCGGGGCGAACTGGTCGATGGTCATCCGGCCGCGTTCGAGGACCGTCTCGCAGTACGTGACGCCGTCGGCGAGCGTGAACGCCATCTCCTGTACGGCGTTGGCGCCCGCGTCGCGGAAGTGCGCGCCCGCGACGGAGATCGCGTTGAAGCGGGGCACCTCGGCGGCGCAGAACTCGATCGTGTCCGCGATGAGCCTGAGCGAGGGCTCCGGGGGCCAGATCCAGGTGCCGCGCGAGGCGTACTCCTTGAGGATGTCGTTCTGGATGGTGCCGGTGAGTCTCGCCCGGGGGATGCCGCGCTTCTCGGCGGCGGCCACGTAGAAGGCGAGCAGGATGGCCGCCGTGCCGTTGATGGTGAAGCTGGTGCTGATGCGGTCCAGCGGGATGGCGTCGAAGAGGATCTCGGCGTCGGCGAGGGTGTCCAGCGCGACGCCGACCCGGCCGACCTCGTCGGCGTACTCCGGGTCGTCGGAGTCGTAGCCGCACTGGGTGGGCAGGTCGAGCGCCACGGACAGGCCGGTGCCGCCCTGGCCGAGGAGATAGCGGTAGCGGCGGTTGGACTCCTCGGCGGTGCCGAAGCCGGAGTACTGGCGCAGGGTCCAGGTGCGGCCCCGGTAGCCGGTGGGGTAGTTGCCGCGGGTGAAGGGGAACATGCCCGGGTCGGGGGGAGGAGTGGGGCGGTCTGCGGGACCGTACACCGGCTTGAGGGGGATGCCGGAGGCGGTGCGGAAGTCCTGGGTCATGTCAGTCGGTCCTTCATCACCTTTCCGGTGGCGTTCAGCGGCAGTTCGGTGCGGAACTCGACGTGGCGGGGCGCCTTGAACCCGGCCATGTGCTCTTTGGCCCAGGCGACCAGCTCCGATTCGGTCACCTCGCCGCGCGGTACGACGAAGGCCTTGCCGACCTGCCCCAGCCGCTCGTCGGGCACTCCGACGACGGCGACCTGGGCGATGGCCGGGTGCTTCAGCAGAAAGCCCTCTATCTCGGCGGGGTAGGCGTTGAAACCGCCGACGACGAACATGTCCTTCTTTCGGCCGACGATCCGGAGGCGGCCCTCGGCGTCGAGTTCGCCGAGGTCCCCGGTGTGCAGCCAGCCGTCCGCGTCGACGGCTTCCTCGGTGGCCCCGGGGTCGTCGAGGTAGCCGCGCATGACGGAGTATCCGCGCACGAGCACCTCCCCGTCGTCGGCGATGCGCAGCTCGAGGCCCTCGCAGGGCCGGCCCACGGTCGCGGCCACGGCCTCGTAGGAGTCCTCGGGCCGGGACGCGGTGACGGTGCCGGCCTCGGTGAGGCCGTAGCCGGTCATCAGGTGCGTGAACGGCAGTTCGGTGGTGATGCGGCGCACCAGTTCGACCGGGATGTCGGCGGCCCCGGTCACCGCGACCCGCAGCGACGACAGGTCGCGGCCCGCGTCCGCCGCCAGCAGGGAGTGGTACAGCGTCGGCGGCCCCGGCAGCACGGTCACCCGTTCCTTCTCCACCAGGTCCAGCACCCGGTCCACGTCGAAGACGCCGACCGGGAGGACGGTCGCGCCCCGGATCATCGACGCCACGAGGCCCGCCTTGTAGCCGAAGATGTGGAAGAACGGGTTGACGATCAGATACCGGTCGCCCTGCCTGAGCTGCGCGAGATCGCACCACTCGGTGTACAGGCGCAGGGTCTGGCGGTGGGTGGTCATCACGCCCTTGGGGCGGCCCGTCGTGCCGGAGGTGAAGACGATGTCCGCCACGTCGTCCTCGTCGACCCGGCGTTCCAGCGGATCCCCGGAGGCGAGGAAGCCGGAGGTCTTCAGGTCGATGACGGGCACGCCGGGCGGTCCGGTGAACTCCCGGTCCAGGAAGCCGTTCTGGACGAGCAGCGCCTTGGCTCCGCTGCGGACGACGATGTCGTGGGCCTCCTCGTCGAGGAAGCGGGTGTTCACCGGCACGAGCACCCCGCCGGCCGTGAGCAGGCCGAACGCGGCGACGATCCACTCGGCCGAGTTGGGCGCCCACAGCGCCACCCGGTCGCCCGGACCGACGCCCGCCGAGGCGAACGCGCCCGCGGTGCGCCGGACCCGGTCGGCCAGGCCGGTGAAGGTGAGGCGCAGCTCGCCGTCCACCACGGCCTCGGCGCCGCCGAACCGGTCGGCCGCGCCCAGCACCAGCTCGGGGATGGTCCGGGCGGCGGTCATGCGTCGATCAGCCGGGCCAGGTTGCCGCCCATGACCTTGGCCTTGTCCTCCTCGCTGAGCTTAACCAGGTGGTCGACGTAGCTGACCGGGTCGGCGAGGCCCTCGGGGTGGGGGTAGTCGGAGCCGAACAGGACGCGCTCGATGCCGATGAGGCGGCCGAGCTGCGCCATGTCCTCCTCCCAGAACGGGCTGATGTGGATGTTCCGCCGGAAGACGTCCACCGGGTTCTCCCGGAACTCGTGCGGCATCTTCTTGTGGACGTCGGCGAGCCGGCTGAGCAGCGGTTCCACCCACGAGGCGCCGTTCTCGATGACCGCGACCTTCAGCTCGGGGAAGCGGGACAGCGCGCCGTGGCAGATCAGCGAGGAGACGGCGTCCTCGATCGGCCGCCACTCGTTGACCTGGCGGAAGGCGTTGGGCTTGAAGGGCAGGAACTCGCGCCGCCGCCCCTCCCAGTCGTTGGCGTAGTGGGAGTAGCCGCTGTCGGAGGAGTGGAAGGCGACCAGCACGCCGGTCTCCACCACCCGCTTCCAGAACGGGTCGAACTCCGGCAGCGCGAAGGAGCGGGTGCCACCGAACCCGGGGACCGGCGCCGGGCGGACCAGGATGGCGCGGGCGCCGCGCTCCACCACCCAGTCCAGCTCCTCGATCGCCTTCTCCACGATCGGCAGGGTGATGACCGGGACGGTGAAGATGCGGTCCTTGTAGCTGAACGACCAGGTTTCGTGCAACCACTGGTTGAGCGCGTGGATGACGACGTGGATCAGCTCCGGGTCGTCCTTCATCCGCTCCTCGATGAGGCTCGCCAGCGTCGGGAACATCAGGCTGCGCCGGATGCCGAGCTCGTCCATCAGCTCCAGGCGCGGCGCCGGTTCCCGGAAGGCCGGGACGGAGCGCATCGGCTCGCCGAAGATCTCCCGTCGGGTCTTGCCGTCGGGGTTGCCGACTCGGAAGTACTCCTCCATCGCGCCGGGCCGGGCGACGACCTCGAAGGTGGGGTTGGGGATGTACTCACTGATCTGCCCGCGGATGGCGATCTTGGTGCGACCGCCGACGTTCACGTACTGAATGGCGCCGTCGTACTCCTTCGGGAGGTACTTCGTCAGCGCTTCCTGGGTCTCGTAGAGGTGGTTGTCCGCGTCGAAGAGCGGATACGCGAGTGCACGCGACGGCATGAGATCCTCCTTTACCGAATGCGAGAATCGTATTCTCACTTTGAGGGAGTGACAATGTTCTGACGGAGGACGAACTTCTTGACCTTGCCGCTCGGGGTGCGCGGGAGGTCATCGGCCCGGTGCACCTGCTCGGGCCACTTCTGCCGGGCCAGCCCGGCCCGTTCGAAGTGCAGGCGCACCTCGGCGAGGCTCGGCGCCGACCAGCCGGGCAGCATGCGCAGGACGGCGACGGCGCGCTCCCCGAGGCGCGGGTCGGGGGCGGCCACCACGGCCGCCTCCGCCACTCCGTCCAGCTCCAGCAGGATCTCCTCGACCTCCAGGGCGCTGATGTTCTCGCCGCCGCGGATGATGATGTCGGCCTTGCGGTCGGTGACGGTCAGCCAGCCGTCGGCATCGAGTACGCCGATGTCGCCGGTGCGGTACCAGCCCTCGGCGTCGAAGGCGGCGGCGGTCAGGGCCGGGTCGGTGTAGCCGAGGCAGAGGTCGGGGCCGCGGGTGAGGATCTCACCGTCCTCGGCGAGCCGCAGTTCGACGCCGGGCAGCGGGAGTCCGTCGGTGTGCAGGCGCTTGGCCGTGGGGCCGTCGTAGGGGGTGCAGGTCACCGAGGGGTGCTCGGTGGAGCCGTAGGCGCGGAAGACGGAGATGCCGAGGGACTCCAGCCGGGTTGTCACGGCCGAGGCGACCGTCGCCCCGCCGAGGCCGGCGTACCTCAGTCGCGCGATGTGCTGCGGGGTGCAGTCGGGGTGGTCCAGGAGACTTGTCATGTAGTACGTCGCCCCGCCGCCGACGGTGAGTCCCTCGGCCAGCATGAGCGCGAGCGCCCGGGCCGGGTCCCAGGTGTCGCCGAGATGGACCGGGGAGCCGGCCAGGACGGGGATGAGGAACGCGTTGACCATGCCGATGAAGTGGCCGACCGGCGCGACCGTGAACTGCCGCCCCCGGTCCGGGGGATAGCTAGCGGCCAGCTGACGTGTCTCGTAGCCGAGGGTGCGGTGGCTGTGCACGACGCCCTTGGGCTCACGGGTGGTGCCGGAGGTGAAGGCGATCAGCGCGGGGGCGTCCGGGTCCGCGGGCAGGACGCCGTCGAGCGGTTCCCCGGCGAGCAGTGCGTCGAAGTCCCGGCCCACGACGCCGACGACGGGGATGTCCGCGCACAGCTCCGGCCGGAACTCCAGCCGCCCGAACCGCTCTGCGGCGAAGAAGGCCTTCGGGCGGGTGGCCTCGACGATGTGGCGAATCTCCTTGGGCCCGTAGAAGTGGACGACCGGGACGACGACGGCACCGAGGAAGGCGGACGCCCAGAACACCGCGGCCGCCTCCATCCAGTTGGGCAACTGCATGACCACCGTGTCGCCCGGGCCGACGCCGCGCGCCCGCAGCCCCGCGGCCAGCCGGCGGGCCACCCGCTCGACGTCGGCGAGCGTGCCCGACCAGGGCCGCACCTCGGAGTGCACCCGGAACTCGGCGTCCCCGGCCCTGGCGAGTCCGTCGGCCAGCATGGAGCCCAGGGTCTCGCCGGTCCACCAGCCCTCGGCCTCGTAGCGCGCGCGGAGTTCGGGCGTGATCGGCCGCAGGGCGCCGGGGGGAATCGTCGACATGACAGAAGCTCCTCCCTCGTATTGAGAATTGCACTCTCCCATAGCGAGAAGGTAAGTTCCATACATGGCACGGGACCATGGCTTCCATCCGGTGCGGATCACCCGGGTCGTCGACGAGACACCGGACACGCGCACCTTCGTCCTCGACGCCCGCTTCCCCTACCGGGCCGGGCAGTTCCTGACCTTCAAGGCCTGTGGGACGCTGCGGAGTTACTCCATGTCGTCCTCCCCCGACACCGACGCCGAGGTATGTGTCACGGTCAAGCGCGTGCCGGGCGGTCTCGTCTCCGGCTGGATGCACGAACGGCTGGCACCGGGTGACCTGCTGGAGGCCACCCCGCCCGGCGGCTCGTTCTGTCTGCGCGAGGATCCCGCCGACCGGCCGTTCGTCGCGTACGCCGGAGGCAGCGGCATCACCCCGGTGTTCTCGCTGGTCAAGAGCGCACTGGCGACAACCCGGCGCCCGGTGCGGCTGCTGACCGCACATCAGAACCCGGGCGCGGCCATCTTCCGCGACGCACTGGACGCACTCGCCGCACGCCACCCCGGCCGGCTCGAGGTCCGCCTCCACCTCGACGACCGGGACGGACTGGTCACCACCGGGGAGATAAGGGCCCTCGCTCACGGCCAGGAGGACCGGGCGGACTTCTACGTCTGCGGTCCCGAGCCGTTCATGGCTCTGGTCGAGGACACACTGACCACACACCGGGTGGCCCCGGAGCAGATCCTCGTCGAGCGGTTCACCCCCGCGAAGACCCAGGAGGCGCCCGCCGCGCCGTCCGGGCCCACCCCCGGCACCGTCACCGTCGAGCTGCGCGGACAGCGCCGCACCGTGCCACAGCGGACGGGCGAGACCCTGTTGCAGAGCGCCCGGCGGGCCGGCTTCCAGCCGCCGTTCTCCTGCGAGTCGGGGGACTGTGCCACCTGCCTGGCCCGGCTGGCCGACGGCGAGGCGAAGATGCGTGCCAACAACGCCCTGGACGCCGACGAGATCGCCCAGGGCTACGTCCTCACCTGCCAGGCCCAACCGACGACCCCCGACGTGACCGTCGTCTACGAGGACTGACAGTGAGGACGTGACGTGACTTCGCGGTCGTCGAGCGCGCCGACTGCCGCAGCATCACCGCACCCGCCGACGACCGGAAGGCCGAGCATGGTTGAGCTGGAGCTGGAGGACGGCCTGGCCGTCGTCACCATCGATCGCCCGCACGCCCGCAACGCCATCGACCCGCACACCATGGGCGAGCTGGAGAGGACGCTGGACGCGGCCGCAGGCGCGAGGGCGCTGGTGGTGACCGGTTCGGGCGAGAAGGCGTTCGTCTCCGGCGGCGACCTCAAGGAGCTGGCGCGCCTGCGCACCGCGGCCGAGGCCGCCGGCATGGCGCTGCGGATGCGGACGCTGTGCGACCGGATCGCCGCCTTCCCCGGACCGGTGGTCGCCGCACTCAACGGGCACGCGCTGGGCGGCGGCGCGGAGCTGGCCGTGGCGGCAGACCTCCGCATCGCAGCCGACGACGTCCGGATCGGCTTCAACCAGACGAAGCTGGCCATCGTGCCCGCCTGGGGCGGAGCAGAACGGCTGGCACGCCTGGTGGGACCTGGGCGGGCCCTGCTGCTGGCGGGCACGGGACAGGTGCTGGAAGCGAGCGAGGCCGAGCGGCTGGGGCTGGTGGACGTGGTCCTGCCCCGTGCCGACTTCGCCCGCGGCTGGCGCGAGACAGCGCGCGCCCTCGCCACCGCGCAGGCCGGCGAGATCAAGAACCTCACCACCCGCAACCGGCCGGACCGCGAGGCCGCCGCGGCCTTCGCCCGGCTGTGGGTGTCCAAGGAGCACTGGGAAGCGGCGGAGAAGGTGATGTCCCGTGGCAGGTGAAGTACGCGTAGAGGAGGGGCCGTTCGGCCCGGAGGTGCGCCCCGAGAGCCGCGTCCCGCGGTGGAGGGTGCTGTACCTGCACGGCGATCCGCGGCTCGCGGGCACCCCGCAGGACACGCTGCCGAGCGCGCGAGAACTGGCCCGGCTCACCGGGTTCGCGGTCGTCTGCGCCCGCTACCGGCCCCGCTTCCCGCAGGCCCTGGAGGACGTGCACGCGGCCTGGGAGTACTGCCATGCCGGTGGACCGGCGGCGGTGGCGGGCAAGCGGCTCGGCGGAGCCCTCGCCGCGGGCCTGCTGCTGCGGCTGCGTGACGCGGGGGCGCCGCTGCCGGCCTGCGCCGTGCTGTCCTCGGCGGTGCTGGACTTCACGCTGGACGCGGCGAGCCTGCTGTTCAACGCCGCCGCCGACCGGACCCTGGACGCCGAGGCGCTGCCGGTGCGCGCGGCCTCCTACGCGGGCGCCACGCCGCGCGACAACCCCCTGCTCAGCCCCCTGCACGGCAACCTGCACGGCCTGCCACCGCTCCAGCTCCACTCGGCCGGTACCGAAGTCCTGCTCGACGACACCCTGTCCTTCGCCACCAGAGCGGCACACTCCGGGGTCGGGATCGACCTGCGGATCTACGAGGACTCCGCGGCCCAGGGCCTGCGCCAACTGGAAGCCACCGCGGCCTTCCTGCGCATGTGGTGCCCGGAGGAACTGGTCACCCCCCGCCACGAATGAACCAGGCCCGCAGCCGTTCCGCTCCACTCGGCCGGTACGGAGGTTCCGCTCGGCGACGCCCTGTCCTTCGCCGTCCGAGCGGAACACCCCGGTGTCCGGGCGCCTGGGGGGACTACGCCCGTCGCGAATGAACTACGCTCCGTCGCGGATGAACTGCGCCGCCCGCCACGCCATCGCCGTCACAGGTCCGTTGAGGTTGCCGGACACCATCACAGGCAGCACGGAGGCGTCCACCACGCGCAGGCCGTCCACGCCCCGCACCCGCAGCCGCGCGTCCGTCACGTCGTCCGTGCCGGGGCCCATCGCGCAGGTGCCGATGGCGTGGAAGCCGCAGTAGCCCCCGTCGAGCGCCGAGCGCACGATCTCCTCCTCCGCGTCGGACCGTATGTCCGGCCCGGGGAACGTCTCGTGCCGGACGCGGGAGGCGATCGGGTCGGTGGCGAAGAACTCCCGCAGTCGGCGGAAGAGGTCCGCGCAGACCCGGCGGTCGTACGTCGAGGAGAAGTAGCCGGGGTCGATGTCCAGGCCGGCGTCGGGGTCGGCCGAGGTGATGGCCAGGGACCCCTCGGAGGTGGGCCGGAGGACCATGGCACAGGCCGAGACGCCGGGTTCCCGCTCCACCTCGGCCGGTCTGCCCGGCTGCAGGGCCGCGAGGGACCAGGGGGCCAGCAGGACTTCGGCGTCGGGCCGTTCGGCGTCCGGCCGGGACTTGAGGAAGGCCATCACGTCGTAGGCGGGGCGGGCCAGCGGGCCGCGACGCGTGAGGGCGTAGGCGGCCGCGGTGCGCGCCCGGGCGGCCGGGGTGGCCAGCTGCCGGTTGGCGCCGAGCGGGACGCCCAGGCGAAACCGCAGCGCCAGGCAGCGGTGTTCACGCAGCCGGGCACCGACGTGGGAGCGGTCCAGGCGTACGTCCACGCCCGCGGCGCGCAGCACGTCGGCCGGGCCGATGCCGGAGAGCTGGAGCAGCCGGGGCGTGGCCAGACTGCCGAGGCTCAGGATCACCTCCCGCCGGACCAGGACGTCCTCCTCGTGCCCGTCCGCCCGTCGCACCCGGACGCCGTTCGCCTTGTCGCCGTCGAACAGCACGCGCGTGACGGTGGTGTTCCGGGCGACGGTCAGATTGGGGCGGGAGCGGGCGGGGTGCAGGAAGGCGCGGGCGGCGCTGAAGCGCTGTCCGGCCCGGATGGTGGCCATGGCGTAGCCGATCCGCTCGCCGT
The DNA here is from genome assembly GCF_055581185.1 of Streptomyces sp. NPDC031474. NCBI lineage: Bacteria > Bacillati > Actinomycetota > Actinomycetes > Kitasatosporales > Streptomycetaceae > Streptomyces > Streptomyces sp. NPDC031474. The sequence goes on from NZ_JBVIJX010000003.1 coordinate 309,914, forward strand.
CCTCCTCATTGACGTCCTGCACTGACCGCAGTCCGAACTCCCGTCCTGTGGCGATGAGTTCGTCGCACAGCGGGTCGGGGTCGCGGACCGTGGAGACGTGCAGGGGTCCGCCGGTGCCGCGGGTCGGCGACGGCCCGAGGATGTTGTCCTCGACAGCGCGGAAGGCGGGCAGGACGGCCTCCCAGCCCCAGCCGGGGTTTCCGAGCCCTTCCAGCTCGTCCCAGTCGGCGCGCCCGCCCCGGTTGTAGACCATCCCGTTGACGGAGCTGGAACCGCCGAGCACCTTGCCGCGCACCCAGACCTCGGGGGCACCGCCCTCACGCAGCGGCCGGGTGCGGTAGTGCCAGGAGAACGCCGGGTTGCCGAAGAGTTTCCCGACGCCCTTGGGGACACGCAGGTAGGGGTGCCGGTCCGCGCCGCCCGCCTCGACGAGCAGGACGCGTGTCCCCGGGTCCTGCGAGAGCCGTTCGGCCAGCACACAGCCCGCCGATCCGGCGCCCGCGACGACGTAGTCGTACATCACAGACCTCTCTGTGGGTGACGGGGCCGCGTCGGCGCCGCACGGTCCCCTCCTTACTGCCCGTGCGCCGCCGACCGGGTCGGTGGGGCCCGGTACCGCCGTCAGGACACCTGTGTGTCGTCGCGGTACACCTGGCCGCCCTTCATCACGAAGCACACCCGCCCGGTGACGGACAGGTCGGTGAGCGGGTCGCCGGGCACGGCGATGACGTCGGCGAGCAGCCCGGGGGCGATCCGGCCCCGGTCGTCGGCGTCGATCAGCTCGGCGGCGACCGTCGTCGCGGCGCGCAGGGCGTCGACCGGCCGCATGCCCCGGTCGGCGAGGGCGAGGAGTTCCATGACGCCCCTGCCGTGCGGGATCGCGGGGGCGTCGGTGCCGAGGGCGACCTTGACCCCTCGCCGGATCGCGCGGGCGGTGGACTCGCGGGCGCGCGGGAAGACGTCGGCGGCCTTGGCCTGCAGCTCCGGGTCCGCGTGCGTGGTGTTCATGCCCTCGGTGAGGGAGGTGGTGGCCACCAGGAAGGTGCCGCGCTCCGCCATCAGGTCGAGGGTGGCGTCGCTCGCCAGGAAACCGTGCTCGATGCAGTCGATGCCGGCCTCGACGGCGGCCCGGATCGCCGAGTCGCCCATGCAGTGCGCGGCCACCTTCAGCCCCGCGCGGTGCGCCTCGTCGACGGCGGCGCGCAGCTCCTCGTCGGAGTACTGCTGCGCGCCCGCGGGTCCGGTGTGCGACATGACCCCGTTGGAGGCACACACCTTGATGACCCGGGCCCCGTACTTGATCTGGTACCGCACCGCCTTGCGGACCTCCGCCACCCCGTTGGCGATGCCCTCCTCCACGGTGAGCGGCAGCACGCCGGGGGCCAGCGCCTGGAACATGGTCGGGTCGAGGTGACCGCCGGTGGGGGCGATCGCGTGCCCGGCGGGCACCACCCGCGGTCCCTCGACCCAGCCCAGGTCGATCGCCTTCTTCAGCGCGACGTCCAGCAGCACGCCCCCGGTCTGCACGAACAGGCCGAGGTTGCGCACGGTGGTCCAGCCGCGCCGCAGGGTGCGGCGGGCGTTGGCGGCCGCGCGCAGGGTCCGTACGGCCGGGTCCTCCTGGACGGGGATGAGCGGGCTGCGGTGGTCGGGGCCGCCGAGGAAGAGGTTGACCTCCATGTCCATCAGGCCCGGCAGCAGGGTGACGTCGCCCAGGTCGTGGACGACCGTGCCCTCGGGCAGCCGGGCGGGACGGATCTCGGCGATGCGCTCGCCCACCACCAGCACCTCGCCCGGTTCGGCGATCTCGCCCTTCTCGACGTCCAGCAGGCGCGCGGCCCGCAGCAGGACGGGGAGCCGGGGAGCTTTGTCCCGTGCGGACGGCCCGGGTTCTCGTGCGGCCATCACACGGCGGGTTCGACGATGGCGTCGATGCTGGACGGGCCGCTGTCGGGGACCCGCGGCTGGCCCCACGCCTCCACCGGGAAGGCGACGGTCACCAGGGCGCAGAACGCCCACAGCAGGTGCTTGTCCTCGTCGCTGATGCCGTCGAGGCTGACGTTCTCCAGGTACTCGGTGCTCTTCTGCAGCAGCGGGTACGCCACGTCGTAGAAGGCCTGCAGCTCTTCCATGGTGCTGCTGACGCGCTTGGCGTAGCGGGCCCGCTCGCCCTGGACCGCCCAGTCCGCGAACGGTTCGAGCGCGGCGAACTCGGCGGGAAACACGTTGCCCATGTCGGGGCCCTCCCTGTCAGGACGCGGTGGTGGTCTGCGTGCGGTCGGCGACGTACTGCTGCGCGGTCCGGTGCAGATGGCGCAGCAGGACCTCCTGGTCGCACAGCGGGAACTCGTCCACCGCGCGTGATTCGAGCATGGTCTGGGTGGCCTCCAGGGTGTTGCCGTCCTGCAGGCCGTACTCCTTGAACGTCACCGCCGCGAGTTCCTGCTGGAGCCGCTGGAACGCGTTCGTCGGCGGCACGAAGTAGCAGGTCCCCTCGAAGATGTGGGTGTTGTACGAGGTGGGCCAGTAGTGGTAGGTGAGCACCCAGTTGGGCCGCCAGATCAGCAGCATGAAGTTGGGGAAGAACACGAACGAGTCCATGCCCCAGACCTCGCTGCGCGTCGGGTTGACCGCCGGCGGCAGTTCCTCGGTCGTCATGCCGATGTCGGGAGCGTCCCACGGGCCGAAGAGACCGCTGCGCAGGGCCCGTTCGATGGGCTTGACCATCGCGTGCTCCTTGGGTGGTGCGATGCCGCCCCAGGAGGAGACCATGCTGTGCGGGCCGTCGATGTCGTAGGACAACGCCTCGTAGCCGTACTTCTTGATCCTGGCTGCCTCGCCCGACTCGTACTGGCCGCTGTGCAGGATCGGCGCGTGGTAGAACTCGGCGAACGCGTCGATGAACAGTTTCCAGTTGCTGCCGATCTCCGCGCGGTACTTGTGCACCTGGGTCAGCTTGTGGAACGGGTAGCCGTCGATGCCCTGCGCGAACTTGCCGAGGTAGTCCTTGAGGGGCGTGGTGTTGCCGGGGTCGAGGTTGACGAAGATGAACCCCTCCCACACCTCGGTGCGGACCTGCAGCAGACCGTACTTCGACCTGTCGACGTCGAAGAACTCCGACTCCTGCTGGATGTAGGCGAGTTCGCCCTTCAGGTCGTAGCGCCAGGCATGGTACTTGCAGGTGAAGGCGCGACATGTGCCCTTGGTCTCCTCGCGCGGGTTGTCGTTCCACACGAGCTTGTTGCCTCGGTGCCGGCACACGTTGTGGAAGGCACGCACCTCGCCGTCCGTTCCGCGCACCACGATCACCGACGCACGGGCCGCGTCCAGCTCCTTGGTGAAGTAACTGCCCTTGCGGGGAAGTTGCTCGACGCGTCCGACGTTCAGCCACGTCTTGCGGAAGATGGCGTCTCGCTCCAGTTCGTAGAACTCCGGCGAGATCGAGTCGGCATAGGAGACGGGACCGGTGTCGATCTTGAAGTGCTCGGTCCAACTGCCTTCGGAAGGCTTGGGAAAGTGCGCCATGGGTCGGAGACCTCCGCTCAGGATGACGGAGACCACGATAACAAGAGTCTCAGAAATGAGAATAGCATTTTCAAAACTGCCTAACGAGCTCAGCCGTATCCGTTGATCCTGTTATCGGTTGCCGGTAAGGTCAATGCGGCAGGACGATCCGCCACCAGGCACGGGCAGGCTCGCAGCTCCGAGCCCCGGGCGGCACCCGGAGCATGCACCGCCCGCGCCGTTCCTCCCTCCCGGGCCGGCGCCAGCCGGTGGGCACCACGACGACCGTCCTCGGCGGCCGTGTCCACGCCCGGCCGCCGTCGTACTCGTGACCAGGACTCAGCCGGCGCGGGGCCCAAGGACCTCAGGTTCCGCCGCCGAAGCGGAAAGGGAAGCTGCATGGACGACCGAGAGTGGCGGCGGGCCGCGGGCAGGGCCCGTGCGGAGGTGCTCGGTGACGATGGCACGCGCTTGCCGGCGGGGGATCCCGTGCCCGCCGAGTTCCAGGACTACCTGATGTCGATGGCATGGGGCGTGTGGGCGCGTGGCGGGCCGCTGAGCAACCGCGACCGCAGTCTGCTGGTGCTGGCCATGACCGCCGCACTGGGGCGGACGGACGAGTTCCGTCTGCACCTCGGGGCCGCGCCGCGCGCCGGGGTCACCGACGCCGAGGTCGACGAGCTGCTGTTCCAGATCACGGCCTACTGCGGAGCTCCCGCCGGAAACTCCGCCCGCTCCGTCATCCGCGAGGTCCGCGGCGCCCGGGAGCAGGCATGAGTCCGCGAGAGGCCCCCGTCGGGTTCGTGGGACTGGGCGCCATGGGCGGCGCACTGGCCTCGAACCTCGTCCGGGCCGGCTTCGAGGTGGTGGCCTACGACGCCGCCGGCCCCGCGCGCACCCCGACGGGGGCCCGCTGGGCGCCCAGCGCGGCGGACGTGGCACGGGCGGCCGGCACGGTGGTGCTCAGCCTGCCGGACGGCAAGGTCTGTGGGGAGGTGGTAGGCGATCTCGCGGGCGCCCGGGACCGGCGCGTCACCCACGTCGTGGACACCTCCACGGTGGGCGTGACGGCGGCGCTCGACCTGGCCGCACTGGGCCTGGCCTACGTGGACGCGCCCGTCTCCGGCGGAGTGGCCGGGGCACGCGCCCGCACCCTGATGGTCATGTACGCGGGAGCGGACGCGGACTGCGCGCGCGTGGAGCCGGTGCTGGACGGGCTCAGCGACCGGCGGCGCCGGGTCGGCGACCGGCCGGGGCAGGCACAGGCCCTGAAGCTGGCCAACAACTTCCTGTCCGCGACCGCGCTCGCGGCGACGAGTGAGGCCGTCGCCTTCGGGCGGGCCGCCGGGCTCGACACGGCGGTGATGGTGCAGGTGCTCAACGCCTCCAGCGGGCGCAGCGGCGCCACCGCGGACAAGTTCCCGGACGAGGTGCTGAGCGGCCGCTACGCCTCCGGGTTCAGCAACACGCTGATGGCCAAGGACGTACGGCTCTATCTGGCCGAGGTGGCACGGCTGGGCGGCGCGCGCAGCGTGGGCGCGGTCACGGGCTCGGTGTGGGAGGAGTTCAGCGCGGCCGAACCCGGTGCGGACTTCACCCGCGTCTACCCGTTCATCGCCGGGGGCTGATCCTTTGCGGTGGCCGTCTCGGTGCCGAGCAGGACGGCCACCGTCTCCCGCACGATACGCGGATAGCGTTCCGCGTCCGGGTCCACCAGCCATAACTGGTGCACGCCCTCGACCAGGGCCAGGACGGCCGCCGCGGCGGTCGGCGCGCTCAGTCCGCTGGGCAGGCGCTCCCCGTACCGCTCGGCCAGGTTCGCGGCCAGCTGGTCCTGCAGGGTGCGGGATCGCTGCCGGGCGTAGCCGGCGGCGGGTTCCTGCCCGGTGACCGCCTCGGCCAGCAGGACGTTGTGCACCGTCGCCAGCGACGGATGGCTCTGTTCGAAGGCGACGGCCGCAGCGAGTTCGGCCGCCAGGCCCTCGCCGGCATGGTGGTCCGCCAGGTTCTCCCGGTGGAGCTCCTCACGGAAACGGAGGATCTCCAGCAGCAGCCGCTTCTTGCTGGGGAAGTAGTGCAGGACGCCCTGCCGGGTCAGACCGACCCGCTCCGCCACCGCGTCGATCGAGGTGCGCCTGAAGCCACGGTCGGCCAGGACCTCCAGCGCCGCCTCCAGGATCTGTTCACGCCGCTCGGAGACCATGTCCCGCCCTTCCCGCCGGTGGATGGGTGCCCGCTCACAGTACGTGCGGGAGCTGCCGCGGGGCGAGGGGCGGTGCGCGATGTTCCGGTCACCGTCCCATCGCGGCCAGGGCGGCCAGGGCGGCCTCACGCAGCGCCGAGGCCTGGTGCACCCCGGCGGTGTCGCGATGTCGGCGAACAGCCGGACGTCCTTGGCCGGCAGGCCGCCCGCATGGGCGGCGATGCGGTCGAGGGTGCCGCCCGAGTCGGCCACCCGCCCCAACTGGGCGGTGAAGAGCAGGTTGTTGAGGATTTTGGCGATCTGCCCGGAGCCCGTCGGGCCGAGGTGGACGACGGGATCTGCGGAAGTGGCGAACAGTGGGCGGCAGTGGGCGAAGACCTGCGGGTCGCCGCCCACCATGACGACCAGGGTGCCCTGCTCGGCGGCCCGGCCGCCGCCGCTGACCGGCGCGTCGAGGGGGGAGGCCCCTGCTCCCCGGGCCTGGCTCTCCAGGCGGCGGCAGGTATCGGGGTGCACGGTGGAGTGGACGGCGATCACTCCACCCCGGCGCAGCCCGGCCAGTGCGCCCTCCCGGCCCGTGGCCACCTGCTCGACATCGGCGTCATCGACGACGCACAGACACACCACGTCGCTCACAGCGGCCAGTTCGGCGGGCGAGCCGGCCGTCTTGGCGCCGCTGTCCTCAAAGGGTGCGAGGGTGGAGCGTCGGCGGGCCCACAGCGTCGGAGGGCCCACAGCGTCGTCGTGTGTCCGGCTTCGAGGATGCGGCGGGCCATGGGCGCCCCCTGGCTGCCGAGCCCGATGAAGCCCACACGCGGGAGAGTTCTGCTCATGCCGTCCTCCTCGGTCGCCAGAACACGGCGAGCAGTCCGGCGGTCCCCGCCACGCCCACCCCGAGCACCGCACCGCCGCCCGCCCACCCGGTGACCGCGATGCCGGCCGCCGTGTCCACCGCGTACGCCCCCGGCCCCCACGCGCCGAGCGCCAGGGCGAGCACACCCAGGACGAGGACGTACTCGTAGCCCTCTTTGAAGACGAAGAAGCCGTGCGGACGGTGGGCCGGCAGTCCGGCGGCCGGGTCAGGCCGAGGCCCGCGAACCAGCCCGCGGTGCCGGTGATCCCGCCCCCGCCACGCCAGTGGTTCCAGCCGTGCGCCGCCATGACCGCGCCCAGCACGAGCCGCACCACGAGGAGGGCGGCATCGGTGGCCTCACCCATCGTGCCTCCACGCCTCCGTGGGCAGCGCCCGCACGCCCAGCGCGCACTCCTCGACGAAGGCCAGGACGTGCAGGTGGTAGGCGAGGGCGGTACGCCCGACGCTGGTGTTGTGGCCCGCGCCCGCCTGTTCGTGCAGCACCACGCGGGGCGCGCCGGTGAACATGGAGGCGAGGTCGGCCAGGCCGTCCGGCCCGTTCGCCCACACCTGCTCGTACTCGGCGAGGGTGATGTGCACCGGCACCGCGACGCGCGCCGCAAGCCGGGCCATTTCCTCCTGCCAGCCCTCGCGGTGTCCCTCGTAGGCGGGTGGGGCCGCCCCGATACGGCGGCCGCCGTGCACGTCGGGAGGATAGGCCTGCGGTGGGTACCACAGCGCGTGGCGCAGGTTGGGCCGGGTGCGGGTGGGGTCGCTGCGCCACTCCTCCATCGCCCGCACGGCTCTGGGGTGGTGCACCCGGCCCGTCCCGGCCAGCTCGATGCCCAGCAGGTCGTCGTCCCGCGGGTCGGCGGCCATGCGCAGGGTGAGTTCGCTGCCGGCCGAGTGCGCCCACAGGAACACGCCGACACCGCGCTCGCGGCCCCGCAGAAGTGCCCGCACCGCCTCGTGGGCGAAGTCGGCGCGCTGTCCGGGCGTGCGGAGGCGCTCCTCGTGCCCGGCCGAACTGCCGTAGCCGGGACGGTCCGGGGCGAGGACGGTGAAGCCGGCCGCGGCGGCGGTGCGCAGCAGGGAGAGCCTCGGATGCCCGGGGTGGTCGAAGTAGGCCGAGGTGGTGGCGCCGCCGTGCAGGGCCACGATCACGGCCTGCGGGCGGGGCACCTCGGCCACCAGCGCGGAGGCCGGGACGCCGTCCACGTCGACGACCTCCCGGCGTACGGCGGCGGTGAGTTCGGGTTCGAGTGAGGTCATGCCACGGTCCTGGATGTGGGGGTCCTGAATGTCACGGTCCTGTGCGTCACGGTCCTGTGCGTCACGGTCCTGTGCGTCACGGTCTTGAGCCTGACGGTCTCGTGCGTCACGGTCCTGCAAGTCATGCGTCCGTCCTGAGCAGGAGTACGCCGCTGGGGGTGAGGCCACCGCTGGAGACCACCGCGGTACGCGCGCCCGCCACCTGCCGCGCCCCGGCCTCGTTGCGCAGCTGGAGCACGGCCTCGTGCAGCAGGCCCATGCCGTGGGTGCGACCGTGCGAGAGCTGGCCGCCGTGCGGGTTCAGCGGCAGGATCCCGTTGGGGGCGATGTTCTTGCCGCCGTCCAGGAAGTCGCGGGCCTCGCCGATGCCGCAGAAGCCGAGCGCCTCGATCCAGGACAGGCAGTTGAAGGTGAACCCGTCGTAGAGCAGGGCCACGTCCACGTCGGCGGGGCGCAGGTCGGTACGCGTCCACAGGTGGGCGGACTGACCGAGTACCTGCGGCTCGTGGGTGAGGGTCGACTGGTCCCACTCGGGGCGTTCGACGATCCGGGTACCGACGGCCTCGACGCGTACCGGGGGTCTCCGCAGGTGTGGCGCACTCTCGGCGGCGGAAACGACGACGGCCGTGGCGGCGTCGACCGGGACGTCGCAGTCGTACAGGCCGAAGGGGGTACTGATGGGGCGGGCGGTGAGGTAGTCGTCCATGGTGAGCGGGTCGCGGTAGACCGCGTCCGGGTGGCGGGCCGCGTTCGCACGCTGGTTGAGGGCGATCCAGCCGAGCGTCTCGCGGGTGGTGCCGTAGCGGTGCATGTGCCGCTGGGCGTTCATCGCGAGCATGATCGCGGGCGAGACGGCGCCGAAGGGCTTGAACCAGCCGTCCGGGTCCGCCTGTCGGGGTGCGCGGATCCGGCCCTGCCGCAGGAGTTCGGCGTACGTCGCCTCCCACACCGTGCGGAAGCACAGCACGTGCCGGGCCAGTCCGCCCGCGACCGCGAGCATCGCGGCGATCACCGAGCCGCCCGGCCCGAACGTCTCCCCCGCCCCGTTGTGCCACACCGGGCGGACGCCGAGCGCGGACTCCAGCGCGCTCACCCCGCCCTCGGCGAAGCCGCCGAAGGCGCCGGCGCCGGGGTAGGTGGACAGGCCGTCGATGTCGTCAAGGGTGAGTCCGGCGTCGGCAACGGCCTTCTCGCAGGCCTCGACGGTGAGTTCGAGGGGCGACACCATCAGGCGGCGGCCGATGCGGGAGGCGCCGGCGCCGCTGATCACGGCGCGGTCCTCGAACCTCGGTCCCACGGGCGCCCGGTGGGGGTGCCCGGTGACCGGGGTGTCCTCGGGCAGCGGTGCGGGCGGGGGCTGTTCGGCGCACGGCCGGAACAACGGCAGCCAGGCCTCGCCGGCCTGTTCGAAGACAGCCTCCATGCGCATACCGATGCGCAGGTCCTCCGCCGCGCAGCCGACGACGTTCGTGGTCAGCCGGACCCGCGGGTCCTCCTCGATCGCCACCTGGGCGACGACGAACGGGGAAGGCAGGCCCGGGAAGGGGAAGCGGTGGTTGACGGTGAATCCGATCAGCGTGGCGAAGCCGGAGACCTCGCTCACCCGCACGTCGTGTCCCCGGCAGTGGCGGCACACCGGCTGCGGCGGGTGGATCAGCGCCCGGCAGTCGGTACACGTCTGGAAACGGAGTCGTCCGTCCCGGCCGGAGGCCCAGAAGAACTCGGTCTCCTGGCGGATCTCCGGCTGCGGACGGACGGCCTCCGTGGAGCCACTCAACGGATTTTCGCCTGCGCTGTGCGGACGGTGACGGGCTCGGCCAGTCCCTGCTCCTCACAGGCCTGCTGGAGGCTCTCCAGGGTTTCCGCCAGCCCGGGTCCGAGGCGGGGACCGGGAGTGAAGGCGGCGGGGAGGTGGCGCATGCCCTGGATGACACCGATGGTCTCGTAGTGGACCGTGCCCTCGGGGTCGCACGTGAAGTCCGGCATGCGGTCGAGGACTTGGAGCAGCATCCGCTTGAAGACCGTGCGGGCGACGTTGGATCCGATGCAGCGGTGGATGCCCAGGCCGAAGGCCGTGTGGCGGTTGCCGCCGCGCGCGAGGTCGACGTGGTCGGGGTCGGAGAAGACCTGCGGGTCGCGGTTGGCCATCGCCCAGGACAGCCACACCCGGTCGCTCTCCTTGAACTCGGTCCCCGCGATCACGCAGTCCTCGGCGACGGTACGTCCGTCGCCGGGCGCCGGGGTGAAGTAGCGCAGGAACTCCTCGGTGGCCGTGTCCAGCAGGGTGTCGCGTTCCTGGCTGAGCCGGACCCGTTCGCCGGGATGCTGGGAGAGCCACTCCAGGGAGTGCGCGGTCAGCGCGGTGGTGGTGTCGAAGCCGCCGCCGATGAGCAGGGCGAGGGCACCGACCAGGTCCGCCTCCGGCGGGGTGGCGCCGTCGATGTCCATCCGGACGAGGGCGTTCACCAGGCCGGGGCGCGGATGGGCGCGGACCTCCTGGAGGGTGGCGGCGATGTCCCCCATCATCGCCATGTGGGCCTCCACCACCCGCGCCATCTCGGGCGAGTTCGGCGGGGTGTAGACGCCGGCGTGGGCGGGCTCGTTGTACAGCTCCCACTTCTTCAGGGGGATGCCCATCATGGCGAGGGTGAAGACGGCCGGGACGATGTTGGCGAGGTCGTCGACGAAGTCGATCCGGCCGGTCTCGATCCGCTCGTCGATGCAGGCGCGGGCGACGTCGTCGATGAAGGGGATCCACCGCGTGACGGCCGCGGGTGAGAGGTAGGGGTTCAGGGCCGTCCGGTAGGCGCGCTGCTCGGGCGGGTCCATCTCCAGGAAGCCGCCCCGCAGGCCCCTGCCACGGGGCGGGGCCGGGATGCTGATGCCCTGGTAGCCGCGGCGCTCGCCGTGCACGTCGTGGTCGTTGGACAGCTTCTCGCCGGCACGGGCGAAGGCGATCAGCTCGCGGTTGCCGGCGGCCACCCAGTGCCCGCTGTGGGTGTCGGTCCAGGCGATCGGGCAGCGAGCGTGGAACTCGCGGGTCTGCTCCTCGAACCGGTGGCGGTACTCGGGGGCGTGCCGGTCGAAGTCGATGCGGGGCTGCTTGCGGGCGTCTTCGCCGGTGGTCTCCGGTGCGGTCATGACGTGGGCTTCCTCTCCGTGCGCCGGGTGCGGCTCAGAACACGCCGATGGCGCGTTCGGGGCAGGAGCGGACGGCCTCGACAACCGCCTCCTCCTGGTCGGTTGGCACGTCCTCGGCGACGGGCGAGGAGTGTCCGTCGATCTCGCTCAGTTGGAAGAATTTCGGGGCGCGCATGGCACACAGGGTGTGGCCCTGGCAGCGCTCGGGGTCGACGCGTACCTTCACGTCCTGTACCTCCGGTTCATGTCAGGTCGGACAGCGACTTGCCGACGTCGGCGAGGGTGGCCGGTTTGCCGTAGTCGCCCCTGTACTTGTAGGTGGGGGCGTCGCAGCGGTAGGCGCCCTGATCAGGCTTGAAGTCGGCGGCCTGCCAGCCCTTGGACGTCGCCTCGACGACGAAGTAGCACTTGGGCGGTTCCTTCGAGGTGAGGTCGAAGGGGGCCTGCAGGCCGCCCGCGGTCCAGTCGGTGTTCTTCATCGCGTTGTCGTAGACGCACTTGCGGGTGACGGTCGCGCAGTCGCGTGCGGAGGTGGCGAACAGCAGCCACGCGGAGAAGGCGCGCAGGACGGGGTAGGTGACCTGCTTGCCGGGGGCGTACTTCTCGAACAGGTCGATCACCTGCTGGGCGGCGGGGTTGTCGGCGGCGCTCTCCAGCGGGGCGGTGGCGAACAGCTCGGCGTAGTTGTGCTGCTTGGCCAGGGCGGGGCCTGCCAGTTGCGGGAAGGCGGGGCCGTAGGCGTTGCTGTTGGCGTCGATCCAGTCGGGGGCGTAGCCGATGTTGGTCAGGGCCTGCTCCAGCTTGGCCAGGCTCGGGAAATCGCCCAGGAAGACCAGCCCCTTGACGCCGTTCTTCTTGATCGACTGCGCGTAGGGGGTCCAGTCGGAGACGCCGGCCGCCGGGTAGAGGTCGCTGTAGGAGGCCTTGCCGCCGAGGCCGGCGACGGCCTCCTCGAACTGGGCGGCCATGACCTTGGTGACGGGTGAGTCGCCCGCGATGACGCCGACCTTCTGCGCGGAGTCCGGGTACTTGTCCTTCAGCAGCCAGGAGTAGTAGCCGGCGTACTGGAAGTACCCGGCGATGGGGCCGGAGGCCATCGCCTGGAGGTCGGAGCCGATCGCGCCGATCTGGCTGGACTGGGCGGGGAAGGTGGGCAGAAGGCACTTGAGCCGGTCCTGTACGCCGAGGCTGTCCAGCGCGGCGCCGCCGCCGACGAGCACGAAGTCCGCCCTGCATGCCTCCAGCACGCGCTGGCGGACCTCCATCAGCCTGGTGTCGCGGGTCACGGGGACGAGGTCGCGGCCGTTGATGCCGCCGGCGTCGTTGCACCAGGACGTGAACACCTTGGCCGCGTCCACGAATTCGGACCTCTTGGTGAAACCGACGTCGGACAGGACTCCGACCTGGATCTTGTCGGCGGTGACGCCCTGCACCGGCGAGGACTTGGCGGTGCCACGCCCGCACACGCCCTTCAGCGTGCCGAAGTCGGAACTCCTCTGGGCGGCGGGACTCGCCTTCTGCGTGGTGCCGGTGCCGGTGTCGTCGCCGGAGCGGGTGGAGCAGCCGGCCAGCAGCACCGCGACCGCGGTGACCGTGCCGATCAGCAGTCTTCGCATGGTGCCTCCTCGGGAGCTCGGACGCCGTCGTCCGAGGAAGTGAGGGAGTGCGGGATGTGGGGGTGCGAGGGAACGTGGGGGGCTGTCGGCCACCGGCCCGGGCGGGCCGGGAGGCCGGTCAGGTGATCGCGCCGTTCGCCTTCAGGGCGAGGATGCGGTCCCAGTCGTAGCCCAGTTCGGCGAGGATCTCCTCGGTCTGTGCGGCGAACTCGGGGGCGGGTCCGAGGAGGGTGTCCTCGACGTCGAACTGGACGGGGCTGGCGACGAGTTCGAGCTCACCGGCCCGCCCGATGTAGCCGTTGGCGCGGACCTGCCCGTCGGCGGCGGCCTGGAGGGTGTCCTGGACGGGCGCCCAGGGCCCGTCGAGGGCGGCGAGGTCCTTGGACCACTCGGTGAGCGTGCGGCCCGCGATCACCTCGCGGAGGATCTTGACAGCGTCGGCGGTGTGCTCGGCGAGTGCCTCGGCGGTGGCGAACCGCGCGTCGTCGGCGAGCTCCGGACGGCCCACACACCGGCACACCTGCGGCCAGAACTTCGCCGGCTGGAGCATGACGAAGGCGATGTGGCGGCCGTCGGCGGTGCGGTAGAGCCCCGACAGCGGGTTGGTGGGCGAGCCGTGCGCGCTGGGCCGCACGCCCTCCCAGGCGCGGTCGAGGTGGGTGGAGACGGCGACGGAGTGGCCCAGCGCCCACAGGCCGCTGCCGAGCAGGGAGACGTCCACGACGGAGGTCTCGCCGGTGCGTTCGCGACGCAGCAGGGCCGCCGCGATACCCCCGGCCAGGTTGGTCCCGGAAATGGTGTCGCCGTAGGCAGGCCCGGGCGGGCTGATCATGCCGTCGGTGCCGGGCGGGGTGATGGTCGCGGCGGTTCCCGCCCGCGCCCAGAAGGCGGTCATGTCGTAGCCGCCCTTGCCGGCCTCGGGGCCGCGCGGGCCGAGGGCGCTGCCGCGGGCGTAGACGATGCGCGGGTTGACCGCCCGGATGTCGTCCAGGTCGATGCCGAGGCGGGTGCGGGAGGCGGGCAGGAAGCTGGTGAGGAACACGTCGGAGCCCTTGACCAGTTCGTACAGCACCTCGCGGCCCTCGGGGCGGGAGATGTCCAGGCCCAGTGAGCGCTTGCCGCGGTTGGCGTGGGCGACGTTGGGGTTGGGGTCGCCCTCGACGCGGAACGGGCCGGTCTGGCGCAGTCCGCGCTGCGGGTCGCCATTGACGGCGTGTTCGACCTTGACCACGTCGGCGCCCCAGTCGGCCAGCACGGCCCCGGCGGACGGCACGAAGCCGTACATGGCGACTTCGAGGACGCGGATGCCTTCGAGCGGCTTCATGATGCCGCCTCTTCGGGCAGTACGACCCGGGCGAGCGCCTTCTCCTCCAGGAACTCCTCGAATCCGGAGCGTCCGCTCTCCCGGCCGATGCCGGACTGCTTGTAGCCGCCGAACGGCACGTCGGGCGAGAAGTAGTTGCCGCCGTTGATGGAGAAGGTCCCGGTGCGGATGCGGCGGGCGAGGCGGATCGCGCGCTCGTCGTCGGCGCTGTGCACGGCGCCTGAGAGGCCGTACCTGGAGTGGTTGGCGATGCGGACGGCGTCGTCCTCGTCGTCGTAGGGGATGACCGCGAGGACGGGTCCGAAGACCTCCTCCTGGGCGATCTCGCTGTCGGGGTCGACACCGGCGAGGAGGGTGGGTTCGTAGAACCAGCCGGGGTCGATGCGCCGGCCGCCGCGTACCAGGGTCGCGCCGGCTTCGACGGCGCGCCGCACCATGGCGTCGACCTTGTCGCGCTGCTGTTCGCTGATCAGCGGGCCCATGGCGGTCTTGGGGTCGCTGGGGTCGCCGACGCGCACGCGCTCCATGCCGGCGGCGACGAGCTGCACGATCCGGTCGTGGTGGGCGCGCGGGACGAGGAGGCGGGAGGTGAGGGCGCAGCCCTGGCCGGAGTGGGAGCAGATGGTGAAGGCGGCGAACATGGCGGCCTTGGTGAAGTCCGCGTCCTCCAGGACGATCATGGCGGACTTGCCGCCGAGTTCGAGGAAGACCCGCTTCACGCTGACGGACGCGGCGGCCATGATGCGGCTGCCGGTGGCGGTGGCGCCGGTGAAGGTGACCAGGTCCACGTCGGGGTGTGTGGTGAGGACCTCGCCGACCTCGGCGCGCGAGGAGCTCAGTACGTTCACGACACCGGGCGGGATGTCGGTGTGCTCCGCGATGAGCTCGCCGAGCGCGAGGGTGGTCAGCGGGGTCTGCGGGGCGCCTTTGAGGACGACCGTGCAGCCGGCCGCGAGCGCGGGGGCGAGCTTGGCGAGGGCGAGCTGGTTGGGGAAGTTGTACGGCAGGATCGCGGCGACCACGCCCGCCGGTTCCTTCTCCACCCAGCGGTGGTGGCGTTGCCCGCGCGACTCCTTGTCGCCGAGGTCCTCGGTGAACTCGTAGCTCTCCAGGAGGTCGGCGTAGTACGTGACGAGGCCGATCGGCTCGTCGAGCTGGGGGCCGTGGGTGAGCCGGCGGGGTGCGCCCGCCTCCGCGATGGTCAGCTCGCGCAGTTCCTCGCGGTGCTCGTCGAGCGCGGTGCGCAGCCGGCGCAGACAACGCAACCGCAGCTCCCGGTTGGTGGACCAGTCGGTGGTGTCGAAGGCACGGCGGGCGGCGGCGATCGCGGTCTCGGCGTCGGCCGTGGTGGCGTCGGGGGCGTGGCCGAGCAGGGCGCCGGTGGCGGGGTTGTGGGAGGGGAAGGTCGTCTCGGCGGGGGTCAGCTTGCCGTCGATCAGCTGGGACTTGACGATGTGGGTGGTGGTCACAGCCGCACCACCGATCCGCCGTCGACGGCGATGACCTGGCCGGTGACCCAGGACGCCTCGTCGGAGAGCAGGAACAGCAGGGCGCCCGCCTGGTCGGCGGGCGTGCCCATGCGTTTGAGAGCGAAGGACTGCACCATGGCCGTTCGGTACTCCTCGGGGATGATGCTGCGGGCCGCCTCGGTGTCGGTCGGGCCGGGCGCGATCGCGTTGACGCGGATGCCGCGGGAGCCGAGTTCGGCGGCGAGCGAGGCGGTCAGGTGGTTGATGCCCGCCTTGGCGAGCCCGTAGAAGCCGGTGGGCTGCCAGGCCGCCGTGGACGACTGGTTGACGATGGCCGCCCTCTCCTTCAGGTGCGGCAGGACGGCGCGGGTGACGTGCAGCGCACCCAGCAGGTTCACCTTCAGGAACCGGTCCAGGTAGTCGTAGTCGACGGTGACGACGCCCTCGCGGCGCATGCCGTGGAAGATGGCCGCGTTGTTGACCAGGTGGTCGATCCGCCCGTACTCGCTGATCACGGTCTCGGCGAGCGCTTCGGCGGAGGCGGGGTCGCCGACGTCGGTCCGCACGAACAGGGCGTCGCCGATCTCCTTGGCGACCCGCTGCCCCTGCTCCTCGTTCAGTTCCGCGACCACCACGCGTGCGCCCTCGGCGGCCAGCGCCCTGGCGTACCCCTCTCCGATGCCCTGGCCGGCCCCGGTGACGACCGTCACCTTGTCCTTGAACCGCATCCCAGCCTCCTCGCTCGGTTGGTCCGGAAACTACATTCTCCGTTTGGGCGAATCAAGCATTCGGACAGGAGAACCAAATGCTCCTGAGTCGGACGGGACACCTCAACGGATCCCCCACACAAAGGTCTTCCCGCTCCGGGGGTTACGAGAATAAGGTTCTCATATACGGAAGGGGTGTTTTCATGATCGATTCGAAGGCTCTGAGTCCCGCGCTCGGCGTGGAGTTCACGGGAGTCACCGACCCTCTCGACGACTCCTTCATGCTGCGCTGCGTGGAGGCCCTGAAGTGGCGCGGCGTCCTGCTGGTGCGCGGGCTGCACCTCGACGACGAGCGGCAACTGGCCTTCAGCCGCAGGCTCGGCCAGGTGGTCGTGCTGGGCGACGAGGAGATCTTCCCCATCTCCATCAACCCGCGAAAGAGCAGGACCGCCAAGTACCTCAAGGGCGCGTTCCACTGGCATCTCGACGGCACCACCGACGACGTACCGGTCAAGGTGACCACACTGACCGCCCGGCAGGTCGCCATGACCGGCGGCGGCACCGACTTCGCCAGCACCTACGCCGCGTACGAGAACCTTCCGCGGAAGGACCGCGAGCGCTACGAAGGTCTGCGCGTGGTGCACACCTTCGAGGCCGCCCAGCGCCTGGTCAACCCCAACCCCTCCGAACGGGAACTGGCCGCCTGGCGCACCCAGCCGGCCAAGGAGACGGCCCTGGTGTGGCGGCGCCGCGACGGCCGCCGCTCCCTGGTCACCGGCGCCACCGCCGGCCATGTCGTCGGCATGGACCCCGACGACAGCCGCGCCCTGCTGGACGAACTGCTCGACTGGACCACCCAGGAGCGTTTCCGCCACACCCACGACTGGGAGGTCGGCGACCTGGTGGTCTGGGACAACACCGGCATCCTGCACCGGGCGCTGCCCTACGACGAGAACTCCGAGCGGCTGCTGCACCGCACGACCGTCGTCGGCGAAGAGGCGTTCGCATGAGCGCTCCGACGCAAGCCACCGCCGTCGTGACCGGCGGTGCCTCCGGCATCGGCCGGGCGATCGTCCGACGCCTGGCCGCCGACGGCCTGAAGGTGGCCGTCCTCGACATCGCCCCCGCCGAGGACACCTTCGGCCTGACGGTCGACGTGACCGACCGCGCCCAGGTCGACAAGGCGATGGAAGCCGTGCGCGAGCGGCTGGGGCCGGTCCAGGTCCTGGTGAACGCCGCCGGCAAGGACGGCTTCATCCGTTTCGCCGACCTCTCCTTCGCCGACTGGCAGCGCGTGGTCGACATCAACCTCAACGGCGTCTTCCACTGCGTGCAGTCGGCCCTGCCGGACATGCTGGCGGCCCGCTGGGGCCGGATCGTGAACATCTCCTCCTCCAGCACCCACTCCGGCCAGCCCTTCATGGCGCACTACGTCGCCGCCAAGTCCGCGGTGAACGGGCTGACCAAGTCCCTCGCGCTGGAACTCGGCCCGAAGGGCATCACGGTGAACGCGATCCCCCCCGGCTTCATCGACACCCCCATGCTGCGCACGGCCGAGCAGGAGCAGCGGCTCGGCGGCACGGTCGAGGACCACATCGCGCGTACACCGGTACGCCGGGTCGGCCGCCCGGAGGACATCGCGGCGACCTGCTCCTTCCTGGTCCGCGAGGAGGCCGGCTACATCACCGGGCAGATCATCGGCGTGAACGGGGGCCGCAACACATGACCAGGCTGCCGCTGATCCCGTACGAGGAGTGGGACCCCGAGACGCTGCGGCCGCTGACCGGCGGCCGCACCGTCCCGCCGTCGAACGCCCTCGGCCTGTTCCTGAACCATCCGGCCCTGGCCAAGGCGTTCCTGGCCTTCGGCACCCACCTGCTCTACCGCAGCACGCTGCCGGCCAAGGTCCGCGAGCTGACGATCCTCCGCGTCGCGTGGCGGCGCCAGTGCCGGTACGAATGGGTCCACCACCTCGTGATGGCCCGTCAGGTAGGGGTGACCGAAGAGGAGTTGGAGCAGGTGCGCCGGGGCGCCGACACCCTGGTGAACCGGGCCGTGGACGAGCTCGATGCCACCTCCACGCTCTCCGACGAGCTGTACGCGCGACTGGCGAAGGAGCTGGACGAGCGCCAGCTGCTGGACTTCGTGTTCACCGTGGGCGGCTACGGGATGCAGGCCATGGTGTACAACACCTTCGGGGTGGAGCCCGACCCGGGGATGGACGACGAGGTCATGACCGACGAGAAAGGCGGCCCGCCGGACATGGGCCGCCAGGGCACGGACGCGGACGGGACGGGCGGGTGAGCGCGGTGGCGGACAGCGGTCGTCCCGCACGGGACGGCCGGCCCCTGCGCATCGTCCAATGGGGTACGGGAACCATCGGCGCGCACTCGCTGCGGGCCGTCGTCGAGCATCCGCACATGACACTGGCGGGGGTCTACGTCCACAGTGCGGACAAGGCCGGGAGAGACGCCGGCGACCTGTGCGGGACGGGCCCGACGGGCGTCCTCACCACCGGCAGTCTCGACGAGGTCCTGGCCCTGGACGCCGACTGTGTGCTGCACATGCCACTGACCACCGGCCACGACGAACTGTGCGCCCTGCTGGCCTCCGGCGCGAACGTCGTGACCACGACCGGGGGTCTGCACCACCCGGCCGGCCTCGATCCCGCCGTGCGCGAAAGGGTCGAGACCGCCTGCGCGCAGGGCGCCAGCTCGATCCACGACACCGGCAGCAGCCCCGGCTTCATCACCGAGGCCGTACCACTCGTCCTCGCCTCGGTGCAGCGGCGGCTGGAGACGATCACCATCCACGAGTACGCCGATCTGTCCCGGCGTGACTCGCCGGAGCTCCTGTTCGACGTGATGGGCTTCGGCCGGGAGCCGGCCGCCGTGTTCGACGAACGGCGCCTCGCTCATGTGCGGTCCAGCTTCGGGCCGTCCCTGTGTCTGGTCGCCGACGCCCTGGGACTGCCCGTGGAGGAGGTACGGGCGCGTGGACGCCTCGCCACCGCCGCGCGCACGACCGGCATCGCCGCTGGTGTCCTGCGCTCGGGAACGGTGGCGGCGCAGCGGATGACGGTGTCCGCGCTACGGGACGGACGTGCGCTGCTGGAGTTCAACGCGACCTGGTACTGCACCACCGACCTCGATCCGGCCTGGCAGGTGCGGCCCACCGGGTGGCATGTGACCGTCGACGGCGACGCGCCCCTCGACCTCGACATCCGCTTCCCGGTGCCGCTCGAGCGGATGGCCGCCGTCTCCCCCGGCTACACCGCCCACCGCGCCGTCAACGCCGTACCGGCGGTCTGCGCGGCCGCACCCGGCATCCGCACGACGGTGGACCTCCCGCCCTTCACCGCGGCGCTGGGCTGAGCCGCGACGACGCTCCGGCTCGGCCCTGGGACAGCCGGACGGCTCACCCCTGCCTCAGGCGCTGCTTCATCTCGTCGAGGCGCGTGAGGATCGGGAAGCCGTCCACGCTCAGCGCGTTGCCGTGGCCGGTCTGGTGAATGTCGAAGACGGACTGCACAGCGGCGTAGAAGCCCTGGACGTCGAGGGTCTGATTGACCGCGCGCTTGGCCTGCCGCAGTCCGAAGGGCGGCATCGCCGCGATCCGGGCCGCCAACTCCCCGACGGCCGCTTCGAGTTCGTGGAGCGGCACGACCTGGTTGACCATGCCGGCCTGTTCGGCCTCACGGGCGGTCAGCGGCCGTCCGGTGAAGAGGATCTCCTTGGCCTTGCGTGGACCGAGCTCCCAGGTGTGGCCGTGGTACTCGACCCCGCCGATGCCCATGTGCACCACCGGGTCGGAGAACTCGGCGTTCTCCGCGGCCACGATCAGGTCGCACGGCCAGCACAACATCAGCCCGGCGGCGATGCACTTGCCCTGGACGGCCGCGATCGTGGGCTTGGGAATGTTGCGCCACTTCAGCGAGTACTCCAGATAGCGGCGCGTCTCGGCGTCGTAGATCCACTCCAGGGTGATCTCGTCCGGGCCGGGCCAGCGGTCCTTCAGGTCGTGCCCGGCGGAGAAGTGGCGGCCGTTGGCCCGCAGGACGACCACCCGTACCTCCTCGTCCCGCGCGGCCCTGGTCCAGGCCGCGTCGAGGTCGTCGAGGAGGGCCATCGTCTGGGCGTTGGCCGCCTCCGGGCGGTTGAGGGTGATGGTGGCGATGCCGTCCTGGGTGTCGTACAGGATCTGGTCCATGCCCGGCGTCCTAACGGGGTAGGCCGAGGATGCGCTCGGCGATGATGTTGCGCTGGATCTCGCTGGTGCCGCCCGCGATGGTGCCGGCGAAACTGCGCGCGTACCTCTCGAACCAGCTGGAGATGAAGTGTTCGTGGTGCATGTGGTGGTACGGACCCGTGCGCTTGGGATGGTCCAGCCCCTCGGCGCCGTGCGCCTCCAGCGCGTGCAGGGAGGCGGACTGGACGGCCTCGGAGCCCAGCAGTTTGAGCACCGAGATCTCCGCCGGCTCGCGGCCCTGGCCGAGCCGGCGGTAGCCGAGCAGCCGCAGCGCCGTCAGGTCCATACGGAGGGTGGCGTACCACTCCTGGCCGGTGCCGACGTCGGCGGCGTCGCGCAGCAGGTCCTCCAGGCGTTCGGCGTACGACAGCCACAGCAGCGTGCGCTCGTGGCCGAGGGAGCCGTTCGCCACCCGCCAGCCCTCGTTCAGCGGCCCGACGAGGTTCTCGCGCGGCACCTGGACGTCGGTGAGGAACACCTCGTTGAAGTCGAGGTCGTCCTCGGCGGCGATCGACCCGAACGGCCGGCGTTCGACGCCCCTGGCGGCGGTGGGGATCAGCAGGGCGCTGATGCCCTGGTGCTTCGGCGCGTCCGGGTCGGTGCGCACGAAGGTGAGCAGGATGTCGGCGTCGTGCGCACCGGAGGTCCAGATCTTCTGCCCGTTGACCACGAACCCGTCCGCGGTGGGTACCGCGCGGGTGCGCAGGGAGGCCAGGTCGGAACCGGCCTCGGGCTCGCTCATGCCGAGCGCGGCGGTGATCTCGGCGCGCAGGATCGGTATGGCCCAACGGCGCTTCTGCTCCTCGGTGCCGAAGGTGAGCAGGGAGGCGGCGATGATGCCGAGGCCTTGCGGGTTGAAGCTGTGGTAGATCCGGCGTCGGGCCAACTCCTCCAGGTGGGCGAGCTGTTGGGGCAGTCCGGCGTTGCGTCCGCCGTACTCGGGCGGTTGGCCCGGCAGCAGCCAGCCCGCCTCGAACAGGGTGCGCTGCCAGCGGCGCGCCCAGTCGGGGACGTGGGCGCTGGAGCGGGCGCGTTGTTCGCCGGCCTCGGCCGCGGCGGGCAGGTGGGCGTCGAGGAAGGCGGAGAACTCCGCGCGGAACTCCTCCACCTCGGGGTCGTCGGCGAGTTTCATGAGGCTGCGTGTGTCGCGAGGCGTGTCATGGGGTCACGAGCGCCTTCCTGTGGACGGAAGCGGTGCCGAGGAGCAGGTCGCAGGCCTGGGCCCGCTTGAGGTGGTACTGCAGTTCGTTCTCCCAGGTGAAGCCCATGGCACCGAACAGCTGCAGACCGTGCCGGAAGACCAGACGCTGGCACTCCCCCGCCGCGGCCTTGGCCATGTGGGCGGCGTCGGCGCTGCGCGGGTCGTCCTCGGCGAGGGTCAGGGCGCAGAAGTGGGTCAGGGCGCGGGCCCGTTCGATCGCGACGTGCATGTCGGCCGCCTTGTGCTTGACGGCCTGGAAGGAGCCGAGCGGACGGCCGAACTGCACCCGCTGCCGGACATGGTCGAGCACAAGGTCGAGGACGCGTCGGCAGGCGCCCACGCAGGTGGCGGCGAGCCCCATGAGGGCGAGGTCGGGCACCCGGGCGGTGAGGCCGGCGGCCCTGACGTGGGCGACGTGCAGGTGCGGGTCCAGGACGGGGACACGTTCGGCGGCGAGGTCGGCGCCGGGGACCACGGTGACACCGTCGGCGGTGAGCAGGGCGATCTCGTCGGCCCGGTCGGCGTCGAGGACATGGCGCCCGGTGCCGTTGAACACGGCGGTGCCGCTGCCCTCGGGGAGACGGCCGGTGAGGGGCGCGAACCAGGTGGCGCTGGCCAGGAACGGCGTCGGGTCGGCGGCGTACCCCAACTCCTCGAGAATGATGGCCAGTTCCAGCGGAGGGGCCTCCAGCCAGCCGAGCCGGCGATAGGTCTGCCACTGCTGCCGCTCGGGACGGCCGCGCACCTTGGCGACTGTTTCGCGCACGGTGCGCCGCAGCAGCCGCTGCTCCTCGTCGAGTTCGAACTCCATGTTGCGCCCCCTCGGCCGTAGCGGCAGCTGCACACCGGGCGCCGGCCCGGACCGGGCGAGAATAACATTCTCATTCTAAGCAAGTAAGAGTCTTGTAACTTGCGGAGCGCAATTCGGTAGGGGCATGCGGCTCGCTTTTCACATGTGTCGAGTACCGTTCTACCCATGAGTGAGGTCCCCGCAGAACCCGCCGAGAGCCCCGAGCCCGCCTGGCGGCAGCGCGCCGTCGAGCGTTCCACCCGGGCGGCGAAGCTGCGCGCCGAGCAGCGCGTGCAGCGATTCCTCGACGCCGCCCAGGAGCTCATCGCCGACAAGGGCACCACCGACTTCACCGTGCAGGAGGTCGTGGAGCGCTCCCGTCAGTCGCTGCGCAGCTTCTACCAGCACTTCGACGGCAAGCACGAGCTGCTGCTCGCGCTGTTCGAGGACGCGCTGTCGAAGTCGGCGACCCAGATCAGGGAGGAGACGGCGGGGGAATCCGATCCGCTGGGGCGCCTGAAGATCGCGGTCGAACTGCTCTACGACTCCTCCAAGCCGCGTCCGGGCCGGCAGTCCCCACTGTTCACCGACTTCGCGGTGCAGTTGCTGGTCAGCCACCCGGACCAGGTGGCAAGTGCCCACCTGCCCCTGCTGGCCCTGTTCACCGAACTGGTGGAGAGGGCCGTCGAGGCGGGTCAGGCCGTCTCGGCGAAGCCGCGGCGCACAGCGTCCCTGATCATGCAGACGGCGATGTTCACCGCGCAGGCACCCGCGGCGCCGGTCGGCGCACATCCCTCACCGGTCTCCGTCGACGAGGTGTGGGAGTTCTGCCTCGGCGGGATCACCGGCGGGGTGAGTGGCCGCACGGCGGGGGAAGGCGAGAGCACGGCGCCCGCCAAGAGGACGAGCACGGCACGCAAGGCGGCAGCACAGAAGACGGGCGCCGCGACGAAGGCGGCGGCCCCGGCGAAGCGGACCACGCCCGCCAGGAAGGCCACCACCTCCACCTGAGCGCCAACCCCACCACCACAGGATCGACTTCCCGCCACACGGCCCGACCCGGCCGCCGGCACTCGCACCGGCCCCCACGACGCGTTCGCGGGGGCCTCTGTGTGACCGGAACACTCCCCAGCGGGTCCCGACCGGAAGCTACCCCCTGCCCTGCGGCGCGAATTGTCCCTGTCCCTTGGCGTGAAGTCCCCCCCTCGACGGGAGGCCGGGCCGGGGTCTTGACCGAGCTTTCGGTCTGACCTTTGATATGTTTCGACATCAGCCGCCAACAGAGAGGTCCCACGGTGGACTTCGAGCTGACCGAGGACCAGGAGACGATCCGCGAGTCCGTGGCGGGCCTCCTGCGCGACTTCGACGACCGGTACTGGATGGAGAAGGACCGGGACCACGCGTTCCCGGAGGAGTTCTACGCGACCGTCGCGGACGGCGGCTGGCTCGGGATCACGATCCCGCAGGAGTACGGCGGCCACGGCCTCGGCATCACGGAGGCGACGCTGCTGCTGGAGGAGGTCGCGCGCTCGGGCGGAGGCATGAACGCCGCCAGCGCGATCCACCTGTCCATCTTCGGCATGCATCCGGTGGTGGTGCACGGCTCCGACGAGCTGAAGCGGCGCACCCTGCCCCGTATCGCCAACGGCGACCTGCACGTGTGCTTCGGGGTGACGGAGCCCGGCGCCGGACTGGACACCACGAGTATCACCACCTACGCCCGCCGGGACGGCGACCACTACATCGTCAGCGGGCGCAAGGTCTGGATCTCCAAGGCACAGGAGTCGGAGAAGATCCTGCTGCTGACGCGCACCTCGCGGCTCGACGAGGTGGACCGGCGGACGGACGGCATGACGCTGTTTCTCACCGACCTGGACCGCGGCCGGGTGGACATCCGGCCGATCCCGAAGATGGGCCGCAACGCCGTCACCTCCAACGAGCTGTTCATCGACGAGCTGCGGGTGCCGGTCGAGGACCGGGTCGGCGAGGAGGGCGAGGGATTCCGCCACCTGCTGGACGGCCTGAACCCGGAGCGCATGCTGATCGCCGCCGAGGCCCTGGGCATCGGCCGGGTGGCCCTGGACCGGGCCGTGCGCTACGGGCGGGAGAGGGAGGTGTTCGGGCGTCCCATCGGCATGAACCAGGGCATCCAGTTCCCGCTGGCCGACGCGCTCGCGCGCCTCGACGCGGCCGAGCTCGTGCTGCGCAAGGCGACCTGGCTGTACGACCAGGGACGGCCGTGCGGGCGGGAGGCCAACACCGCCAAGTACCTGTGCGCGGACGCCGGGTTCGAGGCCGCCGACCGGGCCCTGCAGACGCACGGCGGCATGGGCTACTCCGAGGAGTATCCCGTGGCCCGCTTCTTCCGGGAGGCCCGTCTGATGCGGATCGCCCCGGTCAGCCAGGAGATGGTCCTGAACTACCTGGGGTCCCACACGCTGGGTCTGCCCCGGAGCTACTGAGCGGCTATGGAGGAGCTGGGATGACCGAACGTACGGGACTGTTCGACCTCACGGGGCGCTCGGCGCTGGTGACCGGCGCCGCCGGCGGCATCGGCGCGGCGGTGGCCGAGGCGCTCGCCGGGGCCGGCGCGGCGGTGCTCGTCACCGACGTCGACGAGGCGGCGGCGCGGGCCGTGGCCGGCAAACTCACCGACGCGGGCATGACGGCACAGGGCGCCGCTCTCGACGTGCGGGACCGGTCCGCCGCCGACGCGGCGGCCTCCCGCGCCGCCGCGCTCACCGACGGAACCCTGCACATCCTCGTCAACAATGCCGGAGTCACGGCACCCGCGATGTTCGAGAAACTCTCCGAGGAGTCCTTCCGGGACCTGGTCGACATCCACGTCCTGGGCGCGTTCCACTGCACCCAGGCAGCGCTGCCGTTCCTGGCGACGGACGGGACCGGCCGCGTCATCAACGTCACGTCGTCGGCCGGCCTGACCGGCACGCTGGGGCAGGTCAACTACTCCGCGGCCAAGGCCGGCATCATCGGGTTCACCAAGTCGCTCGCGCGCGAACTGGCCAGGAAGCAGATCCTGGTCAACGCCCTGGCGCCACTCGCCGCGACACCCATGACGCAGACCATCCGGACCGATCCGAAGTTCGCGCAGCGGATGCTCGCCCGCATCCCGCTGGGCCGCTGGGCCGAGCCGGAGGAGATCGCCGGAGCGTTCGTGTTCCTCGCCTCCGACGCGGCGTCCTTCGTGACCGGGCAGGTCCTTCCGGTGGACGGAGGGCTGGTCATCTGACAGGCGGCGGGCGGGGTGTGTTGAATGGATCAGCCGAAACGGATGTACGACGAGAGGCCTGAATCCCGTGCCCAGCGCCCACCCCACGCCCCGCACCCCGCGCTTCGACGCGCTCACCGTCCCGAAGGCCTCGGACGTGCTGGCGGCCGAGGTGCGCGAGCGCATCCTGTCCGGTGAGCTCGCCGAGGGCACACCACTGCCCCCGGAGCGGCAACTGGTGGAGCAGACGGGACTGAGCCGGGCGACCGTGCGGGAGGCGCTGCGCATCCTGGAGGTCGAGCGGCTCGTGGAGATCCGGCCGGGGCGCGGGGGCGGGGCCTTCGTGCACCGGCCGGGCCGCGAATCCCTGGCGAGCACCGTGCAGTTGGTCATCCGCGGCCAGCAGATCCGGCTGGCGGCACTGCACGAGACCCGTGAGGCGATCGAACCGGCGTGTGCCGCGCTCGCGGCAGGCCGGCGCACCGAGCAGGACCTCGCCGACCTGGACGCCGCCCAAGCAGACCTGGTCGAGGCCGGCGACGACATCCGGCGCTTCCTGCGGGCCAACGTCCACTGGCACAACGCGATCGCGAAGGCCGGCGGCAACGAGCTGCTCATCGGGTTCCTCGGCGCCCTTTCGGAGTCGATCTACGCGGCCACCCATCTGGAGCAGTTCATGGACGCCCGCATCCGCGAGGTCACCGTCCGCGCCCACGCGAGGATCACCGAGGCCGTGCGGCAGGGCGACGCGGCGGCGGCCCGGCGGCGGATGAGCCGCCACGTGTGCGGGTTCGCCCAGGCCGCCGCGGAAGTCGACGGACGGGAGCAGGTGGATCTGGCGGACCCGGCGGACCCGGAGGGCTGACCGCCCCACCGGCTGACCCGCCGACCGCGCACCCGTGCACCCGTGCACCCGTGCACCCGTGCATACCCACGCACGGGTGCCGTGCATGCACATGCGCGAGAATGTGATTCTCCATTTTGCGCAACACCATTGACACAGTCGGCCTGACCTTTAATAACATCGACGGCATGACCGACGAGAGCCAGGCGCTGACCGTGGCCGCCGACGGAGACGTCCGCGTCGTCACGCTGAACCGGCCCGATCGCCTCAACGGCGTCTCGGCCGCTCTCCATCGCAGGCTGTCGGAGGTGTGGCGCGAGCTCGCCGAGGACGGCGAGGCCCGTGCGGTGGTCCTCACCGGAGCGGGCCGGGCGTTCAGCGCGGGCGGCGACTTCGACCATCTGCTGCGCCACCACGACGACCCGGAGCTGCGCGAGCGGTCCATCCGACTCGACCGGACCATCCAGACGGAGATGATCCGCTTCCCGCTGCCGGTCGTCGCCGCCGTCAACGGGCCCGCGGTGGGCCTGGGCTGCTCCCTCGCCCTGGGATGCGACCTCGTGCTCATGGCCGAGGACGCCTACCTCGCCGACCCGCACATCTCGGTGGGCCTGGTCGCCGGCGACGGCGGTGTGACCCTCTGGCCGCTGCTGACGAGCCTGCTGCGGGTGAAGGAGTACCTGTTCACCGGGGACCGCATCCCCGCCGCCACCGCCGTCGAACTCGGCCTGGCCAACCGGGTCGTCGCTCCTTCCGACCTGATGAGCGAGGCCCTGGCCCTGGCCCACCGGCTCGCGGCGCAGCCCCCGGAGGCGCTGCGCGCCACGAAGGCGGCGCTCGCGGCGGTGGTCGAGCAGGTCTCGCGCGGCGGTATGGAGGCGGCGTTGCTGGCCGAGCGCTCCACCATGACCAGTCCCGACCACATCCGCATCATCAACGACCTCGCCTCCCGTGCGAGCCGCCGTTCCACCCCCGCCGCCGAGGAGGACTGAGCGTGGAGCGCGAGGAGTTCACGCTGGTCCGGGACATGCTGCGGACGCTCGCGACCCGCTTGGGCACGGGCTCGCCCGACGAGGCCGGACCGGGCACGCGCAGCGCCGCGCAACGGGCGGTGGACGACCTCGGCCTGACGGAGCTCCGCCGCGCCTCCCCACCGGCCGCCACCGTGCAGGAGTGCGCCCTGCTCGCCGAGGAGCACGGCCGACGTCCGCTGGCCACTGCCCTGCTGGGCACCGCGCTGCTCGGCCCAGAACTGCTGCGTCTCCTCGACGCGGACGGGAACACCGAAGGCGCTGCCGGCGCCCGGCCCACCGTCGCTCTGGCCCACGACCTGCGGTTTCCGGGGCCCGGTGCGACGGACCTGGTGGCCTGGGACTGTGCGGGGGCGGACGCCGCGCTCCTCGTCGACGCCGAAGGCCGGGTGACGCTCGTGGAGCTGGGGCCGCCCGCGCCCACCGCGGACCTCCTGCGCGGTGTACGGCGGGCCTCGCCCGCGGGACGGCAGGTCGGCCGGCTCACACCTGAGGCACACCAGCGGTGGCAGGCATTCTGCCTGGTCGTCGTGGCGAGTGAACTCGTGGGTGCGGCCAGGTCGTTCGTGGAGCAGAGCGTGGACTACGCCCGTGAGCGGCACCAGTACGGGCGGCCGATCGGCTCCTTCCAGGCCGTGCAGCACCTGCTCGCCGACGCGACCGTCCTCGTGGAGGCCTGCACCAGCGCCACGCGTCACGCCGCATGGTGCCTGGACAGCGAGTCGGCCGGCCGGGCGCTCACCGCGGCGCGCGTGGCAAAGGCGGAGGTCAACACCTCGGCCGTCGAGGCGGTGTACGCCGGCATGCAGGTGTTCGGCGGGATCGCCCAGACCTGGGAGCACGTGGCCCATCTGTACCTGCGCCGGGTCCTCGTGGGGGCCACCCTGCTGGCGACCACGGCCGACCTGCTGCCCGCGCTGGCCGCACCGGAGGCGACGCGATGACGGATCCGCACCTGCCCCTGGACTTCGGCGTGCCGGCGGATCTGGAGCGGCTGCGCCACGACCTCCGCGCCTGGCTCGCCGACCATCCGCTGCCCGAACGGCCGGTAGACGAACCGCTCCCCGTCTTCCTGCACCGCTGGCACCGCCGGCTGCACTCCGGCGGCTGGGTCGGCCTCGACGTGCCGCGGGAGTACGGGGGCCGGGGTATGACCGCACTGCACCAGGTGGCCGTCAGCGACGAACTGGGAGCGTGCGGCGCGCCCGGTGTCCCCCGGATCGGCTATCTCGCGCACGCCCTGATCGAGTTCGGCTCCCAGGAGCAGCGCCGCCGTCTGCTGCCGCGCATGCTCTCCGGTGACGACGTGTGGTGCCAGGGCTTCAGCGAGCCCGGCGCCGGCTCGGACCTGGCCGGCATGAACACCTTCGCCGAGCGACGGCCCGAGGGCCACTACGTCGTCAACGGGCAGAAACTGTGGACCAGTTACGCCCAGTACTCCAGCCTCTGTCTGCTGCTGGCCCGCACCGACCGCACCGCGCCCGCCCGCACCTCCGTCTCTGCCTTCGTACTGCCCCTGGACCGCCCCGGCGTGACCGTCCGGCCCCTGCGCGCGGCGAACGGCGACGACGAGTTCTGCGAGCTGTTCCTCGACGACGTACGCCTGGAGGAGTCCGAGCGGATCGGCGCCGAGGGCGACGGCTGGCCGCTGGCGATGACGACGGTGGCCTACGAGCGCAACGCCCTGGACACCGGCCACCTGTCGAAGTACGGGCAGCTGATCGAACGTCTGCGCCGTGCCGCGCACGAGCGCCGAGGCACGCTCCCGGACGGGCTGCTGTCGGACATCGGACGCTGTGTCGTCGACTACCGGGTCCTCGTCGCCCACGCCCGGCGCCGCACCGCCGAGCGGCTCGCCGGGCAGCCTGCGGGGCCGGAGTCGTCCGTGGACAAGCTGCTCATGACCCGCGCCGAACAGCGCCTGTACGAGACAGCGCTGAAGGTCTTCCCCGAGGAACTCCACGAGGGGGGCGGCGAGGTCCTGGGCGACTACTTCTACTCGCGGGCCGCGTCCGTGTACGGCGGCACGTCCCAGATCCAGCGGAACATCATCGCCAAGCGGCTGCTGCGCCTGCCCGCCGACCGCCGTGCCTGAACGGAGCACCCGTCATGCGACACGACCTGGAATTCCTCAGCATCCCGAACGTGGTGAGAGTCGCCGCACGGCGGTTCGGGCAGGCCCCGGCCCTCGTCGACGGCGCACTGCGCCTCACTTTCCAGGAGCTGGCGGCCCGGATGACGCACGCGGTGCGCTCGGCGCTCGCGCTCGGCATCGGGCCGGGTGACCGCGTCGGCCTGTGCGCACCGAACTCGGCGGAGTGGATCGTGACGGCCCTCGGCATCCAGGGCGCGGGGGTGTCGTCGTACCGCTCAACACCCGTTTCAAGGCGACCGAGATCTCCTACATCCTGCGGAAGTCCGGCGCGAAGGCACTGTTCGCCGCCGCGTCGTTCCTCGGCACCGACTACATCGCGGAGCTGAGACGCATCGACCCCGAACTGCCCGCGCTCCGCACCACGGTGTCGATGCCGGGTGGCACGGAAGGCCTCGACTGGAGTCAGTTCCTCGCACATGGTGAGGAGTGCCCCGAGGAAGCCGCCCACGCGTCCGTCGACCGGCTCACCCCGGATCACGTCTCCGACGTGATGTTCACGTCCGGCACCACCGGCCACCCCAAGGGCGTGATCCTCACCCACGGGCAGACACTGCGGGCGTACGGCTGGATGTCCACGGAGTACACCTTCACCTCCTCCGACAGCTTCCTGGTCATCCCGCCGTTCTTCCACTGCTTCGGCTACAAGGCGGGCTGGCTCGCCTCCCTGATGCACGGCGTGACCGTGATCCCCATGGCCGTCTTCGACGCGGGGCGCGCCCTGGAGGTCATCCAGGCGGAGCGGGTGAGCATCGTCCTCGGCCCGCCGACGATCTTCCACGACCTGCTGAACCATCCGGCGCGGTCGTCGTACGACCTGTCGTCCCTTCGGGTGTCCATGACAGGCGGCACAACCGTCCCGGAGTCGCTGATCCGGGCGATGAAGAAGGACCTGTCCTTCGACATCGTGCTGAGCGCCTACGGCCTCACCGAGTCGACGGCGCTGGTCACCACGACCCGGACCGGCGACGCCGAGGAGACGGTGGCCCGCACCACCGGGCGTCCGATTCCGGACGTCGAGGTCCGTATCGTCGACGAGGCCGGACAGGACGTGCCGGCGGGCGAGGAAGGGGAGGTCCTGGTCCGCGGCTACAACGTCACCCGCGGCTACTGGGACGCCCCCGAGGCCACCGCCGAGACGATCGACCCCGACGGCTGGCTGCACACCGGCGACATCGGCCGCCTGGACCCGGACGGCAACCTGGCGATCGTCGACCGCAAGAAGGAGATGTTCATCGTCGGCGGCTTCAACGCCTACCCGGCCGAGATCGAGAGGCTGCTCCTCGGCTACGAGCCGATAGCGCAGGCGGCGGTGATCGGGGTTCCGGACGAGCGGCTCGGCGAGGTCGGCTGCGCGTTCGTCGTGCCGAGACCCGGAGCGAACGTCACCGAGCAGGACGTCATCACGTGGGCCCGGGAGCACATGGCGAACTTCAAGGTGCCCCGTCAGGTGCGCTTCGTCGACCAACTGCCGCGCAACGCCAGCCAGAAGGTGCTCAAGCACGAACTGCGCGCCCGCTACGGAAGCCGGGCACGGTGACGAGCGGCGGCCCCCTGGCGGGGATCACGGTCGTGGCACTGGAACAGGCCGTGTCTGCTCCCATGTGCACGCGCACACTCGGCGACTTCGGCGCCCGAGTGATCAAGGTGGAGAACCCGGCGGGCGGCGACTTCGCCCGCCACTACGACGACGTGGTCGGCGGCCTCGCGGCGCACTTCGTGTGGGTCAACCGGGGCAAGGAGTCGGTGGCCCTGGACCTGAAGTCGGACGCCGGGCAGGCGGTCGTGCACCGGCTGCTGGAGCGCGCCGACGTCCTGGTCTCCAACCTCACCCCCGGCACCACCGCCAAGCTGGGCCTGTCCCCCACCGACCTGGAGGTGCGCCACCCGCACCTGATCGCCGTGGAGATCGACGGGTACGGGCCCGGCGGGCCCCTCTCCCACAAACGCGCCTACGACCTGCTGGTCCAGGCGGAGTCGGGGGCCTGCTCGGTGACCGGTCACCCCGGAGCCCCGGCCAAACCGGGCCCGCCGGTGGCGGACGTGTGCAGCGGCCTGTACGCGGCGCTGTCGGTGCTTTCGCTGCTGTACGCCAGGCGGCCCGGGCAGGTGGCGGTGAGCCTGTTCGACACCATGACCGAGCTGATGGGCTATCCGCTGACGTACACCCGGCACTCGGGGATCGAGCAGCAGCCGCTCGGCATGGGTTCACCCGCCGTGTCTCCCTACGGCGCCTACCCCACGGCCGACGGGCGGACCGTCGTGCTCGGGACCACGAACGACCGCGAATGGCGACGGCTGGCACGGGAGTTGCTTGGCCGGCCCGAGCTGGCGGACGACGAGCGGTTCCGCACCAACGCCGGTCGTGTGGCGCACCGTGCGGTCCTGGACGAGGAGATCGGCGCCTGGTGCGCACACCACGAGCTGGCGTATGTCCAGGAGCGGGCCGACGCGGCCGGGATCGGCAACTCCCGCTACAACACGGTCACCGACGTCCTCGCCCACCCGCACCTGGCCGCCCGCGACCGCTGGCGGCAGGTCGACACGCCCGCGGGTCCGGTGCCCGCGCTGCTGCCGCCGCCCGTGGTCACCGGGTACGACCCGCCGATGGGAGCGATTCCCGCGCTGGGCGAGCACACGGACGCCGTGCTGGCCGAACTCGGGTACGCGCAGGGCGAGATCGCCGCCCTGCGGGCGCGGGGGGAGATCCGGTGAGCGTGCTGCTGACGAGTGACTCCGGTGGCGTGCGGACTCTGACGCTGAACCGGCCTCACCGCAGGAACGCCATCGATGCCGAGCTGTGGGAGGCACTGCGGGCCGCTCTCACGGCGGTCGCCTCCGACGCTGGCGTCCGGGCGCTCGTCCTGACCGGTGCGGGCGGCGCCTTCTGCTCCGGCGCGGACATCCCCCGGCAGGTCAGCACCGTCCACCCCCTGTACCGGATGCGGCCGCTGACCGAGGTGACGCTGCTGCTGCACGAACTGCCCGTACCCACCGTCGCCAAGGTGACCGGGCCGGCGGTGGGCGCGGGCTGGAACCTGGCACTGGGCTGCGATCTGGTGGTCGCCATCCCCGAGGCGCGGTTCTCGCAGATCTTCGCGCGGCGCGGGCTGTCCCCGGACTGCGGCGGCTCCTGGCTGCTGCCCAGACTCGTCGGACTGCAGCAGGCCAAACGGCTCGCGCTGCTCGCGGAGACCATCGACGCCGAAGAGGCGCGGGCACTGGGCCTGGTGACCTGGGTGACGGACGCCGCGACGGTGGACGCGTTAGTCGACGACCTGACCGCCCGGCTGGCCGCGGGTCCGCCCGTCGCCCTCGCCCAGACCAAGGCGCTGCTGAACGAGGGCAGTTACCGCACCCTGCGGGACGCCCTGGCCAACGAGGCGCGGGCACAGGCCGTGAACTTCGCCGGGACGGACGTCCAGGAGGCGTACACCGCGTTCGCCGGCCGCCGTGAACCACTCTTCACCGGCCGCTGGGCCGTACCGAGCCGATCGGAGGACGACACGTGACACGGGAAGCGGTGATCGCGGCAGCGGTCCGGACCGCCGTGGGCAGACGTAACGGGGGGCTGGCGGGCATCCACCCCGCCGACCTGTCCGGAGCGGTGCTGAGCGCGCTGGCCGAGCGGGCCGGGGTCGACCCGGAGACGGTCGACGACGTGATCTGGGGCTGTGTGTCCCAGGTCGGTGACCAGTCGAGCAACATCGGCCGCTACGCGGTGCTGGCGGCAGGCTGGCCCGAGAGCATCCCGGGGACCACGGTCAACCGGGCCTGCGGATCGAGCCAGCAGGCGCTGGAGTTCGCCGTGCACGCGGTCCTGTCCGGGCAGCAGGACGTGGTCGTGGCGGGCGGGGTGGAGGTCATGAGCCGGGTGCCGCTGGGCTCGGCGAGGGCGGGCGGAGCGCCGTACGGCCCTCAAGTCCTGTCCCGGTACCAGGACTTCTCCTTCAACCAGGGCATCTCGGCGGAGAAGATCGCGCAGAAGTGGGGCTTGTCGCGGACGCGGCTGGACGCGTACGCGGCGCTGTCGCACGAGCGGGCGGCTGCCGCGCAGGACCGCGGGGCCTTCGAGGAGCAGATCGTGCCGGTGGCGGGGGTGAGTGCCGACGAGGGCATCCGCCGGGGCACCAGCGTGGAGACACTCGCGGGGCTCAGGCCGTCGTTCGTCGCGGACGGAGTGATCCACGCGGGCAACTCCTCGCAGATCTCCGACGGAGCGGCGGCCGTCCTGGTCACCACCCCCGGCCGGGCGCGGGAGTTGGGGCTGACGCCGATCGTGCGGTTCCGAGCGGGCGCGGTGGTCGGCTCCGACCCGGTGCTGATGCTCACCGGGCCAATCCCGGCGACGGAGAAGGTGCTGCGGAAGGCGGGCGTTGCCCTGTCGGACGTCGGGGTCTTCGAGGTGAACGAGGCCTTCGCCCCCGTTCCGCTCGCCTGGCTCGCCGAGACCGGCGCCGACCCGGAGCGGCTCAACCCGCTCGGCGGCGCCATCGCTCTCGGCCATCCGCTCGGCGCCTCGGGGGCCGTCCTGATGATCCGCATGATCCACCACATGCGGGAGCGGGGCATCCGTCACGGCCTGCAGACCATGTGCGAGGGCGGCGGCACCGCGAACGCCACCCTCGTCGAACTCGCCGACTGACAGGGGACGTTGCCGTGCGCCGTGATGTCTTCACCGCCGATCACGAGGCGTTCCGGGAGCTGGTCCGGGACGTTGTGGCCAAGGAGGTGGTCCCGCACTACGCCGAGTGGGAGAAGGCCGGGCGTTTACCCCGGTCGTTCTTCGAACGGCTCGGCTCGCTGGGCCTGCTGGGCATGGCGGTCCCGGAGGAGTACGGCGGGGGCGGGCAGCCCGACTACCGCTACAACGTCGTCCTCCAGGAGGAGGCGGCCCGCGCCCTGGTCACGCTCGGCACCGTCCGCACCCAACTCGACGTCGTCCTGCCCTACTTCCTCACTTACGCCGACGACGAGCAGCGCCGGCGCTGGTTCCCCGGGCTGGCCTCCGGCGCGCTGCTGACGGCGATCGCCATGACCGAGCCGGGTACCGGCTCCGACCTCGCCGGCATCCGTACGACCGCCGTGCGCGACGGGGACTGCTACGTCCTCAGCGGCGCGAAGACGTTCATCACCGGCGGGCTGCTGGCCGACCTGGTGATCGTGGTGGCGCGCACCTCGGCCGACCCGGACGACCGCCGGGCGGGGCTCACCCTGCTGGTGGTGGAGGACGGCATGACCGGCTTCACGCGCGGCCGGATGCTGGACAAGATGGGCATCAAGACGCAGGACACCGTGGAGCTGGCCTTCGACGAGGTCCGCGTGCCGACCGCCAACCGGCTCGGGGAGGAGGGCCGCGCCTTCGCGTATCTCCGGCACAACCTCCCCCAGGAACGCATGACGGTCGCGGTCGGGTCGGTCGCGCAGGCGCGGGCCGCGCTCGACACGACGATCGCGTACGTCAAGGAGCGCCGGGTTTTCGGGACGCCGGTCGCGTCCTTCCAGAACACCAAGTTCGAACTCGCCGCCGTGGCCGCCGAGATCGAGGCGGCGCAGGCTGTGCTCGACCGGGCCGTGCTGGAGCTGGCCGAGGGGCGGCTGTCCGGAGCGGACGCGGCGAAGGTGAAGCTCTTCTGCACCGAGATGCAGGCCCGTGCCGTCGACCGGTGTCTTCAACTCTTCGGGGGATACGGCTACATGGTGGAGTACCCGATCTCCCGGCTGTACGCGGACGCCCGCATCACCCGTATCTACGCCGGGACGAGCGAGGTCATGAAGGTCATCATCGCCAAGTCCCTGGGGTTGTGAGACATGGACGACTTCACGCACCGGCCGGGCACCGCCTTCGTCGCAGGCGGCACCGGCGGCATCGGGGCCGCGATCGTGCGCATGCTCGGCGAACGCGGCAGCGACATCACGTTCACGTACCGCGCCAACGAGGAGGCCGCGCAGGCTCTCGTCCGGGAGGTGAAGGCGTACGGCCGCAACGTCGCCGCCCTGCGGGTGGACCTGACCGACGAGACGGAGACGGCACGGGCCGTCCGCGGGTGCGGCGGCCTGCACACGCTGGTCTACGCGGCCGGACCGCATGTGCCCATGACCCATCTGAGCAAGGTCTCGCCCAGCCGGTACCGCGCACAACTGGAGGCCGACGCGGTGGCGTTCTACAACCTGGTCCATCCCGCGCTGCCGCTGCTGCGCGAGAGCCGGGGCGCCGTCGTAGCCGTCACCACCGTGGCCACACGGCGCTACCCGGTCCGCGACGGGCTGTCCTCGGGCGTCAAGGGGGCGGTCGAGGCGGTCGCCCGCGCGCTGGCCGCCGAGGAGGGCCGCTACGGCGTCCGCGTCAACTGCGTGGCACCCGGCATGCTCACGGACGGCATCGCGGCCCGGCTGATCAAGGACGGCGAACTCGACGAGGAGGCCCTCGCCGTGGCCCGCCGCAACATCCCCCTGCGCCGGTTCGGGCAGGCCAGGGACATCGCGGAGGCGGTCGCGTTCCTCGCCTCGGACCGGGCCGGGTTCGTCACCGGGCAGGCCCTCGGGGTGGACGGCGGGTACAGCGTCTGAACGTCAGCGGGAACGCCTCGCGCCGGTGACGAAGCACCCGGGGCCGGCTTCCGCGGGCGGTTCGTCTCTCCAGGTTCACTCGGTGATCGGGCGGCCCCGCACGTACGCGGCTCGTACGACGTCCGCCGTCAGCGCGTCGAGTGCCGCCCGCAGGGGCACGTGGAGCAGGCACAGGTCGGCCGGCGAGCCGACCGCCACCTGTCGCGGCCGGTGGGGACGGTGGGGGTTGCCCAGGAAGAGTCTCAGCGCCGTACCCGGCATGACGCCCTCCCCGTCGTCGCGTGCGACGGCCGCCCGCATGACGGCCCAAGGGTCGGGAGTGCCGTACGGCGCGTCGGTTCCGGCGGCGACGAGGATACCGGCGGCGACGAGGCTCTGGCAGCGGTAGAGGTGGGGCCGGTCGTCGGGGTGCACGTCGGTGGCGTATGCCTCGGCCCGCTCGACCGGGAAGTGCGGCTGGGTCACGACGACCACTCCGAGCCGCCTCAGCCATGGGAGGGTCTCGGCCGGGATCACGGAACCGTGCTCGATGCGGTCGCCCGCCACGGGGCCCGCTTCCTCAAGGGCGAGGAGCGTCACCAGCAGCTGCACACGGGTGACGCAGTGCACGGCGACCGGCCACGGCCGCAGGCCCGTCACGGTGGCGGCGAGGTCGGAGGGTGCGGGCAGGGTCCGGTCGTCGAGCAGGAGCTTCACGGGCGGGTCGACGCCCATGACGAGGAGCCGCTGGGGCAGGGCGGACAGGGTCTGGGCGAGGCCGTCGGCGGGATGCGGGTCGGCGTTGGTGAAACCGGTGACGCCGCGCCGCGCGGCCCGGCGCCCGACGTCGGCCAGGTCGAGCCGCACGGGAGGCAGAAGGGTGCGCAGGCGCTGGTCCTCCCGCCACAGGCGCCCGTCGGCGCTGTCCAACCCGGCGGCCCGCAGGGCGAGGGTGTTGAGGAACCACATGGTGCCGCTGCGGTGCTGCACCCGGACCGGCCGGTCGGGGACGAGGGCGTCCAGCGCCGTCCGGTCCAGGTCCCCGGCGACGCTCTCGTAGTAGCCGACGGCCCGCACCCACTCCCCCGGCGCCCCGCTCCGCAGGGCCGCCGCGAGGCCGGCGCGTCCGCGTACGTCGGCGGGGCCGACCGGCACCGACGCCGCCTCGGCCGCCATCGCCATCAGGTGGACGTGATGGTCGTGCAGTCCCGGCAGCAACGCACCGCCACGTCCGTCGACATCGGCGGGCCCGGGCAGCCCCCGCCCGATCTCGGCGATCAAGCCGCCCTCGACGCGGACGTCCGCCCGGCCCCGCCCCGCTACCTCCACGTCCCTGATCAGCACGCGATCGGAGCCTTCTGCTGGGCGGCCGCGCAGGCCGCCATGGACACGGACAGCAGTTCGCCGCCGCCCTGTCGTAAGGAGCGGACGGCTGCGTGCGCGGCGTACACGCCCGTGAGAGGGTCGGCGAGGGCGTCGCCGAGGAACACCGGGTCGCCGTGCCGGTCCTGTCCTGTCAGGCCGCCGGCGACCGCCGCGTCGTCACCGAAAGCGATCCGGTCGTCGTCGCGGCCGTAGCCGGTGATGCTCACCCACACCCGGCCGGGGCGGGCGGCGAGGAACTCCTCCGCACGCACCCCGAGTCGCCTCAGCGCCCGCGGACGGGAAGCCTCGACGACCACGTCGGCGTCCGCGATCACCTCGGCGAGCGCACCGGAGGAGAAGTCCAGCACCAGGTTCTCGTGACCTTCGTGCAGGCGGCGGTAGAAGTCCGGGTGCCCGAAGCGGGCGCCGTCCGGACGTGTCGTGCTCTCCACCTTCACGATCCGGGCGCCCGCCAGCCCCAGCAGCCGTGCGCACAGCGGCCCCGCCCAGAGCGCGGACAGGTCGACGACGCGCAGCCCGGCGAGCCCTCGCGGTCCGGGCTGCCCGTGCCGTTCCGCGCTTACCGGCGCACGGCCACCGCGGGCGGATCCGAGGACTGCTGCGGCGATATCCAACTTCTGTGCCGCGTAGGCGAGTTCGGCTGCCGTGGTCCGGCGCGCGGCCGTCTCCAGTGCGGCCTGCGGGGTGCCGAGGAGCCCGAGGAGAGCGGGCAGGGTGGCGTGGTCGTCGGGGCGGGCCAGGTTGACCGCCGCCCAGCCGTCAGCGGTGGCGAGGAGCCTGCACGAGCCACCTGCCGAGGTCCTGGCGGGAGTGCGGAAGCCGGCCGACTCTGCCCGCTGGAACAGCGTGGCGGCCAGGTCCACCGGAACGCCGGTGAAGGCGGTGAAGGCGTCGGCCACCGCGGTCAGCGGCCCCAGCCGACCGGCGACGGTGGCCGCCCAATCAGCTACGAGAGCGGCATTCTTCACAATGCGAACCCCCTTCTCGTAAGAGGTGAGGCAAGATTACACTGCAAGCACCATGGGACCACCCTTCCTGCTGGCCGACCTCGACCACGCGACCTCGCCTCCCCCGCCGGATGCGCCGTCGGTGCGGGTTGCGGTGTCGGCCCACCCCGGGGAAGCGGCCGGGGAGTTCGACGTGTTGCTCACCGGCGCGCCCGACCCGCCGCGCCCCTGGGTCGGGTGCGCCGATCCGTACGCCACCGCCCGACGACTGCGGGAGATCGTCGCCGCCCGCACCGACGCCTGCCTCACGCTGGTGCAGGTGCTCCGCATGGGCCGCACCCTTTCGCCGTCCGACCGGCTGGTGGTGGAGTCTCTCGCCTACTCCACCCTCCAGGCTGGACCGGACTTCCGGGCGTGGCTCGCCGCGAAACGGCCCCGCACCGCCCGCCCGGGTGCCGAACCCGTCCAGCTCACCCGGGCCGGCCGCCTGCTGACCATCACGCTCAACCGCCCGGCCGTGCACAACGCCTTCGACGCCGCGACCCGGGACGCCCTGTGCGAAGCCCTGGAGGTCGCCGTGGCGGACCCCACGGTGACCCGCGTCGACCTGCGCGGCAGCGGGGCCTCCTTCTGCAGCGGCGGTGATCTCGCCGAGTTCGGCACGTCGGCCGATCCGGCACGGGCCCACCGGGTGCGTGTCGAGCGCAGTCCAGCCGCGCTGCTGTTGCGCTGCGCGGCCAAGGCAAGCGTCCATCTGCACGGCGCCTGCGTGGGGGCCGGAATCGAACTGGCCGCCTTCGCGGGGAGGGTGACGGCCTCGCCCGACACCGTGATCCGGCTGCCCGAGATCGGCATGGGGCTGATCCCCGGCGCGGGCGGCACGGCGAGTCTGCCCGCCCGCATCGGCCGGGAACGGACTGCCTACCTGGCCCTGACCGGCGACCCGCTGAACGCGGTCGAGGCCCTGCGCTGGGGACTCGTCGACGAGCTCGGCGCGCCGGTGGACGCGGCCGGACTGCCGATGTCACCCCAGGCAACTAGCAATCTTCCTTATTGAGAACTAAATTCTCATTGGCAAGAACAGCCTTCACGAGGAAGTGCTGTTCCTGCGGAACGAAGGAGGCGGGCCGTGGCGCCCTACGAAGAGCCGTCCGACGACATCGACGCGATCGACTTCTTCCGGGACGACGGACTGATCGCAGATCCCTACCCCTACCTCGACGGCCTGCGCGCGCGGTGCCCTGTGCGCCGCGAACCCCACCACGGCGTGGTGATGGTGACGGGGTACGACGAGGCGGTCCAGGTGACCCAGGACGCGCAGACCTTCTCGTCGTGCCTGTCGGTGACCGGCCCCTTCCCCGGCTTCCCGGTCCCGCTCGAAGGCGACGACGTCAGCGAGCTCATCGCGCGGCACCGCGATGAGCTCCCCATGAGTGACCAACTGCCGACCCTCGACCCGCCCGTGCACACCGCGCACCGCGCGCTGCTGATGCGGCTGATCACACCGAAGCGCCTGAAGGAGAACGAGGC
Organism: Streptomyces sp. NPDC031474; assembly: GCF_055581185.1. NCBI lineage: Bacteria > Bacillati > Actinomycetota > Actinomycetes > Kitasatosporales > Streptomycetaceae > Streptomyces > Streptomyces sp. NPDC031474. The sequence goes on from NZ_JBVIJX010000003.1 coordinate 349,910, forward strand.
GGCCGTCCAGGAGATCGCCGACCGCATGCTGGACACCTTCCTGGCGCGTCCGGAGGGCGAGTTCATCAGTGAGTTCGCCGGCCCCTTCACGCTGCTCGTCATCGCCGATCTGCTCGGCGTGCCCGAGGAGGACCGCGAGGAGTTCCTCGACCGGCTCCAGCGCCGGCCGCAGGCCGGGGCCGGCATCGGCAGCACCGGTGAGGACACCCTGGCCCACTCTCCGCTGGAGTTCCTCTACGGGCGGTTCACGCACTACATCGAGGACCGGCGCCGGGAACCGCGTGACGACGTCCTGACCGGTCTGGCCACCGCCTCGTTCCCTGACGGTTCCCTGCCCGAGGTCGCCGACGCCGTGCGGGTGGCCACCAACCTGTTCTCGGCCGGTCAGGAGACCACCGTCCGGCTGCTCAGTTCCACACTCAAGATCATCGCCGAACGACCCGACATCCAGGACCTGTTGCGCACGGAACCCGACCGCATCCCCAACTTCGTCGAGGAGACGCTCCGCATGGAGAGTCCGGTGAAGGGGGACTTCCGGCTCTCCCGTACCGCCACCACGGTGGGCGGCGTCGACATCCCGGCCGGCACCACGCTGATGGTGGTGAACGGGGCGGCCAACCGCGACCCGCGCCGTTTCGAGGACCCTGCGACCTTCGACCCCGCCCGCCCGAACGCCCGCCACCACATTGCCTTCGGTCGCGGCATCCACACCTGCCCCGGCGCGCCACTGGCCCGCGCCGAGGCACGCGTCGGTATCGAGCGCCTTCTGGAGCGCACGGCGGACATCAGAATCTCGGAACGCGTACACGGTCCCGCCGAGGCGCGCCGCTACCACTACGTGCCGACGTACATCCTGCGCGGCCTGACCCATCTCCAACTGGAGTGCACCCGCACCGAGGGGAGCCCGCGATGAACGTCACCGTCGACGAGGACCGCTGCCGCGGCCACGGCGTCTGCTCCGCCCTGTGCCCCGAGGTGTTCGATCTCAGCGACGACGGTTACGCCACGGCCCAACAGCCCGAGGTGCCTCAACGACTGGAGCAGGCGGCGCGCACCGCGGCGACGAGCTGCCCCGAGAGGGCCATCACACTTCATTGACGCGGCTCGGAACCGCGCCGGCATCCCGAAGGCGGTGGCCGGCACGACGCTCTCCTTCGCCTCGGCATGTCACTGCTGTCGCTGGCGACGGCGATGCTCAAGTCGTACCCGCGGGACGCCTTCGTCACGGGTGGGCGGACGCAGAACCCGAGTGCCGGCCGCGCCGAGGAAGGCAGCACAGCATGACCATATGGGGTTCTCGTTTCCCTCGGGGGTACGCCATGGCCGCACGCGAGGAGGCCGCGCGCGGCCTGCCCGACATCGAGGGCTTCCTGTACCGGGAGGCTCACAGGGGAGCGGCACTCCGCCGCGTCGCGGACTTCGCCGCGCGCGTGGAGGGGGGTGATCCTCGGCTCGTCGCGGTGACCGCCGTGCGCTAGGTGTATTGCCCCGTGAGGTTAGGAACGCCCGGTGCGATACAGGCCCCTGCCGGCGCGCTGGACGCGGGAGGAGGCGACGAGGCGGTCGAGTGTGCTGCGGACCGCGTTGATGCTTCCGCTGTCGGCGTCACGACCGAGCGCCGCCGCGACGTCACGGGCTCGTACCTCGACGTCACCGACCTTGGCGAAGTACGCCAGGATCTGCTCGGTGAGCTTTCCGTACTGCTTGTCCGCTTCGGCGTCCGTCCGCGAGGCACCGGGCGCGGTGTACTCGTCCGTCCGAGCGGCGGCGGCCGGCGTGACCAGCGCGCTCTCAAGAGCGCCGAGGGCCCGCTGTACCGAGCCAAGATGTGCCACGACCGCCGCCAACTCCCTTTCCAGCGCCTGCTTCTGGAACTGCAGCCGGGCCAGTTCCTCCTGAAGGCCCTCGGCGGTGACCTCGATGCTGTGTGCCGTTCGGCTCGCGGAGACCATCGGTTCCCTCCCCTCCTCAACCCTTGTCCACATCATATGCAGTGCTTCGGGTGTCACACAGAGCATCTCAGTGTCTCGAACAGTGGCATTTCGCAGGTCCCGTGAAAACACATCGTCCATTGCTGTCACAAGCGCCGGTCGGTCACGGTCCATGCAGCGGATGACCGTAGCAACGGAGGCCAATGGATCATGCGTATCGAACCGTCCCCCACCACACCTGACGACCTTGAGGACGCTGTCGCCGTCTTCGTACACCACCGCGGGCGGCTCTTCGGAATCGCCTACCGCATACTCGGCAGCACGGTGGAGGCCGAGGACGTGGTCCAGGAGGTATGGCTGCGCTGGCAGAAGACCGACCGCTCGGTGGTACTGAGTCCTGCGGCCTTCCTGTCTGCGCGGAGACGCGGTCCAGCCACTGCGCGTCGTCGACGACGCAGACCAGCGGCTGAGTCCCGGCGGCGTCCGAGAGGAGGCTCAGCGTGGCCAGACCCACCAGGAACCGGTCGGGTGTGGTCCCGGTGTGCAGCCCGAACGCCGTGCCCAGTGCGTCGCGCTGCGGTACCGGGAGGTTGTCGAGTCCCGACAGCAGTGGCGCGCAGAGCTGGTGCAGGCCCGCGTAGGAGAGCTCCATCTCGGACTGGACGCCGACAGCGCTGACGGTACGGCATCCGGTGGCACGCCCCAGCAGGTACTTCAGCAGCTCGCTCTTCCCGATCCCCGCTTCACCGCGCAGGACCAGGACGTTGCTGCGCCCGGCCCGTCGGCCGGTGCGTTGCCGGATCACTGCGGCCGTGGTGCGACCGAGGCGAACCTGATCCAGGGTAAGCGGCGGCGAAAGCGAGAACTTTCGGCTTTGACCGAACGTGGTGGATCGAGCGCCGCCCGGAACGACGGTCCGGACGAGCCGGCCACGGACCTCCCACGGCACGACCACGCAGTCCCCTACGGCCTTCCAAGGGCGCGCCTGACCGCCCTCGGGCGCGACATTGGTGCCGGCCGCCCTTCGAGCTGCTGACCCACGAAGCAGAGGAGCCGGACATGGACGCACATCTGACCGAAACCAGGCAGAGCCGGGAGACGGCGGGCACGTCCGTCACCGCGCTGGACGACGCGACCTGGGTGTTCGTACGGGCCAGGCCCGGACTGCTCGCCCTCGCCCGGCAGATTCTCGGGAACGCCCACGAGGCCGAGGACGTCATCCAGGAGACATGGCTGCGGTGGCAGGGCGCCGACCGCACGGCTGTCTCCAACCCGTCGGCACTGCTCAGGACGACCACCGTCCGGCTGGCCATCAACGTTGTCCAGTCCGCCTGGAAACGCCGGGAGTCCTGCGTCGGTCCCTCGTTCCCCGAGCGGATGGACTGCGACGCGAACCCCGAGGCGGTGGCCGAGCGCCAGGACGCCGTGGAGCGAGCGGTCCTCCTGCTGATGGAGACCCTGACTCCGAGGCAACGTGCCGCGTACGTCCTGAGGGAGGGGTTCGGCTACCCGTACGACCGGATCGCCGAGACCCTGCACCTCAGCGTCGTCAACACATGTCGGCAAGTCCGGGCAGGGGCTGGATCAGGATCTCGTCGACCTCAGTGCGGTCGAGAGGACGTTCATGCGCTCGCCGAGGTCCGCGAGTTCCTGGCGCAGTTCCGTGACCCGGGTACGAAGGTCGGCGGCTTCTTCGGTCAGCGATACGAAGGTGGCAGCGAGGTCGACGCGGTACTCATCGACGCGGTACTCATCGATCAGGGACATCATGCCTCCATGACTTTACGTGTGAACAACGCAAAGGACTTAAAGGTGGCCCTCTCCTTTCGGTGAGGGCCACCCCGAGGAATTACTTCTGCTGGGCAAGCCAGTCGGCGAACCGGGTCCCGGCGATGTGCGCGTCCGGGCCGGGCAGGAGCGTGTTCTCCTGCAGCGGGGCGCCCCAGTACGTCGCCTGCGGATCCGTGACGATCTTGCGCGGGTCGTTCAGGGCGGTCAGCCCCATGCGGATGAACTCCTCCAGCTGGAACACGTCGGGGCCGCCGACCTCCACCACGCCGTCCACCGGTGCGCCGACCGCGGTGCGGGCGACGGCCGCGGCCACGTCGTCGGAGACGATGGGCTGGATCCTGGCATCGGGCAGGTGCACGGTGTCCCCCTGGGTGACCCCGTCGGCGAGGCCCTTCGCGAACTCGAAGAACTGGGTGGCGTGGACGATGGAGTAGGGGTTGCCGGACGCCTTGATCAGGTCTTCCTGGACCTGCTTGGCGCGGAAGTACCCGCTGCCCTGGAGGCGGTCGGTGCCGACCACGGACAGTGCCACGTGATGCGCCACGCCGGCCTGGCTCTCGGCCTTCAGCAGGTTGGTCGTCGAGGTGCGGAAGAACTCCATGACGGCCTCGTCCTCGAACGAGGGCGAGTTCGACACGTCGACCACCACCGACGCCCCCTGCAGGACGTCGGCCAGCCCCTCGCCCGTCAGCGTGTTGACGCCGGTGTTGGGCGATGCCGCGACCGCCTCGTGCCCGTGCTCGCCGAGCCCGGCGACCACCTTCGAGCCGATGAGCCCGGTTCCACCGATCACTACGACCTTCATGACGGAATTCCTTTCGGGTTTGCCTGATGCCTGTATCAGTAGAGACCGGGCACCGGGTCTGTTTGTGACACCTGCTGCTCGACTTCTATTCGACCAGTTTTCCCGTGGTCGAGACTTCCTCCATGAGGGGGGAAATCTCGTCGGGGACGGCCGGAATTCCTTCGCGGGTGACACCCGTCGTCGGGGACCACACGAGATTCACCTGCAGAGCGGAATCCAGGCCGGGGTAGTCGCTGCGGTTGTGACAGCCACGCGTCTCGCGGCGCTCCAGCGCGGATTCGAGGGTGGCCCGGGCCGCGAGCGCGGCGGACTTGAGGTCGAAGGCGTGCGCGAGGTCCTGGTAACCGGCGATGTCCGGGTGGATACCGACGTCCGCCATCCGCTTCTCGATCACCGCGAGTTCCGCCAGCCCCGCCCGCAGGCCGTCTTCGTCGCGCACGACCCCGGCGTGTTCGGTCATGGTGTCGCGGATCGCGCGTTGCAGGGCTCGGACGTTCTCCGGTCCGTCGGCGGCGAGGAGTTCGTCGATCTCCGTGCGGGCCTGCGCGATGGCCGACGCCGACCGTGGCTGCGCCGTGAGGGACTGCGAGTAGGCGGCGGCCGCCCGGCCAGTGAGGCGGCCGTAGACCAGCAGCTCGATGAGGCTGTTGCCGCCGAGGCGGTTGGCGCCGTGCAGCCCGCTCGACGCCTCACCGATGGCGTACAGGCCGCGCACGTCGGTGCTGTGGTCCTCCGGACGCACCCACACCCCGCCCATCGAGTAGTGCGCGGTCGGCGCGATCTCGATCGGCTCGCGGGTGATGTCCAGCATCTGCAGGTCCAGCAGGGTCTGGTAGACGCGGGGCAGCCGCGTCATGATCGTCTGCCGGGGCAGGTGCGAGACGTCGAGCCACACACCTCCCTTGGGCGTGCCGCGACCTTCCTTGATCTCCGTGTACGCGGCCAGGGCCACGCGGTCGCGGGTGGACAGCTCCATGCGCTCGGGGTCGTAGCGGGCCATGAAGCGTTCCCCGAGCGCGTTGCGCAGGATCCCGCCCTCGCCCCGGGCGGCCTCGCTGACCAGGGTGCCGGCCGCGTTCTCCGGCTCGATGATCCCGGACGGGTGGAACTGCACCAGCTCGGCGTCCCGCAGCCGGGCAGGCCCACCGCGGCCCCGGCCTCCACGGCCAGGCGGAAGGAGTCGCCCGTGTTCTCGTCGCGCCGCGAGGAGGTGCGCCGCCAGATACGGGTGTGGCCGCCCGCCGCGAGGATGACCGCGTCGGCGTGGATCAGGTAGCGCCTGCCGCTGGTGAGGTCGAAGCCGTAGGCGCCGAACACGGCGCCCTCGTGCACCAGCAGCCGGGTGATGTACACCCCCTCCAGCACGGGAATGTCGAGCTGTTCGGCACGTCTGATCAGCGTGCGTTGGATCTCCAGGCCGGTGTAGTCACCGGCGAACGCGGTCCGCCGGAACTTGTGCGCGCCGAAGAAACGCTGCGAGATCCGGCCGTCCTCCTCCCGGGCGAAGGCCATGCCGTAGCGCTCCAGGTCGTCGATGCCCCGGGCGGCGCCCTGGGTGACGATCTCCACCGTGCGGGGATCGGCGAGCAGGTAGCTCTCCTTGAGGGTGTCGGCGGCGTGCTGCTGCCAGCTGTCCTCCGGGTCCATGGTGGCCAGTGCCGCGTTGATGCCGCCGGTCGCCAGTGCCGTATGGGCGTCCTCCTTGGGGCGCTTGCCCACCGCGAGAACGTCGATGCCGGCCTCGGCCAGTTCGACCGCCGCGCGCAGACCGGCACCTCCGGTGCCGATCACCAGCACCATGGTGGCGAGACGTTGTTCGGTGACAGCCACGGTCCACTCCCATCACTGGGGTCTTCATCCAGTACGACCGGGCAGTCCCGCGATCTGTGACACCGACCGGGCTTCAGGAGGCCGGCGTGATGGTGGTCGGCGTGCCGTGCCAGGCCATCCTCGCGTAGGGGCACAGTGCGTCGGCCCGCCGCATGAGCGCAGTGGCGACGCCGGGGGCGACACCCGGCCAGTCGACGACCAGGTCGAGGTGCAGGACGTAGCCGCCGTCCTGCGGACTGCGTCCGAACGCCACGGTCGTCTCGACGGAAATCCCGGCGGGGTCGAGCGCGGCCTGGCGTGCGACTAGGCTCAGCGCGCCGTGGAAACAGGCCGCGAACCCGGCGGCGAACAGCTGCTCGAGGTTGGTCCCCCGGCCGTCTCCGCCCAGTTCGGCGGGGAGGCGCAGGCCCAGGTCGGGATTCCGTCGTCCGAGCGGGCCCTCCCCGAAGCTCTCCCGTGGGACGCCGTCCCGCCGGTCACGGTCACCGTGGTGGTGTACAGGGGAGCGAAGGAGTCCCCGTCGAAGTCCTTCTCGGCGGACAGGTCGGGCGGCTGGGACGGTTCGGTCATCGAGCGCACCTCTGTGTGCGGGGTCTCGGACCACTGGTTGACCGACGAGCGCCCGGTGGTGTGACGACCCGGCCCGTTCAGGTGCCCAGCGATGCCACGTAAGGTGTCAGTTTCTCCGGGTTCATGACCCACATGGCCCGCTCGATGCCGCGCTCCGAGATGTCGAGGGTCAGCAGGACCACGGCCGTCCCACCGTCCGAGACGAGAGCGGCCGGCGCGCCGTTGGCCTCGACCCACTCGATCTCCTTGTGCGGCCAGAAGCGCGGGCCGAAGGCAGCGAGATACCTGGAGACGTGCACCGGGCCGACGACCGGAATCCGGGACGCCCCGCGCAACCCGTTCCCGTCGGTGTAGCTCACCACGTCCTCGGTGAGGATGTCCTCCAGCACGGCCAGGTCGCCGGTCTGTGCCGCGGTGAGGAACACCTCCATCAGCCGTCGGTGCTCGGCGGGGCCGACGGGCTTGCGGCGCTCCGAGGAGATGCGCTTGCGCGCGCGGCTCACCAGCTGGCGCGTGTTGGTCTCGCTGGTCTCCAGCATGTCCGCGATCTGCTGGTACGGGTAGTCGAAGGCTTCCCGCAGCACATAGGCGGCCCGCTCCACGGGGTTCAGTTTCTCCAGGAGGAAGAGAACCGCCAGGTCGAGCGCCTCGGCCCGCTCGGCGCCCAACTGCGGATCGGCGCGCGTGTCGATCGGCTCCGGCAGCCAGGGACCGATGTACGACTCGCGCCGTACCCGGGCGGACTGGGCGAGGTTGATCGCCAGCCGGGCAGTGACGGTGGCGAGGAACGCCTTGGGCTCGCGGACCGCGCCGCGGTCGGTGTGCTGCCAGCGCAGCCACGCCTCCTGGAGGATGTCCTCGGCCTCCGCGGTGCTGCCGAGGACGCGGTAGGCGATGCCGTAGAGCTGGGGCCGCACCGTCATGAACACCTTCGTCGCCTCGTCGAGGGCGTCCGTGCCGTCCCCCATACCCATGTGTGCCGCCTTCAGTTCCGACCCGTTCGCCCAGACGCTCGCCCATGGTATGCGGGCGGGGTCGCAACCGGGCGGAGCACGTCAGGGTCGTGCCAGTCGTACGGCCAGTACGGACGGGTCCGGTCGTTGGGGCAGCGCGACGAAGCCTTCCTCCTCCTCCAGTTCCGCGGTCATCTGCGCACGGGTCGGCCACATCCAGAACGTCTCGTCGTGCCGGCGCGGCACGCGCCCGTCACCGCGCACCCAGTAGTCGAACCGCGCCCGGATCCGGTCGGCGTCGGCCGACGTCCAGCGGTCCCCGTACTCGTGTCGGCCGACCGTCCGGGTCGGCAGCACATGGGTGGTCCTGTGACGCGGCAGGCGAGCCGGTGGGAGCTGGACGAGCAGCACCCCTGTGGGCACGAGCGTCTCGGCGACGGCCGGCCACAGTGCCCGGCGCGAGGTCGGGTGCAGACAGGCGACGGTGTTGTGGCACACGGCCACGTCCGCGACCCCGTGCAGCCCGTCTCGTCGAGCGCCTGCGGGTGCACGGTCACCCGCGTCGTGAACGCCGCGCCCAAGAACGCCAGGCGCGTCATCAGCGGGGTACGCATCGACCGGGCCGGCTCCACCGCGTGCACGGGGACCCTTGACTCCAGGAGACTCATCAGCGTGACCCGACCGGTGTCCGCGCCGACGTCCAGCACACCGACCCGGGCCCTTCGGACGTCGTCGCGGTAGAGCGAGCGCACGCGGAACTCGTCCCGCTCCGCCTGCAGAACGTCGTAGAGCTCCGCACTGATCGCATAGGCGTCCCGCTGCCGCCCAGGAAACTCGACCGGCGGCGGGTCGACGATGGTCACCCGCGCCATCGGTACCACTCGCGGGCCTGCCCGACCGCTTCCGACGGGACCGCGCCGGCTCGCGCCGGCCGGTCCAGGGCGGCGACGACGATCGACTCGGCGTCCACGCGGAAGCAGCGCCGTGCGACGTCCCGGGTGTCCGACAGCCCGGAACCGTCCGTGCTCAGCGACGCGTAGTCGTGACCGACCCACTGGCTGATCTGGTCGGGTACCTGCCGTATCCAGTCGCTGACCGCCGGCACCGGTCCGGGCGCGTCCGCCGGCGCCGCCGTCACATGGGGGACGCGTTCCTCGCCCCGCAGCAGCGCCCGGTCGGCGTCCAGCGCGTCGCGGGGCAGTTCCGTCCAGGAGGTCACCGACCAGACGTCGGCACGGACGCCCCCGCTGGGGCAGCAGCAACTCCTGTGCGTTCAGCGCCCAGTGGATGGCCCTGGCAGTCCATGGCCGTCGGCCTCCCGCCGGAAACCGTCCAACTGCAGCGGCCCCCAGGATGGCAAGGATCACGTGATGTTCGGCGCCCGCCCTCGCCGCGGCCTCCAGCAGGTTGCGGGTCGCCGTGCCGAAGAACTCCAGGCTCTCCAGCTCCCCGCGGGACGGCGTGTCGGTCACGTCCACCACCACATCGGCGCCGTGCATGGCCTCGTCGAGGCCCTTCCCGGTCGTGACGTCGACGCCCTCACGGCGTGACACGCGCACGACCTCCACCCCGTGGTCCCGAAGCCTGGCGACCGTCCTGGAACCGATCAGACCGGTGGCTCCTGCTACAACGACTCGCATTCCGGGCCCCTTCCCGTCGAGGGGTCGGTGACCCCGCTGATGGCTTCGTGAGGTGACGGCGATGTCGGTCCCCCACAACACCTAGGACAGGGCTCATACCAATGTTGTGACACTGATGTGGTCTCGGGTGTCACAGATCCGTCCGGAGCCCGGTCATCACTGGAGAGACGGCCATGGCGGTCATGGCCGGGTGTGAATCCAAGGGAGGGCCGACACATGTCGGACAAGAACTCAGCGCAGGGGGCCGGAGTGCAGACCCGGTCGGAGGGTTGGAAGACGGCGGCGAACCTGCTGCAGGACACCGCTCCGCTCACCGTCCCCGAGGGCGCGTCGGCGATGACCATCTTCGTCGAGTGGGAGCCCGGAGATCCGGGAACCCCGCCCCACCGCCACTCGGGGCCGGCGTTCGGCTACGTCGTCGAGGGCGCCGTCCGTTTCGAGCTGGAGGGCGAGCCCGAGCGCGTGGTCAGGGCGGGCGGGACGTTCTGGGAGCCGGGCGGCGACGCGATCCACTACCAGGACGGCAACGCGCTGCCCGACACACGCACCCGGTTCGTCGTGACGATGCTGTGCGCGCCGGGCAAGCCCATGCTCGAACTGGTCGAGGAGGAGGAACTGGCCCAGCGGGCCCATCTCCGCGCCCCACGGCCCACCGACTGACCCGCCCCCTGCCGGCCGGTAACGAAGAGACCGTCCGCTCTGTGGGAGGGCACGGTGCGGCATGAGCGCCACTGACGTCGTGAACGGCATGCTGACAGCGCTGTTCGCCGCCGCGGCCGTTCACGCGCTGCGCCAGACCGTGCTGACACGAGGCTCCGGATGGCTCGGCCGTGGCGACACGCTCCTGCACACCGTCATGGCGTCGGCCACGGCAGTGATGCCGTGGCACCCGATCGGCGAAGAGCCGCCGCCGGGGCGGACGGCCTTCTTCTTCGCCACCGCGGCGCTGTGGTTCCCGTTGACCGCTGTTGTCAGCCGCCGTGGCCGCGAATCGGCCGGCCTTGTACGCAGGTCACCCCACGCGATCGGCATGGCCGCCATGGCGTGGATGCCGGTGCGGCACGGCGGCGTCACGGACGCGCAGACCGACGACACGGTCACCGGCGTGCTGACGCTGTGTCTACTGGCCTACGCTCTCCAGTCGCTGACCCGGGACATGCCCACACTGCGCGGGGCTCCGGGCAGTGTGGGCAACACCGACCTCGGCGGGCCGTGCGACCGCTTCTGGCACGGATCGACGGCGATGGGCACGGCCATCATGCTGCTCATGCACCACTGACACTGAGCACCGGACAACCGTGTCGTCCGGGAAAGCCAACGCCCAACGGTGTCACACATCGTGTGGCAGCCCGGTCCTATGGGGAGAACCAGTCCGATTCGGTGCCCACGGCGAGAAAGGTGGATCATGAGGGGAATCCCCGCAACGGCGGGTCTGCGCACCCTTCCCCGTCCCGTGGCCGTGGTGGTGGGCGCCGGTGGCGTGCTCGGAGCGGGCGCATATCGGTGTCGGGTACGCGCTGGAGCGCCACGGGTTCCTCCCGGACATGATCATCGGAACCTCGGTGGGTGCCCTCACCGGCGCCGGGGTGCTGCTCGACCAGGGAGATCTGGAGTCCGCGCTGCCGGCCGGCGCGGCCATTCCCGGGATGCTGCCCCCAGTGAGGCGTGCCGACCGGACCCTCGTCGACGGCAGACTGGTCGCCTACGTCCCGGTGCTGCCGACCCAGCAAGCCGGGGCGGCCGGCTTGGTGGTGGCAACCGGGCCGGAGAGCTCGCCGTTGCGCGGCACCGTTCCGCGCCGACGTGCCGGCGCGATCGCCGCCAGGGCCGGACTGCTGATGTTGCACCACCAGATCGAACGTGACCTGCACGAGGTGTCCCAGTACATCCCGACCGCGGTGCTGCCGACCGGCATCGAGACCTGGCCCGCACCGTGGGACTTCGGCCAGTCACAGCGACTGATCAGCACCGCGTGCACCACGGCGGAGCGCTTTCTGGACGGGCTGCGCATCAGTGGGCCGGGGCTGTATCGGGTCGACGAATCCTCGGCGGCCTCGGCAGGCCCGGACGAGGCGTCAATTTCTTCCACGGCGGAGGCCGACCTGTGAGCACCATCGCGTTCCTCAGCATCGGCATGCACGGGCATGTCAACCCGACGCTGCCGGTCGTGGCCGAACCCGTCCGGCGCGGCCACGCCGTCACGTACCACAGCTCGCCCGCGTTCCGTGAGGAGATCGAGGCGACCGGCGCGACGGTGTACCTGTACCCCGGGGGTGATCAGCCGTGGTGGCCCTCGCCGGACACCCGCGGCGGCGAGCCGCACATGCGGGGGCCCGTCCCGTCGGGCTATGAGGCCGACCCGCCACCGGGATCATGTCCGGCGAGCGGGTGAACCATCCCACCCGCACCCTGCTGCAACCGCGCGCCCCCTGTGGTCGTCTTGTGCGCTGACTGTGTGCGAAACGGGCATGTGGGGGGACGTTGTGACGCGGAACGTGACGAAGGCCGGTCTCATGGCGGCGGCCATGGTGACGCTGCTGGGGGCCTCGGCCTGCGGCGGGGATGCCGGCGCGGCGGCCGGGGAGAGCGGCGGGACTCTCGCCGCGCAGGGGAAGGGGGAGCCCGTGGGGCCCTCCGCGGACATGGCCTCGTCCGGCTCGGCGCCGACAACTCCCGGCACCGTGGGAAAGTTGTCCGGGATTGCCCAGGCCGCGGCGTCGCCCATCACCCGGCACGTCCCGTGGAACCTGGACATTCTGGATCAGCGGTCGCGGCCGCTGAACGGGAAATTCACCACCACCGCCACGGGCAAGGGCGTGCACGTCTATGTGATCGACACCGGGATGGACATCGCCCACAAGGAGTTCGGCGGACGCGCCCACCTCGGCGCCGACTTCGTGGGCCTCAAGGACTCCGGTGACTGCTTCAACGAGGAGGGGACCGGCCACGGTACGTTCGTCGCGGGCATCATCGGCGGGGCGAAGTACGGGGTGGCGCCCAAGGCGGAGCTCGTACGGGTGCAGGGCATCCTGTGCGAGAGCGAGGGCGGGGGCTCCCCTGCGGCGGCCGAGGCGGCCCTGGTGAAGTCGGTCAACTGGGTCACCGCGCACGCCCAGAAGCCTGCGGTGGTGAACATGTCGCTCAACCTCGACCACCGGTCGGCGGCCCTGGAGTCCGCCGTGAAGAAGATGATCGACGCGGGGATCCCGACGGTGGTGTCGGCCGGCAACTACCATGACGACGCCTGCAAGCACTCCCCGGCCGGCGTGCCGGGCACGATCGTCGTGGCGGCCTCCACCTCCAACGACCGCGCGTGGAGCGACGGCGGCTCCTACGGATCGGGGTACGGACGGTGCGTGGACCTGTACGCCCCCGGCCAGAAGGTGACCGCCGCCCTCGCCGGCGGCGGCACGACCACGCAGAACGACGGCGCCACGTCCTGGGCCGCACCGCATGCGACCGGCGTGATCGCGTTGTACCTGTCGGCACACCCCCACGCCACCGCCAACGAAGTCCACGTCTGGCTCGACCACACGGCCACCCGCGGCGTCGTACACGGCGTCCGCCCCGACACCCCCGACCGGCTGCTCAACACCGGCGGCCTCTGACCCGCCCCTGCCACCCCGGTCGCACGGTCACCCAAACCCCGTCCCACTGAAATGGACGATCGGCCGGATGCAGTGTTCGAGGGGGCCTGGGTGAACCGCACGGCGCCGGTGACAGCATCGCGGATCGCCACGGCGCTTCGTTCGAGCGGGTACTGCACCAGTACGGTGAAGCAACTGGGCTGAACCGCGGTCACCACCGCTCCGAAAGGCCGGCGCCCTCTGCGCCTCCAGGCAAGGGCGCTGTCGGCGTGATCCAGGACGGGAGTCAGGACCGCAGGCCAGGAACCGAATTGACCGGCTCTCAGAACATTTTGCCAATGCGATAAAAACCTGGTGTGTGTTTTCGGCCCTCTCTGTGTACGTTCTGTGCCGGGGGAGCGAACATCACCGCCGCATGTCTGCCGCCGACCGTCCTGACCGTCGTCCGGCCGCGGACTGCTGCAGGCACGGGTGGTCGCAGATCTCGTATCTGCCCTGTCCGCCGTGCGAAGGAGTTGTTCCGTGGTGACGTCATCCGCGCGTGGCCGACCCACCGAACTGATTCCGATGCCTTCTCCTCATCCTGGAGGCCGTGTGGCCCGCCGTATCCCCGCCCGTCTCGTCGTCGCCGCGCTCGCGGTCCTCGCCGTGACCACCGGCCCCTTCCCGATCGCCGCACCGGCGGCCGCGGACGGGAGCGCCGGCGCCCCTCCCCCGGCGGAGAAGGTCTTCCAGTCGGACCGCTACATCCCACGCCGGGACCTCATCCACTCCGCAGGCCCGAGCGGCTATCTGCATGCCCAGGAGGGCCGTTCCGGCTTGCTGTGGACGTCGTACGGCACCGGTACGACGACCGAGCTGGGTGCCCTCTCGCAGGCCGCCATCCCCGGCTACCTCGGATCGTCGTCCGACATCGTGACCGAGGTCGTCTCGCGTACCGGGAAGGTCGTCCTCAGGGACATGGCCGCCGGCACCACCACGGACGTCGCGATCACCCACGGCACGTACTGGGCCACCTACGGCACCCATGTGCTGACCCAGGCGCGGGACGCCGACGGAAACCGTGTGCTGTGGCTGTACGGCGCCGACGCACCGGCCGACGGCACCCTCGTCGACGGCTGGCCGACCGGCATCACCGCCAACTTCACCGTCCTGGGCGGCGACAGCGGCACGGCCGTCCTCAGCTACATGCTCGGCAGCACGCGTCACCTGGCGCTGGTCGACCTGGCCGGGGCGAAGGTCACCGCCGACGTGACGGTGGCCGCCGCGCCGACCACGGTCGCCCTGAGCGCCGACCGGCTGGTCTGGTACGCGTACGGCGCCACGGCGCACGTCCTGGACCGGGCCGACCTGTCCGCCCCCGAGACCACGGTCGTGCTGCCCGGCACCGAGGGCACTCCGCAGCTGGGCGTCGCCGGCCGCTGGCTGGTGGTGGCCCGTTCCGTGCCGTCGCAGCCCGGCAACCTCGTCGACAAGTCCGGCGAGCCGCTGAGCGCCGTCCCCCTCGCGGGCGGCGACCCGGTCACCCTCCTCCGGCACGCGGGCACCTCGCTCACGCCGACCCCGGACGGCGGCCTGCTGGCCGTGGGAGGCGCGGACTCCGGCCACTGGGCGGTACGCAAGGTCACCGACACGGGCGCGGACACGCCGACCCTGACGGAGGTGACCGCCGTGCCGCCGGCCGCCGCCAGGATCGACCGCCTCTCCCTGCAGAACGGCACCCTGGCCACCGACGAGGCCGACAGCAGCTTCCTGAACGCCTACTACACCCGCCCGGTCTCCGCCGACGGAACACCGGGCACGCCGGTCTGGCGGACCTGGAAGCACCAGCAGGCAGGCCCGTACGCCACCGGTGACGGCCGCGCGGTGGAGTTCCTCGCCGGCGGCGACCCCGACGGCGGTTCGTCCGTGGGTTCCATCGACCACTCCGACACGTCGGGCTTCTTCTACCTCCCCTCGACCGCCGGCAGCGTCCTGGACATCACCGGCCGCTACGCAGTCGTCAACGGCTCCTCCCCCGCCCGGCAATACGTGGGCGACCTCGGCGTGTACACCGACCTTCGGCCCATCCTCACGCGTGCGGTCACGGCCGCCTCGGTGTGGGGAACCGAGCTGTGGACGCCGGGCGCCGCCGCCGGCACGGTCACCGCCAAGGACCTCAAGACCGGCAAGGCGACCGCCACCGTGAGCACCGGCGCCCCCTGCGTCCCCCAGGAGCTCCAGGTCGTGGGCCGTTGGATCTACTGGTCGTGCGGCACCACGGCCGCGGCCGGCGTCTGGGACCGTACGGCGAAGAAGAACATCCCCGTCCCGTCAGGCGAGGTGCTGCTCGGCGACGGCTACCTCGTCCGCCACGACACCTCGGCCGGGGCGCTCCTGCTCACCGCCTTCGCCGACGGCACGGCCGCCACCCGAAAGATCGGCGACCTCGCGGCGGGCGACTCCAGCCTGCGCGGGGTGACCTGGACGGTGGACAAGTTCGGCGGGCCCGCGGCTTACGTCGACGCCGCCCGCCGCATCCACCTGGTGCCCAGCGAGGCCGCCACCCAGCCGCTCGGCGTCATCGAGTCCGATACGAGCGACAACGCCGCCGAGAGCAGTGCGGCCACCGCCCCGTGGTGGCAGTGGCGCGGGCTGCTCTCCAAGCCCGCCGCCTCCTGGACGGCCACACTCACAAGCAAGGCCTCGGGCCAGGTGGTCCGCACGTTCACCGGCGGCGAGGTGGACGGCACGCTCACCGCGCGATGGACCCTGCGTGACACGGCGGGCGCCCTCGTGCCCAACGGCACGTACACCTTCAAGCTCACGGCCCCGCCCGCCGACGGCTCCGGTCCACCGCTGACCGTGTCCCGCACGGTGTCCGTGTCCACCGGATCCGCCGTACTCCACGACTTCACCAGCAGCGGTTCCCGGGCACCCGACGGCATCGGCGACGCCCTGACCCTCTCCACGTCCGGGGTGATCGGTTACCGACCCGGCAACGGGGCGGGCGCCTTCAACACGGCTATATCCGCCTCGGGTTGGCCGTCCACGGTGACCCTCGTCCCCTTCGGAGACCTGAACGGCGACCGCCGGGGCGACATCCTCGTCCGGTTCGGCACCGGCGAGCTGCGCGTGTACCGGCCCCTGCGCGGCCAGGCCTTCACCCCTGGCACGCCGCACACCTCCCTGGGCACAGGCTGGAACCAGTGCAACGTGCTGACCTCGCCCGGCGACATCACGGGCGACGGCCTGGCGGACCTGATCGCCCGCAAGTCGTCGACGGGTGAAGTGTTCCTCTACAAGGGCACGAGCACGGGGAAGCTGTCGGCGCGCGTCCGCATCGCGACGAACTGGTCGGCGTACAAGAAGATCGTGGGCGTCGGCGACTTCGACGGCGACGGTCGCGGCGACCTCCTCGTCCAGGACAGGGCCAACACCCTGTGGCGCTACTCCGGCGACGGCACCGGCGGCTTCACCGCTCGGGTGAAGGTGGCCGCCGGCTGGGGAGCGTCGTACAACGTCGTGACCGGCGTCGGCGACATCACCGGCGACGGCAGGGCCGACGTCATCGCCCGCGACGCCTCGGGCAACGTCTGGCGCTACTCCGGCAACGGGAAGGGATCGTTCGGCGCCCGCGTGAAGATCGCCACGGGGTGGGGGGCGTTCAAGGGCGTCTTCTGATGGCACCGCAGCAGGACTAAGCTCCACGGCGGCCTGGAGGACGCCGTGGTGCTCAACCCTCCGAGGGAAGCCGAATGGGCCACTCTGGTCGACCGCGATGTCTGTCTTCACACCGGGTTGGAGCCGCCCTCGTCCCACGACCGGGGTGCCTGCTGCCCGGGGTGAGCGCTGCTGTTCCGGAAGGCTCAGTGCGGAGGAGGCGTGATGACGACCTCCCCAACTCGGGAGACAACGCCCTGTTACGGGAGTGCTCCCGCAGAGACCCTTCGTCCCAAGCGGCCGCGTCCATGAATGCCGGTCCGGTCGGCCCGAAGGCGACCGGATACAGTGCGCGAGACGGCAGCCTGGTCACGGAGGGGAAGCATGACCGACACCAGCAACACCCGGCCCGCCGAGGGTGAAGCGCACGCTCCGCGGCGGAGCCCACTGCACCGCCTGATGCGCTACCTCCCCCTGATCGCCCCCGTGCTGCTGTGGGCCGTGCCCTGCTGGGTGCTCCTGTACGGCGGCCAGCACTGGCCGCTGCCTGTCACGCTGGCCGGCACCGCCCTGTTCGCCCTCGGCCTCATCGGTATGCCGCTCGCGATGGTGCGCGGCCACGGCCGGCGCCAGCAGGACTGGGCGGCGATCATCGGTGACACCCTGCTGGGCACCAGCTGGGTCCTGTTCACCTGGTCCGTTCTGCTCGGCGTCCTGTTGCGGCTCGCCCTGACCGTGGCCGGCGTCGGCGAGAGTCAGGACCGGGCCCGAATCGTCACCTGGGCCGTCCTCGGCGTAACCGCTGTACTACTCGCCTGGGGGTACGCCGAAGCCCGCCGCGTGCCACGCGTGCGCCGACTCGACGTGCAACTCCCGCGACTGGGTGCCGGGTTGGACGGCACCCGCGTCGTCCTCATCACCGACACCCACTACGGCCCACTCGATCGCGCCCACTGGTCGGCACGGGTATGCGAGACGGTGAACACACTGGAAGCCGACCTGGTCTGCCACACCGGCGACATCGCGGACGGCACGGCCGAACGCCGCCGCGCCCAGGCCGCCCCACTCGGAACCGTGCGAGCCACCCGGGCCCGTGTCTATGTCACCGGCAACCACGAGTACTACACCGAGGCCCAGGGCTGGGTCGACCTGATGGACGAACTGGGCTGGGAGCCGCTGCGCAACCGCCATCTGCTGCTCGAACGCGGAGGCGACACCCTCGTGGTCGCCGGCGTGGATGACGTCACCGCCGAGTCCTCCGGCCTGGCAGGCCACCGCGCCCACCTCGCCGGAGCCTTGAGCGGCGCCGACCCCGACCTGCCCGTCCTGCTCTTGGCACACCAGCCCAAGTTCGTCGACCGGGCGGCATCCGCGGGCATCGACCTCCAACTCTCCGGCCACACCCACGGCGGCCAGATCTGGCCCTTCCACCACCTGGTCCGCATCGACCAGCCCGTCGTCGCCGGCCTCAGCCACCACGGCACCCGCACCCTCCTCTACACCAGCAGGGGCACGGGCTTCTGGGGCCCGCCCTTCCGCGTCTTCGCCCCCAGCGAGATCACCCTGCTCGTGCTCCGCTCGCCGCACCTGTCCACCTCGCCGTAGCCCTGGGCGGGCCGACACATCCCCTTGGAGCAGTCCGCACATTCCGGACCATTCCCGGGCCGACGGTTCCGAAGCCGCACGCGGCCACGTTTTACGCAGGTCAGCGACGTCTGACGCCTGTACCACCAGCAGACGAAGAACGTTCCAGTGCCGCATCAAGCAACGTTTGCATGGCCGAACGGGTGCGGGTGCGGGTGCGGGAGATCGATGACGACGAGGGCTACAAGGACGGCAGGCCCAGAACCTTCACCCTCACCCGCCACTCGCTGTAGATGGAGCTCAGCAGGGTCAGTAGCGGGCCCGCGCCGCTGCCTCTGCGGACAGTTGCAGCGGCGCACCGGTCTTCGCCCGAACCTCGTCCTCGGTAACGCCTGGAGCGAGAGCCCGCAATCGCAGGCCATCCCTGCTCACGTCGATGGTGGCGAGATCGGTGATGATGCGATTCACCACGCCGGCGGCGGTCAGCGGCAGCGTGCAGTCGTCGACGATCTTCGGACTTCCGTCCTTGGCCACGTGGTCAGTGAGCACGACGATCCGGCGGGCGCCGACCACGAGGTCCATGGCGCCGCCCATTCCCTTCACGAGGGCGCCGGGGATGGTCCAGTTCGCGAGGTCGCCCTTCGCGCTCACCTGTAGGGCTCCCAGGACGGCGATGTCGATGTGACCGCCGCGGATCATGCCGAAGGACGTCGCCGAGTCGAAGTAGCTCGCACCGGGGTTGACGGTGACCGTCTGCTTGCCCGCGTTGATGACGTCGGCGTCCTCTTCGCCCTCCCAGGGGAACGGGCCGAGGCCGAGGATGCCGTTCTCGCTCTGCAAGGTCACCTGGACGCCGTCAGGAATGTGGTTGGCCACGAGGGTCGGGATCCCGATGCCGAGGTTCACATAGTCGCCGTCGTTGAGTTCGGCGGCCGCGATCGCGGCCATCTCGTCGCGTGTCCGGGGCACGAGTCGTCTCTCCTATGCTTCGACGGTCACGCGGGAACGGACCGTGCGCTGTTCGATTTCCTTGGTCCGCTTGCGCGCGACCACCAGACGGCTGACGTACACGCCGGGGGTGGTGACCGATTCGGGGTCGATGAACTCCTCGGTGAGGTGCTCGGCCTCGGCGACGGTCACCCGGCCGCAGGTGGCCACGAGGGGGTTGAAGTTGCGTGCGGCGGCCCGGTACGTCAGGTTGCCCGCATGGTCGGCGGTGTGGGCGTGCACGAGTGCGAGGTCCGCGACGATCGCGCGCTCCTGGACATGGACGTGTCCGTCGAACTCGGCGTGCGGCTTGCCCTCGGCGACGGGCGTACCCACGCCGGCCCTGGTGTAGAAGGCCGGGATGCCCGCCCCACCGGCGCGCATGCGCTCGGCGAGCGTGCCCTGCGGCGCGAACTCCACATCCAGAACCTTGTCCAGGTACTGCTGGGCGAACAGCTTGTTCTCGCCGACGTAGGAGGCGATCACCTTGGCCACCTGACGGTTCTCCAGCAGCAGACCGAGGCCCTTGCCGTCGACCCCCATGTTGTTGGACACGACCGTCAGGCCCGTGACCCCGCTGTCCCGTACGACCTCGATGAGGTCGTACGGGACGCCGCAGAGACCGAACCCGCCGACGGCGATCGTCATCCCATCCGTCAGCACGCCGGCCAAGGCCTCTTCCGCGATCGCGCGCAGCTTGATCAACTCGTCCACCTCCCATCCGATGCGTTCACTGTCCGAGCGGCAGAGTCAACTCTCGCGCGCCCCTGACATGCAAGGAGTGGCACCTTTGGCAGGGAAAACCGATTGGCGGGCGAGCGGGGACCCCGCACAGCGTCCACTGAGTGAACGTACGATGAGGGCATGGACGCTACCCCGGCAGCTCACCTCGTCGGCAGGATGGGCGCGCTGCTGCGCGCGCTGTCGACGGTCAACGAGGCCGGTGCGGGCACCGCCGAGCTGGCGCGAGCGACAGGCCTGCCGAGGCCGACCGTGCACCGGCTGCTCGTCTCGTTGGCGGAGGAGGGGTTCGTCGACCGCGATCGACGCAGTGGGCGTTGGTTCCTCGGCCCCGAGCTGTATCTGCTCGGCGGGGTGGCCGGCATTCGCTACGACATCACCCGCCAGGCACGGGAGAGCGTGCACCGGCTCGCAGCGGTGACGGGAGAGAGCGCCTTTTTCTCGGCCCGGCGGGGTGACGAGACGGTGTGCCTGCTCCGTGAGGACGGGGACTTCCCGATCCGCTCCTTCGTGCTGTACGAGGGCGCGCGCTTCCCGCTCGGAGTCGTATCGGCGGGCCTGGCGGTCCTGTCGTTCCTCGACGACACCGAGATCGAGGCCTATCTCGCAGACAGGGACCTGGTCGACCGGTGGGGTCCAACGCACGCGCCGGACGCGGTGCGCGAGCGGATCGCGCAGACCCGGATCGACGGCTACGCCGTGAACCCCGGACTCGTGGTGGAAGGCAGTTGGGGCATGGCGGCAGCGGTGTTCGACCGTGCCGGGCAGCCCGCGTGGGCGTTGACCGTTACGGGTGTGGAGACCAGGTTCCGCGCCGAGCGCAGACCTGAACTCGGCGCGCTGCTCCTGCGCGAGGCGCATGCGCTCGGACGCACGCTGAACACCGGCACCGGTGGCCAACGCTGACCGGCGCGGACGCCGGGAACTGATGCCGGTCGCGTGCCCGGTGCGGCTGTGGTCATAGCGTGTGAGACACGGAGAACGACACCGCGCAGCCGTCAGGCGCCGTCACTCACGATGAGGGGTCCGTGGTCGATCACCTCTTGACCTCAACCGTGCTCGAGCCAACACCGTGGTTCACATGACCACCCATCGAACAGGTCGTTGCCACCGTCGAGCACGCACAACAGCACAAGCGACAGGGTCCTCATGGGGAGACGCCGGTGAGGCCGGTGGAGGTGAGGGACCGGAAGTAGCGCCGACCCAACGCTTTGCTGATGGCACCACGTCAAGTGGCGGCCCACTGTCCGGAAGGCCGCGTACCGGCAGGTCACGCGCGCGTTCCCTGGCCGCAGCCGGAACCGGGGCGGCTTTCGCCTCGCCGCCTGGGACACATCCCCGCCCCTGGAACCCGGCGATGTGAAGGCGCCCGTCGGGTCGATCGGGGCCGGCTTCGGTGAACTCACGGAAAGGTGCCTCCTCACGCGCTGAGGTCGGCGGCGGCGGCTTCGGGACCAGGCCCCGGCCACGCGGTCTCGCCGGCCGTGGGGCGGCCGGCCTTGCCGTGGTCGTCGGTCATGCGGCGGACCGCTTCGCCGAGGCCGTCGGCGAGCGCGCGGACCTGGTCAGGCGTGAGCACGTGGAAGAGCAGTTCCCTCACCATGGTCACGTGGCCGGGCGCAGCCTGCTCCAGCAGAGCCGTGCCCTCCTCGGTCAGTACGGCGTAGACCGCCCGCTCGTCACCGGGACACGTTCGTCGGCGCACCAGCCCGGACTTCTGCAGCTGCCCGATCTGATAGGTCAGCCCGCTCTTGGAGTTGACCAGCGCGCCGGCAAGTTCGGCCATCCGCATCTCCCGGTCCGGGGCCCCGCTGAGCCGGACGAGGATCTCGTACCGTAGGCCCGACAGCCCGTGACGCCGCTTGAGCCGCTGCTCCAGCCGCCTGTACAGCAGCGCGTGCGCGGTGGTGAAGGCCGTCCAGGCACGCTTCTCCTCGTCGTTCAGCCAACGTGTATGACGCACGCCACACCTCTCCCTGTTGTTCAAATTCGAACTCCACTCTACTGTGAACGACGAGTTCAAATTTGAACCTCCGGAACGCCAAAGGAACGACAAGGGAGAGGCCATGACCACCAGCACCGCCGCAGCCACCGTCCGCACCCAGGTCCGCGTCCCGCTGAGCTTTCCGGACGGCTACCAGGTGACCGCCGATGTGATCACCTTCCACGGGCTGCCAGACGGCAAGGAGCACGTGGCCCTGGTCCTGGGCGACCCGGCCGCCGCTGCCACCCCGCTGGTGCGTCTGCACTCCGAATGCCTCACCGGTGACGTCTTCGGCTCCGCCCGCTGCGACTGCGGCCCTCAGCTGCGCGAGGCGGTGGAGCGCATCGCCACCACCGGAGGCGTCCTGCTCTACCTCCGCCAGGAAGGCCGCGGCATCGGCCTCTACAACAAACTCGACGCCTACGCCCTCCAGGACGCCGGCCTGGACACCTACCAGGCCAACACCGCCCTCGGCCTGCCCGAAGACGCCCGCGACTACACCGCCGCCGCCCAGATGCTCACCGCCCTCGGCATCACCGAGCTCAGCCTGCTCACCAACAACCCCGACAAGGCCCGGCAATTGCTCGACCTCGGCATCACGGTCACCCGAACCGTCCCCACCGGCGTCCACACCACCCCCAGCAACCTGCGCTACCTGCACGCCAAGGTCCAGCACACCCACCACACCATCACCCTCACACCCGTGCCCAGCCTCGTCGGCTGACGCCCGGGAGGCCGTTGTCCAGCATCACAGGTGCGGCAAGCCATCCGCCGGCGAGCTGCATGTCCGTATCGACGCGGAAGTCCCACTCGTCGACGCCCCGGCCGTCATCGCCAAGTGACCCGACGCAGCCGATGACCTGCGGCGGCACCACGACTTCCGGTGCCCGGCCACGCCGCCGCACGGGAAGACATCAGCCATGTCCGGCCCCCGGCCGGTCTCACACATCACGGAGAAGACATGAACCGAACGGCACGGACCGTGCGTTTCGACCAGTACGGCGATCGTGACGTCCTGTACGTCACCGACATCCCGATGCCCGAGCCGGGCCCAGCGGACGTCGTCGTCGAAGTTCGCGCCGCCGGCGTCAACCCCTTCGACACGATGCTCCGCTCCGGGGTGGTCCGGGATCTGTTCCCGGTGGACTTCCCGTCCCGCCAGGGCAGCGACCTCGCCGGAGTCGTCGTAGCCGTCGGCGCGGAGGCCGACGGACTTGCCGTCGGCGACGAGGTGCTGGGCTGGACACCCGTGTCGTCCGCACAGGCGACGCACGTGGCCGTCCCGGCGGCCCACCTGGTGGCCAAGCCTCCGCAGCTGAGCTGGGAGGTGGCGGGCTCGTTGCACATGGTCGGCGCCACGGCCTACGCCGCCGCACGCGCCGTCGCTCCCCAGCCCGGGGAGACGGTCGCGGTGTCCGCAGCCGCGGGCGGGGTCGGCTCCTTCCTCGTGCAGATGCTCACCGGCCGGGGCGTGCGCGTGCTCGGCATCGCCTCGGCGGCCAACGCCGAGTGGCTGGAGAAGCACGGCGTCATACCGGTGCCGTACGGGGACGGCCTTCGCGAACGACTCGAACAGGCCGCGGGAACCGGCGGCATCGACGCGTTCATCGACCTCTACGGCCCGTCGTACCTCGACCTCGCCCTCGCCCTGGGCGTAGGACCGAACCGCATCCAGACCACTGTCGCCATGCAACGCGCGGCGGAGATCGGTGCCAGGGCCGACGGCCGCCACAACGCGACCGCACGCGAGATCCTGGTCGAACTGGTCGACCTGGCCGCCTCGGGTGCCGTCGAGATCCCGATCGCCGCCACCTACCCGCTCGACCAAGTCGCGGACGCCTTCGCGGAGTTGGAACAGCGGCACACTCGCGGCAAGATCGTCCTGATCCCCTGACCGGGACCGCGGGCGAACCCGCGTGCGGTCGCCCCGTCACGTCACGTCACGTCCACGCTTCCTTTCCTCTTGTATCTCCCGTCCTCACACCTCCACGGAGAAACGCATACGACCGACCGTGCCGGCCAGACCGGTGCCGACACCCCAGGCCGTATCGCACGGTACGTCGCTGCTGCTGGAGAGCATGCGGCCCAACCCCGCGGTCGTGGTCAGCCGCGCCTACGATCTGCTGACCCACACGACGGCCCTGGTGCTGCGCCGCGGAAGTGCCGCCGATGAGTTTTCGGCGGTGGTGCGGTCTACCCATCGACGAAGGGAGCGCACCATGCGCAAGATCATCGTTTGTACGTTCCTGACGCTGGACGGCGTCATGCAGGCGCCGGGCGGTCCGGACGAGGACGCTGAGAGCGGCTTCGAGCACGGCGGCTGGCAGAAACCAGTGAGCGACGACGAGGTCGGCACGGCCATCGCCGGTTGGTACGAAACCTCCGACGCGATGCTGCTCGGCCGCAAGACCTACGAGATCTTCGCGTCGTACTGGCCGACCGCTGATCCCGACAACCCGTTCACTGATCGGATGAACAGCATGCACAAGTACGTGGCGTCTCGGACCCTGACGTCCGTCGAGTGGCAGAACTCCACGCTGTTGGAGGGCGACATCGTCGATGCCGTACGCGAGCTGAAGGCGTCCGACGGCGGCAACATCAACGTCGTCGGCAGCGGCGACCTTGCCCAGACCCTCATGCAGCACGGCCTCGTCGACGAGTACCGGCTGACCATCCATCCGGTGATCATCGGCACCGGCAAGCGGCTGTTCGCCGACGGAGCGATCCCCACTGCGCTGGAGCCGGTCAGCGTCTCGACGACGAAGAGCGGCACCATCGTCGGCGTCTACCGGCCGAACGGCAAGCCCAGCTACGACAGCTACTAGCGGTCGTCGTTCGGATCACCGTGCGGAAGTGAGCTGACGGGCGGCAGCTTCCCCGTGCCACTCCGCGTGCTAGCCGCCCCGCCGACGCGCCAAGTCCTCAGAGGCCAGGGCGTCGAACTGGGCGCGGAGACGTGTGGCGGCTGCTGCGGCGACCCGCGCGGTCGCAGTAGATCCCTTCGAACTCTCCGAGGTCAGCGCGCGGATCCGCGCGCTCGTCCGCCGCGCCCGAAGCACAGGCGCGGGCAACGATCCGCCGCCGTTGCCGCATCCACTTCCTTTCGACTGCGCGCGGCCGGGATCGAGCCCAGGCTCAGCGACTCGCTCCCCTGCTTGCGCGCGCCGTGGATGCGGCGCGCAGGACGCCTCCTCTACCCTCCTTCCCGTCGCGTTTCCGCCGCCCGCGTTCGCAGGGCGGCGTCGAGGGGGTAAGGCGGACGCCGAACGCCAGCCGACACCTGCCCGGCCGACTCAGGCGGCAATATCCGGCTGGACAAGTCCAGGGCGACAGCAGCGTCGGCCGCAGTTATGCCCGAACCTGTGGGGCCACAGCGGCCATTGCCTTGTCCAGGGCATCGGCAAAGGTGCCGCTGGAGCCGCTTTCGAGCCATGCCTGCTGGGCCGCGACGAGGCAGCCGAAGGCGGCCGCGGTGATCGCGCGCAGGGTCGGGTCTTCGGCGGGGCAGGGGGTTCCGGCCTCGGCGGCGCGTTCGCTCAGCGCGGCGACGACCACCTCCTGCATCTGCTGCTGCTTCTCCAGGTAACTGCCGAGCAGGTTCGGCGTGTTGAAGATGACCCGCTGGATCGGCGCGGCGACGGAGTCCTTGTCGAGGTCGTCGACGTGCGGCACCAGCAGATCGAAGAGCGCGCGCAGTGACTGCCAGACGGGCTCACCGGCCGGGCGGGCGCGCAACCCCTGGAGCATTTCCTCGGCGAGGTATTCGACCTTGCCGACGACCAGGTCCTCCTTGGTGGGGAAGTAGCGGAACACACTGCGCTTGGACATGCCCACCGCCGCGGCGATGTCATCGATGGTCGTCGCCTCGTAGCCGCGCTCGATGAACAGGGCGTTGGCGGCCTCCGTGATCTCGCGCCGCACCGCCTGTCGCGTGCGTTCCCGCAGCCCGGGCCTCGTCTTCTCCGTCGTCATCGCTTCAGGTTATCACTCATGGCCAGAGTTGACACTCGATGACATGTTTGTCATTGTGTGATGGCAGTCGGGGGCCGCCCCGGCCACGAAGAAGGGCAGATCAACATGAGCAGGACGTGGTTCATCACGGGTGCCGGGCGCGGCTTCGGCAAGGAGTTCACGAAGGCGGCCCTCGGGCGCGGCGACCAGGTCGCGGCCACGGCTCGGGACACCGAGGCGCTGGCCGACCTCGTCGAGAAGTACGGGGACGCGGTACTGCCGCTGGCGCTGGACGTGACCGACCGTGAGGCGGTCGTTGCCGCCGTCGCGGCCGCCCAGGAGCGCTTCGGTGGCCTCGACGTAGTCGTCAACAACGCCGGCTACGGCCTGTTCGGCGCGGTCGAGGAGGTCAGTGCGGAGCAGTTCCGCCAGCAGTTGGAGGTCAACGTCCTCGGGCCGTTCCATGTGACCCAGGCGGTGCTGCCGATCCTGCGCGAGCAGGGGCGTGGGCACATCATCCAGATCTCCTCGATCGGCGGCGTGGCCACCTTCCCGCTCCTGGGCACCTACCACGCCTCCAAGTGGGGTCTGGAAGCGTTCAGCGAGTCACTCGCCCAGGAGGTCGCCGACTTCGGCATCAAGGTGACCCTCGTCGAGCCCGGCGCCTACGGCACGGACTGGGGCGGCTCCAGCGCGGTCTGGGCCGAGGGGCAGCCGCCGTACCAGCCGGTGCGGGAAGCCATGGTCGCGGCCGCGGCGGAAATGCCGCAGTACGACCCGGCCCACGTGGGTGCCGCGATCCTCGCGGTCGCCGATGCCGCCGAGCCGCCGCTGCGGGTCTTCTTCGGCAGCGCGCCCCTCGACATCGCCGAGCAGGTCTACGCCTCGCGCCTGCAGACCTGGCGCGACGGTGCCGACATCTCCGCACTGGCCGAGGGCCGCTAGCCCGGCCCCCCTGGCCTCAGTACGTCGAAGACACCTGCCCAAGACCCCTGAGACCCCTGAGACACCGAAAGACCACGGAAAGAGAAGGAATCGACATGTCCACTACTACCAAGGTCGCCCTCGTCACCGGCGCCTCCTCCGGAATCGGCGCCGACACCGCTCAGCGCCTGCGGGAAGCGGGCTACATCGTCTACGGCGCCGCACGGCGCGTCGAGCGGATGACCGCGCTGCGCGACGCCGGGGTGAACATCCTCAGCCTCGACGTCACCGACGAGGACTCCATCCGCAAGGCCATCGACCAGATCATCTTCGAGTCGGGGCGCATCGACGTCCTGGTCAACAACGCCGGCTACGGCTCCTACGGCTCCCTCGAGGACGTCCCCCTGTCCGAGGCGCGCGCCCAGATCGAGGTCAACGTCTTCGGCCTGGCACACCTGACCCAGCTGGTGCTGCCGCACATGCGCGCCCAGCGCAGCGGCACCATCGTCAACATCAGCTCCATGGGCGGCAAGCTCGTCACCCCGCTGGGCGGCTGGTACCACGCCAGCAAGTACGCCGTGGAGGCGCTCAGCGACGCCCTGCGCATGGAGACCAGGCAGTTCGGGATCAGCGTCGTGGTCGTCGAGCCCGGATCGATCCGCACCGAGTGGGGCGCCATCGCCGCCGAGACGCTCAAGGAGACCTCCAGCAAGGGCGCGTACTCGACCCTCGCCGAGGGGGTCGCCAAGACGCTCGCCGCCAGCTCGCAGCCCGGCGCCCGCATGACCTCCGCGCCGTCGGTCATCGGCAAGACCATCGTCAAGATCGCAAACGCCCGCCGGCCGCGCACCCGCTACCGCGTCGGCTTCGGGGCCGCACCCACCATGTTCCTGCGCTGGCTGCTGCCGGACCGCGCCTTCGACTTCGTCATCCGCAGCGCCTTCGGCGTCTGACCCGACATCAAGAACGCGATGGAGGACACGGCCATGCCAGAACTGAGCAACACCGTCGTGGTCGTCACGGGCGGGCGCATCGGTCTCGGGCGCGCCCTCGCGCTCGAGGCCGCCCGGCGGGGCGCCACCGTCGTCATCGCCTCCCAGAGCGACGCCGGCGGCACGGTCGCCGAGGTCCAGGCGACAGGCGCCCGTGCCGAATGGATACGGACGGACGTATCCGACTACGCCTCCGTAGCGGCCCTCGCCCATCATGTGCGCACCACCTACGGCGGCACCAACATCCTCGTCAACAACGCCGCGGCCGGCGGAGACCCCGGCCGCCTCGACACCACCGACCCCGCCGCCGCCCGCCGGCTGTTCGAGGTCAACATCACCGGCGTCTTCAACGGCATCCGCGCGTTCGCCGCCGACCTCAAGGCCCAGGCCGCCGCAGGAGCCCCCGCCCACATCCTGAACGTCGGCTCCGAACACTCCCTCGGCGTACCTCCCCACGTGGCGTCCCTGAGCGCCTACACGGTCAGCAAGTACGCCACCCTCGCCTTCACCGACACCGCCCGACGCGACTTCGCCGGCACCGGCGTGAACGTCTCACTGCTGGCGCCCGGGTGGGTCCTGACGGAACGGGTCGCCGAGCTCACCGGCGCATCGCCTCAGGCCGCCGACGCGATCCTGCCGTACGCACAGGACTCGGCCGAGGTCGCCGAGCTGGGCATCGACGGCCTCCTGCGCAACCGGTACATCATCGCGACCAACCCGGCCTCCCGCGCCTTCGCCGTCGAGCACGCCCAGGCGGTCATCAGCGAAGTCGAGCACCTGTCGGTCTCGTCGCCCAGGTGAAACCGCCATGTATGAACGACGCGTCAGCCGTCTTCCAGGTCAGGACCGGCGGCCCTTCTGAGAACACCGACCGGGTCGAGACCGGAGATGCGGCCATGACGGCGGGAGCATGCGCTGCCGCCGTCAACGGTCAGGGATTTCACGGGATCACCTGTATACGCCGCGAGGTGACAGGCTATCCGGAGCTGAGCGGTGAGCAGATACAAGGCCCGGTCTTCCTCACCCAAGCCCCTCGACCAGCTCGCCGCCGCGGCCCTGGCCGAGCCCCACGACAAGTGACAGGCGCCGACCGCCGCTACCCCTCCGAAGGTTCCGGCGCTGAGACTCCCCCCAGCGAGTCGACTGGCTACGGCAGCCGTTCGGCCTAACGGCCATGCCGGTGATTCCTTCCCGGCACCTGCTCCATGAAGGCCCATCCGAGGCATCCCGGCGGCCGGCACCACCGGCCCCGCAGCAGACCTCGACGCGCGTCTCCTCCTCGCTGGCATCGCCCGACGTCAGAGCAGCGTCGGCGACCAAAGGCATCGATTCACCCTATTGACACGTGGCCGAAACGAGCACAGCATGATGAGCGTCACGATTCACTGCTGAATAGCTATTCGCTCGAATCCGACGCCACCAGCCGGTAGCCCCTCCCCATCTCACGCGCTCCCGCTCGCCGAGCTCTTCCGGCGGTACCGCGAGACCCGTGTGATCCCAAGGGCCAGCGACCGAGGACGATCCAGATGCTCACCACAGACCCAGCCGGGACCGCACGGTTCCGGGAACGGCGACGCCGCTTCGCCGAAGAAGACATGGCCGGCCGCCTCCACGAGCTGGAGCAGCTGTCCACCGACGTACGCCGCAGCATCGTGCGGATGATCGACGGCGCCCAGCTCGGTCACATCGGCGGTGATCTGTCGGTGACGGACATCCTCGCCACTCTGTTCGGCGGGGTGCTGGCCGTGGACCCCGAGAAGCCGCGCGACCCCGAGCGTGACCGCTTCATCCTCAGCAAGGGGCACTGCTCGGCGGCTCTGTACGCGACCCTCGCCCACAGCGGCTTCTTCCCGCTGTCCGAGTTGTCCACGTTCATGGCGCCGCTGTCGCCGCTCAACGGCCACCCGAACCGCAGGAAGGTGCCGGGCGTCGAGACGAACACCGGGCCCCTGGGGCACGGGTTCCCCGTCGCGGTCGGCTGTGCACTGGCCGCCAAGCTGTCGCGCCGCTCGTACCGCACCTTCGTCGTCCTCGGTGACGGCGAACTGCAGGAGGGCAGCAACTGGGAGGCGGCGATGACCGCAGCGCACCACGACCTCGCCTCCCTCACCGCGATCGTCGACCGGAACCTTCTCCAGCAGGGCGCCCGCACCGAGGACACCAAGCGGCTGGAGCCGCTGGCGGACAAGTGGACCGGCTTCGGCTGGGAGGTACGGAACGCCGACGGCCACGACCACGGACAGCTGCTGTCCGCGCTGCTCCCCTCCACGACCGGCAGGCCCGTCGCCGTCGTGGCCCACACCGTCAAGGGCAAGGGCGTGTCGTTCATCGAAGACCGCGTGGAGTGGCACCACAAGGTGCCCAATCCCGCGCAGGTTCAGGCCGCCCTGAACGAACTGGGGGAGCTCAGCCGATGACTGCCGACGTCATGCGCGAGGGCGCGCAGACCTACGACTGCCGCCAGGCGTTCGCGGACGAACTGATCGCGCTGGCCACCGAGGACGAGCGCATCGTCGCCGTCTGCAACGACTCCGTGGGATCGAGCAACCTCGTCCGGTTCAAAGAGCTCTTCCCCGACCGTCTCATCAACGTCGGCATCGCCGAGCAGGACCTTGTCGGCGTCGCTGCCGGGCTGGCGATCGGCGGGTTCGTTCCGTTCGTCAGCGCCGCGGGTCCCTTCCTGACCGGCCGTGCCACGGAGCAGATCAAGACCGACGCCGCCTACAACAGGCTTCCGGTCGTGCTATGCGGCCAGAGCCCCGGCCTGGCCTACGGGGAACTGGGGCCGACCCACCATTCGATCGAGGACCTGTCCTGGATGCGGGCCATCGCCGACCTGACCATCGCCGTGCCCGCGGACCCGGTACAGACCCGTTCCGCCGTACGCTGGGCCGCCGCGCACGAGGGACCCGTCTACCTGCGCATCCCTCGGTTCAAGGTCCCGTCGGTCACGCCGCCGGACGCACCGTTCGAGCCCGGCCGCAGCATCCAACTCACCAGTGGCGACGACATCACCGTCATGGCCGTCGGGACCATGGTCTCGCGTGCCCTCGCCGCCGCCGAGACGCTGCGCGCCCAGGGTGTCGGCGTACGAGTGCTGAACATGACCTTCGTGGAGCCACTGGACGTGGAAGCCGTCCTGCGGGCCGCTCGCGAAACCCGGGGCATTGTCACCGCCGAGGAGGCGACCACCACGGGCGGCCTCGGTGCAGCAGTGGCCGGCATCGTCGCGCAGCACCACCCCAGGCCCATGCGGATCCTCGGCGTGCAGCGCGAGTTCGCGCCGACCGGGAGTGCCGCATTCCTGCTGGAGCACTTCGGGCTGACGGCCGACGGCATCGCTTCCGCCGTTCGGGAGCTGCTGGCCGCAGGCGGCAGGGGCGGTGCACATGAACACGCATGACGTCACCGGCGTCGCCGACCGCGCTTCTCAGTCATCCGTCGTTGGAGAAGAATCATGGCTCTGACACGTTCCCGTCGGTTCGAAGACCAGAGCGTTGTCGTCACGGGGGCGGCGCAGGGCATCGGGCGCGGGATCGCCGCGCGGTTCGCCGCGGAAGGCGCGAACGTCCTGATGCTCGATGTGTCCCAAGCCGTCGAGGAGGCGGCCGAGAAGGTCGCCGACCAGCACCCCGGCGGCAACACGACCGGCGTTCGCGTGGATGTCACTTCGGCAGAGGACGTGGCCCGCGCCTTCGACCTCGCCGACCGGACCCTCGACGGCGTCGACGTCCTGGTCAACAACGCCGGCGTGATCACCATCAGCCCGCTGGAGGACCTGAGCCTCGCCGACTGGCAGAAGGTCCTCGCCGTCAACACCACGGGCACGTTCCTGTGTGCCCAAGCCGCCGCCGCGAGCATGCGCAAACACGGACGCGGAGGTCGCATCCTCAACGCCGCCTCCGGTCAGGCCCGCCAGGGGTTCGTCTACACGCCCCACTACGCGGCCAGCAAGTTCGGCGTCGTGGGGCTCACCCAGAGCCTGGCGAAGGAACTCGCCAAGGACCGGATCACCGTCAACGCCTACTGCCCCGGCATCGTCGGCAGCGACATGTGGGACTACAACGACCGCGAGTGGGGCCGACTTCTCGGCGACTACCAGCCCGGCGAGCTCATGGCCGAATGGGTCGCGGGCATCCCGCTGGGACGGGCCGGCACCGACGACGACGTGGCCAGTCTCGTCCTCTTCCTCGCCTCCGAGGAGGCGGCATACATCACCGGCCAGACGATCAACGTCGACGGCGGAATGTTCATGAACTAGCACGCCACGCGGGCCACGACAGCCTCGGTGACCGAACGCGGTCGATGCCACCCCTCCCGACCTGGATGCACACCTTCACTATCCGGAGACCTCTATGAGTACGACCAGCAACGCGGCGAAGCCCGTGGACGCGCAGCCGGCCGAACGGCGGCTGAAGGCGCCGTCCTGGGCGACCGGGCTGCTCACAGGATCCCGCGGTCCCGCCCTCGGGCTTGTCGTCATGTGCGTCGTCTTCTACATCGCGACGCCGTACTTCCTGACGCAGAACAATCTGCTCAACATCGTCGACCAGGCAGTGATCCTGGGGCTTCTCGCCCTGGGCATGACCGCCGTGATCATCACGGGCGGCATCGACCTCTCGGTCGGCGCCGTGCTGGCGCTGGCGACCATGGTGCTCGGGTGGCTCTCCCACGACCAGGGCTGGCCGCTGTGGCTGAGCGCCCTCGTCGCGATCGGCGTCGCGGGAGCGTGCGGCCTGGCCAACGGGCTGGGCGTCACCTTCACCAAACTCCCGCCGTTCATCGCCACGTTGGCGATGATGTCGATCGCCCGCGGCCTGGCCAACGTCATCACCGACGGGCAGCAGATCGTCGGATACCCGGACTGGTTCGACAACCTCTCCACCGTCCGCTACCTCGGCGTCTTCACCTTCGTCACCTTCGTACTCGTCGTGCTGTACGTGGCGGGGTGGGCCTACATGCGCTACCGGACCGGCGGGCGTGAGCTGTACGCCATCGGTGGCAGCTCGGAGGTCGCCCGGCTCGCCGGCATCAGCGTGCGCAAGCGGACCGTCCTCGTGTACACCGTGACCGGCGTCCTCGTCGGACTGGCCGGCGTCTTCCTCTCGATGCGTCTGGACTCCTCGCAGCCGAGTGCCGGAACGGGCTACGAACTGGACGCGATCGCCGCCGTGGTGATCGGCGGCGCGAGCCTGAGCGGCGGTGTCGGCTCCGTCACCGGAACCCTGTTCGGCGTCCTGATCATCGGCGTCCTGCACAACGGGCTCAACCTGCTCGGGGTCTCCCCGTTCGTCCAGCAGATCGTCATCGGCGTGGTGATCGCTCTGGCCGTCATGGTCGACGTCCTGCGCCGGCGCGAGACGCACTGACCTCCTCGACTCACCCCCCGCACCACCGAACCGCCCCTCCCCCCTCCCTCCCCGAATCACCGGGTCCACCTCCCGAAGGAGCACCACCGCAATGAAGTCCCAGTACCGCTGGATGGCCACCGGCATCGTGGCCGCCCTCGCCCTCAGCGCCACCGCATGCAACAGAGACAGCGCCGCCACGACCACCGCCGACGGCAAGCCGGTGACGATCGGTCTCGCGGTCGCCAATCTCCAGGCCGACTTCTTCAACCAGATCAAGCAGTCCGTCGAGGCCGAGGCCAAGAAGAAGGGCGTCAAGGTCGTCGTCGCCGATGCCAGGGGCGACGCCGCGACCCAGGTCAACCAGATCCAGGACTTCATCAGCCGTCAGGTCAGCGCGATCATCTACATTCCCGCCGGCGCCACGGCCGCCAGCGTGCCGGTCAAGGCGGCGGAACGCGCGAAGATCCCCGTCATCACGGTCGACCGCAACCCCTCTGACGCGCCGGGCAAGTCCTTCATCGCCACCGACAGCGTCGATGCCGCCAAGACGCTCGGCCAGTGGGTGATCAAGCAGAAGGACGGCAAGGGCCAACTCGCCATCCTCCAGGGCCAGATCGGCACCACCCCGCAGGTCGACCGCCAGAAGGGCTTCGGCCAGGCGCTCGCCCAGGCGCCTGGCATCAAGGTGGTCACGCAGCAGACCGCCGACTGGGCGCAGGACAAGGCGTTCTCCGTGGCCCAGGACATGCTCCAGGCCCACCCGGGCATCGACATCTTCTGGGGCCAGGCCGACGCGATGGCTCTTGGTGCGGCGCAGGCCGTCAAGAGCGCCGACGGCAAGAAGCGCCTGATCGTCGGCTTCGACGGCGACTTCGCAGGTCTGAAGGCCG
The DNA here is from genome assembly GCF_055581185.1 of Streptomyces sp. NPDC031474. NCBI lineage: Bacteria > Bacillati > Actinomycetota > Actinomycetes > Kitasatosporales > Streptomycetaceae > Streptomyces > Streptomyces sp. NPDC031474. The sequence goes on from NZ_JBVIJX010000003.1 coordinate 384,063, forward strand.
TCCGCAACGGCACCATCGACGCCACCATGGTCCAGCAGACCCAGAAGATGGGGCGGATGTCGGTGGACACGGCGCTGGACGTCATCAACGGCAAGGACGTCCCGGCCACGCAATTGCAGCCCGCGTTCCTCCTGACCAAGGACGACACGGCGAAGGCCGACCAGTACATCAAGAGCCACCCCTGAGCCCGGGGAGCGACGTCATCATGACGAACCTCAGTCAGACTTCGAGGGACCAGACCCACGAGGGCCTGATCGTGCGGGACGTGTCCAAGCGCTTCGGCGCGACACAGGCCCTTGACCGGATCGACCTCGACATCCGTCCTGGCGAGGTGGTGGCGCTGCTCGGCGAGAACGGCGCCGGGAAGTCCACCCTCGCCAACATCATCGCCGGCACTTTCCCCTCCGACACCGGGTACATGACCTGGCGGGGACGGCCCTACGACCCCAAGTCGCCGGGGGACGCCATCACGCACGGCATCGGGCTCATCCATCAGGAGATGCGCCTGCTGCCGGCTCTGTCGGTCGCCGAGAACGTCTTCCTGGGCCGGCTCCTCACCCGCGGCGGACGCATCGACCGTGCGGAGATGAACCGTCGTGCGGAGGAGCAACTGCACCGCCTCGGCCTGGACATCTCCCCCACCCGGCTGGTCGGCACGCTCCGCGTGGCCGAACAGCAACAGGTCGAAATCGCCAAAGCCCTCACCCTCAACGCGAAACTGCTCATCCTCGACGAACCCACGGCCGCCCTGGGCGGCGACGAGACCGACCATCTCTTTGAGCGGATCGACGCGCTGCGGAAGGAAGGTGTGTCCTTCATCTACGTCAGCCACCGCCTGGAGGAGATCGCCCGCATCTGCGACCGCGTGGTGGTGATGCGGGACGGGCAACGGGTCGCCACCCACGCGACCGCGCAGGTGCCCGTCTCACAGCTCGTCGAGGAGATGGTGGGGCGCAGCGTGGAGCGGCTCTTCCCCGACACGGGAGCGCCTGCGGAGCGCGAGGTGCTGCGCGTGGACGGTCTGTCCAATACCTCCTTCCGGGACGTCTCCTTCAGCGTGCGCGCGGGCGAGGTGTTCGGCATCGCCGGAATCGTCGGCGCCGGGCGCACCGAACTCGTGCGGGCGATCGCCGGTGTCGACCCGGTGACCGAGGGACAGGTCGCCGTCGACGGCCAGGTTCTGCGGCTGCGCGGGCCTCGGGACGCCATCGAAGCGGGGGTGGCGCTCGTACCCGAGGACCGCAAGGGCCAGGGCGCCGTGCTCGACCTCTCGATCGGCGACAACGTGGTCCTGCCCAACCTCGACCGGGTCGCCCGGCAAGGCTGGCTGACCCCCGGGCGCGTCACCGAAGTCGCCACCGACGCCATCAGGACGATGACCGTCAAGGGGCGGGCCGCACAGCCGGTGCGGACACTGTCCGGCGGCAACCAGCAGAAGGTCGTCATCGCCAAGTGGCTGGAGCGCAAGCCCAAGGTCATCATCCTCGACGAGCCCACTCGCGGTATTGACGTCGGCGCCCGCGCCGCCATCTACGAGGTGATCGCGGACCTGGCCCGGTCGGGCATGGCGGTCGTCGTGGTCAGCTCCGACCTCGACGAGGTCCTGGGACTGTCCCACCGCGTGCTCGTGCTCAGCAGGGGACGGCAGCAGGGCATCCTGTCGGCGGAGGAGGCGACGACCTCAGCCGTCATGCACCTCGCCACGGCATGACGACAGTGCCGCGACGTGCCGTACCAACCCGCTCCGAACGCTGCCGGCCGGAGGCGAGGGAGAGCTGGGTGGACCGCGACTGAGCACCCCACCCGGCCCCCTTCCAACGGCGTTGCCGGCCACCGATGTTCCGTCGCGCGCATCATGAACAGGAGGCAACGGCGTAACAGCGTGCCGCTCAGCCGCCGGACACCGGACACCGGACCGGCGGGCGGTGCATCGCCCGGGTCGCCGCCCGCCGCAGTGGATGCCGAGTGAATCGCCGGCCTGCTCCTGGGGAACCACCCGCGCGCGACGGCCGGCCAGCGAGCATGCCGGCCGGCCGCGCCCTGCAGGACCGCACCTCGTGCTGACGGACCAGTGAACCTGCCGTTCCCCACCGGTGTTCCGGCTCTCTCCGGGCTGTTCGAGGGCGCGCCCTCCTTGACTCATCCGGATTCACGGGCTTCACTTCGACTGAATCGCAACGCAGACCTGAATGGATATGCACCTATGGTTCTCGCACCAGTCCCCGGCGCCACGGCGCGGCTCGCCGACATTCGGCGCGAGCTGCACGCGGCACCCCCGGCAGAGCGCGCCGCGCGCTTGCGGGACTTGGCCTACTCGATCCGTCGCAGTGATCTGGAGATGATCAGCCGGGCCGGTCAGGGGCACATCGGCGGGGACTACTCCGCCGCCGACATCGTCACCGTGATGTACTTCGCGGTCCTCGACGTCCGTCCCGAGGAACCGGAGTGGGCCGAGCGCGACCGGTTCGTCCTCAGCAAGGGCCACGCCGCGGGCATCCTCTACTCGACCCTGGCGCACGCCGGCTTCTTCCCCGAGGCCGAGCTGACCACGTTCATGGAGCCGCTGTCGCCGCTCAACGGCCACCCCAACCGCCGCAAGGTGCCGGGAGTTGAGACCAACACAGGTCCATTGGGCCACGGCTTCCCGGTGGCCGTGGGGATGGCGGTCGCCGCCAAGCTGGACGGCTCCGACCGTCGCACCTACGTCCTCACCGGCGACGGTGAGCTGCAGGAGGGGAGCAACTGGGAGGCGGCGATGAGCGCGTCCCAGCAGCGCCTCGGCCGACTGGCCGTGATCGTCGACCGCAACCGCTTGCAGCAGGGCGCCCCCACGGCGGAGACCTCGGGCCTGGACCCGCTGGACGCCAAGTGGGCGTCTTTCGGCTTCGACGTGCGCGTCGTCGACGGCCACGACTACAACGCCCTCTACCAAGCCCTGAGCGAGGAACGGGCCGTCGACGGCCGCCCCCTGTGCCTGATCGCCGACACGATCAAGGGCAAGGGCGTGTCCTTCATCGAGGACCGCGTGGAGTGGCATCACAAGGTACCCACCGCCGAACAGACCGCTGCCGCCCTCGAGGAGCTGACCGCCCGATGAGCACCACCACCGACGCAGCCGTCGAGCTGCACGACTGCCGCAAGGCGTTCGCCGAGACGCTGATCGAGCTCGCCGAGACGGACCCGCGCACCGTTGCCGTCTGCAACGACTCCGTCGGCTCCTCCAACCTCAAGGAGTTCCAGCAGCGTTTCCCGGACCGGCTGCTCAACGTCGGCATCGCCGAGCAGCTGATGGTCGGCGCGGGCGCCGGCCTCGCGAACGGCGGCCGTATCCCGTTCGTCTGCGCCGCAGCTCCCTTCCTCACCGGCCGGGCCCTGGAGCAGATCAAGGCGGATGTCGCCTACTCGCGCACCAACGTCAAGCTGTGCGCCATGAGCCCCGGCTTCGCCTACGGCCAGCTCGGCCCGACCCACCACGGCGTGGAGGACTTCGCCTGGATGCGCACGCTGCCCGAGATGGTCGTCCTGGCACCGGCCGACCCGGCCGAAACGCGTGAGGCACTGCGCTGGGCCCATCAGTACGAGGGCCCGGTCTACCTGCGTATCGGCCGCACCAAGGTGCCGGACCTGACGCCTCACGTCCCCTTCGCGGCCGGCCGTGCCGCGTGTCTGCGCGAGGGGCACGACATTACGCTGATCGGTGTGGGTACGACGGTCTCCGCCGCGTTGACCGCCGCCGGAAAGCTGGCGGCCGAGGGGGTCCACGCGCGTGTGCTCAACTTCTCCACCGTCAAGCCGCTGGACGAGCAGGCGCTCCTCGCGGCGGCCGCCGAGACCGGCTGCATCGTCACCGTCGAGGAGGCCAACGTCCACGGCGGACTCGGCAGCGCCGTCGCGGAGTTCCTCGCCGGCCACTCCCCCGTGCCGATGAAGCTTCTCGGCGTTCGTGACGAGTTCACCCCGACCGGCAGCGCGGCCTTCCTGTCCGAGTACTTCGGCATCGACGCGGAAGCCGTTGTCCGCGCCGCGCGCGAGCTGAGCGGCGCCGGGCAGGGAGCGGCGGCATGAGTGCCGCGGACAGGGGCGCCGCGGGCAGAGGCGCCGTGCTTGCCATCGACCAGGGCACCAGCGGTACCAAAGGGCTTCTCGTCACGGAGGACGGGCGGGTCGTCGCCACCGCTCACCGGCCGCTGACCCAGCAGTATCCAGAGCCGGGATGGGTCGAGCAGGACCCGGCCGTGCTGTGGCGCAGCGTCACCGGGGTGGCCGAGGAACTGGCCGCCCAGGCCGCTGCCGCGGGCACCCTGGTCGTCGGCCTGGGGCTGAGCGTCCAGCGCGAGGCCGTCCTGGCCTGGGACCCGGACACCGGCGCCGCGCTGTCGCCACTGGTCAGCTGGCAGGACAGGCGCACCGCCGAGCAGTGCGCCAAGCTGGCCGCCTCGCCCGAGGGGGAGCTGATCAGCGGCCGCACCGGCCTGCCGGTCGACCCGATGTTCTCCGCGACCAAGGCCGAGTGGTTGCTGGACCGGCTCGACCCGAACCGCGAGGCAGCCTGCGCCGGCCGACTGCGCGTCGGCACGGTCGACGCCTGGCTGCTGCACCGGCTCACCGGTGGAGCCACCGACGCCTCCGAGACCGGCTGCGCCTCCCGCACCCAGCTCGTCCGCCTGGACAGCGCCGACTGGGACGCCGATCTGCTCGACCTGTTCAACATTCCCCGTGCGGCACTCCCCCGCATCGCCGCCTCGGACGGTGCGGGCGAGGAACTGGGCCACACCCGGAACGTACCGGGCCTCGCGGACGGCCTGCCCATCGCGGCGGTCCTCGGCGACTCGCACGCCGCGCTCTTCGCCCAGAGCCACGGGCGCCCGGGCACGGTCAAGGCCACGTACGGCACCGGCGCCTCGCTCATGGTCCTGAACCCCGACGGCCGCCGCCCCGCCGAGGGCATCGCCGCCACCCTGGCCTGGCGACGCACTCGGGACGCGGGCGCCGCACACGCCCTGGAGGCGAACATAGCGTCCGCGGGCACAGCCATCCGCTGGGCCGCCCACCTGCTCGGGACCGACTCGGCCGGCATCGCCGCCCTGGCGGTCGACGCACGTCAGGACGCCGAGGTCTACCTGGTCCCGGCGTTCTCCGGACTGGGCGCCCCGTACTGGGATCGCGGCGCCCGTGCGCTCTTGGTCGGCATGGACTTCGACACCGGCCCCACCGAAGTGGCACGCGCCGCGGTCGAGTCGATGGCCTTCCAGGTGGCCGACACGCTCTCCCGATTCGACACCGTCCTCGGGGGCACGGTCGCCGAGCTGCGCGCGGACGGCGGTCCGACGGGCAACGACGCCTCATGGCGCTCCAGGCCGAGCTGATCGGCCGACCGGTGCTACGGGCGGGGCGCCCGGAGGTGTCCGCCCTGGGCGCCGCGTACCTGGCCGGCACGGCGCTCGGTATCTGGGACGACGCCGACCTGCCCGCGCTCGCTCCCCAGGGCACCCGCTTCACCTCGCACGAGGACGACGCCTGGCGCAACCGTCGCATGGCCGGCTGGCACGACGCGGTCGCCTGCGCCCGCGGGAAAAGGACCTGACACCGGCCGGCGCCGGTGCACATCCTCCCCACTGCCGCCCGCATTCGGTATCACCCCGGCCAAGGGCCGACGCCAACCTTTTCCGCCGCTTCACCACTGCCGAAAGAGCCGCACCATGACCTTCACCCCCGCAGCGTTCTCCCTCAAGGACAAGCCCGCGTTCATCACCGGCGCGGGCAGCGGGATCGGCCGGGCCATCGCCCTGGGCTTCGCCGCCTGCGGCGCCGACGTCGCCTGCTTCGACCGCGACGCCGAGGCCGCCCAGGCCACCGCGGACCTGATCGTCGAGGCGCGCGGCAGGGCTGTCGGCCTCGGTGGAGACGTCACCTCCCCCGAGTCCCTGGCCGAGGCCGTCCACACCGCCGTCGAATCGATCGGCCCGATCCGTACGGCCGTCAACTGCGCCGGCGTGGCCGGTGCCACCGCCGCCGAAGACATGCCCGCCGAGGACTTCCGCCGCGTCGTCGACATCAACCTCACCGGGGTGTTCCTCAGCGCGCAGGCCGAGGCCCGGGTGATGCTCGCCCGCGGCGGCGGATCGATCGTCAACATCGCCTCCATGTCCGGCACCATCGCCAACCGCGGACTGCTGCAGGCCCACTACAACGCCTCCAAGGCCGGCGCCATGCACCTCACCAAGAGCCTGGCCACCGAGTGGGCGGGCCGCGGAATCCGGGTGAACTCGATCAGCCCCGGCTACACCCTCACCCCCATGAACAAACGGCCCGAGGTGGCCGAGCGCCTCAAGGCGTACGCCGCCGACACCCCCCTGGGCCGCATCGCCGAGGTCGAGGAGATGGTGGGCCCCGCTGTCTTCCTCGCCTCCGACGCGGCGTCCTTCGTGACCGGCTCCGACCTGGTCGTCGACGGCGGATACATCTGCTGGTGAGCGACTCCCCGCACTCGTCGCCCTGCGGGGCCGTTGTCGATCCGCAGCCATCCGCTCACGGGCGTCCACGGTCTCGGGTGGCTCTTCACTACGCTGCACATCGCTGCCCCGTGCCGCGCTCACCGAGGCCGTGACGCCCCAGGGCGCCCCCTGTTCTCAGGCCATCAAGGCCGCCGCTGTCTCCTGATCCGTCACCAGCACGTCCACGAGGCCGCCCGTCACGGCCGCCCGGATCGCCTTGTGCTTACGACTGCCGCCCGCCACCCCTATCTTCCGACGGGCGGCAGCGAACTGCTCGCGCGTGATGCCGACGACCCGGGAGTCCAGCTCGGACTCGACCGGCCGGCCCTGAGCGTCGTAGAACCGCAGGCAGACGTCGCCCACCGCGCCCAGCTTCTCCAGCCCGGCGCGCTCCTCGTCGGAGAAGGCGTTGCCGCTGCGGGCGAGCGTGCTGGACGGGGTGATCTCACCGATGCCCACCAGCGCGACGTCCAGATCGCCCAGCTCCCCCAGAGCCGCCGACACGAACGGGTCCGTGCGCAGCGCCTGGGCGCTCTCCGCTGCCCCGGCCACACCGGGCGCCTGGAGATAGACGGCCTCACCATTCACCAACTGCGCCAACTGCCCGGTCATCCGTGAGGCGTGACCGGCTGCTGCGGGGTCGCCGATGCCGCCCACCGCCTGAACGATGCGTACGTCCTTCAGTCCCGGGACCGGCTGCATCGCCTGCACCGTGGCGAGCAGACTGGCGCTCCACGACGAGATTCCCACGGTGTCGGACGAGCGCAACGTCGTCTGGAGGTAGTAGGCGGCGGCCGCGCCGAGATCGCCGAGCATCGTGCGCTCGTTGTCCGGAGTGGTGTCGACGACCAGAGCGAGCTTCAGCCCATACCGCTCCTGGAGGCCGTCCTCCAGGACCGGGTGGGTGCCGGAGGGCGGGGTCACGGTGATCCGCACGATGCCCCGGTCCTGTGCCTTCTTCAGCAGCCGTGACACCTTCGCCTGCGACAGGTCCAGTCGCGCCGCGATCTCCGGCTGCCGCACGCCCTGAAGGTGGTACAGCCGGGCCACGTGTGTCATCATCCGCAGTTCCTCGCCGACGATCGCCACGGGACACCTCATCTGTCGTCTTGTTCCAGGCCACTTGTTCCAGGCCACAGCGGCCGGGGCAGCCGCGCCTGCTTCAGCAGCCCTGCATAGATATTCGCACACGTCAAAGCTGGTTCGTACGGTTCGTCGACGGGCGGGAGGCGTCGGCGCTCAGGCGCCGTCGCCAGGTCCACCCTGTCGTCGTTGCGGCGCGGCTGCCGCGACTCGCTCTTCGATCCCGTGCAACGCGACCCAGATGAAACGGTCACCGGCTCCATCTTCGAGATGTCGAGGCTCGAAGGAGATCAGCACGATGACCGCACCTGCCAGTGCGCCCCTGTACGCCCTGGCCGGGGACACCTGGCCAGGGCGAGACCTCTCGGAGGTGTTCGCCTCCGTGCGCGGCCCGGTGACGCCCTTTCCCCGGGTACTCGGCCACGTGATGCAGCCGCTGAATGCTGATCAGCAGACCCCGTGCGGCATCAGCAGCGTCCACGACCGTCGTAGTCTCGCCGCTGCAGCAGGCGGGCCGTGCCTTTCTCACGCATGACCGCCGACGCCCTCATTCCCGAAGCGTTCGACGCCCACCTGGCCATGCAGTTCATCACCGTGAGCCGTTCTCTCTTGACCTCGCATTTCACGCACTGCCAGTGCGCTGGGGACATGCCGGCCGATGACCGACCCTGTCTGCCAGGTCGCGCACGGGCCGAGGGTCTGGCAGTCCGCGGGGCCAAAGGGGATCTGCCATGACAACCCGAGGGCCCCGCACGGCGCCGGGGACACTGGGGCTAGCGATCTGATGGGAGGTCAGTACCGGAGCGAACGGTGGCCGGGTTCTAGGGCGGGCGGGCGCTGGCCTCCACAGCGCTTGGGCCACGCGCGGCGCAGAGCCGTAGGATCTCCGTTGCCGGGACCACCGCATTTAACACATGCGTTCGAGTGCCGACAAGGCCGTTCAGGCATGATGGGAGGGTGCCAGCGGCACCTTTTCTGGGAGGAGCGGGAGTGGCGGAGAGTCCGGCGCAGGGGCGGAAGGGCGGCCCCGCGGGGCCCCACTTGCGGCTGGATGAGCTGCTGGAGGGCCTGCAGGCCCAGGTGGCACAGGTTCGCGCGACCCGGGACCGGGTGCACACTCTGCTGGACGCGGTCCTCGCCATCGGCTCCGATCTGGATCTCGACGTGGTTCTGCGCCGGATCACCGAGTCCGCGGTCACCCTCGTGGACGCCCAGTACGGGGCCTTGGGCGTGCTCGGCGAGGAAGGGAAGATCCGGCAGTTCATCACGGTCGGCATGGACGAGGACACCATCCGCACGATCGGCCACTATCCCGAGGGCCAAGGCATCCTCGGGCTGCTGATCCGCGAACCGGAGCCACTGCGCCTGACCGATCTGGGCCGCCACTCCGACTCGGTGGGCTTCCCCGCCGGGCACCCACCGATGACCACCTTCCTCGGAGCGCCGGTGCGCGTGCGCGACCAGGTCTTCGGCAACCTGTACCTGACCGACAAGCACGGCGGGGCGCAGTTCGACGAGGACGACGAGGCGGTGCTGCGCACGCTCGCCGCCGCGGCCGGCGTGGCGATCGACAATGCCCGCCTGTACGAGGACTCCCGCCGCCGGGAGCAGTGGCTCGCGGCAAGCAGCGACCTGACCCGCAGCCTGCTGTCGGGCACCGACCCGAACCAGGTGCTGTACAAGGTCGCCTCGACCGTCAGGGCTCTGTCCGGAGCGGATCTGGTGACGCTGGCGGTACCGTTCGACGGCGGCGACGAGCTCGTGATCGAGGCCGCCGACGGCGAAGGCGCCGAGCAGGTCCACGGGCTGGTACTGCCGAATACCACGCTGGCCGCGAAGGTCCACCTCTCCAACGAGCGGATCACCAGCAGCGCACTGTCCGACGAACCGCAGGCCGGGGGCGGCTCCGCGGCGCAGATCGGCCTGGGACCCGGATTCCTGCTCCCCCTGGGTGGCGGCGAGCACGTGCGCGGGGTCCTCCAAGTCGCCAACCTGCCCGGCGGCCCGGAGTTCTCGGACACCACCATGGCCATGATCAGCAGCTTCGCAGACCAGGCCGCGCTGGCCCTGGAGATCGCCGAGCACCGGCGCGAGGCCGACCACCTGCTGGTCCTGACCGACCGCGACCGCATCGCCCGCGACCTGCACGACCTGGCCATCCAGCGACTGTTCGCCTCCGGACTGACCCTGAACTCGGTGCTCGGCCGGGTGTCCGACCGGCCCGAGGTGGCCGAGCGGGTCCAGCGGGTCGTCGACGACCTCGACGACACCATCAAGACCGTGCGCGGCACGATCTACGCACTGCGCGAGCGCGACCGCTCCGACGGGCGCGGCGGGCTGCGCTCGAAGCTGCTGGCCGAGACCGACCGGGCCGCCGCCGTCCTCGGTTTCGCTCCCGCCCTGCGCATGACCGGCCTCCTGGACACCGACGTGCCCGCCGACGATGCCGAGCACCTGCTGGCGGTGTTGCGCGAAACGCTGTCGAACGCCGCCCGGCACTCACACGCCACCGCCGTCGAGATCACTGCCGAGACTGACGGCACCCGGCTCCAGCTGCGCGTCGCCGACAACGGAACCGGCATAGACCCGGCCGTCAACCGCCGCAGCGGCCTGGACAACCTCCGACAGCGCGCCACCGACCTCGGGGGCAGCTTCACTCTCAAGCCGAACGATCCCACCGGCACCATCGTGGAATGGACGGTACCCCTCTCCGTACGGGCCGAAGCCTGAGCCCCGTAGATCGCCGCATCCTGCAGAACCGCTCCCCCTGGGCGCCCGAGTCCTCCTGCCCCACGCCTGCCGGCAACGAACACAGCGACTCGTCGCATGCGCGGTGCTCGGCCTCCTGTTCCCCGCTCTGGTCGGGGAAGTCCCCGGCCAGAGCGGGGAACAGGCCGTGCTCCTCCACCTGGGTGTGCGGGCCGAGCACGGCCACGATCTCCCGGGCGACCTCCGCCATCCGGGCCGCCCCGCCCTCCTGGTGGGCCGGGCGCAGATGGCTGATCAGGCGGACCACCTCGTCGTGCTCACGGGTCAGCTCGTCGATCGACGCCAGAGACTGGCATCCCCAGTATTCGCACGCCGGTCTTCTCCCTGTCCTTCGTTCCTCTTGGTCCTTCGTTCCCCTTGATTGGATCCGCTCGCCCTTACGCGGTGGTGCCGGCGGTGCGGTGCTCGCGCCGACCGCCGGTGCGCGGCTTCCGCTCGCCGCCTTCGGTCGCGGCGCGGACACCGGTGAGGGTGAAGGCCAGTGCCGCGGCCGCAACGATCGCGAGCAGGCCGAGGCCGATCGCGTACGAGCCGTATTCGCCGTACAGCGAGCCCATCACCAGCGGCGGCAGGAAGCCGCCCAGACCGCCCGCGGCGCCGACCACACCTGTGACGGAGCCGACCTGGTTCGCCGGGGTCCGCAGGGCCACCAGGGCGAAGGTCGCTCCGCTGCCCGCGCCGAGCGCTGCCGCCATGGCGAGGAAGGCGATGGTGCCCACGGGGGCCAGGGCCGGAGTGAACGACTGCACGACCGCTCCGGCCATGACCACGGCCAGCGAGCCGGCCAGTACCCGGACCGGGCCCACGCGGTCGGACAGCCAGCCACCGATCGGCCGCATCGCGACCGCCAGCAGCACGAAGCCGGCCATGCGGTTTGCTGCGTCCGCCTGGGTCAGGCCGTAGCCGGTCTTGAGGTAGGTGGGCAGGTAGACGGAGAAGGCCACGTAGCCGCCGAACGTGACCGCGTACAGCGCGGACGCCTGCCAGGTGATGCCGAGGCGGGCGGTGGCGGCCAGGCGGCGGGCCAGCGGCTCGGTGGGCACGGTGCGGCCGGGTGCGTCGCGCAGCAGCAGCGCGGCGGCTACGGCGTACGCGGCAAGGACCGCGGCGGTGATCAGGAACGGAGTCGACATCCTGTTCGCGTCGACCAGTTTCACGGTGGTCAGGGCGCTGATGGCGGTGCCGCCCATGCCGGTGCCGAAGACGCCGATGGCAAGGCCGCGCCGCTCGGGCGGGAACCAGGCGTTGACGAAGGGCACGCCGACTGCGAACGCGGTGCCGCCGACGCCGAGGAAGAATCCGCCGATCAGCAGCGCCGTCAGTGAGGAGTGCCCGGCCAGGCCGAGGTAGAGCACCGGCACGATGGTGACCGCCGACACGATCGGGAACATGATCCGGCCGCCGAAACGGTCGGTCAGCGCGCCCACCGGGATCCGGCCCAGGGAACCGACCACGACTGGCACTGCCACCAGCAGCGACTGCTCGAACGACGACAGGTCCAGGCCGTCCTTGAACCGCGGGCCCAAGGGGCTCAGCAGTGCCCACGCCCAGAAGTTCACGGCGAAACCGACCGTGGCCAGAGCCAGCATCAGCCACGCCCGGCCGGATACCGGAGCACCTGACGGCGCGCTCCCGCTCCTCGACTTCAACGACTGGACCATGTTGTCCGTCCCTTTCCTCTGCCTGTCGTACAACGCCTCCGGGATCGCACGCGCACAGCAGGCCCCTTGCCTGCCGGCGGCATCCCGTAGCCACTGTCCGCATCAGGACTCGCCGACGGGATGGGCCATGGGTCCCTATCGGCGGACAGACAGGCCCTGGGTTCGGGTCGGCCGTCCCTCCCCGCTCCCACTGGCCCGCGCACCGGGTTGTTGCCAGCCCGGTCTCCGCGAGACAGCGGCCTCGGCCGGCGCTCCCGACGGGATCTCCCAAAAGGAGGGCCGGTCGGCCCTACCCCCTCGTGATGCCTGCGGGGACCCTGGACTGATGTCCCAGAACGACGCCTTTCGTGCACTCGACCGGCAGGAGTGCCTGCGCCTGCTGAGCCAGGTGCCTGTCGGCCGCGTGGTGTACACCCGGCAGGCACTGCCCGCGGTCCTGCCCATCAACTTCTCCCTGGACGCGGACGCCTCCGTCCTGCTGTGCACCTCGCCGGACTCGGACCTCGTACAGGCCATCGACGGCGTCGTGGTCGCCTTCGAGGCGGACGAGTTCAACGCGGCTGCGCGGTCCGGCTGGAGCGTGGTCGTCACCGGACGGGCCACCGTGGTGACCGACCCCGCCGAGCACGAACGCCTCTCGCAGACCGGCCCCAGCTCCTGGATGCCCATGAAGACCGCGGCGTTCATACGGATCGAGTCCGAGATGGTCACCGGCCGCGAGCTCAGGGCACCGGATCTGGGCGGCGGGGTAGAGCGCGGCTTCCTCGGCTGCGGCGTGGGGCAGGAGCGAGCGGTCGCAGAAGGCCACGAGCCCGGCGCGGATCCTCTCGGCGGCGCTCGGGTCACGGTCCACGAAGGAGAGCAGCATTTTCACCCGTCCTGACAGCTCGCCTGCCAGTCGGCCGTGGTGCGCCCCGGCTGATTGCCGGGCCGTGGCGTCCTCGGGGTCCGAGGCAAGGGTCAGCTCGCTCATCGCGGTGTCTCCAGCGGGCGACACGCGCCTTACCCGCTGCGCCTGCGGCAGCCAGGGACGGGGGATCGGCCACCAGAACAGGCGCGGATGGGGGCGTAGCCGACAGATGGGCATCTGCGGTTCGATCAGTGCCCAGCATGCATGACGGGCCTCGCAGACTCCGCAGCCGACGGGACCCGGCACCGGGGCCATTGGTCCCTCTTGAGAACGCCCTGGACTGGGCCGGAAGGCCACGCGGCGGGGACCGCCGGCCCCAGGTGCACCAAGGCCCGCGCCACTTAGCGTTCCTGGCCATGGAGAGCGATCAGAACGCACGGCGTCAGGCGTCGAGCGCAGGTGAAGGCTGGCCGCTGGCGGCCCGCCGGCTGCTCACGCGCAGCGAGGTGTCGGCCGACGGGCGCGCCGTGTTCGGCGAGAGCGACGGCAAGTGGGAAGGCTTTTACCGGGACCGCTGGGCGCACGACAAGGTCGTACGGTCCACGCACGGCGTGAACTGCACCGGTTCCTGCTCGTGGATGGTGTACGTCAAGGACGGCATCATCGCCTGGGAGCACCAGGCCACCGACTACCCCTCGATCGGCGCCGACTGCCCCGAGTACGAGCCGCGCGGCTGCCCGCGCGGCGCGTCGTTCTCCTGGTACACCTACTCCCCCAGCCGGGTGCGCTACCCGTACGTGCGCGGCACGCTGCTGAAGCTGTGGCGCGAAGCCCGCAAGCGGCTCGGCGATCCGGTGGCAGCCTGGGCCGAGATCACCAGCGACCCCGCGAAGGCGCGGGCGTACAAGCGGGCCCGCGGCAAGGGCGGCCTGGTCCGCGCCGACTGGGACGAGGTGAGCGAGCTGATCGCCGCCGCCCAGGTCCACACCATCAAGACCTACGGCCCCGACCGCGTCGCGGGTTTCTCCCCGATCCCGGCGATGTCGATGGCGTCCTTCGCGGCCGGCGCCCGTTACACCTCGCTGATCGGCGGCACGCTGCTCTCCTTCTACGACTGGTACGCCGACCTTCCGATCGCCTCCCCGCAGGTCTTCGGCGACCAGACCGACGTGCCCGAGGCCGCGGACTGGTGGAACGCGGGCTATCTGATCATGTGGGGGTCCAACATCCCCGTCACCCGCACCCCGGACGCGCACTTCCTCACCGAGACCCGCTACAACGGCACGAAGGTCGTCGCGGTCAGCCCCGACTACGCCGACAACGTCAAGCACGCCGACGAGTGGCTGGCCCCGCACCCGGGCACGGACGGGGCGCTCGCGATGGCCATGGGCCACGTCATTCTGCGCGAGTTCCTCATCGACCGCGAAGTCCCCTACTTCCAGGACTACTTGCGCACGTTCACCGACGCGCCTTTCCTGGTGACCCTGCGCGAGCACGAGCGCGGTCTCGTCCCCGACGGGTTCCTGACCGCCGCCGATCTCGGACACGACACGGAACACGCCGAGTCCAAGACGGTTCTCCTGGACGGGACCACAGGCGCACCCGTGGTCCCCAACGGCTCGCTCGGCTTCCGGTGGGGGGAAGCCGAGCGAGGCCGCTGGAACCTTGACCTGGGCGACGTCGTACCCGAGCTGAGCCTGCTGGAGTCGGCCGAAAACACCGCGACCGTCGCCCTGCCCCGATTCGACGAGGGAACCAGCGAGGGCGGATCGGTGATGCTGCGCGGCGTTCCGGTCCGCCGGGTCGGCGGCCACCTCGTCACCACCGTCTTCGACCTGATGCTCGCCCAGTACGGGGTGCAGCGTCCCGGCCTCCCAGGCAGCTGGCCCTCCTCGTACGAGGACGCGTCGGAACCCTACACCCCGGCCTGGCAGGAGACGATCACCTCCGTGCCGGCCGAGCAGGCCGCCCGGATCGCCCGGGAGTTCGCCCGCAACGCCGAACGCACCAACGGGCGTTCCATGATCGCAATGGGTGCCGGCACCAACCACTGGTTCCACTCCGACACCATCTACCGTGCCTTCCTGGCGCTGACCACCATGACCGGCTGCCAGGGCGTCAACGGCGGTGGCTGGGCGCACTACGTCGGCCAGGAGAAGGTTCGCCCGGTCACCGGGCAGCAGCACCTGTCGTTCGCCTTCGACTGGCAGCGGCCCACCCGGCACATGGCGGGCACCTCCTACTGGTACCTGAATTCCGACCAGTGGCGCTACGAGGCGTTCGGGCCCGACGAACTGGCCTCCCCGCTCGGTGCGGGCCGCTTCAAGGGCAAGGGGTTCGCCGACTGCCTGGCGCAAGCTGTGCGCCTCGGCTGGACGCCCGGTCACCCCGGCTTCAACCGTAATCCCCTCGACCTGACGGACGAGGCGAGGCGGGCCGGCCGGCCCGTCGCCGAGCACATCGTCGATGAACTGCAGTCGGGGCGCCTGCGGTTCGCCGCCGAGGACCCTGACGACCCCGCCAACTTCCCCCGTGTACTGACCGTCTGGCGGGCGAACCTGCTCGGTTCCTCCGGCAAGGGCAACGAGTACTTCCTGCGCCACCTGTTGGGCACCGACGCCGCCGTCCGCTCCCAGGAGACGCCGCCCGGGCAGCGGCCGAAGGACGTGGTGTGGCGGGAGGAAGCGCCCGAGGGCAAGCTCGACCTGCTGGTCACCATGGACTTCAGGATGACCTCCACCAGCCTGCTCTCCGACGTCGTCCTGCCGGCCGCGACCTGGTACGAGAAGGACGACCTGTCCAGCACGGACATGCACCCCTTCGTGCATGCCTTCACCCCTGCCATCCCCCCGCCCTGGCAGGCCCGCACCGACTACGACAGCTTCCTCACCATCGCCGACAGGTTCAGCGAACTGGCCGCCGACCACCTCGGCACACGCACCGACGTCCTCGCCGTACCTCTGCTCCACGACACCCCCGACGAAATGGCCCAGCCTGGCGGGGTGGTCCGGGACTGGAAGGCCGGCGAGTGCGAGCCGGTGCCCGGGCGGACCATGCCGAAGCTTGTGGTCATCGAACGGGACTACGCGGCGATCGCGCAGAAGATGCGCGCCGTCGGTCCGCTGCTCGACACGCTGGGCACAACCACCAAAGGCGTCACCGTCCACCCGGACCAGGAGATCGACGACCTGCGGCACCGCAACGGCACCGTCCGGGACGGAGTCGCCGCCGGACGGCCCTTGCTGGCCACCGCGTCCCACATGTGCGAGGCGATCCTCGCCCTGTCCGGCACCACCAACGGCCGCCTGGCCACCGAGGGCTTCAAGGAGCTCGAGCGGCAGACCGGCAGCGAGGGGCTCGTGGAACTCGCCTCCGAACGCGAGGCGGAACGGATCACCTTCGCCGACACCCGTACCCAGCCCCGCTCCGTGATCACCTCCTACGAGTGGTCCGGCTCGGAGACCGGCGGGCGCCGCTACTCCCCCTTCGTCATCAACACCGAGCACAAGAAGCCCTGGCACACCCTCACCGGCCGCCAGCACTTCTTCGTCCAGCACGACTGGATGAGTGAACTCGGCGAGCAACTCCCTGTCTACCGGCCCCCGTTGAACACGCCCCGGCACTACGGTGACGAGCATCTGCGCGAGGACGGCCGGGCCGAGGTCACGGTCCGCTATCTGACCCCGCACTCGAAGTGGTCCATCCACTCGAACTACCAGGACAACAAGTACATGCTCGACCTGTCCCGTGGCGGCCCCACGATCTGGATGTCCACCGGCGACGCCGAGAAGATCGGTGTCAAGGACAACGAGTGGATCGAGGCGTACAACCGCAACGGTGTCGTCGCCGCCCGTGCCGTGGTCACTCACCGGATGCCGGAGGGCACGGTGTACATGTACCACGCCCAGGACCGCAACGTGAACGTCCCGAAGACCGAGGTCAGCGGCAAGCGTGGCGGCATCCACAACTCCCTGACCCGACTGCTGCTCAAACCCACCCATCTGGCGGGCGGCTACGCCCAGTTCACCTACGCCTTCAACTACTACGGCCCGACCGGCAACCAGCGCGACGAGGTCACCGTCATCCGCCGCCGCAGCCAGCAAGTGGAGTACTGACATGCGCGTCATGGCCCAGATCGCGATGGTGATGAACCTCGACAAGTGCATCGGCTGCCACACCTGCTCGGTCACCTGCAAGCAGACCTGGACCAACCGCACCGGAGTCGAGTACGCCTGGTTCAACAACGTCGAGACCAAGCCCGGCGTCGGCTACCCCCTCCGCTACGAGGACCAGGAGCAGTGGAAGGGCGGCTGGATGCTCGACAAGCGCGGACGGCTCGTCCTGCGCTCCGGGGGCCGCCTCAAGCGGCTGTTGTCGATCTTCTCCAACCCGGACCTGCCCGCGATCGAGGACTACTACGAGCCGGTCACCTACGACTACGACAACCTCGTCAGCGCCCCCGTGCAGAAGGACATGCCCGTCGCCCGGCCGCGCTCCGTCCTCACCGGCAAGCCCACCGCCATCACCTGGGGCGCCAACTGGGAGGACGGCCTGGGCGGCGCGCCCGAGCATGCCGGAGGCGACCCCAACCTGAGCGGGGAATGGGCGCAGAAGGTGAAGTTCGAGTTCGAGCAGACCTTCCTCTTCCACCTGCCCCGGCTGTGCGAGCACTGCCTCAACCCGGCCTGCGTGTCGGCCTGCCCATCCGGCGCGATGTACAAGCGCGTGGAGGACGGCATCGTCCTCGTCGACCAGGACCGCTGCCGGGGCTGGCGGATGTGCGTGACGGCATGCCCATACAAGAAGGTGTACGTCAACCACGCCACCGGCAAGGCCGAGAAATGCACCTTCTGCTTCCCGCGCATCGAAGCCGGGCAACCGACCGTCTGCTCGGAGACCTGCGTCGGCCGGCTGCGCTACCTCGGCCTGCTCCTCTACGACGCCGACAAGGTCGGCGAGGCCGCCGCAACCCCGGACGAGAAGGACCTGCTCGACGCCCAGCGCGGCGTGTTCCTCGACCCGCACGACCCGGAAGTGCGCGCGGCAGCACGCGAGTCGGGTATCCCGGAGGACTGGCTGGACGCGGCCCGCCGCTCGCCCGTTTACGACCTGGTGATGCGCTACAAGGTGGCGCTGCCGCTGCATCCGGAGTACCGGACCATGCCGATGGTCTGGTACGTGCCCCCACTCTCCCCGGTGCTGGACGCGGTCGACGCGGCGGGCGGCAATCAGGACGACCCCGACCACGTCTTCGCCGCCGTCACCCGGCTGCGCATCCCGCTGGAGTACCTGGCGGAGCTGTTCACCGCCGGGGACACCGATGTCGTCGCCGGTGTGCTGATGAAGCTCACCGCGCTGCGCTCGTACATGCGCGAACGCACGCTCGGTGAGGAGGGCGACGAGGCCGTGCTCAACGCCGTCGGTCTGACCACGCGGGAGGCGGAGGATCTGCACCGGCTGCTGGCCGTCGCCAAGTACGCCGACCGGTATGTCGTCCCGGCCGCGCACAAGGAGGACGCCGCCGCTCTGACCGCGATGGAGAACCGCTGCCCGGTCGAGTCCTCCGGCGACCCGCGGCCCGCCGACGGCCGCCGCGTGATGCTCGGCATCCCCACCCTGCGCCGCCGTACACCCGAAGCTCCCGCCGGAGGCCGTCCGTGAGTCCACTGCCCTCCCCCAGTGCTGGACGCCTGGGGGGACCCCCATCGATTCCCGCCCTCGTCCGCACCCGCGTCCGGGCTGCCGTACGCCGCCCGGCCCGGCTCACACCTGAGCAGGCGGCGGGCCGAGCCCTGATACTGCGGCTCGTGTCGCTGCTCCTGCAGTACCCCGACTCCGAACTGACCTCAGCCCGGACGGAATTGACGACCGTCGTCGAAGCCCTTCCGGCCTCGCCCGCGGCGGACCACCTGGCCCGGTTCACCGACTGGTTCGCCGCACAGGATCCCGAGGCGCTGGAGCGCCACTACGTCGAGATGTTCGACCTGCGCCGCAAGAGCAGCCTCTACCTCACCTACTACCTGCACGGCGACACCCGCCGCCGCGGCATGGCCCTGCTCACCCTCAACCAGCGGTACAAGGCCGCGGGCTGGGACACCGACGGCGGAGAACTGCCCGACCACCTGCCGGTCGTGCTGGAGTTCGCCGCCCTCGCGGGCCCGGGTGGGGGTGAGGCACCGCTGCGCCAGCACGGGCGCGGGCTGGAGCTGATCCACCAGGCGCTGACCGACGCCGACTCGTCGTACCGGCACGTTCTGGCCGCGCTGCTCACCCTGTTGCCGCCGCCGACCGACGCGGACCGGGCGGCGGTGGCGCAGCTCGTCGCCGAGGGCCCGCCGAACGAGGAGGTCGGCCTCGACCCCTACGGGACGTACGGAGACGGCGAGTTCGCCCCTCCGGGCACCTTCGTGCCGCCGACGCCCGCCCCGTCGACTTGCGTGCCACCCGCTCCGACCAGCCGTACGGAAGGCCCCCGATGAGCGCCGTCCCCACCCCTGTGGCCTCCGCCTCCACGAACGGCGCGGACCTCCTCCTGTGGGTCGCCGTCCCTTACATCTGCCTCGCGGTGTTCGTCGTCGGGCACGTCTGGCGCTACCGGCAGGACCAGTTCGGCTGGACGTCGCGCACCAGCCAGCTCCTCGAACACCGCTGGCTGCGCTTCGGCAGCCCGCTGTTCCACCTGGGCGCCTTCATGGTGATCGCCGGACATGTCGTGGGCCTCGCCATCCCCGACACGTGGACCGACGCCGCGGGCATCACCGAGCACACCTACCACACCACGGCCGTCCGGGCCGGTTCCGTGGCGGGCGTCGCCATGGTCACCGGCCTCGGCATGCTGTGCGCCCGCCGACTGCTGACACGATCGATCCGGCTGGGCACCGACCGCAGCGACAAACTGCTCTTCCCGCTGCTGTCCGCCACCGTCCTGCTCGGTATCACCGCCACTGCCGCCCACAACGTCTTCGGCCCCGGCTACGACTACCGCTCCACCGTCTCCGTCTGGTTCCGCGGCCTGTTCGTCCTCCAGCCGCAACCGGAAGCCATCTCCGGCGCCCCGCTGCTGTTCCAGCTGCACGCTCTGACCGCCTGCCTGCTCTTCGCCGCCTGGCCCTTCACCCGCCTCGTCCACGTGTGGAGCGCCCCCATCGGATACCTCGCCCGCCCCTACCTGGTCTACCGCAGGCGGGCCACACCGGCGCCCGCCCCGTCAGCAGGGGGCCGGCCCCGGTCGGCCTCCCGGCGAGCGGCATGAGCCACACACCCGCGCTCGCTCCGGACGTCACGACCGCCCCGCGCACGAACGCGGTGGGCGCGAGCCGCCGAACGGACCTGGTCATGCTCGTCACCGGGATCGTCGGCTGGCTCGCCTCCCCCTGGGCTCCGCCGTCCTCTGCGGGGCGCGCCTGCACCACAGGCCGTGGCTCGCGCTGGACGCCGGAGCGCTGGCGGCGGTGGTGTTTTCGTGCACTGGCTGATCGGGCAGTCGCTCTACGAGCTCAACAAGCTCTGCCCCTACTGCACCGTCGTCTGGATCGTCACCATCGCCCTGTTCTGATACCTGACCATGCACTGCCTGGAGCAGGAAATCGTCCCCGCGCCCCGGGGTGTGCCGGCAGTCGTCCGGGACACGCACTGGATGCTGCTCGGCGCCTGGTACGGCGTGATCGCACTCCTGGTCCTCACCCGCTTCTGACCGCACTGGAGCAGCCTGCTGTAGCCGGCCACAGCACTCCGTACCGCCTGCTCGCTGGTCACGCAGACGAAGGAAGACATGATGGTGCGGTCGGATGCCGCGGCCGCCGGGTTGCCTGACGCCCGACGGGCTCGACCCCGCGCTCGCCGACGAAGGACTGATCGCCGCCCTGCGCCGCATGCTGCACATGCGCCGCGGCTTCCGACGCCACAGCGCTCACCTCGGCGCGATCAGCCTGGTCGCCGTCCCCACCCCGGTCCAGGCCTGAGGAGGCACCCCATGCCCGCCACCGTGATCACCGACCTGGCCGCCGAACTGACCGTGCCCGAGGACGGCACCCTCAGCCAGGTCCTGTACCGCGACGACCGCCTGCGCGTGGTCGGCTTCGCCTTCGCCGCCGGCCAAGAGCTGACCGAACACACCTCGGCCCTGCCCGTGATCATCCAGGTCGTCTCCGGCCGCCTCGACCTCGTGCTGGGCGACGTGAAGACCGAGGTGACGCCGGGCAGCTGGATCCACCTGCCCGCACGGCTGCCGCACACCGTGCGCGCCACCGAGCCCAGCGTCATGCTGCTGACCATGCTGCCCGCCCCGAAGCCGTCCGGATCCGGGGCGCCTTCCACGCCATGACCGACGACCGGCCGTGTGCCCTGCCCTGATCAGCGCACCAGCGCCGCTGCCACCGTGGGCGGCAGCACGTCGCACAGGTCGGTGACCCGGACATGGCCGGCGTAGCGCGCCGTGAACTGCGCCACGGAGACGTCCAGGGAGCCGAAGGACTCCTCGAACGCGCGGCGCGCGTGCGGCGTGCGGTCCAGCGCCCAGGCCGCCGTCGCCTTGGAGGTGCGCAGGAAACGGCCGGGCTCGGGCCCCACGACGAACAGTTCGGCCCGGCGGCCCGTGCGGTCGGCGGCAAGCATGACCAGGTCCTTGAACGTCTGCCGTTTGCGCGTGGCGTCCGCGCCGCGCCATCGCGCAAGCTTGAACTCCGCCACGCGACGGTCCGTCTCCAGGTCGAAGGGGCGCAGCGGGTCGTTGCCGGCGGCCAGCGAAGGGCGCACGGATATCTCCTCGCCGTCCTCCAAGATGTGCGGCAGCGCCAGTACGATCCCGGCTGCGTGAATGAGGTCGTTCAGCCGGCCAAGGCTCTCCCGAACGGTCAGGGCTGCCACCATCAGTTCGGGACTGATGCCCCGCTGTGCGGCCATGTCACCGACCTCCCTCGCGGGCCTTCCCGCCAGGCCCCGCTCCAGTGCGGCGATGGCCGCGGTCAGCGGCTCGGCGCCCAGGAAGTCCGCCAACAGCGCGACGGCCTCACTCAGTTGCGGACCGGCTGCACCATGAGCCGTTGCATCAGTCATGAACGGCATTGTGCCCGGGAGCGCTTCGGCAGCCCGGGCCCGGCCCGATTTCGCGACAGAGCCGGTCGGCCCTGCCAAGACGACCCCGTTGGCCTCCGCCGCCGTCGATCACCGATCCGTCGCCGTAGGCGTGATGGTCAGGTCCGTCATGCCCGGAGGGATGCACGCATGCTGAAAACGGTTGGCAGGGTGTTGCTCTGGCGCTGGCGGCGCAACCCACTCAAGCGGCGCTCCGACGTCGCCGAGGCCTGGATCGCAGTGGCGGCGGCGATGCTGCTGCTCATGGCGCCCGCGGTGGGCGTGGTGATGGCAGGCGTCGGCGAGCGCGCCGCTCTCGACCAGGCGCAGGGCCTGCACCGCAGCGCCGCTCACCTCGTCGAGGATGCCTCCGCGACGCCGGCACGGTTCTCCGGGATGGCAGACGACCACGTGCGGGCAACCGTGCGGTGGACGATGCCTGACGGCTCTCCCCGGACGGGTCGGGCCCCTGTGACGGCGGGCGGCAACAAGACGGGCTCGTCCACCACGGTGTGGTTCGACGGCGAGGGCCACCTCCAACCTGCCCCGCCCACCCCGGCCCAGGCCGACTCCCAGGGGGCCGCCCTCGGCGCCGCCGCCGGGGCAGGCGTGTGCGTGCTGGTGGTAGGCGTCTGGTGGGCCGCCCGGGTGCGACTGGATGTGGGCCGCGGGGCACAGTGGGACCGGGCCCGGGCCGAGTTCAACGCCAACCGGGGCCACCGGCACGCTTAAGACCCCTCCAACAGCAGGGTCCGACCACGTGTCCGTCCGTGTCGCGGTGGGCGGCAGCCAACGTGGCAGCCAGGCAGCGTTCTACGCGTTCACGTCGGGGGCTCCTCACTCCGCTCCCCCACGGGCCGCTGCACGGATCGGCCATCGGGCTTCGCGGCCCTCGGTTCACGTCCGGCCGGACGCCTCTGCCGGCCCGTCTACGTCAGAGTGCAGGCCACTCTTCAGTCGCTCACACGATCTCGAGGACGTCCCTGACGGGGCGGCGGGGCGTAGCCGGGCCCCTTGGGCCGTAGCCGATTCGCAGCACCATCTGAACCTGGCCCGTGCCCGCTTCCGGGTCGCGGGCCAGCAGGCGCAGGTCGCGGTTCTCCAGGGCGTGGGAGGTCAGGGAGGTCGCCAGATCGGCCAGGGTGGCCTCCAGCAGGACGCGTTCCAGTGCCTGCCCGGCGCGCAGCCAGTCGGCGGGGCCGTCACCGAGGGTGCTCAGGAGGGCGAGGTGGGGGGTGTGCTCGAAGGTGGTGGTGCCGCGGTCGGCCACTGCGCGGCGCCCGGCGAAGTCCCGCACGGGGGCTTTGCCGTCCCGTTTGCGAGGTCCGAAGGCGTATTCGGGGACGCCGTCGACAGCGGTGTCCGCCTCCGGACCGAGCCGGGTCCAGCGGACCAGGTCCTCGCTTGCGTCAGGGTCCATGACGTCGCGGCTCTCGGCGTCGCGGATGAGGTCGAGCAGGGTCTCGGCATGCCAGGGGCCGGGGAAGAGCAGCTCGGCTTCCTCCCGCGCCGCCGCGTCCTGCAAGATGGCCCGCATCTCCTCGGGGATGTCCTGCTCGGCGAAGGGATGCCGGCTGGTGTGCCGCTGCCGGATCGCTGGATAGAGCCGCGCCAGGTCGTCGTCCCGCGAGTTCCCGGCCGGGTCGGCGAGATGAACGGCGGCGAGCAGCAGCGTGTCCTGCGGCTCGGGCAGCAGCCTTGTCTGCGGAACGAGGTCCGCGTGCGCGGCGGCGACGCGCAGGTTGAACAGAGCCGCCCCGCAGCCGATGTGCAGCGCCCGGTTGCCGGGATCGGAGCGGGGCATGGCCCGCTCCGGATCGGCGCGCAGCAGCAGAAGACGCTCGTCGGCCAGGAAGCGGAAACGCCACGGCTGCGCGTTGTGCATGGACGGGGCCGCGGTGGCCTCGGCCACCAGCATGGCCACCGTCTTCTCGTCGAGCTGTCGCACACCCATGCCGGCCTCCTCGTTTACTCCCGCCGTAACGGGCCTCCCACCATCAGGTACCCCACTGGGTAGTGGGGTGCACGGCTTGACGCCGCACACGGGGGCGGTCGGTCTTCACCCGGCGGGCTGATCCCAGTGTCCTCCCGACGGGAGCCGCGGTCCTGCACAGTTGCGAGCGCGGCCCGTCACGGTGCCGGCCTCCACCCCGCCCCGGCAGAACATGCCGTGCAAGGCCGCCATCGTCCCCAAGCCGGGTCCGATCGCCCCTCCTCCACCCAAAGGACAAGATTGCGCCGGCACCTCATGGCACATCCACCGGGGCGGGTGCCGACGCGCAGCTCACGGCGTGTCCGGGCCGCTGCGGGCAGGGGACGCCAGTCATGTCCGCCCGGGCGAATGATCTCCCTCGACCGGTGGCCGGCATCAACGTGGGCCGTGGTCAGGCTGGGCGTGACGGTTGCCGGGTCAGCGCTCGGGTCTTCTGGTTGCGTTCGGGGCAGCGACGGCAGGCGATCACTGGTGTCGGACACCGACCGGAATGCCGGGCGCATCCCTCGAAGAGGAAGCTGCTCGTGGCGTCGGTGCGGGGGATCAGAGGTTTTTGGGATTGATCGGCGTCCCGTCGATGCCCGCTTTGCTCTGCGCGATGATCTCCTGGACGTGCTCCTCGATTTCCTGCGGGTCCAGGCCGAGCACCTTGCCGATATGGACCGACCACACCTCGGAGCGCAGGTTGGTCTCGAAGTCCAGATCGGCCCGTACGTTCTCTCGCGCCGCCTGACGGTTCTGGCTGACCATGACGAACGTGGACAGGAAGATGGCCTCCAGGCTGACGATCATGGTGAGCAGTCCGAAGGGATACGGATCGAAGATCCCTGCCTTCCCCAGGTACCCCTCGTTCAGCGCGATCCATATCGTGAACCAGAGGGCGTGGAGGTAGACGAAGCGCATCGTCCCCGCGAACGACGTGATCGCGTCGGCGACCTGGTCCTGCGAGCTGCGCATCCGGGCGAACTGGATCCGCTCGTGGGGAAGACGGACGACGGGCTGCCGAGGGGAGATCCCGCCCGGACGCGAAGGGCTGCCGTGGCCGTCGAACTCCGAATTCATGCCATCCATCCTGCTCGGCCGGGACCCGCCGCTCGCGGTCAAGCTGTCGCCGGCACCGGACAGGCGATCCCCGGGCCGCACAGCGCGGGGGCGGATCCCGGTGATGTCCTTGTTGTCGATCTGCGACACCCCGTACAGGTCGTACGGGGTGTCCGTGCGTGACGACTCGGCAACAGCCACCGGAATCCGAACCATCCCGGCGGACACTCCGTCGCGTGTCGGTCTTGGCCTGTCAGCGCTGCGGGAGCCGGGCGGCGACATATTCGGTGAGGTCGAGAAGGCGGTTGGTGTAGCCCCACTCGTTGTCGTACCAGCCGAAGATCTTGACCAGCTCTCCGTGCGCCTGGGTGAGCGGGGCGTCCAGGACGCAGGAGGCGGCATCGCCCACGACGTCGCGGGAGACGATCGGGGCGTCGGAGACCCGCAGGATGCCCTTGAGGGGCCCGTCGGCGGCCTCCCGGAAGGCGGCGTTGACCTCGTCCGCGGTCACGGGCCGCTCCAGGACGACACTCAGGTCGGTCAGCGAACCGTCCTCGACGGGCACGCGGACGGCGATGCCGTCCAGGGTTCCGGCGAGTTTAGGCAGAACGAGCCCGACGGCCCGGGCGGCGCCCGTGCTGGTGGGGATGATGTTGACGGCGGCGCTGCGGCCCCGCCGGAGGTCCTTGTGCGGTCCGTCCAGGACGACCTGGTCGTTCGTGTAGCCGTGGATGGTGGTCATCAGCCCCTTGACCAGGCCGAAGTGCTCGTCCAGAACCTTCACCATGGGCGCCACGCAGTTGGTGGTGCAGGAGGCGTTGGAGACGACGTGGTCGCGCTCCGGGTCGTAGGTGCCTTCGTTGACGCCCATCACGAGGGTGGCGTCGACGCCCTTGCCCGGCACGGACGCGTCGAAGACGCCGTCGTTGTGGGTCTTGCGGTAGGTGCCGAAGACGCGGGTGACGAAGGGATCGGCCTGGTAGCCGTATGCCTTCAGCCCGTTCTCCACCATCCGCAGCCCGCCGTTGGGCATGATGGCCCGCCGCAGCGGGGCGTCGGTCTGCAGACCGACGATCAGTTCGCGGTCGCGGTCGATGAAGCCCGGCCGGTGCGAGGTGATGGTGGACGGGTTGCCCGGGTCGACGTCCAGGATGCCCCGGCGCCGCTCTTCGGGGAACAGCGCGGCGACCTTGCGCCAGACGGCGAGGGTGCGCTCAGTCGGCCCGGTCAGGAACGTGGAATCGCCTGCGTAAGGCGTGTAGTTGGCCTGGATGAAGTCGCGCACGTCGATGTGGTCCCGCCAGTGCGTGCCGGCGAAGCCCCGCCATGCCTCGGTCCGCGCCCGGGGTCCAGCTGTCACCGTTACCGTCATCGCCGGTCTCTCCCTCACTCCGCATGTGAACCTCTGCACTTGCACTTTTGATGCTCGTCTCCCGTCCTGCCCACGGGCAGGGCCTGTCGGCGCACCCGGGGCCCGCCATCCGTCCTGCTGTGCCGGGCCGTTGGACCTGGTCCAGCCGAGCCCGGCATTCTCATCAGCCGCGCCCAGGCCGGGCCCAGTCCCCAGGTGGCGCCGGCGACCGCGGCCGCGAGGGCGATGAGGACGACGGCGTAGATGAGGTGGCAGTCGGCGAACGGGTTGGTCGACATGCGCGCCGAGCCGTCGGAGAGCTGCTTGGCGGGTGGACACTCGGCGATCCACATCAGCGCCGTCATGGCCGTGCCGGCGAGCGCCGCGAGCCGCAGGCCGATGCCCGCGACCTGGACGAGGCCCTTGGTCGGCGTTACGCCTTCGATGTCCCGCGTCGCTGACGCCCGTCGGAGGGGCGGCTGGGTCCGGCAAGCGGGCCGAACGGCCCTCCGCCCGGGGCCCTGTCGGCAGCGGTCAGCCGTTCCACGCCCAGTCGGCGACCTCCGGCAGGTCGGTGCCGTGCTCGCGGATCCAGGTGTCGTGACGCTGACGCGCGTCCTGCATCCGCTGGCGCACGGCCGCGGCACGCACCGCGAGACCCGGGACGCGGTCGATGACGTCCATGACGAGCCGGTAACGGTCCATGTCGTTGCGGACCACCATGTCGAACGGCGTGGTCGTGGTCCCGATCTCCTTGTAGCCGCGCACGTGCAGGTTCTTGTGTCCGGTGCGGCGGTAGGCCAGGCGGTGGATCAGCCACGGGTAGCCGTGGTAGGCGAAGATCACCGGCTTGTCCGGGGTGAACAGCCCGTCGTACTCGAAGTCGCTCATCCCGTGCGGATGTTCCTCGCTGGGCAGCAGCCGGGCGATGT
Source organism: Streptomyces sp. NPDC031474 (assembly GCF_055581185.1). Lineage (NCBI taxonomy): Bacteria > Bacillati > Actinomycetota > Actinomycetes > Kitasatosporales > Streptomycetaceae > Streptomyces > Streptomyces sp. NPDC031474. Next base: position 411,309 of record NZ_JBVIJX010000003.1, read on the forward strand.
CGACGACATTGACCACCCGTACGGCCAGTTCGGGCAGGTGCCGACGCAGCAGCTGGGCAGCTGCCAGCACCTCCTGGGTGGGCACGTCACCCGCGCAGGCGAGCACCACGTCGGGCTCACCGCCGTTCTCCGTGCCGGCCCAGTCCCAGATGCCGGCGCCACGGGCGCAGTGGACCTTGGCCTGCTCCATGGACAGCCAGTCGAAGCAGGGCTGCTTGCCGGCGACGACGACGTTGACGTAGTCACGGCTGCGCAGCACGTGGTCGGCCACCGACAGCAGGGTGTTGGCGTCCGGCGGCAGGTAGACCCGTACCACCTCGGGACTCTTGTTGAGGATGTGGTCGACGAAGCCGGGGTCCTGGTGGGAGAAGCCGTTGTGGTCCTGCCGCCAGACGTGGGAGGTCAACAGGTAGTTGAGCGAGGCGATGGGGGCGCGCCAGGACAGCCGCCGGGTGGTGCGCAGCCACTTGACGTGCTGGTTGACCATCGAGTCGACGATGTGCACGAACGCCTCGTAGCAGGAGAACAGCCCGTGGCGGCCGGTCAGCAGGTAACCCTCCAGCCAGCCCTGGCAGGTGTGTTCGGAAAGGATCTCCATCACCCGGCCGTGCCGGTCGAGGTGTTCGTCCACGTCCAGGGTTTGCGCCTGCCACGCCTTGCCGCTGGTCGCGTATACGGCCTGGAGGCGGTTGGAGGCGGTCTCGTCGGGACCGACCAGCCGGAAGTCGCGCCGGTTGTCGGTGGCCCGCATGACGTCCTCCAGCATGTCGCCCAGGACGCGGGTGGGTTCGTGCAGCGTCGTGCCGGGCTTGTCGACGGGGACGGCGTACCGCTCCAGCGGCGGCATCGGCAGTTCCCGCAGCAGCACACCGCCGTTGGCGTGCGGGGTGGCGCCGAGCCTGTGGGCACCGTTGGGGATGCAGTCCAGCACCTGGGGGCGGGGGCTGCCCTGCCCGTCGAAGAGCTCCTCGGGCCGGTAGGAGCGCAGCCACGTCTCCAGCTGCCGCAGGTGTTCGGGGTTGTCCCGCACGGCTGCCAGCGGGACCTGGTGGGCGCGCCACGTGCCCTCGACAGGCAGGCCGTCGACCTCGGCCGGGCCGGTCCAGCCCTTCGGGGTGCGCAGCACGATCACCGGCCAGCGGGGGCGCTCGGTTGCGCCGTCCTCGCGGGCGGCGCGCTGGAAGGCGGCGATGCGGTCCAGTGCGGAGTCCATGGCCTCGGCCATCGCTCGGTGGACGGTGGCCGGGGCGTCGCCGGTGACGTGGATCGGGTCGTGGCCGTAGCCCCGGAGCAGTTCGTCGAGTTCGCTCTCGGGCAGCCGGGCGAGGACGGCGGGGTTGGCGATCTTGTAGCCGTTGAGGTGGAGGATCGGCAGGACGGCGCCGTCGTGGACGGGGTCGAGGAACTTGTTGGAGTGCCAGGACGCGGCCAGCGGGCCCGTCTCCGCCTCGCCGTCGCCGATCACGCAGGTGACCAGCAGGTCCGGGTTGTCGAGGGCCGCGCCGTACGCGTGCGAGAGGGAGTAGCCCAGTTCGCCGCCCTCGTGGATCGAGCCGGGCGTCTCCGGGGCCACGTGGCTCGGGACGCCGCCGGGGAACGAGAACTGCTTGAACAGGCGGGCCATGCCGTCGGCGTCCCGGGTGATGTCCGGGTACGTCTCGGTGTAGCTGCCCTCCAGCCAGGAGTTGGCGAGCACGGCCGGGCCCCCGTGGCCGGGCCCCCAGATGCACAGGGCGTCCACATCGCGGGCCTTGATGACGCGGTTGAGGTGGGTGTGCACCAGGTTGAGGCCCGGGGAGGTACCCCAGTGACCGAGGAGGCGCGGCTTGACGTGCTCGGGGCGCAACGGTTCGGTCAGCAGGGGGTTGGCCATGAGGTAGATCTGGCCGACGGCCAAGTAGTTCGCGGCGCGCCAGTGCGCGTCCAGAGCCTTGAGCTCCTCGTCGGTGAGTGCACCGGACGCCTGCTTCGTGTCGGCGGGCATATGGGGTTCCCTTCCAGGTCGGGGCGTCGGTCAAAGGGTGCGCAACGGTCCGCACCACTCCACTCTCCGCCTACCCACCGGCCCCCGACAGGGCCGACCGGGCCATCCCCCTGTGCCCACGGTCCTCATCCATCAGGTCGCCGGCACCAGCGCCACGGGACAGTGGGAGTGGTGCAACAGGGTGTGTGCGACCGGGCCGACGGGCGGCCCGAGCCGGCCCACGCGGCCTCGCGTGGCGATGACCACGACGCCGGCCTCGCGGCTGCCCGCCAGCAGGGCGTGGGCCGGGCCGTTGCGGACCGTGCGGCTGTCGACCTCGACCATGGGGTACGCCTCCCGCAGCCGGGCGAGGCTGAACCGCGGAACGTCCTGCTCTGCCCTGTCGTTCTGGGCCTGGCGCGCCTGGCCGGGGCTCGTCGCGGGTACCAGCGAGGGCAGTTCGGGCGTGGTGTGCCGGTGCGTCGAAGAGTGCACGACGCGCAGCCGGGCTCCGCGCCGCTCGGCCTCCTGGAAGGCATGAGCGGCTGCGGCCTCGTCGGCGTCGCTCTCCAGGCCGAGCAGCACCTCGCGCCGCTCATCGCAGGCGTGGTCCCCGCGGACGACCAGCAGCGGACCGTGCGTGTGCGCGGCCAGGCGCAGGCTCACCGACCCGGCGAGCATGCCGGTGACCCCGGCGAACCCCCGGGTACCCACGACGGTGAGGACCGCGCTCTCGCTCTCCCGGCCCAGCGCCCGCACGGCGCCGCCCTCCGCGGCCCGGGTCTCCGACGGCAGCCCGGGGTGGCGCTCGTGGACCCGCGCGGCGGCCGACGCCAGAATCGGCCCCGCCCCGTCGCGGCCGGCCACGGCGTAGACGATGCGCAACGCGGTGCCGCGGCGCACCGCTTCCTCGGCGGCCCAGTCCAACGATCTCGTACGCAGCGTCGAGGGCGCCGATGGCCGCCAGTCCCCCGGTGCGTTCGACGAACCGGGCGGCGGCCTCTGCTTTGGGGCCCATGGAGCCGTCGCAGCAGCCTGCGCGGCGCAGCTCGTCGGGGGTTGCGTCGAGGACGGGCCGCCGGTCGTGGATGCCGTAGCCGGCGTAGACGCACGGGACGTCGGTGAGGATGAGCAGGAAGTCGGCCTTGAGGTCCTCGGCGAGCAGAGCCGCTGTGAGGTCCTTGTCGACGACCGCCTCGACGCCGGTCAGTGCACCGCTGTCCTTGTCGGCGGTGACGGGGACACCTCCGCCGCCGGCACAGATGACCAGCGCGCCGCTGCCCAGGAGATCGTGGATGGTCTCGGTCTCCAGGATCCTTTCAGGCGATGGTGAGGGGACCACGCGGTGCCGGCCTCCGCCGTCCTCGGCGATGTGCCAGCCGTGCCGGCGGGCCAGGGACTGGGCGATCTTGCGGGAGTACACCTGGCCGACGAACTTCGTGGGTCGGCCGAAGCCGGGATCATCGGCCCGTACGAGGGTGTGCGTGACCAGCGCGGTGATCCGGCGCCCGGGCAGCACGTCGTACAGTGCGCGGGCCAGCAGCGAGCCGATCATCCCCTGTGTCTGGGCGCCGAGCAGGTCCAGTGGACAGGGCGTTCTCAGTGCCGGATCGGCAGCGCTCTCCGCGGCGAGCAGACCGATCTGCGGCCCGTTGCCATGGGTGACGACGATCTCGTGTTCCAAGGCGAGGCCGGCGATCGCAGTGACCACCCGGTCGATGTTCGCCGATTGAACATCCGCGTCGGGGCGTTCACCCCGGTGCAACAGTGCGTGACCGAAGGCGTTCAAGGCTCACTGGTGCACCGGGATCCGATCGGGTCGGCGGGGCGCCTCGGCTGCCCCCACACAGGTCGGTCGACGGGCTGCACAGTGCCGCAGCGTCCGCAGCGCCAGTGCGTCGAACACGGCACTGAGCACGAACGTGACCGCCGAGGAGAGCACCAGAAGAGACGCAAACAGCTTCCAGAACTCCGAGGTCAATGAAGTAGTCACACCGCGCACCCCTCTCTGCCAAGTCGTCTGTCGTCTTCATCGAACATCCAGGACTGTTGGGGCACAGGGTGCCGAAGGACCCGAACGCACGGCCGGTCGGCCCGGGCATGGGGCCGGGTGGCCCATCGCCCGGCCCAGCACATGGGCGCACGCTGGACGTGGCAGGTTCGTACGCCCGGACTGGAGGCATGTCATGAACGCTCCCGCCACAGCCAGCATGCTGCAGGCACTGCCCGCCGAGCACCGGCAGCGACTGACGCGCTTCGCCCGGGAGGTGTCGTTCCCCCAGGGAGCCCGCCTCTTCGAGGAGGGCTGCCGCGCCGACCGGTTCTGGATCATCCGCACCGGCAGCGTCGACCTCGACATGCGGGTGCCCGGCCGACGGGCCGTCGTCATCGAGACCCTCCGGCACAACGAACTCATCGGCTGGTCCTGGCTGTTCGCCCCGCACACCTGGCACCTGGGCGCCGAGGCGACCAGCCCGGTGCGCGCCTACGAATTCGACGCCGCCGCGATCCGCTCGATGTGCCAGGACGACCCCGCGCTCGGCGCGAGCGTCACCCAGTGGGTGGGCGACGTCCTCGCCCACCGCCTGCGCTCGACCCGCACCCGACTGCTCGACCTGTACGCCCCCTATGGCAGCGGCAGCCTCCAGTAACGACGGCGACGAATCGAAGCGACAACGCCTCGGGAGGCACGCTGCACGGCAGCCCCTCCTGAAGGGCGCGGGCCGCGTCGTCGGGTCGTTTCCGAGGCCGCGTTGCGGGGAGCGCCGCTGGTGGCGCTGCACGTCTGGAACACCTGGAGCGAGCGTGCCTACGAAGGCCCCGGCGACCCGCTGACCGCGGTAGCGGCGGACGCGGACGATCCCCGCGAGGCTGAACAGCATCTCCTGAACGAATCGGTTGCCTCCTGCCAGGGAACGTACCCACAGGTTGCGGTCGAGCGGAGGCTTGTTCCCTCCCGGATCCGCCCGGCTCTGATCGATGCCACACGGGATGCCCAGCTCGTGGTGGCCGGCGCCAGGGGCCGCGGTGGTTTCGCAGGGTTGCTGCTCGGTTCGGTCAGCCAGGCCCTCCTGCACCATGCCCACTGCCTCGTCACTGTCATCCGCGGCCCGGACTGAGCGAACGACCCGGCCGAACCGGCCCACCGGTCACAGGGTGTGAGCGTCACCCACTTGATCAGCGAGTGGGTCGATGCTGGTCTGACCAGCGCCGTCAGGGGCCGCCCGTCCTGCGGGTGCCATGATCACGCTGTCACGCGGCCGACCGGGGTGGCTGAAGGCGGACGCAGCAGCGACCGGAGCCGGGCGCCAGGCACGCTGGGATACCCTCCTCACCGGGTCCTTGAAGGACGCCGCAGAGCAGGTGAAGGTTCCACCACGGGCTCGCGGAGGGCTCGCTCGTCTGCTGCGTTCAGGATCTCCACTCCTCCAAAGAGTGCGTTCAGTCGTGCGCGACGACGGCGACGGGGGCGGTGGCGTGGTGCAGTACCGCGTGCGTGACGGAGCCGATATGAACGCCCAGCGGACTGCGGCGGCACCGGCGGCCCACGACGACCAGGGATGCCTCATGGGAGGCGTCGATGACGTGGTTGGCAGGGCTGCCGCACCGGGACTCACCGATCACCTCCACTTCCGGGTACTTCCGCCGCCAGGGGCGCAGCATTTCAGCCAGCTCGGCTGCGTCCTGTCGGCTCAGTTCGGCGTTGAGATCGGGGTCGGCGGGCAGGCCGTAGGCGAAGTAGGGCGGAAGGTTCCAGCCGTGCACGACCCTCAGCGTGGCAGCGCGGCGGGCGGCCTCCTCGAAGGCGAAAGCGATCACCGCGTCATCGGGGTGGCTGGTGTCGAGGCCGAGTACCACGGGCTGGTACGCGGTGGCGGCGGACGGGATTCCGGCGGGGTCCTTCTCGTGCTCGTCGGCGGCCTGTTCCTCGGCCCGCACGAGGCCGACGGGGGTGTCGGTGTGCGCGATCACGGCCATGCCCACGGACCCGACGAGGAATCCCCCGATCCCGCTCAGCCCGCGCGAGCCGAGGACCAGCAGCGCAGCGTCCTTCGACACCTCCGCCAGCGCGTCCGCCGCTCTGCCGGAAATCTGCTCCATCTTCACGTCCACGCCGGGGTGGCGCAGGCGGAGTCCCTCGGCCGTCTCGCGCGCAATCCTCCCCCAGCCTTCGGCCGGGGGGACCCCCATCTCGCTTCGCTCGCTCCAGTGCTGCTGCGTCTCGGCGCCCAGGAGCGGGGCCTGCGCCATGGGCTCCGGGACGGGTTCCCGGACATGCACCAGCCGCAGCGGCAGGCCGCGCAGCTTCGCCTCACGGGCCGCCCACTCGGCAGCCGCGCGGCTCTCCGGTGAGCCGTCGAGACCCACGGTGACGTTGCGGGACATGCTGTCCACCTCCTGAATCGGGGTTCCGATCCCAGGGTGGTGCCGGAGAAGGCCGGGGTGCAGAGACCACAGGTCCCCCGGTCCGGGGCCGACAGGCCCCATGGGCCGAGCGGTGTCTCTGCCGCCGAGCACCCGCGACGCCGTAGACGGCGACAAGCGGTGCACGCGGGCAGGGCCGTTGGGAGACCGTTGCGGCGCCGTCCGGCCCTCCGTCCGGGACGGCTCGTTGGGCCGATACGCCCGAGTCGGTGGGGCCGTTCGGCCCCGCTTCGCCCAGCACCGCGAAACGACGCCGAAACGCGGCCTGGCGCCTGATAGACAGAAGTCGGCCGCCCTCGTCGGACGCGGTCTCCTTCCCCCTCATCAGCCCTGCCCGGGAGGCTTCATGCTGTCCACAGAATCCGCCGCCGTGGTCCGTGCCACCCTGCCCGCCGTGGCCGGCGCGCTCGACGAGATCACGACACGCTTCTACGGCGCGATGTTCCACGACCGGCCGGAGCTGCTCGACGGGATGTTCAACCGCGGCAACCAGGCCAGCGGAGCACAGCGCCGCGCGCTGGCCGGATCGATCGCCGGATTCGCGACCGCGCTGCTCGAAACCCCTGACACCCGCCCCGACGTCCTGCTGGAGCGGATCACGCACAAGCACGCCGCGGTCGGCGTCACCGACGACCAGTACACGATCGTGCACAAGTACCTGTTCGGCGCGATAGCCGAGGTCCTGGGCGACGCGGTCACCCCGGAGGTGGCGGCCGCCTGGGACGAGGTGTACTGGCTGATGGCCGGCGCCCTGATCGGACGGGAGGCCCGCCTGTACCAGGACGCGGGCGTGGAACCCGGCCAGGTGTGGCGGCGGTGGACAGTCGTCGAGCGCCGCACCGAAACCCCGGACGTGGTGTCCTTCGTCCTCCGTCCGGCCGACGGTGAGCCGTCACCGCAGGCACGGGCGGGCCAGTACGTGAGCGTGCGGGTCCTGATGGCCGACGGAGTGCACCAGCTGCGCCAGTACAGCCTCTCCTCCGACCCGGGCGGACAGCTTCGGCGCATCACCGTCAAGCGGGTAGCCGGCACGGCCGACGCACCGAACGGCGAGGTCTCCACCCTCCTGCACGACCAGATCCACGAGGGCGACGACCTGACGCTCTCCGCTCCCTTCGGCGACGTCTTCCTCGACGACCCGGCCGACGCCACCACTCCGGTCATCCTTGTCTCAGCCGGCATCGGCGGCACCCCCATGACCAGCATCCTGGCCCATCTCACCGCTCTCGACTCGACTCGCCCGGTGCTGGTCCTGCACGCCGACCGCTCCCCCGCCGACCACGCCCTGCGCGCCGAAACGAGCCAGTTGGTCGAGCAACTGCCGGGCGCACGCGCGGTCTTCTGGTATGAGCAGCCCGGCGCGGAGGAACCCAACTCCCGCGAGGGCCTGATGAACCTCGACGGCATCGATCTGCCCGAGAGCGCCAAGGTGTTCCTGTGCGGCCCTCTGCCGTTCATGCGCGACGTCCGCGCACAGCTGATGGGCGCCGGGATTCCGGCACAGCGCATCCGCTACGAGGTCTTCGGCCCCGACCTGTGGCTGCCCGGCCCGGCGGCCTGAACCTCGAACGTCCCACCGCACTTCCAGGAGGAACCGACATGACCAAGAACGACTCCCTGGCCACCACTGCCAGCGTGCTGCTGCGTTCGGATGGCGAAGTGGACGAGGAGACTTTGGCATACGCCCGCACGAAGATCGACGCCGTCCTGAGCCGGCCGGGGCTGCCCGCCGTCACCGGCGAGGTGCACATCACGAGAGCCTCGGCCCACCACGCGGACCGTCCCTGGTCGGCGACGGCAGCCCTGCACCTCGGACAGCGTGAGGTTGTCGTGCTCGCCGAGGGGGCCACCGGCCGGGAGGTCGTCGACCAGCTCCAGGACCGGCTGCGCCGCCAGACCGACAAGGCCGTACACGCCGGACACGACGACCGTCGGGCGGTGGCCCCGCCGTGGCGCGGCGGCTCCGCAACCGCTCGTCCCGCCGCAGGCAGCGGCAGCGCAACACACTCCCACCCGGCGCACTGATGTGGTGCGGTTCCCGATCAACAGGCGAGAACGAGGAGTTGTGTGATGGCTAAGGCATATCTGGTGGGCAGCGGCATCGCGGCACTGGCCGCGGCAACGTTCCTGATCCGCGACGGCGGCTTCGAGGGATCCGACATCCACCTCTTCGAGGAACAGCGGAACGTCGGCGGCAGCCTGGACGCGGGCGGCACGGCCGACGCCGGCTACACCATGCGCGGCGGGCGGATGTTCGAGGCCGAGTTCCGCTGCACCTATGACCTGCTGTCCACCATTCCCACCCTCGACGACCCCTCGGTTTCCGTGACTCAGGAGATCCTGGGCGGACACCAGGAGTCCGCCTGGGACGACATCGCACGGCTCGTCGACGGGGACGGAAAGATCGTCGACACCACGTCGATGGGTTTCTCCGAGCGCGACCGGCTGGAGCTGATCCGCTGCCTGGCAACCCCCGAAGGACACCTGGACGGCAAGCGGATCACCGACTGCTTCGGCGAGCACTTCTTCACCACGAACTTCTGGTTCATGTGGTGCACCACGTTCGCCTTCCAGCCCTGGCACAGCGCCATCGAGTTCCGCCGCTACCTCAGGCGCTTCATCCACCTCTTCCCCGAGTTCGCCACCATGTCGGGCATCCACCGCACCCGCTACAACCAGTACGACTCCATCGTGCGGCCTCTCACCGCCTGGCTGCGCGGACGAGGCGTCACCATCCACACCGGAGCCCACGTCACCGACCTCGGCCTCGCGCCGGGCCGCCGGAGTACGAGGGTCGAGCAGATCTACCTGTCCCGTAGCGGCCGTGACGAGAAGATCGGGGTAGCCCCCGAAGACCTGGTCCTGGTCACCAACGGCTCCATGACCGACGCCTCCAGCCTCGGCTCGCACACCTGCGCACCGCCCCCGCCTCCCCATCGCTCGGACGCCTGGCTCCTCTGGCACCGGCTGTCCCGGGGACGCGACGACTTCGGCAACCCGGCCGTCTTCGACAAGTGCGTCAAGGAATCGCGCTGGGAGTCGTTCACGGTCACCGCGAAGGATCCCGCCTTCCTCGACACGCTGGCGAAGTTCAGCGGCCGCGAGACCGGCCGGGGCGGCCTGATGACCTTCACGGACTCCAACTGGCTGCTCACCCTCGTCGCCCAGCGCCAGCCCGTCTACCGCGACCAGCCCGAAGGCGTCTCGGTCTGGTGGGGCTACGGCCTTTTCCCCGACCGCTCCGGCAACCACACACCCAAGCCCATGACGATGTGCTCCGGCCGGGAGATCCTCGAAGAGGTCCTGCACCACCTGCACTTCGAAGAGCCTGTGGCGGCACGTGTCCTGGAGACCTCCACCGTCGTGCCCTGCGTGATGCCCTACATCACCAGCCAGTTCCTGGCTCGCCGCCGCGACGACCGGCCCAAAGTCGTGCCCGCCGGATCGGTCAACCTCGCCTTCATCGGGCAGTTCGCCGAGGTGCCCGACGACGTCGTGTTCACCGTCGAGTACTCCGTACGCACCGCCTGGACAGCGGTGGCCCAACTCCTCAAGCTCGACAAGCACCCGCCCGCCGTCCACAAGGGCCACCACGACCCCCACGTCCTGGCCACCGCGCTGGAGACCATGCACCGCCGATAACCCGAGGCGTGATCAGCCAACCCTTCCCGAGCACAGCGCGCCACCCCGCCGCCATCCTCCCTGTCGGCGACACCGGCGCAGTCGTCTGATGCGGAATTGCAAAATTTCGCAATTGGTTAGATGCTGTGTTGGTTGTGTATGCAGGTAGCCGCGAGCACAGCCGTTCGCGTCCCGCCCCTCGGGGTGGGGTTAGCAGGGGAAGCCGAGGAGTCGTGTCCGTTCCGCTGTACCAGGCCAAGGCCGAGTTCTTCCGGATGCTGGGGCATCCTGTGCGGATACGGGTGCTGGAGCTGCTCCAGGAGCAACCGATGCGGGTGCGGGACCTGCTCGCGGCCATCGAGGTGGAGCCCGCCAGCCTGTCGCAGCAGCTGGCGGTGCTGCGCCGCTCGGGCATCGTCACCGCGACCCGCGAGGGCTCGACCGTGGTCTACGAGCTGGCCGGCGGGGACGTGGCCGACCTGATGCAGGCCGCACGTCGGATCTTGACGGAGATGCTGACCGGACGGAACGAGTTGCTGGCCGAGTTGCGGGAAGGCGAGGTCGCCGCGCGATGACCTCGCAGATGAGCCGGGTCTGGGCCCGGATCGCTTCGCTGCTGCCCACTCGTGCCGACCTGACGGAGATGCGGCGCGACCCGCGCCGGGATCTACTGGCCGGGCTGACCGTGGCCATCGTGGCGCTGCCGCTCGCCCTCGGCTTCGGCGTCTCCTCCGGCCTGGGCGCGGAGGCGGGCCTGGCGACCGCGGTCGTCGCGGGTGCGCTCGCCGCGGTGTTCGGGGGGTCGAATCTGCAGGTGTCGGGGCCGACCGGTGCCATGACGGTGGTTCTTGTGCCCATCGTGGGCGAGTACGGGCCCACGGGCGTCCTGACGGTCGGTCTGATGGCCGGACTGATCCTCATGGCGCTGGCCGTACTCAAGGCCGGCCGTTACATGCAGTACATTCCGGCCCCCGTGGTCGAGGGCTTCACCCTCGGCATCGCCTGCGTGATCGGCCTGCAGCAGGTCCCGAACGCACTCGGCGTACCCAAACCTGAGGGTGACCGGGTGCTGGTCGTGACCTGGCGGGCGATCGAGGAGTTCACGAAGTCCCCGAACTGGACCGCGCTCGGCTTCACCGTCGCCGTTGCTGCGGTCATGCTGGTCGGGGCGCGGTGGCGGCCGACTGTTCCGTTCTCCATCCTGGCCGTGATCGCGGCGACGGTGGTCGCGCAGGCCGTCGGGCTGGACGCGGCGAAGCCGATCGGCGACCTGCCGGCCGGGCTGCCCGCGCCCTCGCTGTCCTTCCTGGACATCGGCTCCCTGGGGACGCTCATGGCCCCGGCCGTGGCGGTCTCCGCCCTGGCCGCCCTGGAGTCCCTGCTGTCCGCCTCGGTCGCCGACGGCATGACGGTCGGCCAACGGCACGACCCGGACCGCGAGTTGTTCGGCCAGGGTCTGGCGAACATCGCCGCCCCGCTGTTCGGCGGGGTTCCGGCGACCGGCGCGATCGCGCGCACCGCGGTCAACGTCCGCACCGGCGCGAGCTCCCGGATCGCCGCCCTCACCCATGCGGCGGTCCTCGCCGTGATCGTCTTCGCGGCGGCGCCTCTGGTCTCGAAGATCCCGCTCGCCGCGCTGGCGGGCGTGCTGCTGGCCACGGCCGTCCGCATGGTCGAGGTCGGCTCGCTGAGGGCCATGGCGAAGGCCACCCGCTCGGACGCGCTGATCCTCGTCCTGACCGCTGTCGCGACCCTGGCCCTGGACCTCGTGTACGCCGTCATCATCGGCCTCGCTGTCTCAGGCGCGCTCGCGCTGCGTGCCGTTGCCAAGCAGGCCCGCTTCGACCAGGTGCCGCTCGACCGAGGTGACCACAGCGCCGAGGAACACGCGCTGCTGGCCGAGCACATCGTGGCCTACCGCATCGACGGGCCGCTGTTCTTCGCCGCCGCCCACCGCTTCCTGCTGGAGCTGACGGAGGTCGCCGACGTCCGCGTCGTGATCCTGCGGATGTCCCGGGTGTCGACGATGGACGCCACCGGGGCCCTGGTCCTGAAGGACGCGGTGGAGAAGCTGCGGCGTCGCGGCATCACGGTCCTCGCCTCCGGGGTGCGCGCCGGGCATCGGCAGGTCCTGGACTCCGTCGGCGCGCTGGAGCTGCTGCGCCATGAGGGTGGGGAGTACGCCACCACCCCCGAGGCGATCCGGGCCGCCCGCGGTCACCTGGAGGCGGCCGGAGTCCTCCACGCCGTTCCCGCCCAGAATCCCCGAGCCTCCAGCATCTCCAGCATCTCCAGCGAGGAAACCTTGCGATGAGCGCTCCCTCCGTACCCCTCCGTGTGGTCGGGGTCTCCGGTGCGGAGGCGCTGCGGCTGGTTGAGGGCAGCATCGGCCGACCGGTGCGGCCGGAAGCGGGACCTGACCATGATCCGGTCCGCCCGGCCCGTGTGGAATACGGCCGCTTGGCCGTGCGTACACGTGCCCCGGCCGCCGCGGTGCCCGCGAGGGCGATGTACCACCTGGACGAGATCCGCGGCGTGCGCGGCACCGGCACGACGGTCACCGTCTCTGGCCCCGCCGCGATGATCACAGACCCCGACGAGACCGCCCGCCCCCACTGCCTCAAGGGCATGAGAGGTGCCCCCATCCGGCGCACCCCGACTACCTGGGCCGACGGCCCGCACGACACCCTGCTGCGCCGGCGCCCCAAAACCGACACCGGTTTGCGCCTTACCCGCGCGGAGGTGTGATGGCCACGCAGCTCGAAGCCCTGCCCTACCGGCACGTGCTCACGCTGCCCACCGAACCGTCCGCCGTACGGACGGCACGCGAGACGGCTGAGCAGGCCCTGGTCGAATGGCGGGTAGGGATGCGTCACCCCACGGTGGGCCCGGCCCTGCTGATCCTCAGCGAGCTGGTCACCAACAGCGTCCGCCATGCCGCGGCCCTCTCCCCGACGATGACCGTGATCTACGCGGCGGGCCCGGACTGTCTGGCCTTCGCCGTCCATGACCGCCACCCCTACCAGCCCGCGCTGTATACGGCGTTCACCGATTCCGGCACCGGCGGTCTGGCCACCGTCATGGAGCTCACCCTCGGCCTGGGCGGCACGGCGGTGGTCCGCGCGGATGCAGACGGCAAAGGCAAGAGCATCTGGATCACCCTGCCCCTCTGACCGATCGGCACGCATACGACCTGCCACCCGCACAAGGGAGCACACCCTCATGACCATCAACTGGCGCTACACCGTCGAGGAGAACCTCGGCATCCTCTCTGTCGCGGGATACCTCGGCCCGGACGCGGTGCACCGCTTCACCGGCGCCATCGGCTGGGCCCTGGCCCGCGGCACCGGACCGGTGATCGTCGAGCTGACCCAGCTGCGCAGCTGGTCGGCCGAAGGACAAGTAGCGATCGCTGAAGCCGCGCGCCGTCTGACGGAGGCCGGCCGCAGCCTGGAGTTGGCCGCCATCCCCGCCGACGGCTCCCTCGTCCCGACCGGAGACGGCCTGCCGATCCCGGTGCACCCCGACCTGGCCGCCGCGCTCGCCGCGCACGGCCCGGGAATCGGAGAGCACGTCGAGGGCCGCCACGAGTGGCGCACCACCGGATGGCCCGGCGAAAACCCGCCGGGCACCTGACCCCGTCGGCTCACCCCAGGGCGAAGGCCCCGTCGCCGTCCCGCACGGGCACGACAGACGGCGCAGGTGTCCGCCGCGGTGGCGATCGCCATGTCCTCGACGAACCCCGGCGCGGTCAGTTACCGGCCGAAGACACCGGCGGCGACCGTGTGCGCAAGATCAGCGGTGCCCTCATAGCTCACTTTCGCGGCGGCGGCCTCCGCGGCGATCACGGCGATCACGGCGATCACGGCGACGGGACGGCCGGCCGTGCCGTAACCGTGGGAGGTGAGCCGGCCGCCGACCGCGGAGACGTTGCGTAGACAGGCGGCGACCAGCCGGGCGGCATCGCGGCGAAGATGACGGCGCGGTTGCAGGAGGGCAGAACCAGGCGGACGACGAAGGGCGCCGCTCGCAGATGGTGCGGGGAGAGGGACCAGGGGCTGGAGGGCGTGACGGCGGCGCGGTGGACGGCCGGCCGCGCACCCGACTGACGGGCGGAGGCCGCGGCGGCCTTCTCCGATACCGGCCTTCTCGATACCGGCCTGCTCGGCAGTGGAGACGGGCTGCTGCGGCCACCAGAGGGAAGCGACGGTCAGCTGCGTCCGGCGTCCTCGCTTTCCTGCATGGACCGGTCGGCGAAATACAGCTCAAGCATCCGAACATGGCCGCACAGCGGGATTCCATCACTCGGTCCGACGGCAATGTCGCTGCACTTGAGGCGGCAGACGGGGCACTTGAGCCAGGCGACGCCAGTGCCGCGCAGCGCGGTGAGCCTCACGTCACCTTCCTCACACGACCTCAGGAATTGCTAATCTTGGCAATTCCTGAGGTCGTCTTGGTGGATGCGGCGATCCGGCTCCTCCATGTGGGTTCGGCATGGCCGGTGCCGCACGCGAGGATGGGCCACATGTTGTCGACAAGTGGGTGGATGCGATGCGCCGAGGCCCGGCCGGAGGGGCCGTGCTGTCGGGCCGGGGAGGCGACGGCACGATGAGTACGCCGCTGTACCAACTGAAGGCCGAGTTCTTCAAGACCCTCGGCCACCCGGCCCGCATCCGCATCCTGGAGCTGCTGAGCGAGCGCGAGCACGCGGTAGCCGAGATGTTGCCCGAAGTGGGCATCGAACCCGCCCACCTTTCCCAGCAGCTCGCCGTACTGCGGCGCGCGAACCTGGTGGTGACCCGCAAGGAAGGCTCGACCGTCTACTACTCGATGACCAGCCCGCACGTCGCCGAGCTCCTCCGGGTCGCCCGAACCATCCTGTCCGGCGTCCTGGCCGGCCAGGCCGAGCTGCTCGCCGACCTACAGGCCGCTCAAGGGGAGGCGAAGCCGCCGTCGTAGCGACCGCGCTGGATCGGCGGCCGTCTCCCGGGAGAGTTGACAACGCTCCGTGTGCCGGGAGGCGGCCGCCTTCACCCGTCCCCGGCGGCACCCTCGTACTGGACAGCGAGGGACTGGCCAAGGCCGTCCTCCGCGGTCACCTTGGTGGAAGTCGTCCACCCGCGGATCAACCGCCCGGCCCTGGGGTGGCCCCTCTCCCGCCTCGTCGTCGAACCGGTCCGGTCACCGAACCCATCGCCCGCCACGCCGCCGCCCTCCTCGCCGGCGCCGGCCTGCACGCCCACAAGTACGCCACCGACGCCATGCTCAGCGCCACCGCCCTCAAGATCGCGTTCGGCCGCGTGGGCGGTGCGGAATTCGAGGACCGTGGGTGTGGCTGGGGCGCCGTTGACGACCACCGCGCCGATGCGCGGATCGGTGCCTGGCGGAAGGGATGCCGGTTCGTCTGTGCGGAGAGTGGCCTGGTGTCAGGGGGTGGCGCTGCCCGCGACCCACTCGCTCCACGACATGTTCCAATCGCTGAGACCGTTGTCGGGGGCCAGCGTGGTCTTGTCCGCGGAGTTCTTGACGATCACGACGTCGCCGATCATCGAGTGGTCGAAGAACCACGCGGCGGGTTGCCTGCTGTCGCCGCCACCCCTGACGTCCTTCAGGCCTACGCAGCCGTGGCTGGTGTTGACCTTGCCGAAGACCGAGTCGGTACCCCAGTAGTTGCCATGGATGAACGTGCCCGAGTCGGTCAGGCGCATGGCGTGCGGTACGGCCTTGATGTCGTACGAGGGCTTGCCGTCCTTCTCCGTGAGGCCGACGCTCGCACCGTTCATATGGGTGTGGCTGAACTTCTCGGAGATCACCATCTGACCGTTGTACGTCGGGTGCTCGGCGCTGCCCGCCGAGATCGGGATGGTCTTGAGCGTCTTGCCGTCCCGGACGACGGTCAGCTGCTTCGTCTTCGCGTCGACGGTGCTGATCTGGCTCCGGCCGATCCTGAACGTGACCGTCTTCTGGATGCCGTGGCGGTTGAGCGTGACGGTGACGATGGAGCCGGGCTTCCAGTAATTCTTGGGGCGGAAGTCCAGGCGGTGGTCGTTGAACCAGTGACCGACGACCCACTGGCCGCTGCTGGAGCTGACCTGGATCTCCGACTGCACGGCGGCCTTGTCGCTGACCGCGTTGTTGAAATTGACCGTCACAGGCATGGCCACGCCGACGGTCGAGCCGTCCTCGGGGGAAAGGTGCCCGACGAAGTCGTTGGCCGGGGAGACCGTGGTGATCGTGGCGTTACCGGTCACGGAGCGGCCCTTGGCGTCCTCGGCCTCTGCGGTGATCTGATACTTGGTGGCACGCTCCAGCCGGCTGGTGGGCTTCCAGGAGACACCGTCCGCGGACAGGGTGCCCGGCAGCTCGGCACCGGTCGCGACGGCGGTCATGGTCACCTTGGTGAGCTTGCCCTTGCTGACGGTGACGCTGACCGGTCCGTTGATCCCGACGTCGTAGGCGCCTTGCCCGGGCGTTATCTCTATTCGGGCGTCGGAGGCTTCCTGGGCGTCCGCCTGACTTACCCGCGCCTGAGACTTCGCGGGGCTCCCGGCATCGTTGCCGCCGACGGCAGCGTTGCTCGTACCGCCGAGGGCCGTGACTGCGAGTACGCCGCCGAGTACGCCGGCCGTAGTCACCAGTCCGGTGCGTCGTTTACACAGCGCGATCAAACACTTCTCCAACCACTGGTCTTTTGCATCCCTGCGCTGATCGCCGAAGGAGTGCAACCAGCTTTACCATCACTTATAGACATGCCTCTGTCCATAAATGGGTAAATAGTGGCGAACACCACCCATTGCCGGATGCGTCGTGTCGGATGCGTCGCCGAGATCCCCGACCTGAATCCGGGCAGCCGCACGACGTGTTCGGCCGCGTACGTCCCGTACACGGACAGGCCCCTCCTCCTCCATACATGGAGGACCTGCTGGGCCGGGCGGCATGGGCGAGGTCTGCTTGGCGGAATCAAACCGTCCAACGTGATGGTGACGCAGCGCGGGGCGGTCCGGGTGCTGGACTTCGGCATCGCACATGCGGAGAGGGCGTGGTCTCACCTGAGCCCGGAAGCCTGCGGCCCGGACTGCCGGCCGGGCTCGACGGCCTGATCGTCCGCCTGCTGGAGGCGGAGCCCGCTGAACGCAGCAGCCGTGGAGCAGGTACAGCACCGGCCACCGCCGGAGCAGCCGCACCTTGGCGGTACGGCCCAACGCCGGCGACGCGACGGTCAGATCGATCCGGCGAGGGCCGACCTTCTCCTCTGCCACGACCCGGGCGCCGCCCTCCCTCTTCTTGCCGCCGACGGCGGCGGTCGCGGGCAGGACTGCCATACGTACGGATCGCCGCGGTAGGCAGGATTCCAGCGGTGGTCGAGTGCGCGTTCGCTACCGTGTCGGTCCATGACAGTCCTGATCATCGGGGGCAGTGGTTTCCTGGGCGCCGAGCTGATCCGGCAGGCCACCGCGGCGGGGCTCGAGACGTCCGCGACGTTTGCGTCCCGGCCCGGCACGACCGCGGGGGTGTCCTGGCATCCGCTCGACATCCGCGACGCTGCGCGCGTCGCCACGGTGGTCGCGGACGTGGCCCCGTCGGTCGTGGTCAACGCGTCGAGCGGCGGGGCCGACTGGGCGGTGACCGCCGACGGCGCCGTCCGCGTGGCACTGGCCGCCGCCGAGCGGGGCTGCCGCCTGGTCCATGTCTCCAGCGACGCGGTGTTCTCCGGCGCGCGCGTCCGCTACGACGAGAGCTGCCTGCCCGATCCGCTCACCCCGTACGGCGCCGCGAAGGCCGCCGCCGAGACGGCGGTGCGACTGCTGATGCCGACCGCCGCCGTCGCCCGGACTTCGCTGATCGTCGGACATGGCCGGTCCGTGCACGAGCGCACCGTGCACGCTCTGGCGGACGGCACCCGCGAGGGGGTCTTGTTCACCGACGACATCCGCTGCCCCGTCCATGTCGAGGACCTGGCCGCCGCGTTGTGGGAGATCGCGCTGTCCGACGCGGCGGGGATGTTCCATCTCGCCGGGCCGGACGCCCTGAGCCGCCACGACCTCGGCGTGCTGATCGCCCGGCGCGACGGCCTCGACGACGCGCGGCTGCCTGCCGGGCGACGAGCCGACACCTCCCTGCCCGGGGCCCTCGACGTACGCCTCGACAGCGGCGCGACGCAGCAGCGGTTGCGGACGCGGCTGCGCGGCGCCCGCACGTTCCTGCGCTGAGGCCGCGGCGACCAACGCGTTCGCAGGTGTGGCAGAGGAAGTGGCTGAGGAAGTGGCAGAGGATGTCGAGAAGGCCTGCCGGGCCCGGTGCCCCAAGCGCCGTCCGGGTGTGACCGCTTGCACCCGACTCGACCGGGCACAGATTGTCGGGTCCGGCCCGATGCCTGCCGCCTAGCGTGGTGATCACAAGCAAGGAAGGAGACCGGACGTGCTGGAGCGGCTCAACAAGGCCATGGCGCACATCGAGCGGGAGCTCGATCAGACCGTCGACGTGGCCGGGCTGGCGCGGATCGCAGCCACCTCGGAGTACCACCTGCGCCGGATGTTCTCCGCGCTCGCGGGCATGCCGCTGTCGGAGTACATACGGCGTCGTCGGCTCACCGTCGCGGGCGCCGAGGTGCTCGCAGGGCGTGAGTCGCTGTTGGAGATCGCGGTGCGTTACGGCTAGGGCTCGGGCGAGGCGTTCGCCCGGGCGTTTCGCGCCATGCACGGTGTCGGGCCGGGCGAGGCCAGGCGCACCGGCGCCGCGCTCGTCTCCCAGCCCCGGTTGACCTTCCGCCTCACTGTGGAAGGAAGCAGCAGCATGCGCTATCGCGTAGTGGACAGGCCGGAGTTCAACGTCGTCGGCCTCAAGGCCCGGGTGCCCTTGGTGCACGTGGGGCCGAACCAGGCGATCATCGACTTCGTCCGCGGGATCGACCCGCAGGTCCTGGAGCACCTGAGGAAACTGTCGGACCAGGAGCCGCACGGCATGGTGGCGGTCTGTGACGACCTGGACCCTAGCCGGGCCGAGGGCACCGAACTCGACTACTACCAGGGGGTGATCACGTCAGCGGCTGCCCCCGACGGCACCGTGCTTCTCCCTGTCCCGGCCGGAACCTGGGCGGTCTTCACCACCTCCGGTCCGGCGCCGCAGGCCATCCAGGAGCTGTGGCGGGACGTGTTCACGGAGTGGTACCCGTCCAACCCGTACCGCAGCCGCCCCGGCCCGGAGATCCTGAGCACCCGCCTGTCGCCCGACAAACGCGAGGCCGACGCCGAACTGTGGCTTCCGGTGGAGCGGGAACAGGGCTGAGCACAGCACGCCGAACGCAGGGGCGGGGTGAACCGCGCTTCCGTGACGGGTACGGGGGTCGGCGGATCCGTTTGGTCTCATCTAGCCCGCGCGGTGCAGGCGGAAGCGGGGGGGGGAGGTTCGGCGCGGCCGGTGGCGAGGTCGGCCGCCATCGCGCCGGTCAGCGGGGCGAATTTCGCGCCGTGGCCGGAGCACGGGGAGGCGATCACGAACGGGCCGTGGCGGTCGACGACGAAGTCCTCGTCGGCGGTGATGGTGTAGAGGCAGCTCGCCTCGGCCACCGGGTCGGGCTCGAGGCCCGGGAGGCGGTCGCGTACGAAGCCGCTCACCCGGGCCCGCGAGGACGGGTCGACGACGCCGGTGCGGGTGCGGGCGGTGGTGGGGGTGCCGCGGTCGTGCTCGGCGACCTTGACGGTGGGGAGCGGGCCGCCGTCGCTGCCCGACGGGAGGCCGTACAGGTGCAGGTCGCCGTCCTAGATCAGGGTCGGCCACGGCACGGCGGGCTCTCGCTGCCGGAAGTGGAAGACCTGCTGCTGGGTCACCTCCAACTGCGGTAGAGAAAAGGGAAGTCCGAGTTCGGGCAGCCAGGGGCCGGCCGCGATCACGACCGTTTCGGCGACGATCTCGCGGCCGTCCTCGGTGCGCAGGAGCACCTGCTCCGGGGTGTCCTGGACGTCGATGCCCGTGACGCGTGTGCCGATGATCGCCTGCGCCCCGTGCTCGATCGCCCGTCGCACGCAGACCGCGACGGTCCGGTCGGCGTCGACGACGCCCGCCTCCGGGTGGTACAGCACCGGGCCCGTGATGCGGATGTACGGCCAGCGCTCCGAGGCCTCTTCCGGGGTGAGGAGTTCGTGGGGCACGTCGGCCGCGGCAAGGAGTTCCGCGATCGCACCCGGGTTGTGGTCCTCGCCCATGTCGAGGCCGCCGGTCGTGCGCAGCAAGGGAGTTGAGGCGTCGTCCTCCAGTTCGCGCCACAGCTCGTGCGCCTGCCCGGTGAGCCGTACGTAGAAGGGGTCGGCGTAGGCTCGTCGGAAGATCCGTGAGCTGCCGTGCGAACTGCCGTGTTTGTGGCCGATGTCGTAGGCCTCGATCAGCGTGACCTCATGGCCTCGCCGGGCCAGTTCCCAGGCGGTGGCCGCGCCCGTCAGCCCGGCGCCCACGACGGCGATCACAGACCCTCCCCGGCGATCGAGTTCGTGCCCGCGAGGGGGCGCGGGCCGTGGCAGTGAGCTCGATCGTAGGCCGAAGGGCCGGGCGCCGCCCCCGAGGAGGCGGAAACCCGGCCCGGACGTTTCCCGTCAGGACACGACGGCGGACGGTTCACCGGACGTCGGCTCGGACGAACCCCCCGCCCCCCGTTACCGTTTTCGCGGCTCCGCAATGGGGCCTCCGGCCTTCGGGTCCGGCATGACTTCCCCCCTTGTTGTTCATGATCCGGGGGTGGTGTCACCGGGCCCTCATGGCGGGCATGGACGAACGGCAGCAGCAAAACTGAGCAACTGCTGCCGTGAACGTTCTCGGGTCCTTCGGCGTCACAGCGGTAACCGACCCCGAGGGAGTCACCATGACCGCCGGACGTTCCCATGTTCGATTCGTGGCCACGGCCGCACTGCTCGGGGCCCTGCCGCTCGCGACCACGGCCTGCGGCTCCTCGACCGCTACGACCTCCGCCGACATCAAGGAGCCGGCGAGCGGCTGGGAGGAGCCTGCCTCGTACTCCTACACGCTGACGTCGAGCACCCAGGTCCTGGCGGGGACATTCCGGGTGACGGTGCACGACGGCGAGGTGACGGAGGTGGTCGGGCTCGACGAGGACAGCCGGCGGCAGGCGCGGGATCTGCCGGGCGAAGTACCCACCCTCGACAAGCTGTTGAAGACACTGCACCGGGCCCGCAGCGAGGACGCGGACACGGCCGAGGCGCAGTACGCCGCCGACGGGCACCCCGTGCGGATCTCCCTGGACTGGGACAAGAACGCCATCGACGACGAAGCCCTGTACACCATCAGCTCCTACGAACCGGCCTCCGGCCAGGCAGCTTCGTCCGGATCACCGAGCCCGACCACGACGGGCCGATGAGTCTCTGTGTGATCCGCGGTCAGAAATCACGCTACGAGGAGTTCGGCCCGGTGTGGCCCGGCATGACATGGAGGACTTCGCCGACTACAGGGCGATGCCGACGTACGTCGTGGCTCGCGACGCCCGGCACGCACGCTCGCCGCGAGCCCTGCCTTTGTGCAGACGGCGCTACTTTGCGGACACGCTCCAGGGGCGCGCGCCACCGGTGGTGAACGGTTCGAAGGACTGGCTGAATTGCCAGGTGTCCTGGGCGGTGCCGGAGCACGAATCCGAGCCGCCGGTGCCCGGGCAGCCGCCGTTGTCGCGCTGGAGCGCCCAGAACGAGAGCGTGTTGATCTTCTTTGCCTCGGCCCATTTCTCCACCGTGACCGCGTCCTGCGGGGTGAAGGTCTCCTCGGGTCCGAAGTCGTCGATGCCGGGCATCTCGATGACGCCGATCATGCTCCACAGCCTCGCGGAGCTCTTCTTCGGGTAGAGCGCGGCGAGTTGATCGTGCAGGCCGGCGGCGGCCGTCTCGGTGTCGGCCGCCATGTCGTGGGTGGCGCCGTCGTAGTAGTCGAACGTCATGAGGTTGACGACGTCCACCCGCGCGCCGTTGTCGACGGCGTTCTGCAGCAGGGCCAGGCCGTTGGCTTCGAGGCCGGTCGTGGAGGTCGGCAGGGTGTAGGAGAACTGGACGCTGCGGCCGGTGCGGCCGGCCCAGCGCTGGACCTCGGCGATCGCCTTGTTGCGGCGGTCGATGCCGGCGGCGTTGTCGATGGAGTCGCCCTCGACGTCGAGGTCGATCCGGGTGATGCCGTACGTCGTGACGAGGCTCTCGTACACCTTGGCGATGGCGTCGACGCTGGTGCAGCTGTCCGCCAGTTCGGTGCCGGTGGTGTCGGCGGACCAGCCGCCGAAGGACGGGATGGCGTTGCCGCCGCGCGCCTGGATCGTGGCGATGTCGCGGCCGAACGTGGTGCGTGCGATCGGCTGGTCGGTCTCGCCGTTCCAGTACGCGGTGCACGAGCCCGCCGTGGCCGTCTGGAGGAAGGCCAGGGTGAGGTACTTGTTGCCCGAGGCGGCGGCGAGTCGGGCCGGGCTCTCGCCGGTCCACGCCTCGAAGTAGGGCGCCGCCACATGGGGCGGCATGGGCCTGCCGAAGGACGGGAGGGAGTCCGGCGCGGCAAGCGCGTCTCCTCCTCCCAGTGCGACAAGCCCGGCGGACACGGCGGTCACGCTCAGACAGGACAGCAACGTACGAAGAGGACCAGGTCGTCTCACTGACGCTCCCATGGGGAAAAGGGCAGGCGGGGACAGCGGAAGGACAGAACCGCGGGGGTGTGAACAGTGACCCATAATTGGACTAGACCAGCTAACTGTCAAGGTTCTTTACAGTTAGCTGACCAAGCTCGGAGAGCCGCTCGCCCCAGCGGCCCATGCCCCTCCTGTCCCCCCGGTCCGGTTCGCCACAGACGCCCTGCGAAGTCGGCGCCGCCTCAGTGGTCCGCCCGGACCTCCGCCGCCCCTCGCACCGACACCTCGGGCGCGGGCGCATTCCGCCCTTTCGAATCTTTCCGGATATGGTTTTTCATATCCGGATATCGCCTCCCGGGGAGGTAGCACGGTGAATGCCCCTCAGAAGGCGGGACAGGCGCCCGCGCGGCCTTTGGGGGCTGTCGGATACGCGGGCGTGCTGCGCGAGCTGCTTCCGATCGCACTGTGGCGTGAGGACGCGGACGGCCGCATCGTCGAATGGTCGCTCGCCGCCCAGGATCTGCTCGGATTCCAGCCGCAGGACGTACTCGACCGGCCCGCGTCGACCCTGCTGGTCCCCGACGGCAACCGTGAACTGGCCGACCAGCTCACGCAACGCGTCCAGGGCGGGGAGACCGTCGTCGGCACCCTGTCGGTGCGCCACCGCGACGGCCATGAGGTCACCATGGAGATGTGGATCGTGCCGGCGTCCGACGCGCGGGGACGGCCCGGAGCACTGCTGATCGCCGTGGAGACGTCCCAGGTGCTGCGCATGCGGGATTCCCTGGCGGCCCTGGAAAGCCTCTTTCGTCAGTCCCCCATCGGTCTGGCCACCCTCGGCACCGATCTGCGCTTCCTGCGGGTCAACGACGCACTCGCCCGGATGAGCGGCGTCCCGGCCGCCGAGCATGTCGGACGGCGGTTGACGGAGGTCGTGCCCGGCGTCGACGCGGTGGCCCTGGAGTCGATGATGCGAGAGGTACTGGCCCGGGGCACGGCAATCGTCGACGTCCGCCGTTCCGGGCGGACTCCGGCGGACCCCCACCGTGAACGGACCTGGTCGTGTTCCTACGCGCCGCTGCTCGACGGCGCCGGCCGGACCCTGGGCCTGATCGCCTCCCTCATCGACATCACGGATAGCCAGCAGGCCGAACGCGACGCCCAACGCGCCCGCCGTCGTTTCGCACTGCTGGCGGAGGCCGGCACCCGGATCGGCACCACCTTGGACCTGCGGCAGACCTCCGAGGAGATCGTGCAGATGCTGGTGCCCCAGCTCGCGGACTCCGCCGACGTCCAGCTCCTCGAAGAGGTCATCGCACCCGACGAGTCCACTGCCGCCACCCACGGCGTGGTCCGGCGGATGGCCGCTCTCTTCCCCGATCCCGGCGCCCCCACGGCGAAGCTGGTCCCGGGCACGACATCCCGGATCGCACCCGGCTCCCTCTACGAACGCGTCATCGCCGACGGCCGTCCCACCAACCTCTACCGGTCCGACGTCCCGGCGCTGATCACCGATCCCCGCGCCGGCGACCTGCGCGCCTATCTCATGAGCCTGGGCTCCGCGAGACTGGTCCCGCTGGTCGCCCGGGGCAAGGTGCTCGGCGCGATGGTGGTGACGCGGCTGCGCAGCCGTGAGCCCTTCGACGAGCAGGACTGCGTGCTCGTCGACGAGCTGGCGGCGCGCGCCGCCCTGAACATCGACAACGCGCTCATGTACACCCGGCAGCGCGCGGCGGCCCTCACCCTGCAGCGCAGTCTGACCAACAGCGCGCTGCCCGCCGTCCCCGGCCTGGAGCTCACGGGACGGTACCTGCCCGCCAGCGAACACGACGTCGGCGGCGACTGGTTCGACGTCATCGCACTGCCCGCGGATCGAACCGCACTCGTCATCGGGGACGTCATGGGGCACGGCATCCGCGCCGCGGCCGTCATGGGCCAGCTCCGTGCGGCGGTGCGTACGCTCGCCCGGCACGGCATCGAGCCGGCCCACATGCTCCGCTCGCTGGACGCCGTCGTGGCCGACATGGGCGAGGACCAGATGGCGACCTGCGTCTACGCCGTCCACGATCCCGCCTCCGGCGGGTGCCTCGTCGCGCGCGCCGGTCACCCCCCGCCCGCGGTGGTGGCGCCGGGCGGGGCGATCAGCTTCCTCGACGGCTCGTCGGGGACCCCGCTGGGAACGGGAGGGCAGCAGTTCGGGACCGAGGTCGTCCCGCTGCCGGCGGGCAGCCTGCTCGTGCTGTACACCGACGGGCTCGTCGAAGCCCGCGGCAGGGACCTCGATCAGGGACTCGACCGGCTCGCACGGGCTCTGCGGCGCCCCGGTCAGCCGCTCGCCGCACTCTGCGACTGCGTCCTCGAGCAGATGCTGCCGCACCCCGCCCAGGACGACGTCGCGGTGCTGATGGCCCGACCGCAGTGACGTGCCGACGTGCCTGTCGAGCGGATTCGGGGTACCCGCACTTGCGGAGGTACCTCATGTTCGAGGCTGGCGATATCCGTGAATGGCGCGGTCACCACGTGGTCGACCCGCAGGGGCACAGGATCGGCGTCCTGGAGTCGGTCTACGTGGACACCGGCACCGACAGGCCCTGCTTCGCAACAGTGACCGTGGGTCTTCCCACGCGTCGCCGCCTGGTGTTCGTGCCACTTCACGGGGCGACCGTCGGCCCGGGTTATCTGAAGGTCGCCCACAGCAAGAACGCGGTGAAGAAGGCCCCGGCGATCGGCGTCGACGGCCAACTGCGCGCCCAGGACGAACCGAAGGTGTTCGCACACTACGAACTGGACTATGCGCCGGGCGCCGGCGGCGAGCGACGCCTAGCCCGCCGCTGAGGCGTCGAGGCCGTCGGGAGTACCCATGAGCCTGTTTCTGTTTCTGATCCTCGTGGCCCTCGTCCTGGGCATCATCGGGTTCGCGGTCCACGGGATGTTCTACCTGCTGATCATCGGCGCCCTCGTTCTCCTCGCCGATCTCATCTACGCCGCGATGCGGTTCCGCCGAGGCGGAAGAAAGCACCGCCTGGCCCGTTGACGGGCCTCGTCCCCGCCGGGCTTCGTCCCTGCCCGGCGACCGTCGCCGCCGCCGCGGCCGTCACCCATGCCGGTGATCACCGGCGAAGCAGCCCCGTGTCACCCGGCCCACCGTCACCCTGTGGGCATGCGCCGTCCCCTCGCCCTCGCCCCCGTCCTGGCCGCCGTCCTCCTCACCGGCGGCTGCGTCTCCCTCCCGTCCGGCGCACCGCCGCCCCCGCACATGGCCCCGGACGCCGCCCGCACGCCCTCCCCCGTCCCCGCCCCGGGCCAGGCCTCCGCGCGCACCGCCCTCGTCACCACTGCCCCCACCCGGGCACCGCAGCAGCACACCCGAGGCCGCCGCGGCGTCGCGGAGCGCCGTTCCTCGAGCGCCGAGGGGCACTCGCCTGCGCGCGCCCGGACTGCGGCGCGCCCGGACACGGACGCGGCGGCGCGACCCGCACGTCCCGCACCGCCCGGGTCCGCCACGCCCCCGCCGACCCGTCACCGGTCCGCAGCCCCCGCCGCGCCCCGCCACCAGCCCCCTGGGCCGCGGACCACCCAGCCCCGGCCCACGTACGACATGCGCACCGTGTGCGAGTGGTCGCACCAGTCACCCGTGCCCCCTGCCGTACGCGGCCTCTGCGACGCCTACATCCGCTGAGCGACCCGCCTCGCCGTGCGCGAGGACGGCTCCCGCAGCCGGTGCTCAGCCGGCGTGGCGGCGGATCGCGTCGAGGAACCCGTCGATGTCGTCCGGGGTGTGGGAGAACGCGGTGACGAGCCGGACCACTCCATGGCCCCAGCGGCCGTGGTAGAAGGTGTAGCCCTCGGCGAGGAGTCCTTCGACGGCCTGCTGGGGCAGACGGCAGAAGACGATGTTCGCCTGCGGGGTGGCCGACAGGCCGATACCGGGGACGGCCTTGAGGCCGTCGCTGAGCCGCATGGCCATGGCGTTGGCCTGGCGGGCGTTGCGCAGCCACAGGTCGTCGGTGAGGTAGGCGTCGAGCTGGGCGGCGTGGAAGCGCATCTTGGAGGCCAGTTGCCCGGCACGCTTGGCGCGAAAGGCGAGTTCGTCGGCGAGCGCGGGGTCGAAGGAGACGACGGCCTCGACGGTCATCGCGCCGTTCTTGGTGGCTCCGAAGGACAGCACGTCCACGCCGGCCTTCCAGGTCATCTCGGCCGGGGAGGCGCCGATGGTGTCCAGGGCGTTGGCGAAGCGTGCGCCGTCCATGTGGACACGCAGACCGGCGTCCTTGGCGATGGCGCACAGGCGACGGATCTCTTCCAGGGTGTGGACGCTGCCGCTTTCGGTGGCCTGACTGATGCTCAGGACGGACGGCTGCACGGCGTGCACGTCCCCCACCCGGTGACGCACCGCCTGCTGAAGAGCGTCGGGGTCGACCTTGGTGTCGTCGCCGGCCACGGTGACGATCTTGGCGCCGTCGGTGAAGAACTCGGGGGCTCCGCATTCGCTGGTGTTGATGTGGCTGGCGGGGTGGGCCAGCACGCTTCCCCAGGGCCGGGTCAGGGCGGCCAGGCTCAGGGCGTTGGCAACCGAACCGGTGGAGACCAGGAGGACGGCGGTGTCCCGTTCGAAGATCGCGTCCAGCTTGCGGCGCACCTTGTCGGTGAACGGGTCGCTGCCGTACGGCAGAACCTGGCCCGCGGCTGCCTCGACGACGGCCTGGACGATCTCCGGGGACGCCCCGGCCATGTTGTCGCTGATGAATGCGCGGCTGGAGGGGATGGAACCGGTGCTGGTGTCCATGGGCGGGCTTCCTTGGGTGCGGTGCGTGCGCTCATGGTCTGGTCAGAGGGTGAGCAGTTCCTCGTGGAAGCCGCCGAACTCCCGCTCCCGGTCGATGAGATGGATCTCCAGGATCCAGTGGCAGCGGCGCCCTGCCTTGTCGGCGCGCCGTAGCGGGGTGTCGTTGGCCGCAGTGATGTACGACTCCGTGTCGGCGCCGTCGATCCACTCGTGCGGGAACTCGCCGACGAGGTGCCCGGCGTGCCAGCCGCCCAGCTCCCAGCCGGCGTCGGCGGCCAGCCGCTGGACCTCGGCGTACAGCTGCTTGCCGGTGATGTCAGGGGTGCTCTCGAAGAAGTGCTTGCCGGCGGCGAAGATCTTCGGCAGGTCGTCCCGCAGCCGTTTCTTGACCGGGTCGTCGCCGAGGACGAAGGTCCGGCCGAAGTCGGCCTCGTACTCCTCGAAGACGGGCCCGAAGTCGGCGAAGACGATGTCGTCGGCGCCCATCACCCGGTCCGGCGGGTTCTCGCGGTACGGCGCGAGCGTGTTCGGGCCCGACCGCACGATCCGCTTGTGCCAGTGCCGGGTCGTGCCGAACAGCTCGTTCGCCAGGTCCCGGATCCGGTCGCTGACCGCTCGCTCGTCTTCCCCCGGCGCGACGAGCCCGCGCCCCTCGATCTCCGCGAAGAGCCGTTCGGCCTTGGCCTGTGCGTCCAACAGTCGTGCCGCGCGCGTGGGTTCGTCGTCCGCCATGGGGCCGACCGTAGTGATCCGGGCCGCTTCCGGCAACGGGGGCTCCGCCGGCCGGCGGGCGGCTCCGGCACCGATCGGTGTCACGCCCACGTGGTGTAGCCGCCGTCCACGCGGATCTGCTGGATGCCGCTGATGTGCCGGGCGCCGCAGCGGTCCTGGGGCAGGACGAGCTGTGGTCCGGCGCGGTCGAGCGGGGTGCCGTCGATGGTGGCCGCGAGCAGTACGGGGGCGCCGCCGAAGTCGGGGTCGATCTCCGCCCAGGACAGCAGTGCGTGGTGGCCGTCGGCGCCGGACACCGCGATCAGGAAGCGCAGGCGGTCCTTGCGGCGGGCGGGGTCGAAGGCGGGTTGTGCGGCCATGAGGACGTCGTGCAGCAGTGGTCCGGTGAAGCGGTGGTGCCGGACGCCGCTGGTGGCGCACTCGAAGCTGACGTCGGTTCGGTGCTGCGACCAGGCGAGCAGGTCGGGCACCGTCAGCCGGGCCGGACGGGTCAGATCTCCGGTCAGGGCGAGTTCTGCCACCGGGCCGGCGGCCGTACCGGCGGGTGCGAGGGACTGACTCACGGGCTACCACCTCCCGGACGACCGTACCCGAAGCCACTCCTCACTCAAACGCACATGCCAACCAATATTACGGAAGGGCCAGCTTGTGCGATGCATCTGATTCCTCTTTCCTTGCACTTGCGGTGATCAATGATGAGGGGACCGGCCTGTCGTTCTTCATGGTGACGCGCGAAAAACCCCTGCGTCCGCCGTTGTCCCGCGTCATACGCTGACGCCCGCTGTCTGCTGAGGGAGGACATATGGAGATCCGGAGCCTGACCCGTACGGAAGCCGAGCGCCGGGGTGCGTTGTTGACGGTCGAGCGGTACGACGTCGACATCGACCTCACCGGTCTGACCGACGGGCCGGAGGTCCGGTGCGTCTCCACCGTGACCTTCGGCTGCCGGGAGCCGGGCGCGGAGACCTTCGTGGACTGCGCGGCGCAGGTCCGCAGCGCCACACTGAACGGCCGCCCGCTCATCCCCGCCGGGGACGGCCGGATACTCCTGCCCGGCCTCGCCGAGCACAACGTCCTGCGGGTGGAGAGCGTGCAGGCCGACACGGCGACGGG
Source organism: Streptomyces sp. NPDC031474 (assembly GCF_055581185.1). Lineage (NCBI taxonomy): Bacteria > Bacillati > Actinomycetota > Actinomycetes > Kitasatosporales > Streptomycetaceae > Streptomyces > Streptomyces sp. NPDC031474. Next base: position 440,550 of record NZ_JBVIJX010000003.1, read on the forward strand.
CGCGGGCGTGCACAAGGCGACCGACCCCGCGGACGGCGAGGTCTATGTGTGGATGAGCTTCGAACCGGACGAGGCCCGGTTCGTCTGGGCGTGCTTCGACCAGCCCGACCTGAAGGCCCCGCACGCCTTCACCGTCACCGCCCCGACCGCATGGACCGTCACCAGCAACGCGCAGGGTCCGCGCGTCGAGGAGCTGGCCGGCGCCCGCCTCTGGACGTTCCCAGACACCCCGCCCCTGTCCGTGTACAACACGGTCGTCAATGCGGGACCGTTCCACGAGGTCCGCCGCGAGGCCGACGGCCACGACCTCGGCCTCTACGCCCGCCGCTCCCTCGCCTCGGTCCTCGACCGCGACGCCGACGAGATCTTCACCCTCACCCGTCAGGGCCTCGCCTTCTTCGGCGAGGCCTTCGCCATGCCGTTCCCGCAAGCCAAGTACGACCAGGTGTTCATGCCGGAGTTCGGCGGGGCGATGGAGAACTACGGCTGTGTGACCTGGTCGGACGGCTTCCTGCGGCGGGCCACGCCGACGCCCGCCGAGAGCGAGCTGCTGGCGAAGGTGCTGCTGCACGAGATGGCCCACATGTGGTTCGGCAACATCGTCACCATGCGCTGGTGGGACGACCTGTGGCTCAATGAGGCGTTCGCCGAGTTCGCCTGCCACTGGGCCGCCGAGCGCGCCACCCGGTACACCGACGCCTGGGCGGGCCACCTGGCGGACGGCAAGCTCAGGGCGTACCTCTCCGACCAGGGGCCCGTGTCGCACCCGATCCATCAGCCCATCCACGACGTCGCCCAGGCCGCCTCGATCTTCGACAACATCACCTATCCCAAGGGCGCCTCCGTTCTCCAGCAGCTCATGACGTATGTCGGCGAGGAACGGTTCAGGGCGGGCATGACCTCCTACTTCGCCCGCCACGCGTGGGGCAGCGCCACCCTCCAGGACCTCATCGACGCTCTGTCCGAGGCGAGCGGGCGCGACCTGGACGCCTGGCGCACGGCGTGGCTCGGCACTGCGGGCCCGGACCGTTTCACCGTGGAACGCGACGGCGACACCGTGACGCTGGCGGCGGTGGGCGTCCCGCGCCCGCAGGTGCTGGCCGTGGGCGCGTACCGCAGGAACGGCGAAGCCCTCGAACGCGGGGCGCTGGTACGCGTGGAGGTGACACAGGCCCGCACTGCGCTCACCGGTCTGCCGCCCGAGGCGGACACCGGCCTCCTGCTGATCAACGACGACGATCTGACCTTCGCCACCACCCGCCCGGATCCCTCGACGAGGGAGGCCCTGTTCAGCTCCGCGGCGCAGCTGCCCACGGCCATCTCCCGGGGGGTGGCCGTGGCGACCGTGTGGGACATGCTGACCGCCGGGGAGGCCACGGCGGTGGAAGCCGGGCGGTGCATCACCGCCGTCCTCGCGGCCGAGACGTCCGACGCCGTGATCGAGCCCTATCTGACGCTCGCCGCGAACATCGCCGAACTGTGGGCGCCGCACGACGAGCGCGCCGCACTGACGGCGGCGGTGGCGGCGGTCTGTCGGCGGCTCGCCGCGGACCCCGGCCGCCGCCGGGTCGCCCTGCGCGGCCTGGCCCGCACCGCGACGAGCCCGAAGGACCTGGCGTGGCTGCGGGAACAGGCGGGCGACGACGTGGACCTGCGCTGGCGCGCGCTGGTCCGCGAGGCGGAACTGGGCGGGGACGTCTCGGCCGAGGCCGCCGTGCTCCTGGCCGACGACCCGGATCCCGACGCCTGGGTCCGCGCCCTCACCGTGCGGGCCGCCGTGCCGGACCCCGCCGCCAAGGCGGAGGTCTGGCAGCGGGTGGCGGTGGACCGCGCGGTCCCCGTCAACGCGGTCGGCCAGGTGGCGGCGGCGTTCTGGCGCCCCGCCCAGGACACGCTGCTGGCGCCGTACGCCCAGAGCTATCTGGAAGCCGTCCCGCAGTTGCACCGAGGCGGGATGATCCCGGCGATGGTCTTCGCAAGCCACCTCTTCCCACCGCACGCCGTCGACACCGCGTACATCGAGAAGGCCCGGCAGACGTCCCACGAGGCGGCCCCGGTGGTGCGCAACACGCTCCTGGAACGTTCGGACGCGGTGCGGCGGATGCTCCGTTCCCGAACCCGCACGGCCTGACCGAAGGCCGACTCGGCTTCCACGACGGGGGCGGCGGCGCCGGCTCGCCGGTTGCGGGCAGAGCGCCGCCGGGTCCCCGGTCAGTGCTGTCCTGACGTGCCGTGAGATGTCGTCCGTCGGCGCCGCGTGGGCGTCCGCGTCGCCGGCGGCCGCGAGGCCGAGCCCCATGGCGGCCGGCCGTCGGCCGCTCCCTCACGCCGCGTGTCTCCTCGCACCCGTCGTCCGTACCGGGGCGGCCGTGGGGCGGGCGGCTGCGGCCGGAGTGCGGGCGGGGCGGGCCCGGTAGGTCGTCTTCGTGGGGTCCGTGACGGGCTCGCCGAGCGTGATCCGTCCCGCCGCGTACAGCGCGTCGCACTCGGCGGTGGACAGGGCGACGTAGCAGCCTCCCCACCCGCCGTCGGCGTCCAGCGGCCGCCAGTAGCCGTACACACGGCGTCCGCCGGCGTACTCGGTCACGAACACCGGCGTACGCGGATCGGAGACGATGCGCAGGACGTCGCGGACCTGCGGCTGTGCGGCGGAGGACGGCATCATGAAGGACCTTTCCTGGGCGGGGACATGAGACCGCCTACCCCGCGGAGCGGAAGTTGATCTCACCTGGGGCATCCTTCATCACGGCACTGACAACGGGCCGCCCCCGGCCCTGTTCCGCCTGCGGCGCCTACGCGCGGGCCGGTGATTCCCCTGACTCGCGGGCCCACTTCTCGACGTGGGGCACGCAGGCCTCGGCGAAGTGGTCGTAGTCCTCGGGGGTGTTGTAGACGTGGGCGGACAGCCGGAGGTAGCCGAGCCCGTCGAAGCTGGTGAACGCCGCTTCCACGCCCAGCTCGGCGGTCGCACGGTCGCGCAGGGCGTCCGCCGCGACCCGGCTCGTGCCCAGTCCCTCGGGCAGCCGGACCAGGCGCATACCGGGGACGGGCATCCCGACGTCGACGGGGTCCGCCGGGGTCCCGGTCCGGGCGAAGGCGGCCGCGACGACGTGGGCGCCGTACTCCGCCAGCTCGTCCATGTACCGGCGGGCGGTGTCCCAGCCCCAGGTGTCGTCGATGAAGTCCAGCGCTGTGGGCGCGGCCAGGCAGCCCGTGGCGTCGAGCGTGCCCTGATGGTCGAAGCGGTCCGGGAAGGGTTCGGCGGCGCCCCAGGAGTCGATCAGCGGGTGCAGGTCCGTGCGCAGCGGGCCGCGGGCGACGAGCGCCGCCGTGCCGCGCGGGGCGCACCCCCACTTGTGGAGATTGCCGACCCAGGCGTCGCAGACCAGACCGTCCAGCGGCGCGGCGAGCAGTCCGGGGGCGTGAGCGCCGTCGACGAGCAGGGTGACCCCGCGCCGTGCGGCTTCCGCGCCGACGCGTTCGACCGGCATCAGCCGTGCCGTCGCGGAGGTGATGTGGTCCAGGACGAGGAGGGCGACGTCGTCGTCCACCTCCGCCATCACCGCCTGGTAGGCCTGCTCGGCGTCGGCTGCCAGGGGGATCCGGGCGGTGCGCACGCTCCTCCCCCAGCGGTCTGCCAGCCGCTGGGCGCCCATGGTGACGGCGCCGTAGCCGTGGTCGGTGACCACGATGTCCCCGCCGGGGCGGGCGGCCAGCGCGGCGAAGACGACGCTGGCCCCGGCGCTGGCGTTCGGCACGAGAGCCAGGTCCCCGACGTCGGCCCGCAGGTGACCGGCGAGGGCCGCGCGGGCGGCGGCGATCCGGCCGGGCAGCGACGGGAACCATACGACCGGCGCGCGTTCCATCTCGGCCCGCAGGGCGCTCTGCCGCTGCTGCGCCACCCGCGGGACGGCGCCGAACGAGCCGTGGTTGAGATGCCGCAGCCGGGGGTCGAGCGTCCAGGCCGCCATCGCGGGCCGCCCGTCTGGCAGCACCAACGGCCGGGGGACGGTGCCGACTTCGACCTCGTTCATGGGACTCCGCGTGCTCAGGAGAAGAACGACCGCTGCGCGGGCAGGCCGGGCGTGAAGGAGGACGGGGCGCTCATGACCCGGTCCAGGTCTCTCTTGATGCGTTCGGCCTCGCCACGCACCTGGGCGGGCACATCACCGCGTTCGGTGACGAGGCGATGGTAGATCGGGGTGTCGTCGAAGACGGGGATCACCGGGGCGCTCTGCTTTCATGGACGGTCGCTTCCGAGGCGTCGCCCGACGGCCGGAACAGCAGAACCGCTGACGGCGACAACATCGTATTGTCCCCCATGAGTTCGGCGCGGGTGACCAGGGGACCCGGCGGCCGCGCGCACAGCGCCGTGAACTGGCGATTCCCGTCCCGGACGGCTCGGGCGCACGAGCTGCCTCCCGACGCCCTGCGCCGAGTCCGCGACATCACCGAAGAGGTGGAGAGGGCCACCGTCCGGCCGGCCCCGGTTTGAGCGGCGGGGCCGGCCGGGGTCGGGTCAGCGGGCGAGGAGTTCGAGGGTGTCGACCACGCGGTGGGAGAAGCCCCACTCGTTGTCGTACCAGGCGACGACCTTGATGTGGCGGCCGTCGACGCGGGTGAGTTCCGAGTCGAAGATCGAGGAGGCCGGGTTGCCGACGATGTCGGACGACACCAGCGCGTCCTCGGAGTACTCCAGGATCCCGGCCAGAGGGCCTTCGGCGGCCGTGCGGTAGGCCGCCAGGACCTCCTCGCGGGTCACGTCACGCGCGACGCTCGTGTTGAGTTCGACGATCGAGCCCACCGGGATCGGCACCCGCAGCGAGTCACCGGACAGCTTGCCGTCGAGGTTGGGCAGCACCCGGCCGATCGCCTTGGCCGCGCCGGTCGTGGTCGGCGCGATGTTGACGGCCGCGGCACGGGCCCGGCGGGCGTCGCGGTGCGGCCCGTCCTGCAGGTTCTGCTCCTGCGTGTAGGCGTGCACCGTGGTCATGAACCCGTGCTCGATGCCGGCCAGGTCGTCCAGGACCGCGGCCAGCGGGGCCAGCGCGTTGGTCGTGCACGAGGCGTTGGAGACGATCGTGTGCAGCTCGGGGTCGTAGGCGTCGGTGTTGACGCCGTAGGCCAGGGTGACGTCTGCACCGTCGGAGGGCGCGCTGACCAGCACCTTGCGCGCGCCCGCGTCGAGGTGGGCGCGGGCGGCCTTGGCGGAGGTGAAGCGGCCGGTGGCCTCCAGCACGAGGTCGACGCCGAGTTCGCCCCACGGCAGTTGGCACGGCTCGCGCTCGGCGAGGACCTTGATGCGCCGTCCGTCCACGACGAGGGTGTCGCCGTCGACGGTGACCGGACGGCCCAGCCGGCCGGCCGTCGAGTCGAAGGCGAGCAGCCGCGCGAGAGCCGCGGGCTCCGTGAGGTCGTTGACGGCGACGATCTCCAGGGCGCTGTCGCGCTCCAGAAGCGCACGCAGCACATTGCGTCCGATACGACCGAAACCGTTGATGGCGATGCGAGTCATGAATGGTGTCCCTTCGGTTCAGCACCAGCCTCGCGCGCGACACCCGCCCGCGACCGGGGCGTGAGCGCCAGGGTTCGCAAGGATCTCGCCAGGCCGCCAGGCCAAGGAGTGGGCGCCCGGCGCTCCCCGGCTACTCGCCCCGGGTGAAGGTGCTCCGGTACTCGCTCGGTGTGGTGCCGAGGATCTGCTGGAAGTGCGCCCGCAGGTTCGCCCCCGTGCCGAGGCCTACGTCGTTCGCGATCTGCTCGATGCTGCGCTCGGAGCGTTCCAGCAGCTCGCGGGCCATGTCGATGCGGGCGCGCATCACCCACTGCATCGGTGTGTACCCGGTGTCCTCGACGAAGCGTCGCGAGAAGGTGCGTTCCGAGACCGCCGCGTGCCGGGCCAGCGCCTGCAGGGTGAGGGGTTCGCCGAGCCGGTGCAGCGCCCACTCGCGGGTGGCGGCGAACCGTTCCCCCAGCGGCTCGGGCACGCTGCGCGGCACGTACTGCGCCTGGCCGCCGCTGCGGTAGGGGGCGGCGACCAGGCGTCGGGCCGCGTGGTTGGAGGCGGCCACCCCGAGGTCGCGGCGCAGGATGTGCAGGCACAGATCGATGCCGGAGGCGGCGCCGGCCGACGTCAGCACGCTGCCCTCGTCGACGAACAGGACGTTCTCGTCGACCTTCACCTGCGGGTGCTTCGCCGCCAGCGCCCGTGTGTAGTGCCAGTGCGTCGTGGCCCGTCGGCCGTCGAGCAGGCCGGTGGCGGCGAGCGCGAAGGCCCCCGTCGAGATGGCGGCCAGCCGGGCGCCCCGGGCATGGGCGGCGAGCAGCGCGCCGACGACGGCCTGCGGCGGGTCGTCGCGGTCGGGGAGCCGGTAGCCGGGGATGAAGACGACGTCGGCCCAGTCGAGCGCGTCCAGGCCGTGGGCGACGTGGTACGACAGGCCGTCTCCGCCGGTCACCAGGCCGGGCGCCGCGCCGCACACCCGCACCTCGTAGGGCATGCTCGCGCGGGTCGCGAACACCTGCGCGGGGATGCCGACGTCGAGCGGCTTGGCGCCGGCCAGCACCAGGACGGCGACGCGTTGGAGGCGGGAGGACGACACCCGGGACAGGGTACGGGGGTGCGAACCGCGACCGGTACACCGTCCCGCGTCGGCACAAGCATCGTTCGGGCCCTTGGTACTGGCGCTGGTACGGGAATGCGTACGAGCATGGGCCAGGGTATTGGTATGGACCTGACGCAACGAGATCCTCAACCGCTACGGGCTCACCCTGCACACCTACCGACCGTCTCCCCGCGCGTGGGGGTGGCCCTCTGTCAGGGAGGGCCACCCCCGCTTTCGTCAGCGTTGTGGGGGCACGGGTGGCCGTGGAACGGATCAGGCGCGCTCGGCCGTGCGGGCCCGGTCGGGGGCGCGGCCGGACGGCACGCCCGCCTCGTCGCTGCAACGCGTTGACTCCCGGCTCTGGCCCCGGCGACCAACCCGGCGGTATACAAGCCCAGTTGAACGCAACGACGGCCGGAGTGGACGGCTCGTCGGTGGGCGTGGGCTTCGAGGGGGAGGAACGCGATGCAGCGCGACAAACGCACGGGGGGACGGGCGGGACTGGCCGGTCGTCGCCGAAAGAGCGTCACTTTTCTGGCGGCGCTGGGAGGTTGTGCCCTCGTCGCCGCGTCGGCCGTGCCCGCGGCCGCGCACGGCGCCGGTGGCGGTGGCGGAAGCCGGTATGTGGCGCTCGGCGACTCCTACACCTCCGGCCCCTTCATCCCCCGGCAGGTCGACGCCAACTGCGCCCGCTCCGACCGCAACTACCCGTCACTCGTGGCCGGGCAGCTGCGGGCGAGCCTGTTCAAGGACGTCAGCTGCAGCGGGGCGACGACCGAGAACATGTGGAAACCGCAGGGGACCAACGGCCCGCAGCTCGACGCGCTGAGCCGGAACAGCAGCCTGGTGACCGTCCAGATCGGCGGCAACGACATCGGCTTCGGCTCGATCATCGGCACCTGCGCCCAACTGGCCCCCCAGGACCCGACGGGCAATCCGTGCCAACGCCACTACGGTTCCTCGGGCGTCGACCAGCTCACGGTCGAGATCGCCAGGACGGCGCCCAAGGTCGCGCGGGTGCTGGCGGCCGTGCACGACAGGGCCCCCCGCGCCCGGGTCCTCGTCGTCGGCTACCCCGACCTCCTGCCCGACGACGGCACCAGCTGTGCGCCCGCCGTGCCGTTCGCGACGCGGGACTTCCCCTACCTCCGGGACACCGGCAAACACCTCAACCTGATGCTGCGGCTGGTGGCCCGCTGGAACCACGCCGAGTACGTCGACACCTACGGTCCGACCATCGGCCACGACATGTGCAAGCCCCCGGCGCAGCGGTGGATCGAGCCGTTGCAGCCCGCCTCGCCGGCCGCTCCGGCCCACCCCAACGCCAAGGGCGAGGAGGCGATGGCAGGTGCGGTACTGGAGCGGCTGACCCACGGGCGGCACGACCGCTGACTCCGGCCGACACGGCGGGTGGGCCTTCGGACGGGTGATCGTGCACCCGGAGGTGCCCGTTCGGACCTTTCCCGGCCGGCCTTTGCCTCGGTAGAGAAGGAGGACCGAGGAAAGGTCCGCCATGCGTGCGAACGAACAGCCCGAGAAGGACGTCGGCCCACGGCACGTGCCGAACCCGCCGGGACAGACAGCGGCGGTGGTGCAGCCCGCCACCGCCCCGATGTCCCCGGCGGCGCTCGCGTCCTTGCAGCGCACCGCCGGAAACGCGGTGGTGGCACGGATGGTCGAGGAGCGGCGGGGCGACGCCGCCGCGGACGCCGGGCACGAGCAGGCTGTGCAACGGTCCGCGGTGCACGACGTGCTGCGCTCGACCGGCCGGCCGCTGGACGAGCCGCTGCGCGCCGAGATGGAAGCGCGGCTGGGCAGCGACTTCTCCGACGTGCGCCTGCACACCGGCGCCGCCGCGCAGCGTTCCGCGGCCTCGGTGGGCGCCCGCGCGTTCACCTCCGGCAACCATGTGGTCATCGGCGACGGCGGGAGCGACAAGCACACCCTGGCGCATGAGCTGACCCATGTCATCCAGCAACGGCAGGGACCGGTCGCGGGGACGGACGACGGCACAGGGTTGAGCATCTCGGACCCGTCGGACCGCTTCGAGCGCGAGGCGGAGGCCCGTGCGACCGAAGTCATGCGCGGGGAGGTCGCGGACACCGCGCACACCCCTGCCTCCGTCCCTGCCTCCGCGCCGGGCGGAGCCGCGGGCGGGACGCCGCCCGCGGCGGTCCAGCGCATGAGGTCGGCCACCCGGGCGCATCTCGATCTCCCATTCCACAACGCCGAGTTGGAGGAGACGGGGCAGCACCGGATGGGCGTGCACGGCCGTTTCCTCACACCCACGCCCGAACTGACCCAGGAGCAGGAGCAGGACGGGCGTCTGCGCCGGAAGATCACCCCGGAGCAGACGAAGCAGTACAAGCGGATACAGCAGGACGTGATCGCGAAGGAGGAGGAGCACGGTGGTGACCACTACCCCTTCTTCCACGCTCAGGATCCCCGCATCCGGGTGGCCCAGGACGTCTACAAGCGGGTCTACTCCCGCCATCACGGCGAGGAAGTGCCGGACGACTTCCACTTCCTGAGGTACCCGGGGCCGAAGGACACCGACTATTCGCAGTACGAGAACATCTCGCAGTTCTTCGACGCGGACATGAAGCAGAACGGGTTGATCGACGACAACATCACCCCCACCAAGTCCAACATCATTTCTGCCAACCTGTCTCTGCACGGCGGCCTGAACCACCCGGGCGAGGAGACTTTCCATTACTTCCAGATCGGCAAGGGCCAGACCGAAATCCCCGTGGCAGCGTTCATCACGGACTTCCTGACCAAGTTCGGCCTGGACACCAGCGGGGTGAAGGAACTCTACGAAGAGGCCGAAGGACTCAACGACACGAAAGAAGGCAGCCTCTTCCAGATCCTCGTCCCCAAGGACCTGGCCAATGACGTGGCCTACCTCGCCCATCCGCACGGTCTGCCGCATGACGACGAGCTTCTCGACGACCTCCACACATTGGGCCCCATCCGCTACAACAAGCCCACGGCCGCCTCACTGGAGCAGCCCGAGAGCGAGAGGTCCAAGCTTCCCGTCGGCAACGAGCGCGAGAAGATGAACGACGAGATCACCAGAAACCTCGACGCCGTCCGCGCGGTGTGGAACACCGACGTCCAGGAGCCGTCACCGGTGCCGGGCAGCAAAGTCCTCCCGCCCGGCCCCGGCATCACCGCGGAACAGGTGGAAGCCGCGCGTCCGCAACTCGATGCGCGTGCGGAGCAGCAACAGCAGTGGCATCTCAAGCAGCAGGCCACCGCCCTCCACAACAGAACGCTTGAGCGGTTCCACCAGGGCGCATACGCGCCGACCACCCACCTCGACGACTATGTCAACCATCCGGAGAAGCTGAGCCACCCGGAACTCGCGCGGCAGCGGGAGCTCGTCGAGAAGAACCCCGAGCATTTCCAGGGGCAGGGAAAGAAGAGCCGCCACGAGATGATGCGGGTGGCGAACCGGCAGAACTTCATGCAGGCCCGCGTGCTCCTGTCGAAGAACTTCATGCTGAACCCCAAGAGCGGAATCAAGATCGTCCGGCACACCACCATGGACCCTGAGAACGCCAAGAAATACGAGACGCTGCTCGACAAGTACGTCGAGAAACTCTTCGCCGATCAGACGCCCAAGCAGTAGCGGCGGGTCCTGTGCAACCGGGGGCAGGGCGTACGCCCGCTGAGCGGAGGCGGCCGAAAGGCCCGGTTCCCCGGGCCTGGACGTGGTACCACTGGTACCGTGGGCTGCATGTCGGAGCCCAAAGCGATGAATCTGCGTTTCCCCGACCCTGAGCAGCGGGCCGCCATCGCCGCTGCCGCGAAGCAGGAGGGGGTCAGTCTGCAGGAGTACATCCTCTCGGCCGCCTACGCCCGTGCGACCGCCGTCGAAGCGCGGTTCCTGGAGGGCTTCAAGGAGTCCATGGCCCGCAGCGGCGCGGCGTTCGCGGCCGAACCGAGCGCCGCGGACCCGCGCGCCGAGGAGCGGGCGGCCGAACGAGAAGCGCGGCGGGACCTCGAAAAGCAGGAGCGAGGGCACGCGGCGTGACCCAACCGGACCCCCCGCTGGACGTCACGTTTTTGCTGCATGCCGCCGAGCTGCTCGACGGTGATCCGCAGGTCGACGACTACGGGCCGCTGTACGCCGCGGTCGCGCGGGTCAACGCCCGGGCGCTTGAGCACGACGTCTACGGCTCGCTGCACCTCAAGGCCGGCGCCCTGTTGCAGACCCTGGCGAAGCTGCCGTGCCTGGAGCACTCGAACGAGGCCTTCGCGTGGCATGCCACCGAGGCCTACCTGATCCTCAACGCGCGCAGGCTCGACTACCCGCCCAAGGCGGCCGTCGCGCTCGTGCGCGACGCCGCTTCGGGAGCTCTCGGTGTCGCCCGGATCGCCCGCCAACTACGGGCCTGGTCCGTCGCCTGATCCCTCACGGGGCGACCCGTCGCGGGCACGTCGGACCTCGCCGGGTTCGCGGGCGGGCCGTTACTGTCGCCGGCATGGACCGTGAGCGCCGAGGATGGCTCCCCTGTGTGCTCGGCGGAGCCGTGTTCGCCGTGTGCATGGCGGGTACCACGCTGCCGACCCCTCTGTACGGCCTCTACCAGGACAAGTTCGGCTTCTCCGAACTGACGGTCACCGTGGTGTACGCCGTGTACGCCTTCGGAGTGATCGGCGTGCTGCTGGTGGCGGGCAACGTCTCGGACACCGTGGGCAGACGACCGGTGCTGCTGTGGGGCCTGGGATGCGCGGCGGCAAGCGCCGTCTGTTTCCTGAGCGCCACCGGGCTGGGCTGGCTGTACGCGGGACGGCTGCTGTCGGGACTGTCCGCCGGGCTGTTCACCGGAGCGGCCACGGCATACGTGATGGACCTGGCACCGGCCGGCGGCGCCTCCCGGGCCACGTTCGTGGCGACGGCCGCCAATATGGGCGGCCTGGGCTGCGGGCCGCTGCTCGCCGGGGTCCTCGCGCAGTACGCGGCCTGGCCGCTGTACCTGCCCTTCGCCGTGCATCTCGCCCTGGTCGCCTGCTCGGCCGCGGTCGTGGCGCGCCTTCCGGAGACCGTGCGGGACCGGAGGCCGCCGAGCGCCGTACTGCCGCAGCGGCCCGCTCTGCCGCCACAGGTGCGGACGGTGTTCGGGCCGGCGGCGATCGCCTCGTTCGTGGGGTTCGCGCTGTTCGGGGTGTTCGCCTCGGTCAGCCCCGCATTCCTCGCGCACTCCCTCGACGTGAGCAACCACGCCGTGAGCGGTCTGATCGTCGCGTTGGCCTTCTTCGCCTCGACCGCCGGGCAGTTGGCCGTGGGGCGGGTCGGGGTCGGACGATCGCTGCCCCTGGGGTGCGGGGCGCTGCTGGCCGGGCTGGCGCTGCTCGCGGGCGCGCTGCAATGGGAGGTGCTGCCGCTGGTGGTGCTGAGCGCGCTCGTCGGCGGGGCCGGGCAGGGGCTGGCCTTCCGCGGTGCGCTGTCGGCGGTGGCCGAGGCGTCTCCCGCCGACCGGCGCGCGGCGGTGATCTCGACGCTCTTCGTGGTGGCCTACGCCGGCATCTCGGTGCCGGTGATCGGCGTGGGCGTACTGACGGGCCCGATCGGCCTGGAGGGTGCGGGGCTCGTGTTCATCGCATGCATGGCCGTACTCGTGTCGACCGCGGCCGCCTACCTGCTGCGGCGGCCGGCGCCGACGAGGGCCTGAGACACCAGGGGAGCCCGGCCCGCCACACGCTTGGCTGCGCCCGTACGAGTGGGGTCCATCCGGCGGCGAAGCGACAAGGGGTCGAGCGGCGTTGTGCAGAGCCCATCCGTCTTCACCGGAAAGGTCCTTCCATGCGACGTACCGCCCTCTTCGCCGTCTGTGCCCTGGTCAGCGCCGCGGCAATGGGATTCTTCACCACCAGCGCCCTTCGCAGCCGCTGACTCACGGGGCTGGACGACGTCTCCCAGTCTCCCCTGCCCCTCACGAACACCCCCGTCCGGGGCGGCGCCGTGGCCGTCCCGGACGGGCGAGGTGGAGGAGCCGCTCCTCCCGCGCCGAGTCGACTCCGCTGGCGCGACGGCGCTGTCAGTGGTCCCGGCTACGGTGGCGTCGTGGACAGAGAACAGTTGGTCGAAGCGCTCACCGGTGGTTGGGAAGACACCCGGACGGCCCGCGACGCCCTCGTGGAGCGAGGTGCCGAGGTGGTGTTCCCGCTGCTGGAAGTGCTCTGCGACGAGCAGTCGCCCGTCAACTGGGATTCCCCCGGGGAGATGTTGAGCCGCATCGGCGAGCCCGCGCTCGTCCCGCTCGTCGACGCCGTCACCTCGGCCGCTTCGCCCGAAGTGGAGCGCAGGGCCGGATGGGCGCTGGGGGGCCTTCAGGTCGAGGACATGACACTCTTCCTGCCCTTGCTGGAGCATCCGCACCCCCGCGTCCGGGTGAGCGCGCTCTCCGCCTTTCAGATCCGGGCGGAGGCAGCGTTGCCGTTCACCGAGCGGCTGTTGCCGTCTCTGGGCGACCCTGTGGAGGAGGTCCGGCGGCGCGCCCTGGCTGCGTTCACGGCCCTGGGCGCCGGCACGGTCGCCGCCCTGCGGCGGATACGCCGGGCGCCCGCGCGCGGGCCGCGGCTGCGGGCGGGGGCGTTGGAAGCACTCGCCGCCATCGGCGGGCCGGCCGCGCTGGACTCCGAAGACCTGGCCGCACTGCGCCGGTTGACGCGGATCAAGCAGCGTACGGAGGTGCCCGAGGGCATGCACCTGTGCGGATCCTGGTACGCGGTGCCGTGCGCCGATCGGCAGGCGGTGCTGGACGCCTTCGATCTGGGCGACGCCCAGTCGGTCACCCTGCGCACCGGCGCGGCCGCCTGGAACCACGACCGCCACAACTGGCGCCGGGTCCACGGACACGAAGCCTGCGCCCGAGCGTTCGTCAGCCCTGTGCTGGACGGCTGGACCCTGGTCTTCGGCCGGCCCTCCCAGGACGCCCACCGCATCGAGGAGGCCGACGACGCCTGTCGCGACGAGGTCATCGCGGGTGTGGTGCGCGAGCGGTGTGCGGAACTCAGCGACCGGTTCGGGGCGGCCCAGTGGTACGGGATGAGCTGCGGGGACGGCTGGACCGCCTGGTGCATCGCCGAGGCCGGTGAAGTGGTGCGCTTCTACGATGCGTTCAGCGCCGAAGACGACAGCGCCGAAGGAGACAGCGAGGAACCAGGCGACCGGCAACCGGGACACCCCGCCGAAGCCGGATACCTGCTGCCGCATCAGAGCGGCTCCTTCCCCGACAACCTCTTCGACGGGGTGGACCCATCGGACGTCGAAGCGCTCGGCGCCAGATACCGCCAGGTGAAAGAGGAACTCGGCATCCCCGACACCTGTTACGCCGCAGACGTGGCCGCCCGGCTGTCGGTCGATCCCGGCTCCCTCGGCCCCGGGACGACAGTCGCCGGGCACGGCGTACTCGCTCTCACCGCATGCGGCCGGGAACACGGCCACCCGGCCGGAGCACTGCCGATCTGAAGCAGCGGCCGAGGACCTCCAGTGCGAGCGAGCGGGGTGATCCCGGCGCAACCGGGCTCTCCCGCGCTCCCGCTCGTCACTCCGGCTGAGTCACCGTCAGCGCCCATCGGACGGACTCCGACGAAGCATCGACGGCGATGGTGAAGGAGCCCGGCCGGACGACGCCGGCGGGCATGGTCGCCGAGCCGACTCCGGTGCTCCCCGCCGGGCAGTCGACCGAGAAGTCGGCCACCTCCTCCTCCTGCGACTGCATCGTCACGCGCACGCTGCCATCGCCCTCGCACGCCACCGTGAGTACGGTCGGCAGGCCGTCCCAGGCACCGCCCGACGCGACTGCGCCGTCACCGGTCCGTTCTTCCACCCACACCAGACCGTCCGGGCCGGGGTGGGGCAACAGGGGACCGTCGGCTGCGGCGGCGGGCCCCGCCCCGACGCCCGCCAACGCACAGGCGGCCAGCGCCGTCACGGTCAGCGCTCTGCTCGTTCGACTCACGTTCGCTCCTCGGTGATCCGTCATGGACCCCGGAGTCTGCCGGGTTGATCGCTCCCGTTGCTGAGTACGCGTACTCAACAGCCATCAAGTTGGCCGAAACCGGTACCCCGAAGAACGGGCAACCTGGTCGGCAGTCCCCCGCACCTCACGGTGAGATCGTCCCACGCGCGGTCGGCTACACCGGGCAGCGTGCCGGCGACCTGCCGCCGGTCTTCGACCTGGAGCGCATGGACGACGGCAGTGAGGGCTGTCCCACCTATGCCTCGGTCTCCGACGCCAAGGCCTGGCTCGACACGGTGGAAGCGGCGTTCGGCCGGAAGCCCGTCATCTACACCCAGAAGTCGTTCCTCGACGACTGCCTGGGCTCGACCACCGCCTTCGCCGCGTATCCCCTCCAGCTCGCGGACTACCGTCGGTCGGTCACCGAGCCGCCGCTGCCGAACGGTTCCAGCACCTGGCTCATGTGGCAGTACACCGACGCCGCGCTCTTCGACGGCATCGCGGCCCCGGCCACCGCGGACCTCTTCAACGGCAGCCAGGCCGACCTCGACCGTGTGGCCAACCGGTGAGCCGTTCAATCGGTGAGCCGTTCAACCGGCGAGCCACTGACCGGTGAACCCTGCTCCCCGGCGCGGCGGCGGAGCGGCCCGAGGTGCGCGCCGGGCCTGCCGGGGGGAAGCTGACGATCATGGCACGCGAGGGTGGGCGGCCCGCCGAAGGGCACGACGTGGAGAGGCGTCTCGACGAGCTCTACGCCACGCCGCCCTCCGGCTTCGTCGCCCGGCGTGAGGAGCTGGCCGCCGAGGCCAGGGCGGCCGGCCGCGGGGAGGACGCCCGCCGGATCCGTGCCGCCCGCCGCCCCACGCTCGCCGCCTGGGCCGCCAACCTGCTGCTGCGCTCGCAGCCGCGGGAGTGCCGGCGGTTCCTGGACCTGGGGCGGGCGTTGCGCGAGGCGTACCGGACCCTGGACGCCGACGGGATCAGGGAGCTGTCCGAGCAGCGCCGCACGGTCGTCTCCGCGCTGTCCCGGCAGGCCGCCGAGCTGGCCCGGGACGCCGGGCACCGGCTGTCGGACACAGCCCAGCGGGACGTCGAAGCCACCCTGCGCGCCGTGCTCGCCGATCAGGACGCCGCCGACCGGTGGGCCGGCGGCCGTCTGGAGAGCGCCCTCACCCCGCCTGCGGAGTTTCCCTCAGGCGACGCCGAGGCGGCCGGCCCAGCGCGCGAGTCGGCCCGGACGGCGGTTGCGGCGCCCTCGGCACGGTCGCGGGCGAAGGACGAACTCACCGAGCGGCGCCGTCTGCGGCAGGAGCAACTCGCTCAGGCCCGCCGGGCGGCCGAGGCCGCTGACCAGCGGCTCCGTGAGGTGCACGCCGAGCAGGCGGACGCCGAAGCCGCGCTGCAACAGGCTCGTGAGCGGCTCGACCAGGTCGCTCGGCAGGAGTCCGCCGCCGAGCAGCGGCTGCGCCAGGCACGCCAGGAGCTCCGGCGGGCCGACCAGGAACGCAGCGCGGCCGAGGAACGGCTTCGGGCGAGCGCCGACGCCGTGTCCCGGGCCGGACGGGCGGCCCGGGACGCCTCGCGGGAGGTGGCACGTCTGTCCGGCGCCCACCGGCAGGCCTCTCGGTGACGGGCCCCTCGGTGACCTGCGAAAAATCCGCCGGCCGAGCAGGTCGTACCCCGGGGGACGTGCCACCTGGTGAGGGGCGTCCCGTGGTGCGACGCTGGAGACAGGAGGGCGTCCGACAAGGGACGAGCCGGGAGGGCCGATGGGACGTGACGTCCCGGCGCTGGTCTTCACCCGCGAGGACCGGCGCCGGTACCGGATCAAGATGCAGGAGTGCCTCGAGGTGTTCGCGCAGATGCTGCGCGAGTCGCGGTTCGAGTCCGAGCGGCCCCAGGTCGGCCTGGAGATCGAGCTGAACCTGGTCGACGACGAGGCCGAGCCGGCGATGCGCAACAGCGACGTCCTCGACGCGATAGCGGACCCCGCCTGGTCGACCGAGCTGGGCCGCTTCAACCTCGAGATCAACGTTGCGCCCCGCCGCCTGACGCAGGGCGGCCCCGACGCCTGGGAGTCCGAGATCCGCGCCGCGCTCAACCACGCCGAGCAGCGCGCCAGGTCGGTCGGCGCCCATCTGATCATGGTCGGCATCCTCCCCACCCTGCGGCAGGAGGACGTCGGCGAGGGGGCGCTGTCGGAGAACGCCCGCTATCGGCTGCTCAACGACCAGGTGTTCGCGGCGCGGGGTGAGGACCTTCGTATCGAGCTGGACGGTGTCGACCGGCTGCGGACCTACGCCGACACCATCACCCCGGAGGCCGCCTGCACCAGTACCCAGTTCCATCTTCAGGTCTCCCCCGACGAGTTCGCCGCCTACTGGAACGCGGCGCAGGCGATCGCCGGTATCCAGGTGGGACTGGCGGCCAACTCGCCTTTCCTGTTCGACAGGGAGTTGTGGCACGAGACCCGGATCCCGCTGTTCGAGCAGGCCACCGACACCCGCCCGCAGGAGATCAAGGTGCAGGGAGTACGGCCCCGGGTGTGGTTCGGAGAGCGGTGGATCACCAGCGTCTTCGACCTGTTCGAGGAGAACCTGCGGTACTTCCCCGCGCTGCTGCCACTGTGCGACGAACAGGATCCGCGCGAGACGCTGGCGCAGGGAGGCGTCCCCGAACTCGCGGAGCTGACCCTGCACAACGGCACGATCTACCGCTGGAACCGCCCGGTCTACGCCGTCGCCCACGACCGGCCGCACGTGCGCGTGGAGAACCGCTGTCTGCCGGCCGGTCCGACGGTCGCCGACACACTCGCCAACGGCGCGTTCTACTACGGCCTCACCCGCGCCCTGGTGGAGGAGGAGCGGCCGGTGTGGTCACGGATGTCCTTCCAGGCCGCCGAGGACAATCTGCACACCGCAGCGCGGCACGGGATCGAGGCCCGGCTGTACTGGCCCGGGATGGGCGAGGCGCCGGTGCCCGAGCTCGTCCTGCGGCGTCTGCTGCCGCTGGCGCACCGGGGGCTGGAGCTGTCCGGCATGGACGCGGCCTGGCGGGAGCCGTTGCTCGGCATCATCGAGCAGCGCTGTGTCACCGGCCGCAACGGGGCCGTCTGGCAGAAGGAGACGTTCCACCGCATCACCGACTCCGCCCACGCCGGTCGCCATGAGGCGCTGCGGCGGATGACGCAGCTCTACATCGACTACATGCACCTCAACGCCCCCGCGCACACCTGGCCGGTCGACTGACCGACCCCCGCCCGGGGACCGACACGGGACCCGCTGTGTGGCGGCACTCCCCGGACCGTGCAGGATAGGGGTATGACGAGCAAGGTCTATTTCGACATCACCATCGACGACAAGCCCGCTGGGCGCATCAACTTCAACCTGTACGACGACGTCGTCCCCAAGACGGCGGAGAACTTCCGTGCGCTGGCCACCGGCGAGAAGGGCTTCGGCTACGCCGGCTCGTCCTTCCACCGGGTCATCCCCGCCTTCATGCTCCAGGGCGGCGACTTCACCCGCGGCAACGGCACCGGCGGCAAGAGCATCTACGGCGAGAAGTTCGCCGACGAGAACTTCTCCCTCAAGCACGACCGGCCGGGGCTGCTGTCCATGGCCAACGCCGGCCCGAACTCCAACGGCTCGCAGTTCTTCATCACCACGGTCGTGACCGACTGGCTGGACGGCAAGCACGTGGTGTTCGGCGAGGTCGCCGACGACGAGAGCATGGCCCTCGTCAAGAAGATCGAGGCGCTCGGCTCCCGCAACGGCGCCACGTCGGCGAAGATCACCATCTCGGCGTCCGGTCAGCTCTGACCTCGCCCTGAACCGCCCACCTGCCGGCCGGGGTCCCGCCCCGGCCGGCTGCGCCGGTGCACGGCGGGGACGAAATCGGTCGCCGTGGGGGCAGCGCGCTGTTAGCTTGCGGGCGTGGATCTCTTCTCGCGCTCTTGGGCGGCGTTGCGCACGGCGGTCGCCGAACTCCCGGACGAGGACTTCTCACGCCCCTCGGGCTGCGCCGGCTGGCTCGTGCGGGATGTGGTGTGCCATCTGATCGTCGACGCCCAGGACGTCCTGATCACCCTTGTCACGCCCGCCGAAACGGAACCGACCCGGGACGCGGTGACCTATTGGAACCTCGTCGAAGCCCCCACCGGTGACGATCCTCTCGACGCGCTGACCGTCCGGCTGGCCGCCGCGTACGAAGAGCCGTGGCTGCTCAAGTTCCACCTGGACGATGTCGGTTCCGCCGCCGGTCGTGCCGCCGAACGCGCGGATCCGTCGGCCCGGGTCGGAACCCGGGACGTGGTGCTGACCACAGGCGACTACCTCGCCGCGTACGTCCTGGAATGGACGCTGCACCACCTCGACCTGATCGCGCACCTCCCGGACGCGGTGGAACCGCCCCCCGAGGGGCTCGCCCGGTCCCGCGAGCTGCTGGAGAAGATCGCCGGGGCCGCGTTTCCCGCGTCGTTCTCCGACACGGACGCCTTGCTGATCGGCACCGGTCGGCGTGTCCCGTCCGAAGCGGAGCAGGCCGAGCTGGGTGAGCTGGGTCAGTCGGCCCCGAAGCTTCCCCTCGTCCTCGGTTGACCGGCGCCGACAGCGCTCACCGCTGCCGGAAAGTCGGTTGATCTGCCGTCGCATGTCACAGAGGGTCTGTGGACATGGAGTTCTTCTGTTACCACCGCGATCGGCCCGGCTCCGGCGCATTGCGCGACAAGCTGGTGGAAGAGCACTGGTCGTACATGGACCGGTACACGGCGCAGTTGATCGCTCGCGGCCCGACCTTCGCCGACGACGACACCTGCACGGGCAGCGTGCACATCGTCGACCTGCCGGATCCCGCCGCCGCCCGCGCGTTCGCCTTCGACGAGCCCAACTACCAGGCCGGCGCCTACCGGGACGTGCTGGTGCGCCGGTGGCACAACCTGCTGGGACGCACCATGTGGGACTTCCCCGGCGGCCGGACCGGCGGCGACCGGTTCCTCGTGCTCGGCCTCGGTTCGGGGGATGCCGCCGACCTCGTCGTACCGTCCGACCGGGACGACCTGATCGCGTACGGGCCGCTGCTGTCCGACGACGGCGCCGGCTGGCTGGGGACGGCGGTGCTGCTCCGGGCCTCGGACCCGGACTCGGCACGCGCCGTCCTGACCCCGGACCGCTATGCCGACATCGAGGTCCACAACTGGGAGTTCGGCGGACGACGGTGACGAGACAAGGCCGCACCCACCTCGGCCGGGCCAGGGGCGGCCCGCCGTCTCATCCGGCATCGAGGTAGTCGGCGACCAGCGCCGCGAACTCGTCGGGGGTGGCGAGCCGGACGCCGAGGGTCTCGGCCTTGGCCCGTTTGGAGCCGGCGCCTTCTCCGGCGACGACCAGGGTGGTCTTCTTGGAGACGCTGGAGGAGGAGCGGCCGCCGGCCCGTTCGACAAGCTCGTTCATCTGGTTGCGGCTGAGTTTCTCCAGCGCCCCGGTCATCGCGCCGGTGACCACCACCGCCATGCCGGCCAGCGGCCCGCCTGTCGCATCCATGACCTCCGTGGCCTCCGTGACCTCCGTGGCCTGCCCACCGTCGGCGGTGTCGCCGGCTGTCCGGGCGGGCGGGGTCGCGCCGGGCTCCGTCATGTTCACACCGGCCACGGCGAGCTTGTCGATGAGCGGAGCCAGCTCGGCGAGTTCGGCGACGATGGACGGGGCCTTCTCGGTGCCGATGCCCTCGACCTGCTGGATCGTCTCGGCCTCGGCGGCGCGGAGCTCGTCCATCGTGGCGAAGTACCGGGCGATGCGGCGGGACATGGAACGCCCGGTGCCGCGCACGCCGAGCGCGCACAGCACTCTCGACAGCGGCTGCGCCTTGGCCGCGGCGATGGCGGCGAGAAGGTTGTCGGTACTGGTCTCCCCCATCCGCTCCAGCCCCAGCAACTGGTCGCGGGTAAGGGCGAACAAGTCGGCGAGGTCCTTGACGAGGCCCGCGTCGACCAGTTGGACGACCCGGGTGTGGCCGAGGCCTTCGATGTCGAGCTGGTCGCGTCCGGCGGCGTAGGAGAGGGCGGCGACGAGATGGCAGTTGCGGCCGTTGGTGCAGCGCCAGCGCTGCTCGCTGGTGTCGATGGCCGATCCGCACCGCGGGCAGGATTCGGGGAAGACGATGGGCTGTTCCTCGCCGGTGCGCAGGTGAACGACGGGGGCTTCGACGCGGGGAATGACGTCCCCGGGCCGGTGGACCATGACCGGGTCGCCGAGGCGCAGGTCGCGGCGGGTGATGTCGGCCGGGTTGTGCAGGGTGGCGTAGGTGATGGTGGAGCCGTCGATCTCCACCGGCTCCAGGACGGCCCGGGGCGCGATGATGCCGGTGCGCCCCACGTTCCACTCCACCGCCAGCAGCCGGGTGATCTTCTCCACGGCCCGCAGCTTGAAGGCGATCGCCCAGCGCGGGGCTCGCGACCCCGATCCGGCGGCTCGCTGGTCCGCGGCCAGGTCGGCCTTGACGACGATCCCGTCGATCCCGAACGGCAGCGAGGGGCGCAGTGCCGCGATCCCGGCCACGCGGTCCAGGACCCCCTCCACCGTGTCGGCGGTGCTGCCGGGCACCGCGGTGCTCGCGGTGGTGTTCACCCCGTACGCGACGGCACGCTTCATGAGGTCGCTGTGCGCGCACTCGCCCAGTTCCTCGGCCTGCGCCGGATCGGTGTCGGCGAGGGGCAGCAGGCCGTAGGCGAAGAACGTCATCGGCACCGTGTAGGCGCGCTCCCTGGCCCGCAGGGTGCCTGCCGCCGCGTTGCGCGGGTTCGCGAACGGCGCACCGCCGTGCGCGGTACGGACCTCGTTGGCATGCTCGAACTGGGCGGTCGTCATGAGGACTTCGCCGCGCACCTCCACGGTGACGGGCTCCGCCAGTTCGCCCGGCAGTCCGTCGATGGTGCCGATCGCGTGCGAGACGTCCTCCCCGGCCGTCCCGTCGCCCCGCGTGATCAGCCGCGTCAGACGGCCGTGGGTGTAGCGGGCCGCTATCGCCAGACCGTCCAGCTTCGGCTCCACGCTGTACCGGGTGACGTCGTGGCCGAGACGCCGGGCCAGCGACGCGGTCCACGCGGTGAACTCCTCCGCCGAGAACACGTTGTCGAGGCTGAGCATCGCCACGGTGTGCGGGACATCGCCCTGCACCGCTCCGCCGGCCACCTTCCCGGTCGGGGAACCCGCCAGCACCTGCTCGGGGTGCTCGGCCTCCCACGCCGCGACGGCGCGCACCAGACGGTCGTAGGCGTCGTCGTCCAGCACCGATGTGCCGGCCCCGTAGTAGGCGGCCGACGCCTTCACCGCATCCTCGACCGCCTGCGCGTAGGCGACGGCATCCACGATCACTGCACCGCGTGTTGTCATAGGTCACATCCTGCCTGCCACCACTGACAACGCCCGGGCCCTCGCCGGCGTGAACGCCGTCTGCCACCGGGCGGCGACCGTCGCCGACGAGGTCACGGCGCCCGCGTCGGCGCCGGTGAAGTCAGTGGGCGGCGGGCGGCCGCCGCTTCCTCGCCCGGCGCAGCCGCAGCGCCAGCAGCAGTGCCGAGCCGCCGAAGAGCGCGGCGGTGATCACCAGCCAGCGGGCGAGGAACCCGTCCGGCGACAGTCCGGTGGCCGACCGGTAGCGCTGGTCCACCCTGCCGCCGATCAGCGGGAACCACACGAGCAGCAGCAGACCGGAGAAGGCCGCCGGGACACGGACGTACATCGTCCACTCCCGGTGGCCGGCCGCCCCGAGCCCCCGCGCGAGCAGCCGGTCGGCCGACGCGTACAGGGGCAGCAGGACGAGGTCGTGCAGCAGCGCGGCGCCCACGATCCACAGTGCGACGCCGAACCAGTCGTCCTCCAGGAGCCGTACGCCGGCATAGGCGGCGAGCGCGAACGAACAAGCGAGCAGCAACAGTTGGAAGGGGCTGCCCCAGGGGATCCGTCGCATCACAGGTCTCCGAACGTCATCCGGGCCACCCACTTGGTGTTCAGCACACCGGGCGCGGCGGGCACGATCACCCGCGCCGGGTGACCGTGGTCGGGAGACAGCTCCTCCCCGTTGACGTACAGGGCGAGCAGGGACCGCGGGTCCGCGACCTGGTCGGCGCGCAGAGCGGCGTGCCGGAAGGCGCCGTGTCGCTGGAGGGACTCCACGAACAGGTCCGGCGGGTCGTCCTCGTACCCGACGAGCGCGGCGAGGTCGCGCAGCCGTACGCCGCGCCACCACTGGTCGGACGTCGACCACCCCTCGACGCAGGCGATGGGCAACGCGGAGCTGTGCAGCGGCAGTTCCGCGAGCCGGGCCCGGCTGAGGCGGACGGTGCCCGTGCGTCCGGTGACCACGAGCCGCCAGGCGTCCGCGCTCGTCTCGGCCGGGTCGATGACGGCGTACGCGGCGGTCTTGTTGATCTGGAAGCCGTTCGGGCCGCTGCCCGGGTCGGCTCCGCCGTGCGGGGCGAGGAGGGCCGTGCGGCGCAGGGCGTCGAAGTTCTGTCCCACCGTCGTCAGGAACAGCAGCAGCGAGCCGCCCCCGACGAACCACAGGGCGCCACGCCGCGAGACGGTCGGCGGGCTGGGGCGCGGCGACACCAGGTCGTCCCGCTCCTCGCGCAGGTGCCGCAGGTTGCGCAGTGCCTTGGGCGTCTTCAGGACGGCATGGGCGACGAACGCGGCGAAGAACACCCACGCGCCGTAGAAGTGCAGGCGGTAGAACGAGCCGGGGAAGACGTAGTCGAGCTGGACGTTGAGGACGCCGGTCGTGAACTCGAACAGCCCGCCGCCGACCAGCAACAGCAGGGAGATCCGCTCCAGGGCGTGGGCGAGCGAGCGGGCCGGCGGCAGCGCGAACAGCCTCGGCACCACCGACCACAGCTTGGCCAGCAGGACGGGGATCAGAGTGATGCCGAGGGTGACGTGCACACCCTGGTTCAGCCGGTACAGCCAGTGCGGGTTCGTCGGCCAGGCGAACAGGTAGAAGCCGAGGAGCCCCTTGTCCGGGGTCTGGTCGTTCACCGGCGAGAGGTCCGGGTTGTAGGCGGCGTAGGAGACCAGTCCCGTCACGAACAGCACGGTGATGCCGGCGAGCAGGACCAGGCCGAGCACCGAGGTGAACCAGGGGCCGCGCAGGGGGCTGCGCCAGAAGCCGGGAGAGGTGGGGAGCCGTGGGTCGTCGCGCATGCCCCGACCGTAGGCCGGGACACCCCGCCCAGAGGGTGCGCGGCCCATGACGAAACGCTGACGTCCGGCCCGCAGAGCGGCCCATGGTCCGCCACTCGGCCTAGTTGCCCCGCCCACCGGCACGGACAAGCCACCGTCGATTCCCTGCGGACGGATCCAGACGGCGGGCCATGGTGCCGGCGTGAAGCCCACCCCGCCGTCCGCCGAGCCGTGCTCCTCGCGCCCCGGCCGCAGCGCCGCCGGTCTCCGCCGCGACCTGTGTGCGGCCGGGGGCAGCCGCCCTGCTCGTGGCGGCGGACGTGCCGATCGGCCGCCATGTCCAACACACTGGCCACCCCGGGCCGGGCCCGCCAACTGACCGCTGGTACTGGGCAGTTGGGGCCCGCATGCCGGCCCGGGCACGCCGGTGGCCGTCCTGCCGGCGGTCGTGACGGCGGCGCACGGGACCGCCTTGGCCGCCGGGCCGCCCCAGCTACCCCGACTGCCCCAGCTACCCCGGCTACCCCAACTGCCCCAACTGCCCCAACTGCCCCAACTGCCCCAACTGCCCCAACTGCCCCAACTGCCCCAACTGCCCCAACTGCCCCAACTGCCCCAACAGAGCCTGCTCGCGACGTCGCGGCGTCGCGGCCTCCTGGCCCCCGGCTCCCGGCCCCCGGCCCCCGGCTCCTGGCTCCTGGCTCCTGGCTCCTGGCTCCTGGCTCCTGGCTGACGGTGTGGTTCGGCCCGGCCTCCTGCGCGATGTTCCTCCCCGGTCCTGTGCAGTCGGGTGAACGCAGCCGGGATCCACACCCGACAGCCCGTTCCCGGCAGCCCCGCACCCGACCGCCCGCGCGCGGGAACCCGGTGGCGGGGGCCGGGACCGCGCCGGCTGCGCTCAGCTGGACTCGCGCACCACCAGCCGGCACGGCACGGTGTGCACGCCGGGCCGTGGCTCGGTGTCGATCGCCCGGAGCAGTTCCAGGGCCGCGATCCGGCCGATCTCGGCGAGGTTGGTGTCGATGGTGGTGAGGGGTGGGCGGCTGGCCAGCGCCATGGTGTCCCAGTTGTCGTAGCCGACCACGGCGATGTCGCCGGGGACCGACACTCCGCGCTCGCGCAGCGCGTCCGCCACGCCCCGTGCTATCTGGTCGTTGCCGCAGAAGAACGCGTCGGTGTCGGGGGCGGTGCGCAGTACGGCGTCGGCGGCGCGCCGGCCCCAGGCCTCGCTCCACTCACCGAAGTGGATCCGTCCGGTCGACGGTTCGAGTGAGGCGCTCGCCAGTTGCCCGACCGCGTACTGGGCGCGTTCACGGGCGGCGGCGTGGTGTTCCGGGCCGGTGACGTGGGCGATCCGGGTGCGTCCGGTGGCCACCAGGTGCTCGATCGCCAGTCGCGCCCCGCCTTGGTCGTCGGTGACGACGGAGGTGTCGCGGGGGTCGGTGGACGGGGACAGCGCGTAGACGACGGGGACGGACTCGATGCCGGGCAGGGGCGGCCGGGGGTCCGTGCGGCGGCCGGTGACGATGATGCCGTCCACCCTGCGGTCCATGAGGTTGCGCAGATGGTGCTGCTCGCGGATGGCGTCGCCCCGGGTGTCGCACAGCAGGACGGAGATCTTCCCGGCGCCCAGCGCGTCCTCCGCGCCGAGCAGTACGGGTGTGCTGAACCGGCCTATCCCGTCCGTCGTCATCAGGCCGACCGTCCAGCTGCGGCCGCTGTGCAGGCTCTGCGCGTGCTGATTGGGCCTGAATCCCAGCTCCGCGACCGCGTCCAGCACCCGTTGACGCGTCTCGGGACGCATCCGTCCGCCGCCGTTCAACGCCTTGGAGGCCGTGCCGACGCTGACACCGGCGAGGGCGGCGACATCGGTCAGCCGGGCCCGGCCGTCGGGGGGAGAGCCTGGAGCAGAGGTCACGGGCAAACCTTTTCCTCGATGCCTCGATGATACGGACGCCCGACATGGTGGCAGGCGGCGGAGCCGTACGCCACCCCGCGGGAAAAACGAAAAAACTCTTGCGGCGGCTCTTGACCGGATAGGTCCGCTGCCCTCTACTTTCACGACGAGAAAACGGTTGCGCAAAACAGGCCCCGACGAGCACGTCGCTCGCCCTCGGCGCCCTCACCCCCGGAGAGTCATGCCCAGCACCCGCTCCACCCCGCCCGCCCCGGGACCGGTCCGCCTCGGCCCCGAAGCCCAGGCCGCGCTGCGCCCCGCCGCCGTCGGCATCGACACGGGTTTCTGGCACCACCGCCGTACGACCAACGCGCACGTCTCCCTTCCGCAGGGACCCGGTCTGCTGGAGTCCGCCGGGAACCTGCACAACCTGCGGCTCGCGGCCGGCGCCGCCGAGGGCGAGTTCCGGGGCGCGTACCCCTTCGTGGACACGGACGTCTACAAGTGGCTGGAGGCGGCCTCCTGGCAGCTCGCCCAGGCCCCGGACGACGACCTCGCCGCCGAACTCGCCGCCGAGGTCTCCCGGATCGTCGACCTGGTCGCCGCCGCCCAGCAGCCCGACGGCTATCTCAACACCTGGTTCCAGCTGGTCAAGGACGGGCAGCGCTACCAGGACCTGCGCTGGGGCCACGAGTTGTACTGCGCGGGCCATCTCATCCAGGCCGCGGTCGCCCACCACCGGGCCACCGGACGCCGCGAACTCCTCGACGTGGCGGTCCGGTTCGCCGACCAGGTCGACTCCGTCTTCGGCCCGCCCGGCAGCGGCAAACCCATCGACGGCGTCGACGGTCACCCCGAGGTCGAGACCGCCCTGGTGGAGCTGTACCGGGAGACCGGGGAGCGCCGCTACCTGGAGCTGGCCGGCTACTTCGTCGACCGGTACGGTCACGGCCTGCTGGGCGGCGAGGCGTACTGCCAGGACCGGGTTCCGCTGCGTGAGGCGACCAACGTCGAGGGGCACGCCGTACGGCAGTTGTATCTGCTGGCGGGCGCGGCCGACCTGGCGACGGAGACGGGGGACGCCGAACTGCGGGCGGCGGGCGAGCGGTTGTGGCGGGCGATGACCGCCACCAAGACCCACCTCACCGGCGGCCTCGGCGCGCACCACGACGAGGAGGACTTCGGGGACCCGTACGAACTGCCCAACGAGCGCGCCTACTGCGAGACCTGCGCCGCCATCGCCTCGGTCCAGTGGAGCTGGCGGATGGCCCTGCTCACGGGTGAGGCCCGCTACTCCGACTTGATCGAACGCACCCTCTACAACGGCTTCCTGGCCGGTGTCTCCCTGGACGGCGAGCGCTGGCTGTACGTCAACCCGCTCCAGGTCCGCGACGGTCACACCGACACCGGCGGCGACCAGTCGGCCCGCCGCACCCGCTGGTTCCGCTGCGCCTGCTGCCCGCCCAATGTGATGCGGCTGCTGGCGAGCCTGGAGCACTACCTGGCCAGCACCGACGACACGGGCCTGCAGATCCACCAGTACGTCGCCGGGCGCTACACCGCCGAGGGCGTCGCCGTACGCGCCGAGACCGAGTACCCCTGGCACGGCACCGTCCGCCTCACCGTCGAGGAGTCCCCCGTCGACCGTCCCTGGACGCTGTCCCTGCGCGTGCCGCAGTGGTGCCGCGACTTCCGGGTGCGCTGCGGGGAGCAGACGTACGACACGGCGGTGTCGGACGGCTGGCTGCGTCTGGAGCGCACCTGGGCGCCCGGCGACGAAGTGGTCCTGGAGCTGGGGCTCGAACCCCGGCTGACCGCGGCCGACCCCCGGGTGGACGCGGTACGCGGCTGTGCCGCGATCGAGCGCGGGCCGCTCGTGTACTGCCTGGAGCAGGCCGACCATCCGGGCGGCGGCCTGGACGACCTCGTCCTCGACCCGACCCGGCCGCTCGCCGTGAAGCACCGCCCGGACCTGCTCGGCGGTGTCACCACGGTCGTGGCGGCCGGCCACCGGCGCACCGTGCCCGAGCGGGACTGGTGGCCGTACACCCCCACGGACACCGCGCAGGCCGCCGGGCCCGCCGCCGGCGATCCCGTCGAGCTGACCGCCGTCCCCTACTACGCGTGGGCCAACCGCGAGGACGGCAGCATGCGCGTCTGGCTGCCCCTCTCCTGAACTCCCCCTGCTCCTGAACTCCCCCCGCTCCTGAACTCCCCCTGCTTCTGCGCCACTTCTCTACGACAACGAGGTCACCCCGTGATACCGACCCGCCGTACCCTCCTCGCCGCGCTCGCCGCGGTCGGCACTCTCGCCTCCCTCACCGCCTGCTCAAGCGGCTCCGACGGCTCCGACGGCTCGGGATCCTCCGACGCAGCCGGCGGGACCTACACCTTCTGGGACCCGTACCCGCAGTTCGACGCGTCCTCGCCGTGGGGCAAGCGCGTCGGCGAGTGCGGGACGAAGGCGGGCGTCACCGTCAAGCGGACCGCGTACGACACCACCGACCTCGGCAACAAGGCGCTGCTCGCCGCCCAGCAGGGCAACGCGCCCGATGTGATGCTGGTGGACAACCCGGTCGTCTCCACGCTGGTCGAGGCGGGCATCCTCAACAAGACGAGCGACCTCGGCCTCGACACCAAGTCGGTCCAGCAGAACATCATCGGCGCGGGCACCATCGACGACGCCGCCTACGGCATCCCGATCGGCGCCAACACACTCGCCCTCTACTACAACAAGAAGGTGCTGACCGCGGCCGGTGTCGACCCGGCCTCCGTCAAGGACTGGGCCTCCCTCACCGCGGCCCTGAAGAAGGTCAAGGCGGCCGGGAAGAAGGGCATCACCTTCTCCGCGATCGGCACCGAGGAGGGCAGCTTCCAGTTCTTGCCCTGGTTCTGGGGCGCGGGCGGGGACCTGACGAAGCTGGACTCGGCGAAGGGCGTGGCCGCGCTGTCACTGTGGAAGGGGTGGGTGGACGACGGCCTGGCCCCCAAGGACGTCCTGCAGAACACCCAGACCACCAGCTGGCAGGAGTTCGCCACCGGCGAGTACGCGTTCGGCGAGAACGGCACCTGGCAGCTCGGCAACGCCGACAAGGCCGGCTTCGAGTACGGCATCGTCAACGTCCCGGCTGAGAACGGCGGCTCGGCGCCGGTGCCGACGGGCGGTGAGTTCGTCACCGTGCCCGTCCAGAAGGACACCGCGCGCTATGACGTCACCAAGAAGATCGTCACCTGTCTGACCAACGACGCCAACCTGCTCGCCAGCGACACGACGCTGACGTATGTGGCGCCCACCGCCGCCGTCCAGGCCGAGCAGGTGAAGCAGAACCCGAAGCTCAAGCCGTGGGTGGACGCGGTGGCCGCGGCACGCGGGCGCACCAGCGGCGGTCTGGGCACCAAGTACCCGACCATCTCGCAGCAGATGTGGACCGCCGTGCAGGCCGCGCTGTCGGGGAGCAAGAGCCCCAAGGACGCCCTGGGCACGGCCCAGTCGAGCGCGCAGAAGGGCTAGGCGTCGGACATGACCATCGCCCGTGTCGACCGCCCGCGGCGGCCGTCGGCGGTGGTGAAGGCGAGCGGTTCCGGCTCGCTGCCGCTGCCCCGTCGGCAGCGGTGGCGAGGCCGCCTGGCCGCGTTCGCCTTCGTCGCCCCGCTGATCGCCTATCTCGCCGCCTTCTACCTCTATCCGCTGTACCGCAACCTCGACCTGAGCCTGCGCGACTACACCGTCCGCTCCTTCGTCGCCGGCGACGCCCCGTTCACCGGCTGGGACAACTTCCAGCGGGTCCTCGACGACCCCACGTTCGGCCCGGCACTGCGCCACACCATGGTCTTCACGTTCGTGTCGATCGCCTTCCAGTACGTCCTCGGGCTCGCTCTGGCCGTCTTCTTCAACCGGCACTTCCGGCTGGCCCCGACCCTGCGGGCCCTGTTCCTGATCCCCTGGCTGCTGCCGCTCATCGTCTCGGCGTCCACCTGGTCGTGGATGTTCAACAGCGAGTCGGGCGTGGTGAACTACTTCCTGCATCTTTTCGGGGCGGACCCGGTCGGCTGGCTCACCTCGCCGGACTGGGCGCTGACCTCGGTGATCGTCGCCAACGTCTGGATCGGCATCCCCTTCAACCTGGTGATCCTCTACAGCGGTCTGCAGAACATCCCCGCGGAGCTGTACGAGGCGGCCGCCCTGGACGGGGCGGGCGCGTGGCAGCAGTTCCGGCGCATCACCTTCCCGCTGCTGCGGCCGGTGTCGGCGATCACGCTGCTGCTGGGGCTGGTCTACACGCTGAAGGTGTTCGACCTGATCTGGATCATGACCAAGGGCGGGCCGGGGGACGCCTCCTCGACGCTGGCGACCTGGTCGTACCAGCTCGGCTTCGGCACGTTGCTGCCGAAGTTCGGTCCCGGCGCCGCGGTCGGCAACATCCTCATCCTCATCGCGCTCGTCTTCGGGCTCCTGTACATCCGTGTCCAGAGGAGGCAGGAAGCGTGAAGTCCCGTACCGGCTCCCGCCGTTACACCGTGATCGGGCTGGTCCTCACGGCGCTGATGCTGTTCCCGGTGTACTGGATGCTGAACGTGTCCCTCACCCCGCAGCAGGACATGCGGAAGTCCCCGCCCGACCTGTTCCCGCTGCATCCGACCTTCGAGGGCTATCGGGCCGTCCTGGACGACCAGTTGCCCTATCTGGGCACCAGCCTCCTCATCGGCCTCGGGACGGTCGCCCTCACCCTGCTGCTGGCTGCGCCGGCCGGCTACTCGCTGGCGAAGCTCCGCCCGCGCGGCGGCGGCGCCCTCGGGCTGTTCCTGCTGGTCGCGCAGATGATCCCGGGCATCGTCATGGCGATGGGCTTCTACGGCATCTTTCTCGACCTCGGCCTGCTGAACTCCTGGTGGGGGCTGATCGTCGCGGACTCCACCATCGCCGTGCCGTTCGGCGTCATGATCTTCACGGCGTTCATGTCGGGCATCCCCGGCGAGCTGATCGCCGCCTCCCGCATCGACGGCGCGGGCACCTTCCGCACGTTCTGGTCGGTCGTCCTGCCGGTGAGCCGCAACGCCGTCGTCACCGTTTCGCTCTTCTCCTTCCTGTGGGCCTGGTCCGACTTCGTCTTCGCCAACACCCTGGACGGCGGCGGCGATCTGAGGCCGATCACCCTCGGCATCTACAAGTACATCGGCAACAACAACCAGGAGTGGAACGCGATCATGGCCACCGCCGTGGTCGCCTCCGTCCCCGCAGCGGTCCTGCTGGTACTCGCCCAGCGTTACGTGGCCGCGGGCGTCACCGCCGGCGCGGTCAAGGACTGACACCCCCTCCAATTCCCTCCCTCCGTGAGGAGAACTCCCTTGATGAGCCGCACCAGACCACCCCTTCACGGCCGCCTCACCGCAGCCGTCGGCGCCGCCGCTCTCACCGCTGCCGCACTCGCCGCGGCGGTCCCCGCCGACGCCGCGCCCACGACAGCCACCACCCTGGTCGTCAACGCCAACCAGACCCTCCGGCCGGTCACGCACGTCGCGACCGGCAGTCTCTACGGCCTCGCGGACAACAGCACGCCCGCCGACAGCGTGGTCAACGCGCTCAAGCCGAACACCTTCGTCCAGATGGCCCCGGGCGGCTCCCAGCTGCCCAACGGCGAGCCCAAGCCCGCAGGGGACGCCCTCGTCGTCGCGCCGAAGGCGGCCCGCGCCGGCGCCAAGGTCGTCGTACGAATGCCGGACTGGTACCCGAACTTCCCCTACAAATGGGTGAGTTGGACCGACTGGCTGTCCGCGGTCGACAAGCAGGTCGCCTCCGTGCAGTCCTCCGGCGCGACGAACATCAGCGCGTACGAGCTGTGGAACGAACCCGACTGGACCTGGGACACCGCCAACGCGGGTGCGTTCAACGCGGGCTGGGCGCGCACGTTCAAGGAGGTCCGCGCCAAGGACACCAGGACGCCGGTCCAGGGACCGAGCTACTCGGCGTGGAACCAGTCCTGGATGAGCTCCTTCCTCACCGACGCCAAGGCGAGCGGCACGGTCCCCGACGTCATCGCCTGGCATGAGCTGCAGGGCAGCAAGGACATCGCCGCCCATGTCGCCGCCTACCGCTCCCTGGAGTCGAGTCTCGGCATCAGTGCGCGCCCGATCGCCATCGAGGAGTACGGGACTCCCGACGAGATGGGCAACTCGGGCGCACTCATCGGCTACGCCGCCAAGTTCGAACGGGCCGGGGTGCGTGACGCCGAGCTCGCCTTCTGGAACCACTACGGCACCCTCGGCGACACGCTCATCGACACCGGCGGTTCGCCCAACGGTTCCTACTGGACGTACAAGTGGTACGGCGACATGTCGGGGAACATGCTGGTCACCACGCCGCCCGCGCAGACCGGCATCGACGGTCTCGCCTCCCTGAACAGTGCGGGCAACCAGATCAGCGTCGTGACCGGGGGCTGCACCGGCTCCTGCGCCGTGACCGTGAACGGTCTCTCGTCCCTGTCGGCCTTCGGCAGCACGGTCCACGTCAAGCTGGAGTACAGCCCGCACACCGGCCGGCTCACCGCCTCCCCCGGCCCGATCACCGTCTCGGACGCGGACTACGCCGTCAGCAACGGCTCGATCACCGTGCCCGTCACGATGAACGCCTCCGACGGCTACCACCTGGTGATCACTCCGAGCGGCGCCTCCACCTCGCTCGCCGGGCGCTACCAGATCACCAACAAGAACAGCGGTCTCGCCCTGGACACCGTGAACGCGGGCACGGCCCAGGGCACTTCGGTGGTCCAGTCGACCTCCACCACGGGAACGGACCAGAACTGGACCCTGGTCGCGGCGGGCTCGGGCCTGTACAAAATCGTCAACCAGAAGAGCGGGCTGCTGCTGGGCATCAACAGCATGAGCACCGCCGACGGCGGCACGGCGCTGATCTGGGGTGACAACGGCACCGCCGACCACCTCTGGCAGCTCGTTCCGGCCCGCGACGGCTTCTACAAGATCGCCAACTACAACAGCGGGCTCCTGCTCGGCGTGAACGGCATGAGCACCTCGTCCGGCGCGCAGGTCCTGCAGTGGACCGACAACGGCACGGCGGACCACCTCTGGAAGCTGACCTCCCGCTGATCTCCCGCTGACCGCGCACTGACCCACGAGCCCCTGTGTCCCTGGCCGATGTCGGCGGCCGGGGACACAGGCTTGAGCTGCGGAAGAAGGTCCGTCGGTTTCAGGCCACGGGCTGCGCCTCGGGTCGGCTCTTCCGCGCCCAGCAGACAGACGTGAAGACAGTGCAACCCATGGGGCGATCCGGTTGTCTCAGTTGATGTCAGCCACGCAAATCCTTGGGGGAGATCATGGTGCGAAACAGAACCATCTGGGCCACCGCCGCCCTCCTGACCGCCACGCTCGGGGTGGCCGCGGTACCGGCCGAAGCCGCGCCGGCCGCCGCGGCCCGGACCGCTGCGGCCTGTCCCACCGGCTGGGGGAGCCTGGACAAGACGTTCGTCACCAGCACCGCGACTCCGGTCACGAACGTCAGGACCGGCGCCCACGACTGCTACGACCGGTTCGTCATCGACGTCCCGGGCGCGGGCAGCGACGCGCTCGGCTTCTCGGTGGGCTACGTCGACGTGCTCGAACAGGACGGTTCCGGCCGCCCCATCCCCGTCCGCGGCGGCGCCATCCTGGACGTCCGGGTGAACGCGCCCGCCTACAACCCCGAGACCGGCGCCCCCACCTACCCCGGCCGGGTCGCGCAACCGCTGCCGGGCGTGGACCTCACCGGCTACCGCACCTTCCAGGACACCCGGTACGCCGGGAGCTTCGAGGGCGTGACACAGTTCGGGCTCGGCGTGCGCGCACGTCTGCCCTTCCGTGTACTTCGGCTGGCCGACCACCTCGTGCTGGACGTCGCACACAGCTGGTGATATCCACGTCCACGGGCACTGCACCGCTGCGCGGCGCCCCGGCGCCCGGCCTCATCGGGCCGGCACCGGGCGCCGCGCGTCCGTAGGCAGGCAGCCGCCGCTCGTTCGCCTCCCACCGACACACACCCCACACGCCCCCAGAGGACCGGATGCAGACCTTCAGACCTGCCAGACTTGTCAAGTACCTGACAGCGCTTGCCACGGTTCTCGCCACCCTGACCCCGGCACCCGCCGCGGTCGCCGCCGCCCGGGCCCCTGCCGCCTCCGAGGGCGCCGCCCAGGCCACTCCCTGGGCGGCCGACACCTGGCAGCCACCGCTGTCCACCCGCGGCCGCTACATCGTCGACGCCCAGGGCCGCCGCTTCCGCCTGAAGTCGGCCAACTGGGACGGCGCACAGGGCTCGTGGACGGGAAACGGCGATGCCGCCGATCCCGCCGACCACCACGCCGGCCAGAACTCCTACGGCATCCCCCTCGGCCTGGACCGAGCCCCGCTGCCCGCGTTGCTCGCCGACTTCCACGCCCTCGGCATCAACAGCGTGCGGCTGCCGTTCTCCAACGAGATGATCCACGCCACGGCCCCCGTGCCGGACGCCGCGGTCACGGCCAACCCGCAGCTGCGCGGCAGGACACCCCTGCAGATCTACGACGCCGTCGTGGCCGCCCTCACCCACGACGGGTTCGCGGTCGTCCTCAACAACCACACCAACACCTCCCGTTGGTGCTGCGGCGTCGACGGCAACGAACGCTGGAACAGCGGCCAGTCCACTCGGCAGTGGACCGACGACTGGGTCTTCATGGCCCGCCGCTACGCCCCCGACCCCCGGGTCGTGGCCGCGGACCTCTACAACGAAGTACGCCGTGACGTGCTGGACGACCCCAACTGGGGCCTGGGCGACGACCACGACTGGTACACCGCGGCCCAGCTCGCCGCGGACCGCATCCTCACCGAGGGCAATCCGGGCCTGCTGATCGTCGTCGAGGGCATCAACTGGACCGGTCTGCCCGTCGACGGCCTCCCGCACGACCGCCCCACCCTCACCCCCGTGCGCACGCTGTCGCACACCCTGGTGGACGCCCACAAGCTGGTCTACTCCGCCCACTTCTACGGCTACACCGGCCCCCGGCACAGCGGCGCCACCGGAATCGGCGAGACCCACGACCCCCGCTACCAGGACCTCTCCCGCGACCAGCTGTACCAAGCCCTCGCCGACCAGGCCTTCTTCGTCACCGCGGAAGGACAGCACTACACGGCGCCCGTGTGGATCAGCGAGTTCGGCGTCGGCGCCCAGGAGACGGGCACCGCCGCCCGCACCTGGTTCGGGAACATCACCGACTACTTCGCCGACCGGGACGCCGACTTCGCCTACTGGCCCCTGGTCGGCTGGGAGGGCCACGACGACTGGGCGCTGCTGCGCTACGACAGCGCGGGGCGACGGTACGGGATCCTCGACCGGGGCGACTGGCGCGGCACGGCCTGGGAACACCTGATGGCCTCCCCGACCCGCACCGGCCCCGTCGCGCCGGCGCCTGTCTGGCGCATGCTCACCACCGACCACGGCGACGCCGTGCAGTCCCTGCGGGTGCGGTCGGGCGGCGACTGGGACCCCGGAGCCGCCAAGGCCGCCTGCCCCGACGGCCTGCGGCTGACCGGCCTCAGCCATACCGGCGGGCGGGGCCTGTGCACCGACACGAGCGGCGGCGATCTGCGGGCCGCGGGCAACGCCCAGACGGTCGTCACCGACGAACGCCATGTCCCGGCGGACGGCGACTGGGCCGGCGGGTACACCAAACTCCAGTGCCCCGCCGGCCAGTTCCTCATCGGCTACAGCCGGCGCGGCGACCGGGTGTCGGCGGCGCTGTGCGTCCCGTCCCGCACCGCGCTGGGCCGCCCGGGACGGACCGTCTGGTTCGACCGGTCCGACAACCGGCCCGCCGGCGACCCCGGCGGCGAATTCGCCCAGGGCCGCTACAAGGGCCAGTGCGCCGCCGACGAGTACGCCGCCGGCATCGCCTTCACCACCCGCCTCGGCAGCACGCCGGGCCCCGCGGCCCTGCTCTGCGGCCTGCTGCGGACCTGAACACCGTGCCGTGCGCGTGCTCGTGCGTCCCGGAACCTCCGCGAAATTGTCCGTGATCCGTAACAGACGGATCCCTTCCCGCTCTTAGCCCGTCCTGACAGCTGCAGGTGGTTCCAGCGACTCGACGAGGACAGGGCAGACATGGCGCGGCATGGCGGGCGGGGATGGTACGGCCGGGTCTTCGCGGCGGCGGTCGGGGTGACGGCGGTGGCAGCCGCCACCTCGGTGTGGACGGCACAGGCCGGCCAGTCCGACGATCCGCGGGCGGCAGCAGGAGTATCGGCGCGTCCCTCCGCCGCGGGCGCCGCCGCCGGCCGGGCGCCGGCGGCGGTGGCCGTGGAGATCGCCCACGCCTCGGACGCCGGGGCCCATGGCGTC
Organism: Streptomyces sp. NPDC031474; assembly: GCF_055581185.1. Classification (NCBI taxonomy): domain Bacteria; kingdom Bacillati; phylum Actinomycetota; class Actinomycetes; order Kitasatosporales; family Streptomycetaceae; genus Streptomyces; species Streptomyces sp. NPDC031474. The sequence continues at coordinate 476,555 of NZ_JBVIJX010000003.1, forward strand.
AACATCACCATCGACGACGGGCCGGACCCGGTCTGGACCCCGCAGGTCCTGAAGGTGCTGGAGGAGAACGGGGTGAAGGCGACCTTCTGCATGGTGGGCACACAAGCCCAGGCCCACCCGGACCTGGTCAAGGCGGTGGTGGCGGCCGGGCACCGGCTGTGCGACCACTCCGTGTCGCACGACACGACCATGGACACCAAGTCCGAGGCCTACCAGTCGCAGCAGATCCTGGACGCCGAGCGCATGATCACCGAAGCCTCGGGGGGCGTGCGGCCCCTGTACTACCGGGCCCCCGGCGGCGCCTTCACCCCCTACAGCCGCACCCTCGCCGCGTCCCACGGGATGCGGCCGCTGGGCTGGAACGTCGACACCAAGGACTTCGAGCATCCCGGCGCCGCCGCGATCGTCGCCACCGTCAAGAAAGAAGTCTCCAACGGCCCGACCATCCTCTTCCACGACGCCGGCGGGGACCGCGCCCAGACCGTCGCCGCCCTGCGTGAGGTCCTGCCGTGGCTGAAGCAGCAGGGGTATTCGTTCGGCTTCCCGGTCCGTTGAGGCGAGTCAATTCGGTTGTGGGCGGGGGAGGCCGTCCGTAGGGTGCGTCGGGTGACGAGCCCCGAGTCGGACAGAGCGGAGCCGCCGGTCGCCCGGCGGCGGGTCGGCTGACCGGTCGACGACCGGTCGGTGCTCGACCCTGTTTCCGGTGACCGGACGCGCGCTCCGCGTGTCTCGTCCCGTTTCTGCTCTCGCCTCGGTCGCAGGTGACGCAGGTCGATGTCGACGGATGACGCGCGGATGCTTCTGCCCACGCATTCCGACGCTGGAGTCGATCCCTTGCCTGTGTTCGTCCACATCCTCGGCCTTGCTGTTTTCGCCCAGGGAACCTCCGAGTTCATGCTCTCCGGTCTCGTACCGGGAATCGCCCGGGACCTGTCCGTGTCGGTGGGTGCCGCCGCGAGTCTGACGTCCGCGTACGCCATCGGGATGGTCGTGGGCGCACCTGTGATGGCCGCGCTCAGCGCGCGTTGGCCACGCCGTCGCGCGCTCGCCGCGTTCCTGGCCGCTTTCGTCGTCGTGCATGTCGTCGGCGCCGTCACGACGAGCTTCCCCGTGCTGTTCGGGACCCGGGTCGTCGCCGCGATCGTCAACGCCGGTTTCCTGGCGGTCGCCCTGTCCGTGGCGACCGCGCTGACCCACCCGGCGAAGCAGACCAGGGCCACCGCCGTCCTGTTGTCGGGCGTGACACTGTCGTGCGTCGTGGGCGTGCCCGCGGGCGCGCTGCTCGGTGACTGGTCCGGCTGGCGTGCCGCGTTCTGGGCGGTCGCCGCGCTGTGCCTGCCTGCGTTGACGCTGGTCTTTCGGTCCGCGCCCGTCGACGCGTCCCGTCCGCGGAAGGTGTCGATCCGGGACGAGGCGCGGGACTTGAGGTCACGGGCGGTGCGGTCGGCGCTGGTCCTCGCGGCCCTGGTCAACGGGGCGACCTTCGCGACGTACGCCTATCTCGCCGTCCTTGCCACGGAGGTCGCCCACCTCCCCGAAGGCGCCGTTGCCGGGCTGCTCGCCGGGTTCGGGGGCGGAGCCTTCATCGCAGTGACGGTCGTCGGGCGGACGGGCGACGGCCGGATGCGGCGCGGCCTGGTACGCGCCCTGTGCGCGCTGCCGGTCGGATGGGCGGCGCTGGCCGTCGCCAGTACGGACGCGGTCCTGCTGTTCGTGCTGGCGGTCGTCCAGGGCGGGCTGTCGTTCGGTGTCGGATCGGCTCTCGTGGGCCGCGTCATGCGCGTCGCGTCCCACGCGCCGTCCCTGGGCGGGGCGTTCGCCACCGTGGCGTTGAACGTCGGCGCGTTCCTGGGGCCGCTGCTGGCCGGCGCCGCGACCGGCGCCGCGGACGACTACCGAGGCGCCGCATGGGTCAGCGCCGCCCTGGCCGCGGCGGCGACGGCGATCACCGTCACCGCCGCTTCACGCGCCCGCAACCGCGCACCCGTGCGGGAGCAGACGAGGTAGACGCCGGTTCAACGCGGTGTGCCCGGGGTGCGGTCGGCGTAGTGGCGGGCCAGGGCGTGGAAGGCCTGCTTGGGTTCCCAGTGCCAGCCCGCCTCCGGGTGCCCCGGGCGTTTCTGCACGGTCTTGGTGACGGCGTAGGACGCCATGTCGATGTCGAAGCGGGGGTTGTCCGCGCGGTGCGGGGCGTCGGGGGTGACGAACTCGAAGGCCATCGCCGCGTACAGTCCCATCGACTCGAAGACCCGTAGGAGCGCGGTGACGTAGTCGGCCTGGGTGCGTTCGCTGCGGACTAGGTGGCCCTTGATCTCCTCGGGGTCCTTGTCGTAGTCGACCACGTCCCAGCCCATGCCGCCCGTCTCCGGCGCTCCCACGTAGGCGCAGGTGCCGAACTCGGTGATGGTCAGGGGCTTGCCCCAGCGCAGGAAGCGGCGCAGTTCCTTCACGTAGTCGGCGGGCCGGGGGAAGAAGGAGTAGTAGTCGATGCCTACGACGTCGAACAGCGACCAGTCGACCTGGTCGTCCTGTGCGGCGGCGTAGCTGAGCCGGCCGTCGAAGACCGAGCGGCCGGTCCTCGCCGCGCGGGCCGTGAAGGCGTCGAGCCGGCGCTGCGTCACCACGGGGTCGTAGGTGCCGTTCAGGCGGTTGCGGACCCGCTCCAGCACGGTCTCCCCGGGCAGGATGCCGGGCACGAACAGCCAGAACTCGCAGCCCACGCTGAGGTCGACGCTCGCGCCCTGCCTGCGCAGCCGCTGCGCGACGCGGCCCGTCTCCGCGAGGTGTTCGAGGATGTCCCGCTGCGGGACGTCGCCCAGGGTGGGCTGCAGCCATACGTGCAGGCCCTGCTCGGCCGCCTCGGCCGCGGTCGCCGCGAGGCGTTCCACTCCGTCGCCGGTGACGTCGACCGTGTCGGCGTGCACGTCCTGGCGGATGGCCCGGATGTCCGCCCGCATCCGCTGGGCGTTCCAGCCCGTGGCCGGACTCTCGCCCTCCCCCACGGTGTAGACGACGCCCCGGTGCCTGAGTCCGCGCCGCCGTCCCGTGGCCTGTGCCCGCCCCGCAGGGCCGAGCGCGCCCGCGGCGCCGATCGCCGCCATCCCGGCCAGGAATCCGGCCCGACCGATCCGATTCGTTTCCGCCATGCCCCTACCGTGCTGGAGCCGGACGCGAGGCGCAGTCGGCCGATGGTCTGCCTCACGGCGACGAAGGTGGGTGCAGGGGGCGGGCGTACGGTCGTTTCGGCGGCCGGGACGCATCCGAAAGACGGCGCCCGCCCCCTCCCCCCTCAGCCGATCACGGCCTGACCGTACGGCAGCAGTCGTACCGGGCCCATGAGCCCGTGGTCCTGGCGGGCGACGGCGCCGAAGACGGTCGGCTGGGCGACCCGGAGTCGATTGACGAGGGGGGTCGCCACCTCCACCTCGATGACGTTGGCGCCGCGCCGGAGGAGGGGGCCGACGTCGACGACCGGCCTGAGCCGGTCGACGGGTGGCGCGCCGATGCCGTTGACGGTGACGCGGGCGGTGTCGGAGACCTGGCCGAGGTCCAGGTGTGCGCCGTGGCACGAGGTCCAGCCGGACGGCAGGTCGATCGTCGTGCGGTAGCGGCCGATGCCCGCGGAGTCGGCGAGTTCCGGGATCCGCGACCAGGGCAGCAGCGCGTCGAGGGTCAGCGTGCGGCGGACGAGCTCGGTGCGGGCGGGGGTGGCTCCGGGGCGCCGGTCCTCGACGTCCAGCCGCCACCGGCCGGGGGTGATCGGGGCGGGCACGGACGGGACGGTCGTGGTGACCGTGCGGCCTGAGGACAGCAGTGTCGTGTACGTCCCCGCCGTGGTCGAACGTGCTGTCAGCTTCCCTCCGTCGAACAGTACTTCGGGCGCGTCCGTGGTGAGGACGTGCGGTCGGGCGCCGTTGCGGTCGGCGAAGAGTCCCGGACGTCCCAGGGCGACGATCATCACCTGCCCGGGCTGCAGGGCGACGCGCACGGTGACGTCGCCGTGTTCCTCGGTGTACCGGGCGATCCGCGTGACCTCGCCCGTCCACGGGTCCAGCAGGTACGGGACGGTCGCCGCGCCCCGCGTCCGGCGGGTGTGACGCAGCGTCACCTCGTGGTCGATCGCTGCCACGGGCGGTTTGACGGCCTCCGCGTGCTTGCCGTTGCAGAGGTAGTAGAAGTCGGCGTCGCGGGTGACTCGATGGGCGTTCAGGAGTGTGGACGCGGTGGCGTGGCGTACGTCCGGGGTGACTCCGAGGCGGGTGAGGGCGTCGCCCACGGCGGCCTTGTCGGTGATCCGGGTGACGTTGGGCAGGCTGAGCAGCCGGGCGAGGAGCTCGTGCAGCCGGTCGGTGTCGCCGTCGTCCGGGACGCCCGGGGTCAGCGGCTGGTCGAAGGCGCCGAGCAGGACGATCGGCAGCCCGTCCTCGGCCAGCCTCAGCAGGCGGTGGGCGTCGGCCAAGGCGAGGGTGGGGGTGGAGCCGTAGAAGAAGTCGCCCTCGACGAACAGGGCCTTGTAGGCGGGTCCGTTCGGGGCGAGCCGGCCGCCGGAGACGGTGGCGCTCGGCAGGTCCAGGAGCGGGCCGCTGAGGAACTGGTGGGTCCAGCCGAGCGGCACGCCGGTCGCGGTGAACCAGGAGGCTCCGATGCCGGTGGCGGCGTAGCCGGTCTGCCGGAAGACGGCCACGTCGGCGCGGGCGGTGCCGGACTGGAGCACCCCGTGCACGCGTCCGAGACAGGCGGCGATGTCCGGCAGGTGCTGCCAGGTGGGCTGCCGGGGCCCCCACGATTCGCCGTAGCCGGGGCCGCCGTTGTACGGGCTGAAGGCGGCGAAGCCGGGCCAGCTCGCGCCGGGGGCGGTGGCGTAGGAGAAGCCGTGGACGACGGTCTGGTTGACGCCCGCCGCGTAGGCGCCGCCCATGGTGCGCAGGAAACGGTCCCAGGTGGTGCTGTAGGCGGTGCCGTTGTAGGCGCCCGCCTCGCAGGACAGGACGGTGTGGCCTGCCATGTCCCGGCCGCCGGCGAGGCAGCGGAAGTCGTCGAGGTTCTTGAAGCCGAGGGACTCGCCCTCGGGGAGGTCGAGGATCGCCGCCGAGGCGATCGCGTCGGTCTGCAGGCCGTAGGGCTGGGCGCGCAGGGTCATGCCGAGGGAGTGGGCCCAGTCCCGCAGCGCGCGGACGTGATGGCGGTTGAACAGGTCCGAGAAGGTATCCCAGAAGTCGTGCCGGATCTGCCGGGTCAGCTGCGCCTCGAACGCGAACACCTGGTTGCCGCCGCTCAGGACGAGGGCGGGCAGGTACGGCAGCAGGGGCCTGCCGGTGTGCTTCTCGAAGGCGTCCGGCAGTGACGTCGTCCAGGTCAGGCCGTCCGTCTCCAGCTCCACGGAGTCCTCGAAGAAGGCGCCGCCCGCCACCTTCAGCAGGCCGCGCAGGGTGGGCGTCAGCAGGTGCCGCTCCCAGTAGTCGGTGACGGCCGCGGTGCCGGCCGGGTCGAGATGATCGACGACGTAGGCGGCCGGGGAGGAGTGCGGGCCGGACTCGGGCTGCTGACCGCAGCCACGGGTCCAGTAGGAGACCAGCACCCAGTCCCCGGTCTCGGGCGCCGTCCAGGTCAGGGCGCCGTCCGCGTCGACGGCGGAGGTGAGGTCACGGACGCTGGAGGGGTCGAGCCCGGTCTCCTTTCGGGTGGAGTTGGCCGGGTCGACACGGGCGGCCTGCACGGCGAGGAGCCGCTGCCGGGTGACGCCGGCGGCGGGGGCGTGCGTGGGCGGCGGCACCGGGCCCCGGTAGGTGGCCCCTGCGGTCAACGAGGCCCGGCCGTGCACGAGTTCCTTGGCCGCGGCCTCGTCGTCCGGGGTGACGCCGGGGACCGCGACGGGCCAGCTGGGGCCGAGGGTGAGGTCGATGGTGAGGCCGCGTCTCGCGGCGCGACGCAGGGCGGCCTCGACGCCGTCGCGCCATGGTCTGCTGCCCCATCCGTGGTGCGCGGTGTCCAGGACCGACTTGTCCTTGACACTGTGATGGACGGCGGCGATCTCCGCGCCGCCGAATCCCGCGTCCGCGATCTGGTCGACCTCGCGGGCGATCTCGTCGGCGTTCACCAGACCGTCCGGCCACCACCAGCGGAACTTGGGGCGCACCCGGCGGGCCGGGTTCGTGAACCAGTCGGCGGCCGGTCCGGGGCCTGCGGCGACGTCCGGCGCCGCCACGGCGGGTGCGCCCGCGCCCAGGGTCGCGGCGATCCCGGCCGCGATGCCCGCCGTGGCCCCGGCGGCGAGAACCGCTCGCCGTGACATGCCGTCGAGCTGCGCGACCTCCGCGACGTCCGCGACCTGATCCTGCATGAGCGCCCCCTGTGATCGTCGACGGTGTTGATCGCCGAGGGTTTTTGAATCGTTTCAATCACTCTCGACGCGGGAACGCTAAGCCCAGGCTCCGACCAGGGTCAAGATCTACGACACTTCGGAGCGGCAGACGGACCGGCAGACGGACCGACGGCCGGTGACAAACACACCACCGGACACCGCCGCAGCCTCCGGGCCGTCAACCGGCCTGTGGAGTTGGACCAGTTGGCTACGGCGGCGGCTCCGGAATCCTGCGAGTCCTGCGAGTCCTGCGACGGCGAGGGCGGCCGAGACGATCAGGTCGAGCTGTCAGATCCGGCCGCCGGTGAGCCGGGTGAGGGGGCCGTGCGGGTGGCGGGCGGCGCGACGTCCTGCGGCGTACGAGGCCGCCGTCAGGGCGGACAGGCCGGCGCCGACTCCGGCGGCGACCAGCTTGCGGTGCGCGATGACCGTCCAGGCCGTCCTGGCGGTCGCGGCGACCTGCCCCGACGTCGCGACGATCGCCTGGCGGCCCGCCTCGACCCCCCGGGCGGCTCCGTGCGCCGCGCTCTGCACGGCCCCGGTCGTCGCCTCGGCCGAGCGCTCGACCCCGTTCTTCGTGGCCGAGGCCGCGTCGTCCGCCTTCGCCGCGGCGTTCTTCGCGGTCCGGGCGGCCGGAGCGGTCGCCTTGTCCGTGGTGCGCCGCGCCTTGGACGCGGTCAGCCGCTCCGCCGCGGACTCTTCGTTCGTCTTCTTGTTCGGTTCACTCATGGACATCGCGTTGCCGCTCACTGCGACGGCAAACTCCTCCGTTGACGCTTCGTGGACACCGGACCGTCCTCGACCAGCTCCGCGATCAGCTGCCCGCCGGTCACCGTCGGGTCGTCCTTGTGGGCCTCCCACCGTCCGAACGTCTCGGCGGCGGCCTCGGCGAAGGCTGCCGGTACGTCCACTGCGCGGCAGGCCCGGGCTATCTCGCGCATCTCCGGCTCCCACCGCCAGGCCCGCGGCCCGGCGGCGGCCAACTGCTCGATCCCGGCCAGTGGGGTGCCGGGCAGCGACTGCTCCGCCAGGTCGAGCAGATCGTCCAGCACCCCGTGGCCGTCGGCCAGCGCGCAGGCGTGGGCGGCCAGGGCGTACGAGATCTTGTTGTACGCGGCGAACGCCAGCTTGAGCGCGGACGCCCGCCCGATCGGCCCCGCCAGGACGACCGGGATGAGCGCCGTTCCGTCGAACAGGGCCGCGACCCGGGCCACGGCCGTGTCGTCGCCCGAGAGGTACAGCCGGGTCGTGCCCGTTTCGCGCGGGGGCGGCCCGGTGATGCCGCCGTCCACGACCGTCACGCCGGTGCCGTCGAACACCTGGGTGATGTCGGCCATCCGCTCCGGACTCACCGCGTTGGCATCGGCGTAGACGCCGCGAAAACCGGCCGCCGCCACCTGTCCGGCGACGTCGAGCGCAGCCGCGGGCGGACACACGCTGAGGACGACCTCGCATGTCCGGGCCAGTTCCTCGATGCTGCCGGCAGGCCGCAGCCCGAACTCGGCGGCCCGCCGCCGCGTCGCCTCCGACCGGCCTTCCGCCGGCCACCAGAGCCTGGCTCCCGCCGCCACGGCCTGCGCCGCAACGCGTGCTCCCATGGTTCCGGGGTACAGAATCCCCACGTCTCGATGCCCCATGTGCGGACACTAACCCGCCGGACCGCGCAGTTGCTCACTCGTCCCCCGTCGCGTCTGCGGGATCAGACGCCGCCCGGGACCGTGCTGCCCTTGAGGCGCTCCAGGTCGGAGGGGCGGACCTGGATCACCACGACCGCGATCAGCGCGGCCAGGAGCGTGAAGATCGCCGCCATGACGAAGGCGGCCGAGACGCCGGCGGTGAGGATCTCGTGGGACCAGGGGGCGGGAAGCTGCCCGGTGTGCCGGAAGCGCAGGCGTTCGGCCGGGGTCGCCTGGGCCAGGTAGGCGGGGATCTGCCGGTCCGCCTCGTTGCGGCTGGCCGTGCCGTACATCGTGACCAGGATGGACAGGCCGAGCGAACCGCCCACCTGCTGGGTGGCGTTGAGGAGTCCGGAGGCCGCGCCGGTCTCCTGCGGGGGCACGTTGGACAGCGCCATCAGGGTCAGGGAGACGAACTCCATGCCCATGCCGAGGCTGAAGACGAGGATCGGGCCGAGCACACTGCCCGCGTAGGTGGAGTGGATGTCGGTCAGGGTCAGCCAGGACAGGCCGGCCGCCGCGAGGATCGCGCCCACCACCATGAAGGGCTTGGGGCCGAACCGGGGCAGGAACCGCGAGGCCAGCCCGGCGCCGACCGCGATGACCGCGCTGACCGGCAGAAAGGCGAAGCCGGTCGCCAGCGGGCTGAAGCCGAGCACGTTCTGCACGAAGAGCGTGAGGAAGAAGAACATGCCGAAGATCGCGGCGGCGAGGCACAGCATGATCCCGTACGTGCCCGCCCGGTTGCGGTCGGCGAACATGTGCAGCGGCGTGATCGGCTGCCTGGACCGCCGTTCGACCAGGACGAACAGTGCGAGGACGACGACGGCCGCGCCGAACGAGGCCAGTGTGACGACGTCCCGCCACCCTTCCTGCGCGGCCCGAATGAACCCGTACACCAGAAGGACCATGCCCACGGTGGAGGTCAGCGCGCCGGTGAGGTCGAAGTGCCCGGGGTGGCGTTCGGATTCCCTGATCCAGTGGGGTGTGGCGAGGGCGATGAGCAGTCCGATGGGGACGTTGACGAAGAGCACCCACCGCCAGTTCAGCCACTCGACGAGCACGCCACCGGCGAGCAGGCCGATCGCGCCGCCGCCCGCCGAGACCGCGGCGAAGACCCCGAAGGCCCGGTTGCGCTCGGGACCTTCGCGGAACGTCGTGCTGACCAGGGAGAGCGCGGTCGGGGAGGCGACGGCGCCGCCCATGCCCTGCAGGGCGCGTGCGGCGAGGAGTTGGGCCTCGTTCTGGGCGAGGCCGCCGAGCAGGGAGGCGAGCACGAACAGCAGCACTCCGAAGACGAACATGCGCCGTCTGCCGAGGATGTCGCCGGTCCGGCCGCCGAGCAGCAGCAGGCCGCCGAAGGTGAGGGTGTAGGCGTTGACCACCCACGCCAGGCTCGTGGTGGAGAAGTCCAGGGAGCGCTGGATGTCCGGCAGTGCGATGTTCACGATGGTGATGTCCAGGACCACCATGAGCTGGCACGACGCGATGACCAGCAGCGCCATCGCGTTACCGCCGCCGTCCTGCCGGACGGTGGCCTCGGGTGCCGAGGTCGGTTGCGGAACGCTGCTCATGACATGTCGCCCGCTCGGACGCGGGCCCTGGGGAGAGGTCAGTGAACGGGCGCGTCCACTGTCGGGTCCACCGTTCGACGGTACGCCCGGGGCCGGGCCGTCACCACTCGATCACCCGTGGACGGCGTGCGTCGTCGGACGTGTACGGCGTGCGTCGTCGGGGGCCCGTGCCGTGCCAGGACTCCCCTGTTGTCCTGGCACGGCCTCGGCTGTCGCGGGTGTCGGCGTTCACCGCGGATCACCAGGATGCGGGAGAGGCGCCCGGGGTGTCGTTGGCCGACCGTCCACACCTGCTTGGCGGAGCGTCCACCCCTGTCTCCACCCCTGTCTCCACCTCTGCATCCACCGCCGCACCCTGCGCCGCGTCCACCGCCGATGCCGCGGGCGGCAGGGCTGAGCGTGCCGGGGGCTGCGCCCCGTTCAGCGCCTGTTCGCGCAGTTCGCTGGGCGGGAGGCCGTAGGCGGTGCGGAACGCCCGGGTGAACTCGGCGGCGCGGGGGAAGCCCCAGCGGGCGGCGACGGCGTGGATGGGCAGCGCGCGCCGCCGCGGGTCGGTGAGCTCGCGTCGGGCGTTTTCCAGTCGCTGGTCCCGGATGTAGGAGGCGACGGTGAGGCCTTCGGCCTGGAACAGGCGGTAGAGGTAGCTGCGGGAGATGTGGTGTGCGGCGGCGACCATGGCGGGGGTCAGGCCCGGGTCGCCGAGGTGTCGGCGGATGAACGTCTTGGCCTGGAGGGTGAGGGTGCGGCCGTGGGTCTCCGGCGGGAGCGGGAGGTCGGCGTCCGCGGCGTGCGCGAAGAGGGCCGTGACCAGGTCCGAGACGACCGTGCCCAACCGGGGTGCGTCCGAGGGCTGGTAGGGCGAGGTGTCCGCGACGAGTTGGAGGAGGAACTGCGAGAGCAGCGCGCCGATCCCTTCCCGGCCCGACAGGAGAGTCCCCAGCATCCGGTCGGCTCGGTGCCCGGGCACGGCCACCAGGGCGCGCGGGACCTCAAGGCCGACGATGGTGACGGAATCGGCGCCGGTGAAGACCTCCCACGACCGGGAGGAGGAGTTGATGTGGAAGTCGTTCATCCGGTAGGCGGCCTGTTGTCTGCCCCAGTCGGCGGCTCCCTCGCCCTTCAGCAGCAGGGAGAGGTGGTAGGTCTCGGGATCGGACTGGCGGACGAGCTTCGGCGTACGGCGGAAGACCAGGTGGTCGAAGGTGGCCGGCCACACCGTCACATCGCCCAGCCCGATCACGCGTTGGTGGCCGTGGTAGTCCGCGGTGCGGTCGCTGGTGAGGTGCATGGGCGCGTGGGTGTTGCCCATGCGCTCCGCCCACGCCTCGAACCGATCGTCCACCGGCAGGTCCGTGGTGCGGAACACCGACTCATGCAACACGGAGCAAGTCAACCACACCGCGCGAGCGGGCCTGATCGCCGATGCGCAGGCTTCGCGCTTGCTACCGGGGAGTCATATTACTGAACCGTAACCTACCGGCTGCTACCCGAGGTAACCGAACCACCGCTACGGTCCTGACAGATCGTCTAAGAGCGGTGCGGGCTGCGGTGGGCGACCGCGGTCGCGTGCCGCTCGGTCGTCACGGCCCGTACCCCACCGGGCCGTCCGCCACCCGAGCCGCAGACGAAGGCTCGGCCTCCCCCTTCCCGGAGGTCCGCCATGCCCACCCCCACCCGCCTGCTGGCCGCAGCCGTCACCGCGGCCGCCTGCCTCGGCGTCACCGCCGTACCCGCCGACGCCACAGTGCAGTCGGACGCCGTGGTCTCGCGCGGCGTCACCATCCCCACGTTCTACAACCCGCCCGCCACGCTCCCGGCGGCCGACGGCGCCCTGGTCCGCTCCGAACCACTGCCCCTCGCGCTGAGCCTGCCGGGCGTCGACGGACCGCTGCCCGGCACCGCGACCCGGCTGATGTACAAGTCCACGGACTCCGCCGGCCGGCCCATGGCGGTCACCGGCGCCTACATCGAGCCGTCGGCCCGCTGGAAGGGCAGTGGAGCACGGCCGCTGGTCGCCGTGGCGCCCGGCACCATGGGCCAGGGCGACCAGTGCTCGGCCTCCCTCGGCCTGGAACACCCGCTCCTGGTCAACGGCCAGACGCTGTCCGTCGGTTACGAGGACCTGGCGATCTACCGTCTCCTCGCGCGGGGCATCGCCGTCGTCGTCACGGACTACACGGGGCTGGGCTCGACGGACCGGCTGCACACCTACGTCAACCGGGTCGACGAGGCACACGCCGTCCTGGACGCCGTCCGCGCGGCCCGTGCCCTCGACGGTACGTCGCTCACGTCCGCCTCCCGGGTGGCGCTGTTCGGCTACAGCCAGGGCGGCGGGGCCACGGCGGCCGCCGCCGAACTGCAGCCCTCCTACGCCCCCGACGTCACCCTCGCCGGAACCTACACGGGGGCCCCGCCCGCCGACCTGGTCTCCGTCACCAGGGCCATCGACGGCAGCGATCTGGCCGGAGCGCTGGGCTGGGCGGTGAACGGGTTCCTGGAGTCCGACCCCGCCCTCGAGCCGATCGCCGACGCGCACCTCAACGCGGCCGGCCGCGCCGCGCTCAAGGACCTGTCGACGATGTGCGTCGGCGACGCCCTCCTCGCCTACAACTCGGCGCGCAGCACCGCCTGGACGACGGACGGGCGGTCCATCGGCGACGTCGTCCAGTCGGAGCCGGCGCTGAAGGCGTTCCTGGCCGACCAGCGCATCGGCGCCCTCGAACCGACGTCTCCGGTGCGGCTGGCGACCGGCACCGCCGACGATCTGGTGCCGCACGCGCAGGCGCGCTCGCTCGCCGCGGCCTGGTGCGCCAAGGGCGCCGACGTCACGTACAAGCCGGTGATCCTGCCGAGCGTCGGCCGGGCCCTGATCAACCACTTCACGCCGTTGCTCGTCGACCAGGGCCACGCGATCTCCTGGCTCACCGACCGGCTCAACGCTCGCCCCGCCCACTCCAACTGCGCCGCCCTCCCCCTCCTGCCCTGACCCGCCGAGCCGGGCGGCGCCGCGCTTAGGCTGGCTCCATGACCGAGATCGAGGTGGTGGAGCTGCTGGTGTCGGCGTCGCACCGGTTCGCGGGGCGGCCCGCGTCCGGGCCGTCGGACGGCCCGGACGACGAGCTCGTGCGGGAGGTTCAGGTCCGTCGCGGTCTCGGGCTGGTCGGCGACCGCTACTTCGGCCGCCCGGCCCACCGGGACGCGTCGGTGACCCTCATGGCCGCGGAGAACCTCCCGCGGCACATCGACGCGGCCGTCGGTCTCCGGCAGACGCGCCGGAACGTCCTGCTGCGGGGCGTCGACATCGACGCCTACGTCGGCTCGACCGTCGTCCTCGACGGCGCGGCCGGTCCCGTGGCGTTCGCCGTGAACCGCCCTGCGCGCCCCTGCGCGTGGATGGACGTCACCGTCGGCCCCGGCGCCCAGCGCGCCCTGCGCGGCAAAGGCGGCGTGCGGTGTACCCCGTTGTCGGACGGTGTGCTCGTCCTGGGCCGGGCTACGTTCGAGGTCGTCGACGCGTCTGCCGTCCGGGCCTGAGGCCGGCAGGGGCGGGACGCCTCATCGTGCGTCGGTCAGGCCCAGTCGGGCGACGATCCGTTTGCCCACGGGCGCCCGTACGACCTCGAATTCCTCGGCCACGGCCCGCACGATCTCCAGGCCGTGCTGGCCGACCCGGGTCGGATCCGGTGCGCGGGGTGCCGGCAGCACCGGATCGCTGTCCCAGACGGCGATCTCCACCGTGCCCCCGGTGACCCGCAGTTGCAGCAGGGCCGGCCCGGGCGCGTGTCTGAGCGCGTTGGTGACCAGCTCGCTCACCACGAGCTGGGACAGGTCCACGGCCCCCACCGGGACGGGCGGGCCACCCGGGCGCCGCACGCGGGTGAGGAAGTCGCCCGTGAGCTGCCGCGCCCGGGCGATACAACCGTCCTTGCCGTCCAGTGCCACCGTCGTCTCGGCAGGGGTCCCGTCGGACGCGGAGAAACCCTGGTCGGGCGGGACACCTGCCATCCGGACCGCCTTCACTACCCCGTTCATATCCGCGCGACTACCCGAGAACCCACCCCCTACGCCCCAGGCGCACCACTCACACGCCGCGCTCGGCGCGCCGACGCGAATCCGGCCGGCACGGCTGGGGGGTTCACCTTCTGTCGTGGACGTCTGTAACGCTTTTCGCGCCTCATTCCAAGAACAGGTGTAGTGCGTGTGACGAACCCGGTGGAAGGAGACGCCTGTGGCTGGCGCGGAACGGTTACCGAGTGGGCCCGCCGCGGCGGTGCGCGACCCGGAGCTCTTCGAGGAGTTCTACCGGCGCCACGTGGACGCGGTGCTGCGCTTCGTGGCGCGCCGGGTCGACGACCCGCACACCGCGGCCGACCTGACGGCGGAGATCTTCCTGACCGTCCTGCGCTCGGCCCACTCCTACCGGCCGCACCTCGGCAGTGAGACGGCCTGGCTGTTCGGCATCGCCCGCAATGTGGTGTCGTCGGAGCGTCGCCGGGTCGCGCGGGAGGCGGAGCGCGATCTGCGTTTCTCCGGGCGGAGGCTGCTGGAGGCCGACGACATCGTCCGTATCGAGGACAGACTCGACGCGGAGAGCCCGGGGCGGCGCGCCCTGGCCGCGCTGGCACGGCTCCCCGAGGGCGAGCGGGCCGTCATGGAGCTGATCGCGGTGGACCAGCTGACGATCACCGAGGCGGCGGCCGCGCTGGGCATACGCCAGGTCACGGCCCGCGTACGACTGCACCGGGCGCGCAAGACGCTGCGCAAGGAGGCGGACGTCGAGGCCACGGAGGCGAACCCGGTGCCCGCAGGAACGAGCTCCACGCCGGCCACGACGCCGGACGCATCGACGCTGTCCATCGCAAGGGGGGAAGCATGAGCACGAGGCCGACGTTCGAGGACCGGCTCCTGGACGAGCTCAAGAAGGAGATCGAGCTGCGCGAGGCCGGGGCGTGCCGGACCGAACCGACCGAGGTCGGAGCGGGCCGGGGCCGGACGAGGGCTTCCGTGCGCTCTCTGCTCGCTCCTCGCCGGATCGCCTTCGTCGCGGCGGCCTGCGCGATGGCCTGGCTCGGCGTGGCAGTCGTACCCGGCTCGTCGGCCGGCTCGTCGGCCGACACGGCGGCGTTCGCGGCGGAGCTGCACGGCGACGGCACGGTCGAGCTCACCGTCAAGGACCAGGCCATCGGGATCGACGCCCAGCGCGAACTGGCGAGGAAGGTGCGTCCTTGGGGCATCGAGGTGACGATTGATGTGCTGGCTCCCGGCTATGTCTGCGAGCGCAGCAGGTTCACCCCGTTCCCGGTGATCGACAGGCGAACCGGGAACGTGGTCCCCGGCATCGCGATCAAGGCCAGTTGGGACTTCACCTTGCGCCGGGGCAATGTGCTGGCCTTCGAGAACATGAAAGGCATGTCGCGGCCGCGCGCGGTCGAGCTCTACACGAGCAAGAACGAGGCCAAGCCCTGCGTTCCGCTGAAGCTCACGCTGCCCGACGAGTAGGGACTGTCCCGGCTCACGGCACACCTCAGCGAACACTTCACCGCACACCTCACCTCACCTCACCTCACCGAACACCTCGCCGCACAGAACCCGGTCTTCCCATGGAACCCCCGCTCGTCATCCGTCCATCCCCGGAGCCGTCACCCTCCGTGATCGCCCGGTCACCCGCGTCGCGCCTGGGCTGGCTCGACGCGTTGCGCGGCATCGCCGCACTCGTCGTGGTGCTCGACCACTCGTCGGCGGTGTTCCTGCCGGAGTTCCGGCAGGAAGTGATGCCGCAGTTCAACCTCGGCCGGTACGGCATCATGGTGTTCTTCCTGGTGAGCGGCTACATCATCCCCGCGTCGCTGGAGCGCCGGAGCTGTGTCCGGTCCTTCTGGATCGGACGGGTCTTCCGCATGTACCCGCTGTGGGCGGCGGCCGTCACCGGGTTCCTCGTCCTGAATCTGCTGGGCATCGCCGAGCTGCGCGACGGCCTGGGCCGACAGAGCCTCACCGCCGTGGCCGTCGCCCATCTCACCCTGCTCCAAGAGCTGCTGGGGACGCCGAGCGTCCTGCTCGTCCTGTGGACGCTCTCCTACGAGATGGCCTTCTATCTGCTGGTCGTCGCCCTCTTCACGGTCGGTCGGCACCAGCGGTCGGCGACGGTCGCCGTCGCCCTCGCCGGGTTCGCCGCCGTGAGCGCGACAGCGGGGGTCACCCTGCCGGCCTCGGCGCTCTCCTCAGCGGTCGGCACCGGCCCGCTGATCGCACTCGCCTCGGTCGCCATGGTGCTCGCCGTGTGCTGGGCGAGCGCCGGGTCACCCGCGCTACGGGTGGCCGGCGGGGTGCTGGGCGGGGCGTCGGCGCTCGTCCTGGTCGTTTTCAACGGCACGGTGCCCATGTGGGAGGGGCTGGTGATCCTCTCCGTGATGTTCCTCGGCACCGCCGTCCACCGGGCCGAGCACGGCCGGAGCAGTTGGCGGCGCGCGGCCGCCACCGCCGCCGTGGTGCTCGCGTGCGCCGTGGTGAGTGCGTACGGCCAGGGCGACGACGCCCACTTCACCCGGCGCGGCTGGATCCTGGCGTTCCTGCTGGCCGCGCTCACCTTCGGCGTGGGGCTGGCCGCGCGCCACCGGCGCGTACCGCGCGAGCTGACCGGTCTGGGAACGATCAGCTACTCGGTCTATCTGCTGCATCCCGTGCTGCTGGCGGTGACCGACGGCACGATCGGCCGGTGGCGGCAGGACAGTCCGGCGCTCGAGCTGGCGTTCTTCGCCGTGCTGCTGCCTTTGTGCGTACTGACCCACCGTTACATCGAAGTGCCGGGCCAGGCATGGGGCCGCAGGTTGGCACGACGTCGTCGGCCGGACTCGCGCAGAGCCGCTCAGCCGATGTGATAGCTGTCGCCGTACACCTTCCAGTCCAGGGGCGGGTCGAGGTCGAGGTTGCCCTTGCGCAGGAACACTCGCTGGGCCGTGTCGACGCGACTGGTGTCGCTGTGCGCCTCTTCCTGTTTCATGGCCCAGACCCGGGCGTCGAGGAAGGCGTTCAGATACGCCGTCTCGTCGCCGCCCTGGGCCGGCGGCTTCGCCTTGGTCAGCGCGCGCCGCCGGATGTTGCGGAAACTGGTGGAGTCGGAGCCGTCGCCGTGCATGACGATGGCGTCGTAGTAGGCGAACTGGCCCAGGACGCGCAGTCCGTCCGTCTTGCCCTGCTGGACGGCCGGGTTGAAGTAGACGCGGTCGCGTTCGTCGTTCTGGGCCTGCTGGAACGCCGTGTCCTGGGCGGCCTTGCGCCAGTCCTTCGGGTAGTTCGGGTCGAGGCCGGTGTGCGAGTCGGTGCCGTTGACGGCGCGCAGGGCGGGCAGGTACTTGGCGAGGACATTGCCGGGCTTGCGGTCGGTGTAGAGCTGTACGAGGTCGAGCATGTCGCCGGTGCCGGAGCAGAAACCGATGATGCCTGCGGTGTAGCCGCGGCCGTCGCCGATGTCCTCGATGTACCGGTACTGGGCCTTCCAGTCGAGCGAGGAGTTCTCCGCGCTCGACACCAGCTTCATGGCGATCTCCTTCTTCGCCGGGTCGTCGAGGCCCTTGGCTGCGGGGGCCGCGGTCGCCGGGTGGGCGTCGAGGAGGGGGGCTGCCACCAGGGCGCCGGCGAGGGCGAGGAAGAAGCGGCGGGAGGTGGGAGCGGGGGCGGGGCCGTCGATCGGCCGGGACATGTGCACCACAGTGGCTCCAGGTGAGGAGTGGGGGTGGGGTGGCTCTGCGCTGCAACTGACAGGAAGGTTTCCTATCAGAGCCCGGCGACAGAAGTAACCCATCGAAGCCATGTTCGTGCGATCGAACAAACTGACCCGCCGTCACGCGGGCCGCGCGTCAGAGCAGTCGGACCATGACGGAGATCAGGAACCCGGTGAGGCCGATGTGAAAGATGACCATGCAGACCCACTGCGACACCGACATGCGCCAGGACGCCGCGTTGAGGATCTCCCACTCACTCACCGCGAAGGCGGCCAGCACGAGGGCGAGCACCTCCCACACCACGTACCACCAGCCCGAGGGGGTCGCCCCCGTCGTACCGTCCAACGCGGCCGGAATGCGGGTCGCGCGACCCAGCAGGAAGAGGCCGAAAAGAAGCTTGTGCCAGCCATGACGGACCGCCGGTGCGGTGGTCGCCGCGTGAGTGGCGGGTGTGGATCCTGTAGACATTCGCACATTTGATCACCCTCCCGCGATGGAAGCCACCGTTCCGGTCGCCGAGCAGCCGCCTGCCCCGCGTCGCCCCCCCTTCCTGTGCGATCCCTTTACGCAAGTGTCATGGCCCTGTAACTTCCGTTCGCAAGTTCGCAAGTCCTTTCAGGAAGTTGCCGGTTTTTCTTTCAGGGCGACTCCCTGCCTTCGCTGCCCGCACCGGGAGAGGCCATGAGCCGCGCACCGAAGACGTCCCGTAGACGCACCCCGCCACGTCCGCTCGCTGTCGCCATGGCGACGGCCGGACTGTTCGGACTCCTCACGGGGCCGTCCGATTCCGATCCCGTCCCCCTGCAGCCGACCGCCGCCGCATCGAACACGGCGACCGTCTTCTACTACACGAAGACGAAGAACTGGTCCGCCACCTACCTCCACTACGCCCCCGACGGCGGCTCCTGGACCACCGTCCCCGGTGTGCGGATGGAAGCTGCCTGTACCGACTGGGTGAAGCAGAGCGTCGACCTCGGCTCGGCCGCGGGGCTGCAGGCCACGTTCAACAACGGCAGCGGCACCTGGGACAACAACGGCGGCAACAACTACGCCCTGGGCACGGGGACGGTCACCGTCAAGGACGGGGTGATCGCCCACAGCGACCCGTGCGCCGACACCGGCTCGGGGTCGGGGTCGGGGTCGGGGTCGGGCAACCAGGCGACCGTCTACTACTCCACGGCCGCCACCGGGTGGACCACCGCCAACATCCACTACGCCCCGGCCGGCGGGTCCTGGACGGCCGTCCCCGGGGTCGGCATGGAGAGCGCCTGCACCGGCTGGTGGAAGCGGACGCTGGACATCGGCACGGCCACGTCCCTCAAGGCCGCCTTCAACAACGGCAACGGGGTCTGGGACAACAACAACAGCGCCGACTACACGATCCCGCTGGGCGCCACGACCGTGAAGGACCGCACGGTCACCTCCGGCGCCGCGAACCCCTGCGCGACCCAGGCCCCCGACACGGAACCTCCGACGGCTCCCGCCAAGGTCACGGCGAGCGCCACCGGCACGTCGGTGGTGGTGAGCTGGGACGCGGCCACCGACAACAAGGGGGTGACCAAGTATCAGGTCACGCGGACCGGCGGCGCCTCGGGAACGGTGGTCACGGATGTCGGCTCCACGGTCCTCTCCGAGTCGGGGCTGGAGGAGAAGACCGCCTACACGTACACGGTGAAGGCTCTCGACGCGGCCGGGAACACCTCGCCCGCCTCCGCCGCGGTGACGGCGACGACGGGTGAGCGCGCCCCGGCCCCGGCGCCCGGCGCCCCGCTGGGCACCGACCCGCGCAAGGACCCCATCTACTTCGTGCTCACCGCCCGCTTCTACGACGGCGACACGTCGAACGACCGCGGCGGCAGCCAGCACGTCAAGTCCGGGAACGCGGCCGGCAACGACCCCATGTTCCGCGGCGACTTCAAGGGCCTGGTCGACAAGCTTGACTACATCAAGGCCCTCGGCTTCTCTGCGGTCTGGATCACACCCGTGGTCCTCAACCGCTCGGACTACGACTACCACGGCTATCACGGCTACGACTTCTACAGGGTCGACCCGCGGCTGGAGTCCGCCGGCGCCTCCTACCAGGACCTGATCAACGCGGCCCACGCCAAGGGCATGAAGATCTACCAGGACGTCGTCTACAACCACAGCTCGCGCTGGGGCGCCAAGGGCCTGTTCACCCCGACCGTGTACGGGGTCCGGGACACGCAGTGGAGCTGGTACTACGACGAGAAGGCCGAGGGCTTCGAGTACGACGGCCTGACCGTGGAGCCGAAGTCGGGGAAGTCGTACTACAACGGCGACCTGTGGTCGACGGCCGAGCCGACCGGCAACACCTGCCTGAACTGGGGCAAGCCCACCGGAGGCAAGAGCGCCGAGGGCTACACCCTCTACAACTGCCAGTGGCCGAGCCCCACTTCGGGCATGTTCCCGAAGGCGTACTACCACCAGTGCTGGATCGGCAACTGGGAGGGCGAGGACTCCCGGTCCTGCTGGCTGCACGAGGACCTGGCGGACTTCGACACCGAGTCGACGCCCGTGCAGAACTACCTGATCGGCGCCTACGACAAGTACATCGACATGGGCGTCGACGGCTTCCGGATCGACACGGCCGTCCACATCCCGCGCGTCACCTGGAACCGCCGTTTCCTGCCTGCCATCTACGACCGGGTCACCCAGAAGTTCGGCGCGGACGCGGCACGGAACTTCTTCGTCTTCGGAGAGGTCGGCGCCTTCGTCAACGACAAATGGAACCGCGGGTCCGTGAACCACTCGGCGCAGTTCTTCACCTGGAAGGAGCGCAAGGAGTACAGCGCCGACGACGAGAAGGCGGCCATCGAGCAGTTCACCTACGAGAACGACCTCGGCACCGGCAATCAGCCGACGTCGGCCAATGCCTTCCTGAGCGGCAACAGCTACCACACGCCCGACCGCAGTCTGTTCTCCGGCATGAACATCATCGACATGCGGATGCACATGAACTTCGGTGACGCGCAGAACGCCTTCAGCAACGGCAAGGATTCTGACGACAGCGTCAACGACGCGACCTACAACGTGGTCTATGTGGACAGTCACGACTACGGCCCGAACAAGTCGAGCACGCGCTACAGCGGGGGCACCGACGCCTGGGCCGAGAACATGGCGCTGATGTGGACCTTCCGCGGCATTCCGACGCTGTACTACGGCTCGGAGATCGAGTTCCAGAAGGGCAAGCAGATCGACTGCGGGCCGACCTGCCCGCTGGCGTCCACCGGGCGCGCGTACTTCGGTGACCACCTGGCCGGTTCCGTCACGGCCTCGGACTTCGGCACGGTCGCGAGCGCGAGCGGGACGATCGCCACGACCCTCGCCCAGCCGCTGGTCAAACACCTCCAGCGGCTGGGCCAGATTCGCCGGGCGGTGCCGGCGCTGCAGATGGGCCAGTACTCGACCGACGGGATCAGCGGCCAGATGGCGTTCAAGCGCCGCTACACCAGCGGGAGCACGGACAGTTTCGCGCTGGTCACGGTCACCGGTGCGGCGAGCTTCACCGGCATCCCGAACGGCACGTACACGGACGCCGTCACCGGCGATGTGAAGACCGTCTCGAACGGCTCCCTGTCGGTGGCCGCACCCGGCAAGGGAAATCTGCGGGTGTACGTGCTGAACGGGCCCGGAAAGGTCGGCGCCGACGGGCCCTATCTGAAATAGCATCGAATACGGCCGCCCGTCTATCCGAGAGTGCACGGCTTTTTGACTGGCAGTGCACTCCCGTTTTCACACCTGCGACGGGCATTCTGGCGTGATCACATCGCGTGTTTCCGATCACCGTTGACGCCTCGTCGGCCGGCGGCTCTACTCGATTCCGGTTCAGCGTCACTTCCTTTGCGATGGAGGTATTCCATGAAGATGTTCGGGGCACTGAAAAGGAAGATCGTCGGCGAGAAGAGCCTCAAGGCGTACGCCTGGTACCTCTGGTACTGAGCCGCCGTTGAGTAGGTGAGAAAACGCGTGCGCCCGCCGTCGCCGGTGACGGAGACGCGGGCGCACGCCACCTAAGGTCCGTCGCTTCGATGTGGAGACACCATGCCGTCGTCGCCCTCCCTCACCCAGCGTCGCAGGGTCGAATTCGCCCCGCGGATCCGTTCCCTGCTGGACGATCACCTCGGGGACGAGGTGTTCCGGCTCGATCCCGGCACGGTGGGCGTCGGCTCCGCCGGACTCATCGAGCAGGTCATGGCGACCCGGCCGGCGAACGACTTCGAACGGCCCACCTTCAAGCCCCTGCTCGGCCGGGCGATCCCACGGACCGAGGCCTCGGCCTTGATGCGGGCCGTGGGCCAGGACGTGCGTGCGGCGCTCGCGCAATCCACCGATCTGTCCACCGACCTCTCCGGGACCTGGCCGCGGGTGGCGCACACCTATCTGCGGGACACCGTCTTCGGGCGTGACCCGCGCCGGCTCAAGGTGCTCGTCGACCGGCGGCTGGAGTGGACGCCCAAGCTGACGTGGACGGTCATCGGCGTGGGGGCCGCGCTGCCGGGGCGCGGCGGGGCGCTCGCGCGGACCTCGCGGCTCGGCGCGTGCACGGCCGAGGCTCCGACGTACGGAGAACGGCGGCACGCCATGGGCATGTACCGCCGGGCCGCGGCTCCGGTGTGCTTCACGGTCGCGGCGCTGGTCGCGAACGCGCTGTGGCTCGGGGCTCCCTTCGCGCCCGGCACGCCGAACCGGCACATCATCCACGAGTCGCTGCGGCTGTTGCCGGTGTCCTGGAACGTGTTGCGGGTCGCCTCCCCCGAGTTCACCGCCCTCGACGAGCGCATCGGCGCCAAGGACGATGTCCTGATGCTGCCGCTGCTGTCCCACCGGGACCCCGCGCTGTGGGACGACCCGCATGCCTTCCGCCCCGAGCGGTGGCACGACCTCGACCCGGACACCGCTCCCGGATACCTCCCCTTCGGGCATGCGAGCGAACGCTGCTGGGGACGGCACATGGTGCTGCCGCTGGCCGAGCGGCTGCTCGACATCGCCCGGCACAACGGACTCGCCCCCGACCCCCGGCAGACGGCGGCCAGTGTTCCGCTGGCCGGCCTGATGGGTGTGGTCGACGTCCGCATGCTCTCCAGGTAGCGAAAAACAGGGGGAGTTGACGGGCCGGGTGGTTCAGGGGGTGCCCGGGGCGTCGCCGCGCCAGTCGAACCGGCGGTCGGCGGTGCCGCGCCGCTCGTACAGGGCGTGGCCGCCGGGCCCGTAGCGGCCTATCTCCGTGGTCAGCGCCACCTCGCGCAGCTCGTGGTCGGAGCGGTCCGTGATGTCCAGCAGCAGCCCGTCCAGCGGGCCGCCCACCAGGTGCGCGTACCGGCGGTCCGGGCGGGGGCCGGCGTCGTCGTGATCGGCGCCGTAGACCCGGCCCCGCAAGAACTCAACCTCGTCCATGACCAGCAGCTTGTCATCCACCACTGACAATGGCCCGGCGCCCTCGCGCTGCGGCCTCCGGCGGCGTTCTTCGGCCAAGCCGGTGGCGCAAACGTGGTGTCGGAGGGCATGTCCCGACTCAGCGGGTATCCACCCCTTACACGTCGTTGTGTGAGGGGTGGGGGGCCGGCCCTGATGGCACGCAGGCGGGAGCGGGCGCCCGCCGGGGAGTCGGCGTGGGCCAGGCGTCGGCGGTCCGTGCGTGAGCTGCGGGCCTCGGGCCGCGACGGGCCTCGATTACGCGAAGTGCTGCCGGCCCTCGCCACCCTGCTCGCCGTCGCGTGCGCCGCGGTCGCGGGACTCGCGCTGGTCTCCCGCACGTTCGGCGGCCGGGCCGGCGCGCTGCTCCTCGTGCCGCTCGCGGTCGTCGCCGTCGTCGTACGGCGTCGGTCCCGGCGGCCGGCCCGGCGGCGCGGTGGGTACTACACCGCCGAGGAGCTGGCCGAGTTGGACATGCCCGCGCTGGTGGTCGCGGTGGCCCGGATGCTCCGGCGGGACGGCTGGCGGGTGCTGCCGCCCCCTCGGCACGACACCCTTCACCTCGCCGCTCGTGACGGCCGGGGGCTGCTGCTCGACGTGGCGTTCCGTCCGGTGGCCGAGCCGCTGCCCGACGAGGAGTCGGCCTGCTCCTGCCGGGCCAGGATGCCGGCGCGGGGCCGGGCCGGTCCCCCGCTGCGACTCGTCGTGCACCGGGGCACGTTCACGCACCGGGACGAGGTGTGGGCCGCGCGCGAGGGCCGCATGTATCTGATCGACGGTCCCCGGCTTCGGCTGTGGGCCCGCGGCACGCCCCTGGCCCAGGTCGCGGGCGGAGTCGTCCCCACGCCTCGGCGTAGGTGAGGCCCGGCGACCTCGGCGGCCCGGCTCCACCGTCCGCGGACACGCGCCGCCGCCCGGGCCTGGTGAGACCCGGGCGGCGGTGTCAGGCGGTCTGCGGTCAGGGAGTGAGCTGCCAGCGCTGGATGTAGCCCGTGTCGATGGACGCACGGTCCTGGACGCGCAGCTTCCAGGTGCCGTTGACGGGTTGTGCGGAGGCGTCGACCGTGAAGGTCTGGTCGACGTTGTCGGCGGCGCCGCCGCTGCGGTTGAGCAGGGAGTAGACGGTGCCGTCGGGGCCGACGAGGTCGACGGTCAGGTCACCGCGGTAGGTGTGCACGATGTTGACGTAGACCGAGGTGGTGGCGGAGGCGTTGCCGTCGCGGCCCGCGATGGTGACCGGCGACTCCACGGCGGCGCCGTTGTCCGGGATGTCGACGCGGGTGGCGTTGGCGTAGATGTAGGCGATCCGCCAGGTGAAGGTGTCCGAGACGGACGCGCCGGTGCTGTCGGTGACCTTGAGGGTCACGTCGCTGCTGCCGAGGGTGGTCGGCGTGCCGGAGATCAGGCCCCTGGGGCTGATGCTCAGACCGTCGGGCAGCCCGGTCGCCTCGTAGGTCAGGCCGGCCCCGGTGTTGGTGGTGTAGGCGTCCACCTGCAGGCTGACGGCCTGGCCGATGCCGCTGGTCTGGTCGGCGATCGGGGCGACGTTGACGCCGAGGGCTATCCGGCTGCCCACGTTGATGCCGGCCCAGGCGTCGGCGACGGCGAGGTAGGTGGGGCTGTAGGCGCCGAAGAGGTCGGCCGCGGCCGACAGGGTGGCGGTGCGGGCGCTCGCGTAGTCGGTCGAGGAGGTCATGTACGTCGTCAGCGCCCGGTACCAGATGGCGGCGGCGTTCTCGATGCCGATGCCGGTGACGGCCTGGCCGTCGTAGGTCGGGCTGTCGTAGGCGACGCCGTTGACGGTCTTGGCGCCGCTGCCCTCGGAGAGCAGGTAGAAGAAGTGGTTCGCGGGACCCGAGGAGTAGTGGACGTCGAGGCCGCCCAGGCTCGGACTCCAGTTGTCGGCGGAGTCGCCGTCCTTGGAGGGCTTGTCCATGTAGCGCAGTGGGGTGCCGTCGCCGTTGATGTCGATCTTCTCGCCGACGAGGTAGTCGCCGGGGTCGGCGGTGAGGTTCGAGTGGAACTCGACGGCGGCGGCGAAGATGTCCGAGGTCGCCTCGTTCAGACCGCCGGACTCGCCCGAGTAGGTCAGGTTGGCGGTGGCGGCGGTGACGCCGTGGCTCATCTCGTGGGCGGCCACGTCGAGGGCGGTCAGCGGGTGGGTGTTGCCCGAGCCGTCGCCGTAGGTCATGCAGAAGCAGCTGTCCTGCCAGAAGGCGTTGACGTAGCTGCTGCCGTAGTGGGCGCGGCTGTAGGCGGCGACGCCGTCGTTGCGGATGCCGTTGCGGCCGTACACGTCCTTGTAGTAGTCCCAGGTGGCTGCGGCGCCGAAGGCCACGTCGACACCGGCGGTCTGGCGGTTGGACGGGGTGCCGTCGCCCCAGACATCGTTGTCGTCCGTGAAGAGGGTGCCGGTGCCGGAGGTGCCCTGGTTCAGGTCGTACGTCTTGTGTCCGGCGCGGCCGCCGTCGGTGAGCTGGTACGTCGATCCCGACAGGGTCGTGCCGAGGGGGACCGTGCCGGTGTACTGGCCGGTGCCGGTGCCGGTCTCCACCTGCTCGGCGGCGAGGAGCTGCTTGCCGGTGGTCGCGTCGGTGACCACCTGGAGTTCGCTCGGTGTGCCGTCCTGCTGGACGCCCCCGACGACCGTCTCCCAGGCCAGGACGGGCTTGCCGGCGCCGGCCCAGACCACGAGGCGGGGCGTGTTCGCGGTCGCGGAGCCCTTGACCTCGGCGCTCTTGGCGGCCGCGAGTGCCTTGCCGGTGGCGTTCGCGGCGGAGAGCTTCGGGGTGAGGGAGGGCACGGTGAGGGTCGCCCCGCTCGCCTTGGAGACGGTGGTGCGGCCGCTCTTGTGGTGGACGACCAGGTCGCCGCCGAGGACGGGCAGTCCGCCGTAGGTGCGCTCGTAGCGGGTGTGGGTGGCGCCGTCGGCGTCCTGGATGACGTCCCTCACCACGAGCTTCTCTTGGGCGCCGAGGGCGAGCTGCCGGGCCGTGGTGGCCGACGTGGTCTGCGCGCTCTTGATCAGCGAGGCGCGGCGGGCCGGTGACAGGGGCGTCGCGGCGGCGCCCGCGCGGGGCGTGGCGGTGATCCTGGACGGGCCCGGGTCGGCCGGAGCCGCACCGGCGGTGCCGGTGGGGGCGCCCAGGGCCAGCAGGGTCCCGATGGTCGTCAACGCGAGGGCGGTGGCGCGTCTGCGCCGGAGGGTGGGGCGGTGTCGCCGGGGCAACGGGTTCTCCTTCAGTGCGACGGTCGGCCGGTGATGGGGCCGAGGTGGGGCGGGCCGGCGGGGTGGGGCCGGTCCGGAGCGCTGCACGACAGGCGGGTGGAAGGAGGTGGGGGGTGAATGACAGGTGCGCCGCATGATGCGGGCGTGAAGGAATGGTGAACTTCGGCAGCAGAGTGGCACTCCGTGCACAGTTTTGTCATGGGAATGCCAAAACAACGGCTTGAATTGACCATGACCTTCTGGGGATTCGGTCTGCTCGGCGCATGTTTTCGGCCGGGGGGTGCACACCCGGCTCCCCGGCAGGACGAACCGCTTCCCTCGCCACAAGGCCTGTGCGACGGCCCGTTCGAGTGGTCGCGCCGCGCTCGTCGTCGTAGCGTCGGTAGAGAACCTCACCGGGGCGCGGCAAACCGGCGGGTCCCGGGTCGGGCGGGCGGGAGCGGAGATGCGACACACGACGAGAACAGCGGTCATGCTGTGTGCGGCGCTGGGCCTCACGGCGGCCGTCGGCTCGGCCTCGGCGGCACCGGCCGCGGCACCGCCCACGGTGCGCGAAGCCGCGGTGCAGAAGGCCACGGCTCCTGTACTGGTCGACTGCTTCTGGCACACACAGGTACGGCCGACGGGCTTCATCCTGGCGTGCGGCGACGGCAACAGTCGTCTCGTCTCACTGCACTGGAACAGCTGGGGCTCGCACTCGGCGCGGGCCACGGGGGTCAACGTCGTCAACGACTGCGACCCGTACTGCGCGGCGGGCACCTTCCATCCGTACGCCGTCGTGGTGAAGCTGGACCGGCCGCAGTCCTGGAAGAAGAACCCGCAGGTGCAGCACTACAGCCGGATCAGCCTGACCTACCCCGGGGCCAGGCCGGCGCAGTTCGCACGTGTCGTGACGTATCCGCTGTGGAACTGAGCCCTGGGCCGGCCGTCCTGCCCTGCCCGCCTGCCATGATCCACCGCGGCCGGGCCGGTCAGTCCAGCAGACCGGCCGCCACCGTCGCCCCCAGTTCCCACGCGGCCGCCACGTCCGCCTTGCCCGGTTCCCCGGTGACCGTGACCGGCTCGGCCGCGCGACGCCAGCCCAGGCCCGTGGTGATGGCCTCGATCCCGCGTACCGCGCCGGTGACGTCGTTGCCCCCGTGCACGTAGTAGCCGAAGGGCCGGCCGCGGGTCGTGTCGAGGCACGGGTAGTACACCTGGTCGAAGAAATGCTTGAGCGCGCCCGACATGTAGCCGAGGTTGGCCGGGGTGCCCAGCAGGTAGGCGTCGGCGGCCAGGACGTCGGAGGCGGTCGCGGCGAGAGCCGCCCGCCGTTCGACGCGGACGCCCTCGATCTCGGGCGCCGTCGCGCCCGAGACGACCGCTTCGAACAGCGCCTGGCAGTTGGGCGAGGGGGTGTGATGGACGATCAGCAAGGTGGCCACGGCACGGAACCCTGCCCGCTCCCCCGGCCCGGCCGCAAGCGGCGACGCGCGCGGCGCCGGCGTTCACCCCGGACCGGCCGGCGGGGTGACGGTCTCGATGGCGCCGTCCGGGAAGCGGATCTCCAGGGCGCCGTCGGCGACGCGGACGGCACGGGCTCCCGTCCGGGTGTCCGCCGGGAGAAGCGGGTCGGCGGTGAGGACCACCAGCGTCGCCAGGAGCAGCGTGCCGCCCGGGTGCGGTGTGGTGAGAACCGGGACGGCCGAGTCCTCGCCGTAGGCGTTGTGGCCGCGGGCCCGCGCCACCTCGGCGGTGGCGTCGTCCCAGCCGAGCAGGCCGACGAGGGCGGAGGTCAGGCCGTCGGCGCGGCGGGCCTGCGCCCAGGCCTCACCGGTCTGCGCGACGGGCGGAGCGTCGTCGCAGGCCACCGCCCAGCCGCCTTCGCGGACCGGCGTGCCGGCGGGTGCGGCGACGCGGTGCACCCGGACCTCCCACGGTCCGTGGACCACACTCACGGTGGTGAGGTGCGGGCGCTCGTCGCCGTCCGGGCCGAGCGGGGTGTGCCAGGACGCGGCGCGCCGGCCGGCCGCGTACAGCGGGTGGATGCGGCCGCGGCGGGACGGGCCGGTCGGCGTCAGCAGGGCGATGCGGTTGTCGGGTCCTGGCGGTTCGCCGGGGGGCGGGGTCTGGGGGGCGGTGGCGGAGGAGTAGGCGAAGCCCGTGTAGTGCGGGCTGTCGTCGGACGCGGCGGGCGGGGGCGGGAGCCGGTCGGCGCCGTGGTTGACGAGGCGGACGATCCCGTCGGCGGCCGTGGAGTGCAGCAGCCATCCCGGGGCGGGCAGGGCCAGGTGCCGGTCGGCGGTGTCGACGGGGGCCGCCTCCTCGCGTGCCGTCCACACGGGGTGGTCGGCGGGCAGGAGCAGACCGAGGAAGGCCTTGCTCGCCCAGTACGGGGACGCCGGTCCCGAGTACGGCTGGGTGACGGGAAGGTAGGACCGGTACCAGCCCAGCGTCAACAGGCCCTGCTCGTTCGGGACTTGGCGGTCGGTGAAGTGTTTCAGGGCGCCCGAGGCGAGGCGGCGGGTCCGGCCGGGTGACAGGGGGGTGGCGTCGGCGAGGACGCCCGCCCAGAGGGGGGCGGCGACGGCGTAACGGTAGGTGAGGGAGCGGCCCTGGTGGACGGGGGCGCCGTCGGAGCCGAAGAAGTACTGGTGGACGCCGAGGAACTCGCGCAGGCGGGCGCGGTGCACGGCGACCCGGGCGGGCTCCGCGCGGGGCCCGGCGACGCGGGCCCACAGGGCGGGGTAGAGGTGCAGGGCCCAGGCGTTGTAGTAGTCGAACTTGCGGCCGTCGCCGTCGGTGTACCAGCCACCGCCCCGGTACCAGTCGTCGAGGCGGTCCAGGCCCGCGTCGATCTCGGCGCGCTCGTGCGGACCGCCGACGGAGGCGAGAAACTCCTCGGTGATGACCTGGAACAGCCGCCAGTTGGAGTCGTTGGCGGTGGCGCCGACGAAACCGCCGAGCCAGGTGATCGCCATCTCCCTTGTTCTGTCGGACAGTTGGTCCCAGATCCAGGGGCGGGTCTCGTGCAGGGCGAGGGCGACGGAAGCCGCCTCGACCATGGGCTGGGAGCGGTCGGTGATGGGCGGCCAGTGCTCCGGATGGCGGGGGTCGACTCCGGCGGCGAGCCCGGCGGCGTAGCGTTCGACGAGGTCGTCTCCGACGGCGCCGTGCGAGCCCGCGATGCGGAAGGCGGCCAGCAGGAACGAGCGGGCGTAGCCCTCCAGTCCGTCCGACCAGGCGCCGGAGTGGCCGGTGCGGCCGGGCAGGCGGTACTGGGCGAGGCCGGGGGTGGCGTAGGGCCGCAGTGCGGCGAGCAGCCGGTCGGCGGTGGCCTCCCAGTGGGCGCGGGTGTATCCGGTGCGCGGGGACAGGTCGAGGTCGGGGGGCGGCAGTTGGCCGGCGTCGGCCGACAGGTGCGGCGCGGTCATACGGGGGCGGTTCCCTCCGTCGGTCAGTGGGCGCGCCCGGGCGGGGGCGCGGCGACGCTGTCGCGTACGACGATGTGGGTGCCGAGCAGATGGTGGGCGCCGGCGGCGTGTTCGGGGTCGCGCAGGGCGATGCGCACGGCGGCGCGGCCGAGTTCCTCGGCGGGCGTGCGGACGGTGGTGAGGGGCGGGTTGAAGTCCTCGGCGAGCGGAATGTCGTTGTAGCCGACGACGGACATGTCGTCGGGGACGCGCAGTCCGGCCTCGGCCAGGGCGCGCAGGGCGCCGGCCGCGACCATGTCGTCGCCTGCGAAGACGGCCGTGAACTCCGGGCGTTCCTTGAGGAGTTCGGTCATCGCGCGCAGCCCGGCGGCCCGTCCGAGTCCGCAGTCGACGACGTGGGCGGCGCTCGGCGGCAGTCCGTGCTCGGCGAGGGCGGCGCGGTAGCCGTTAACGCGCGCGTCCAGGGCGGTGTTCCCGGGCAGTCCGCCTAGGAAGACGATCCTGCGGTGGCCCGCCGACAGCAGATGTCCGGTGATGGCGCGGGCCCCGGCCTCGTTGTCGAACTCGACGACCAGCGCGGGGATGTCGGGGTCGGGGGCAGGCCGCCCGCACAGCACCAGGCGGGCGCCGGCGGAGTCCAGGGCCTGGGCGTAGTGGGCGACGCGTTCGCGGTAGGCGTCGTCCTCGACGACCCCGCCGACCAGGATCACCAGCCGGGCGCCCTCCTCCCGCATGAGTTGCACGAACTCCAGCTCGCGCTGCGGGTCGCCGCCGGTGGTGCCGACCAGGCAGAGCCGGCCGTGGACGGCGGCCTCCGCCTCGACGCCCTCGGCGACCTGGGCGTAGAAGGGGCTGGTGACCTGGCGCACGACGACGGCGACCGTCCTGCGGCCGCCGCCGACCAGGGCGCGGGCGTTGGCGTTGGCGACGTAGTCGAGGGCGCGGGCGGCGCGCAGGACCCGGGTGCGGGTGGCGGGCGGTACCGGATAGTTGCCGCTGAGCACGCGGGAGACCGTGGCCACGGACACGCCCGCCCGTTCGGCCACCTCACGGATGGTCACCCGCCCCTGTGTCGTCATGTCGCTCCGCGTTCCCCTCGCTCGTGTCCTCGTCCGCGTCCGCCGCCGCCGTCGCCTCAGGTGTTGGCGTGGTACTCCTCGGCGTACTCCCCGGCCATTCTGTCGCCGCCCCGGGAGCGCCACTTCTTCACCGCCTCGTCGTACTCCGACAGCGGGGCACGGCCGGCGACGACGGCGGTGATCGTGTCGTCCATCAAGGCCTTGAGAGTGGCGCCCTGGGAGGTCTCGGTGCCGGACTTCAGGCCGAAGGAGGCGTTGCGGATCGCGACCGGCGCCACCTTGCTCTGCCAGGTGTGCAGGGCTCGTACGGCAGCGGGCAGGCCCGGCAGGAACAGCACCTGAGGGCCGTCGGCCAGGAAACGGAACGGCAGGTTGGTGACGTTCTCCACCTCTCCGAGTTCGGTCGCCTGCGGGGAGCCGTCCTTGCCGCGGGTGAAGTGGACGCCCTCCACGCCGAAGTGGACGAGTTCCCACTCCTTGGTCCCGAAGGGGGCGGCGAGGTGGTCGAGGAGGCGCAGCAGCATCTGGATGCGTTCCTTCGACGCCTTCTTCAGGATCGTGTACCCGAAGGAGCGGCGGGCGGCGACGATGCCGCCGGGCGTGCCGTCGACGCTGTAGGGCAGGGCCGGCGCCGGGGTCAGCAGCCCTTCGGCGTCGAGGTAGCGGCTCTGGTAGGCGTTGAAGCCGTCCTGGAGGGAGGCGACGGTGCCGTTGAGGAAGAGGGTGCTGAGATCCACCGGGGAGATCGAGGTGGCGTCGGGGTGGTACGAGCCGTTCTTGCGCAGCTGGGCCTGGAAGGCGATCGCGGCCT
Organism: Streptomyces sp. NPDC031474; assembly: GCF_055581185.1. Classification (NCBI taxonomy): domain Bacteria; kingdom Bacillati; phylum Actinomycetota; class Actinomycetes; order Kitasatosporales; family Streptomycetaceae; genus Streptomyces; species Streptomyces sp. NPDC031474. Next base: position 507,852 of record NZ_JBVIJX010000003.1, read on the forward strand.
TGTAACGGTCGTCGGTGTAGTGGGGGTGGAAGGTGCCGTTCTTGTCGACGGCCCAGGCGTTCGGGGCGTTGTGGGCGGCGGCGTGGACGGCGTTGCCGAAGAGGGAGCCGACGGAGGCGCCGAGCGCGTACCGCTTGCCGTGGGTGGCTTTCTTCGCCACGGCGGTGAAGTCGGTGGAGGTCCAGCCGTCCTTCATGCCGGCGTCGGTGAACAGGCCCTGGTTGAGCCAGAGGGTCGAGCCGGGCAGCGGGCGTTCGACGGGGACGCCGTAGAGCCGGCCGCCGATGCGGCCCATGTCGCGCCAGGCGTGGGTGGGGATGCCGGCCAGGTTGGGGTAGTCCCTGACGGCCGCGCCGGAGAGATACGGCGTCAGGTCCTCGGCCCTGCGCTGGACGAACTGGGCCTCGCGGGGCAGGGTGACCCCGCTGAAGACGTTGATGACGTCGGGCAGCGCGTCAGGGTCGCCGGCCATGACGGTGGCCATCTTCTTCTGGTAGTCGGCCTGCGGTACCACCGTGAACTCGATCTTCACGCCGAGGGCCTTCTCGACCGCCCGCCAGTACTGGTTCTGCGCGGCCGGCTTGGGCGGGGTGCCGAAGGTGACGGTCAGGACCCGCACGGTGGAGCCGTCGCCGGGCGTCCGGGCGACCGAGGTGACCAGGGAGGAGGGGTAGGACGTGAAGCCGGCCTGGACGCCGGCGTCGGTGGGGGCGAGGTCGGGGCGGGGTCCGGCGGGGGCAGCGTAGGCGGGCCAGGGGGCGAGCTTCTTGCCCGCGTTGGAGACGTCTGCGTCGTCCGAACCCGTGGAGCAGGCGGTGAGCAGACCGGGGACGGCGACGGCGGCACTCCCCGCGGCCACGGATCGCAGCAGCGAGCGTCGGGACATGCTGGGCATGACGGATGACCTTTCCGCGTGCGGCTCTTGAACGTGCTGGGTGATGGCTCAGCTCTTGACGGCGCCGGTGAGCACGCCCTTGGTGAAGTACTTCTGCAGGAAGGGGTAGACGAGCAGGATCGGCACGGTGGCGATCACCAGCACGGCCATCTGGATGGTCTGCGGCGCGTTCACCGTGGCCTCCCCGGTGGTGGTGTCGGTGAGGCCGGAGCCGGCCACGACATAGGTGCGCAGCACCTGCTGCAGCGGCCAGTGGTCGCTCTCGAGGTAGAGCGAGGCGTAGAACCAGGAGTTCCAGTACGCCACCGCGTAGAACAGTCCGACCACGGCGAGCGCGGCCTTCGACAGCGGCAGCACGACGGACCACAGCACACGCCAGTCGCCGGCGCCGTCAAGGCGGGCCGCCTCGTACAGCTCCTCGGGGATGCCCTGGAAGAAGCCGCGCAGGACGACCAGGTTGAAGACGTTGACCAGTACCGGGAGGATCAGCGAGCCGTAACTGCCGAGCAGATCCAGCTCCTTGACCAGCAGGAAGCCCGGGATCATGCCCGGCGGGAAGAGGAAGGTGAACAGGATCAGCAGCAGCACCGGCCGGCCGCCGAACACATGGGGGCGGGACAGCGCGTAGGCGAGGGTGACCGTGCAGACGAGGCTCAGCGCGGTGCCGGCGAGGGTGACTCCGGCGCTGACGGCGAGGGCGTGGGTGACGATGCCGCCGTCGAGGATGTCCCGGTACGCCTGCAGGGTGGGGTGTTCGGGCCACAGCACCCAGCCGCCGTTGGCCACGACCTCGCGCGGGGCGGCCAGCGAGGTCGACAGGATGACGAGGAAGGGCACGCAGACCAGCAGGACGACCGTGGTGAGGGCGACGGCCTTCGCCGCCTGGGTGACGGGCCGCGGCTTCTCCATCCAGCCGGGCCGGACATGGGCGCTCACTTGTAGACCCCCTGTTCGCCGAGGCGCTGGGCGACCTTGTTGGCCGCGTACACGAGCAGCGCGCCGACCACGCCCTTGAACAGGCCCGCGGCGGCGGCGAATCCGTAGTCGCCGCCGACGATGCCCCGGTAGTAGACGAAGGTGTCGATGACCTCGGCGGTCTGCGGACCGACGGCGTCGCGCTGGAGGAGCATCTGTTCGAAGCCGACGGAGAGGATGTCGCCCAGCCGCATGATGAGCAGCAGCACGATCACGGGCCGGATGGCGGGCAGGGTGATGTGCCAGAACCGCCGCCACGGTCCGGCGCCGTCGATCGCGGCGGCCTCGTAACTCTGCTCGTCGACCTGGGAGAGCGCGGCGAGGAAGATGATCGTGCCCCAGCCGGCGTCCTTCCAGATCACCTGGGCCACGACGAGCGGCCGGAAGGCGTCGGGGTTGCCGATGATGTCGACGGTGTGCAGACCGGCGTCGCCGAGATAGCCGTTCACCATGCCCGTGTCGCCCAGGACCTGCTGGAACAGGGCGACGACGATCACCCACGAGATGAAGTGCGGCAGATACGCCACCGACTGCACGAAGCGGCGGACGGTGCTCCAGGTGAGGCTGTGCAGGAGCAGCGCGAGGGCGAGCGGGACGGGGAAGTAGAAGACGAGCTGGAGGACGGCGATCCAGAGGGTGTTGAGGACGGCGTCCCAGAACTCGGCGTCCTCGAACATCCGCCGGAAGTTGCCGAGACCGACCCAGGGGCTGCCCCAGAGCCCGTCGAACGGCACGTACTCCTTGAACGCGATGACGTTCCCGGCGAGCGCGCCGTAGTGGAACACGAGGAAGTAGGCGAGCCCCGGCAGCATGAGCAGAAACAGGGTCCGGCTGCGGTGCTTCTGAAAACGTTTTCGCTCCCTTCGACGCCGCAGCGGACGACGGGACGCGCCACTCTCTTCCGTCTTGCTGGGGTCCTCGCGCAGCAGCGTCGCCACGGAGTCTCCTCCCCTCGATGGTCGAGTGAGGTGACGTTAAAACGTTTTCAGAGACCCGGTCAACACTTCTGACACAACTGCGGGTTGAGCCCTCGACGCCGTCACCCTGCCTAGGGGTGGCCGCCGCAGCCGCAACCCGTCGAGGTGGCGCCCTCCTGCGGCGGCGGGGTCTGCGCGGCCGCCCGCTGCACCGCGGCGAGCAGCCGTTCGCGCTCCTGCGGCGGGATCCAGCGGCCGTCGACCATCACCCCGTGGATCCGCTTCGTGTTGCGGATGTCGCGCAGCGGGTCGGCGTCGAGGACCACGAGGTCGGCGCTCATCCCCCGGGTCACGGTGCCGACCTGCGGCAGGCCCAGGGTGCGGGCCGCCTGGCCGGTGGCCGCGTGCAGCGCCTGCGCGGGGGTGAGTCCCGCCCGTACGAGGAGCGCGAGTTCGTCGTGCAGGGCGAATCCGGGGACGAGATAGCCGGTGCCGGTGTCCGTGCCTGCGGCCAACGGCGCACCCGCTTCGTGGAGTTCGGCGACGATGCGCAGTCGGTGCGTGAAGATCCGGCGGATCCGGCGGGCCTGTTCGGGGGTGCGTCCGCCGGTGAGGGCCGCGAGTTGGTCGGGCCAGGTCTCCACCTGCCAGGCGGGGAGGTACTTCCACTCCTCGGCGCCGGCCGGCACTTCGTCGGGCAGTTCCAGGGTGCGGTGCACGCTGAGGGTGGGCACGACCGTGGTCCGGTTGACGGCGAGCCGCCTGAACAGCGCATCCGCCCGGTCCCGGTCGTAGCCGAGGACCGCCCGCCACTCCAGCGGATGCACCTGGTCGAACCAACGGTGGTACCGGGACAGGCTGCTGGGGTCCGTGCCGTCGACGCGTACCTCGGCGAGGGCCCGCCGGATCTCCCGCTCGTGGCGGGAGGTCGCCAGCAGCAGTGCGTGCAGGTGCTCGATGCTGCGCTGCCCGGCGTCGCTGGCCTCCGCGATCCGTACGACGTCGGGGCAGTGCCCGAGGAAGGGAACGCCCTGGCGCCGGGCCTCGTCCGCGACGGCGAGGTACGCCTCCCGGGTCAGCCGCGAGTAGACCTTCACGAAGTCGGCGCCCTCGCGCACGACCTGCCGCACCGCGCGCCGGGCCGCGGCCCCGTCCGGCACCTCGATTTCGCCGCCCACGTCCTGGGCCCACAGGGACGGCGAGCCGTCGAGGACAGGGCTGCCGATGACCCAGCGGGGGCCCAGAAGGGCGCCGCCGCGGATCTTCTCCCGCCATGCGTGGTGCTCGGCCCTGCCCCACATCTCGCGCACGGTGGTCACGCCCGCGAGTGCGTACAGCGCGGGGACGACCGTCTCGGGGCCGTCGCTGTGGGTGTGCGACTCGACGAGTCCCGGGATCAGGTACTTGCCGGTCAGGTCCACCGTCCGAACGCCCGGCCGGGGCCGGCTGCGGGCGCTCGGCGCGACCGAGGCGATCCGGCCGGCCTCGACCACGACGGTCATGTCGGGGGCCGGCGCCGCCCCCGTTCCGTCGACCACGGTGGCGTGCGTGAAGGCCACCGCGTCCGGCGAGCGGCGCGCCCCGGCGTCCCGCCCCGCCTCGGCCGCCCGCGCCGGCGCCCCGCCCGTCAGCGCCGTACCCGTCACGGCGACGGCCCCGGCGACGAACCCCCGGCGTCCGATCCTCTGCACCTCGGTCATGTCCACTCCCCTCCGACGGCCTTTCGGCCCTCACCGTCCTGTTCGGCGACAGCGACCACGGTGTCGGGAAACGGGCGGCAGGTCAGTGGGCCCAGGACGTGGAACGGGGGTGGTGCTGAATGCACCTGCCGGCGGCGGGCACGGACAAGCGGCAGGGTGAGGTCAGTGTCCGGGCGAGGACGGACGGTCCGGGCATGAGGCCTGCTTGCAGACGGCTGAACTCGCGGCATGGCACCCTGATATGACGGTTGTTCAGGTGCCGACGACTCAAGGAGTGCGTGGTGCTCACCCGGAGTTCGGCGATGGTGTGCGCGGTCGGTGTGCTGGTCCTGGTCGGCTGCTCCACCAAGGGTGGCGAGAGTTCGGCGGCGCCGACGGACACCGGGCACTCAACGGTGAGCGGCGCCTCCGCCCCGCCGCCGTCGGCCTCTCCCAGTTCCCCGCCCTCGCCCTCGCTCTCGCTCTCCCCCTCGCCCTCCCCTTCCGCCTCTTCTTCGGCGCCGGCGTCCACGAGTCCGTCGCCGGTGCCCGTCACCGGCCCGGATCAGAAGCTGGTGACCATGACCGTCAGCGGCGGCTTCGCCGGGGTGAACCGGGAGGTCGTGCTGCGGGGCGACGGCACCGTACGGACCAACGACGGAGGCGAGTCCGCGGTGCGCCGCACCACAACGGCCCAGTTCACGAGCCTGCGCACCCTGCTCGGTGATCCGGAGCTCGCCGACGTCCCCTCGTTCACCAGGAACACGGGGGCGGCCGACATGTTCCAGTACACGCTTCGGTTCGGCGGCCGCACGGTCATGACGGACCGCTCCGCCGAGGAGCCCGCGCTCGACCGTCTCATCGACGCCCTGGAGAAGTGGCTGCCGGCGAACTGACCTCCGTGTTGGTCACGGATGCGTCCCCGACTCTTGACGACCGTCGTATGACTGCGTAGACATGACAGCGCAGACATGACTGCGCAGTCATGCAGTCGGCGTCTGTCATCATCGGTATGAACATCCGGCCGTACGGGAGACACCATGACGCGAGGGACAGGGCGGGGCGGGAGTTCCGCCGCGCCGCGCAGCGTGGACGTGGCCCGCCTGGCCGGCGTCTCCCAGAAGACGGTCTCGCGGGTTTTCAACGACGAGCAGTACGTCTCCGCCGACGTGCGCCGACGCGTCCTGGAAGCCGCGGAAACACTCGGCTACCGGCGCAACAACGCCGCTCGGGCCCTCGCCTCGGGGCGCACCCGCTCCATCGGCGTGGTGACGCTGGGCACGGCCCTGTACGGCCCCGCCACCCTGCTCATGGGCGTCGAGCGGGCCGTCCGGGACACCGGATACGCACTGCGAGTGGTCAACACCATGGAGGGCGACCCCGCGGGCATCGCGGGAGCCGTGGACTCGCTCCTCGACCAGGGTGTGGACGGCATCGTCATCTCCGAGCCGATCGACGAGCAGACGGACGACGGTGAGGTCGTCCTCCGCGTCGACGTGCCCGTCCTCGTCCTCGGCGCGCCGTCCCCCGTCGAGGCGCCCATGGTGCTGACCGCGGGCGACGGAGCCGACCAGATGGCCCGCGCCGCCACCGAACACCTGCTGGCACTCGGCCATATGACGGTCCATCACCTCGCCGGACCGCTGCGCTGGTATGCCGCCCGGGACCGGCTGGAAGGCTGGCGGAGGACGCTGACCGCCCATGGCCGGGACGTCCCGCAGGTCGTCGAGGGCGACTGGTCGGCCGCGTCCGGTTACGCGGCGGGACGCGCACTGGCCGCGGACGGCGACGTCACCGCGGTGTTCGCCGCCAACGACGACATGGCGATCGGTCTGATCCGCGCGCTGACGGAGGCCGGACGGCGGGTGCCGGAGGACGTCAGCGTGGTCGGTTTCGACGACATTCCGGTCGCGGCCTATGTGTCTCCTCCGCTGACCACGGTGCCTCAGCCCTTCGACGCCGTGGCGCAGGAGGGACTCAAGCGTCTGCTGCACGCCATCGAGAACCCGGACGCCGAGCCCTTGCCGGCGAGCGACCCACCGGTCGACCTCGTCGTCCGCACCTCGACCGCGCCTCCTGCGCACCGGACGACCCCGGCGCGCGGACGGCGTCCCGCCTCCCGGTCGCGCAGAGGCACGTCCAGCGAGCCGCTACCGAACGGAGGACCCTCCACCCGGCACTGAAGAACACGGATCGGCCCGACCGAGGCCGGCCGAACGCACCCAGCAACCAGTACCCAGCACCCATGGCCGCGCGCGTGATCCGAAGGCGAGCCGCCGTACCCCTCGCGCCCGCGTCCTCCCCGAGCACCGCGTCGCCCGCACCACATCGGGCCGCACCGAGCCGCCGCCCCTGAACACAGCGGGCCCCGAGCGAGGTCCTTCGCACCTTCGCTCCCCCTCTTCTCCCTCTCCTCCCTCTTCTCTCAGTACGTCTCTCAGCCTTTCTCTCAGCACGTCTCCCAGTACTTCTCTCAGTACTTCTCTCCTGTCTTCCCTCCCTGCTTCACCACGCCCCCGCACGCCCTCGCCCGGCGTGCCGTGACATTCGCCTCCGGCGGGAGTTCACCATGCCCAGAATCACGTCCTCACCCCTGTCCGGCAGCTCCGCGATGAGCCGTCGGCTGTTCCTCACCACGACCGGCGCCCTGTCGCTCGGCGCGGCCCTGACCGCCTGCGGCGGCGGCGACTCGGGCGGCTCCTCCGCCGCCGGCAAGCCGGTCAGCCAGGCCGACATCGACAAGGCGATGAAGACGCCGACCGAGCTGACGTTCTGGACCTGGGTCCCGAACATCGACAAGGAGGTCGCGCTCTTCGAGGCGAAGTACCCGGCCGTCAAGGTCAAGGTCGTCAACGCCGGCCAGGGCACCCCGCAGTACACCAAGCTGCGTACGGCGCTGAAGGCCGGCAGCGGGGCCCCCGACATGGTGCAGATCGAGTACCAGGCCATCCCGACCTTCACGATCACGGGCAGCCTGCTGGACCTGCGGCCCTACGGCGCCTCCGCGCTCAAGTCCACGTTCGTCGACTGGACTTGGGGTCAGGTCAGCGGAACGAACGGCGAGGTCTGGGCGATCCCCCAGGACACCGGCCCGATGGGCATGCTGTACCGGCAGGACATCTTCGACGCGCACGGCATCCAGGTGCCCAAGACCTGGGACGAGTTCGCCGAGGCGGCCCGTAAGTTGCACAAGGCCGACCCGGACGTCTACCTCACCAACCTCGCGGCCAACCAGGTGGCCGCCTGGCACGGCCTGTTGTGGCAGGCGGGCGCGAAGCCGTACGTCACGTCGGGCAAGAGCGACATCACGATCAGCGTGGACGACGCCGCCTCCAAGAAGCTCGGCGCGTACTGGGGCGGGCTCGCGAAGGAAGGGGTCATCGGCGTCGAGCCGGACTTCACCGACTCCTGGTACGCGGCCCTCAACAAGGGCAAGTACGCCACCTGGATCACCGCCGCCTGGGGACCCGTGTTCCTGTCCGGTTCCGCCAAGGCCACCGCGGGCAAGTGGCGGGCGGCCCCGCTGCCGCAGTGGGACACCGCCAAGCCCAGCTCGGGCAACTGGGGCGGCTCCACCACCGCGGTCATCCGCTCGACCAAGAACCCGATCGCGGCGGCGATGTTCGCGCAGTTCCTCAACAGCGACCCGGCCAGCGCGAAGATGTTCGCCACCGAGCAGTTCTTCTTCCCGGCGACCAAGGCGCTCCTCACGGACGCCCAGTTCACCGGCGACGCGCCCGCCTTCTACGGCGGCCAGAAGGTCAACCAAGTCTTCGCCGACATCTCCTCCACGGTCAACTCCTCCTTCCAGTGGCCCCCGTTCCTCGACCAGGCGGCGACCGACTGGACCGAGACCGTCGGCAAGTCCCTCGCCGACAAGTCCGACACCGTCGCCGCGCTCGGCGCCTGGCAGTCACGGCTCACCACGTACGCCAAGGGCCAGGGCTTCACGGTCAAGGGGAGTTGAGATGAGCCGTCGCCGGGCGGCAGGACCGCTGTTCGTCGCACCCTTCATGGTGCTGTTCCTCCTGCTCTTCCTCGCCCCGCTCGCCTACGCCGCCTACCTCAGCCTCTTCCAGGAGCGTCTGATCGGCGGAACGGTCTTCGTCGGCCTCGACAACTACGTCCAGGCCCTCAAGGACCCCCAACTCCTGCACGGCGTGGGCCGCGTGGCCCTGTTCTTCCTCATCCAGGTGCCGGTGATGCTGCTGCTGGCGCTGCTGTTCGCGCTCGCGCTCGACAGCGGGCTGCTGCGGCTCGCCCGGGTGATCCGGCTGGGCATCTTCGTGCCGTACGCCGTGCCGAGCGTGGTCGCCGCGCTCATGTGGGGCTATCTGTACGGGCCCGACTTCGGCCCGTTCGCCCAGCTCGGCCGGAAACTGGACCTCCCGGTCCCCGACTTCCTCGGTGACAGCTGGATGCTCGCCAGCCTGGCGAACATCGTGACCTGGGAGTTCGTCGGCTACAACATGATCATCCTGTATGCCGCGCTGCGCACCATCCCCGGCGAGCTGTACGAGGCGGCCGCGGTGGACGGCGCCGGCGCCTGGCGCATCGCCTGGTCGATCAAGCTGCCGGCGTTGCGCCCGGCGCTCCTGCTCACCCTGCTGTTCTCCGTCATCGGCAGCTTCCAGCTCTTCAACGAGCCGAACCTGCTGATGAAGATCGCGCCGGACGTCATCAGCAGTTCCTACACCGCCAACCTCTACGCCTACACGCTCGCCTTCACCGGCCAGCAGGTCAACTACGCGGCCACGGTGTCCTTCCTTCTCGGCCTCGTCATCGTGGTCGCCTCCTACGCCGTCCTGCTCACCGCGAACCGCCGGAGGACCCCGTGACGACGACAACCCCGGCGGCACCGGTGGCGCCGACGGCGGCGGTGCCGGCGGACAGCGCTGCCTCGAAAAGGCGCGCGGGCCGCCGCAGCACCCCCCTGACCATCGCCATGCTGGCCGCCCTGGCCTACTTCCTCCTCCCTCTGTGCTGGCTGCTGATCGCCTCCACCAAGAGCACCCAGGACCTGTTCAACAGCTTCGGCCTGTGGTTCTCGCACGCCCCGCAACTGCTGACGAACATCAGGCAGACCCTCACCCAGGACGACGGCGTCTTCGTGCACTGGCTGCTCAACACGGTGATGTACGCGGGGGTCAGCGCGCTCGGGGCCGCGCTGCTCGCGGCCGCCGGCGGGTACGGGTTCGCCAAGTTCCGCTTCCGCGGCGACCGGGGCGCCTTCAACCTGGTCCTGGGCGCCGTCATGGTGCCGACCACCGCCCTGGCCATCCCGACCTACCTGCTGTTCGCGAAGGCGGGACTGGTCAACACCCCCTGGGCCATCATCCTGCCCTCCCTCGTCAACCCGTTCGGCCTCTACCTGATGCGTATCTACGCCCAGGACGCCGTCCCCGACAGCCTGCTGGAGGCCGCCCGCATCGACGGCGCCGGAGAGGCCCGGATCTTCTTCCGGATCGCGCTGCGGCTGCTGGGCCCCGGCCTGGTGACGGTGCTGCTGTTCACGCTGGTGGCGACCTGGAACAACTACTTCCTGCCGCTGATCATGCTGAACGACCCGGACCTGTACCCCGTCACCGTCGGTCTCTCCTCCTGGGCCGCGCAGGCGCAGAACGGCGGAGCCGGCTCCAGCAGCGACATGCTCGCGCTGGTCGTGACCGGCTCCATGCTGTCGATCATCCCGCTCGTCGTGGCGTTCCTGCTGCTCCAGCGGTACTGGCAGAGCGGCCTGGCCGCCGGCGGCGTCAAGCAGTAACCCCCCCTCACGTCACTTCTCCTCCGGAGGTCCCCTTCATGGCGGAACTGCCCGCCCGCGTCCTGTTCGGTGCCGCTTACTACCACGAATACCAGCCCTATGAACGGCCGGACGAACGCCTCAAGACCGACCTCGACCTGATGGCCGACGCGCATGTCACCGTCATCCGGGTCGGTGAGTCCGTCTGGTCGACCTGGGAGCCCGAGAACGACGTCTTCGACCTCGACTGGCTCCAGCCGGTCCTCGACGGCGCCCACGAGCGGGGCATCTCCGTCGTCCTGGGGACCCCGACGTACGCCGTCCCGCCGTGGCTGGCCCGCCAGTACCCCGAGATCACCGGTGAGCGGCGCACCGGTGAGCGGATCGGCTGGGGCGCCCGGCAGGAGGTCGACTTCACCCACCCGGCGTTCCGCTTCCACGCCGAGCGGGTCATCCGGAAGATCGTCGCCCGGTACGCCGACCACCCCGCGGTGATCGGCTTCCAGGTGGACAACGAGCCGGGCAACGAACTCCTGCACAACCACGGCGTCTTCCAGCGCTTCGTGGACCATCTGCGCGAGACGTACGGCGACGTCGAGACCCTCAACCGCGAGTGGGGGCTCGTGTACTGGTCCCACCGCCTGTCCAGCTGGTCGGACCTGTGGACCCCGGACGGCAACGCACAGCCGCAGTACGACGTCGCCTGGCGCGCCTTCCAGGCCCGTCAGGTCACGGAGTTCATCGGCTGGCAGGCCGACATCGTCCGCGAGTACGCCCGGCCCGAGCAGTTCGTCACCACCTGCATCTCCTACACCCGCCCCGCGGTGGAGGACGACGAGCTGACCGACCCGCTCGACATCGCCTCCGGCAACCCGTACTACGGCATGCAGGACGCGCTGCAACTGCCCGACCCCACGCCCGACGGCCATGAGCAGATCTGGCAGACCACCGGCACCTGGGCGCTGTACCAGACCGCCGACTGGATGTTCTCCTCCCGCCAGGAGCCGTTCCTGGTCACCGAGACCAACGCCGGGTCCATCGGCTTCCCCTGGGACAACCGGCCGGCCTACGACGGCCAGTGGCGGCAGGCCGCCTGGGCGCTGGTCGCGCGTGGCGCCCGCATGATCGAGTACTGGCACTGGCACACGCTGCACTTCGGCGCGGAGACCTACTGGGGCGGCATCCTCCCGCACACCGGCCGCCCGGGCCGGACGTACGCCGAACTCGCCCGGCTGGGCGCGGAGTTCGAGGCCGCGGGCCCGCTCGTCGCCGGGCTCGAACCGGACGCCGACATCACGATGGTCTACTCGACGCCCAGCAAGTGGCTCATGCAGAAGTACCCGCCGCTCGCCAAGCCGGACGGCTCGCCCGACCCCGCCGCCTACCACCGCATCTTCGACCCCTTCTACCGGGGCGCCTTCGACGCGGGCCGTCAGGTCCGCATCGTGCACGCCCGCCAGTTGCACGACCCGAACGGCGAGCGCGAGGGGCTGACGCCCGAGGAGGCCGTCCGCCGTCATCCCGTGCTCGTCGTGCCGGCGCTGTACCTGGCCGCCGACTCGCTGCTCGACTGGCTGGCCGCCTACGCCCAGGCAGGCGGCCATCTGGTCCTCGGCCCGCGCACCGGCTACGCGGACGAGGAGGCCCGGGCCCGGGCCGAGGCCGCGCCGGGACGCCTCACGGAGGCGGCGGGCGTGGCGTACGACGAGTTCAGCAACCTCGTGCGGGAGGTCCCCGTACGACCCGCGCCGGGCAGCCCGCTGCACGTCCCCGAGGGCGCGACGGCGACGCGCTGGGCCGACGGCCTCACCGTCACCGACGCCGACGTACTCGTCGGCTACGACCACCCCCACTTCGGCCGCTGGCCCGCGGTCACCACCCGCGGCCATGGCGAGGGCCGTGTCACCTACGTGGGGACCGTGCCCGGCCGTGACCTCGCCCGGGGCCTGGCCGAGTGGCTGACCCCGGCGGCACGCCACGCCTGGGGTTCGCTCCCGGTCTCGGTCACGGCGACGACCGGCGCCTCGCCCGACGGACGCCGCGTGCACATCGTCCACAACTGGAGCTTCGAACCCGTGAGCGTCCCCGTGCCCGTGGACCTCTTCGACGCCCTGACCGGCGCCCGCGTCCCGGCGGGTGCGGCGCTGGACCTCGGCCCGTGGGACGTACGCGTCCTCCACTCCTGACCCACCCCCAAGGAGGGGCTGTGCAAAGAAGAAGACTCGCCCGAACGCTGGGCGGCCTCACCGCCGCGTCGGCGCTGCTGGTGATCCCGATGGCCACGGCGCAGGCGTACGACCCGACGGGCGGAATCCTGTACCAGCTGGGCGGCGAACCGTGTCTGAAGGGGCGCGGCAACTGCGCGATCTACCCGAAGTCGGCGGAGCTGGCCAGCGGACGGCTGGTCGCGTCGTTCGAGAAGTCCACCGTCGTGCCGGCGACGGGCAGCGCGGACCAGCAGACCCTCCCGGTCTACAAGAGCGACGACCACGGAACGACGTGGCAGCCGCTGTCGGAGGTCAAAGCTCCGGCGTATCTGTCCAGCGATCCCCGGTACGCGAAGTACACGAGCAACTGGACCAACCCGTACCTCTATGTGCTGCCGCAGGACGTCGGGAACCGGAGGCAGGGCACGTTGCTGCTGGCGAGCGTCGTGTCGGGCGACGACTACTACTACAAGGAGCACAAGGCGGCCGACCCGAACTGGACGCCGTCCAACGACGGGGACCGCAAGGACCTGGCGATCGCCCTGTACTCCAGCACCGACGACGGTGCGTCGTGGAAGGTCGTCAACGTCGTCGCGACGGGCGGCTGGCAGGGCGGCAGCGCGGGCGCGGTCGGGCAGAACATCGCGGGTGCGAACACGAACAAGCAGGTGGACCCCGTCTGGGAGCCGTACCTGATGGTCTACAAGGGCCGGCTCGTCTGCTACTACTCCGACGAGAACGACTACACCGGCTTCGACGCGGCCACCGGCGTCGCGACCCTGGACCCCGCCAACGACACCGCCGCGGACTCCCACGGCCAGATCCTCGCCCACCGGACCTGGGACGGCCGCAGTGCCGCGTGGAGCGCCCCCGTCGTCGACGTCGCCGGGCTGACCCAGGACATGGGCGGCGGCAAGACGGAGATCGGCGGCGGCCGGCCCGGCATGGCGAACGTCGTCCGCACGACGGACGGCAAATGGCTTCTGACCTTCGAGTACTGGGGCGGCGGGGTCAACACCAAGTACGTCCTCGCCGACGACCCGCTGAAGTTCTACACCGGCTCCGCGACGGGCACCGGCGTCACCGCCCTGCCGCTCGACACCGGTTCCCGCGCCCTCGCGACGGGCGGCAGCCCGGTCCTCATCAGGCTGCCCGGCGGGCGCCTGGTCTACAACGCGGCCGGCAGCGGCAACGTGTGGGTCAACGACAGCGGGCGCAGCAACGGCGCCTGGAAGGAGTACCAGACGACCTCGGCGGCCGGTTACAGCCGCGACCTGCAGTACGTCCACGGCACCGGCCGCATCGCGATCCTCAACAACCAGGGCACCTCCACGATCGCGTACGCCGAGGTCGATCTGGGTCACTCGGACGGCGCCTACTACCAGCTGGTCAACCGCAGGACCGACCAGGTGATCGGCACCGGGAACAAGACCAACGACGCCAACATCGGCAACGCGGACGTGCCCGACGTCCGGCTGGAGGCGCCGGGGTCGGCGGCGAACGCGGACACCCAGTACTGGCATGTGGTGACCGAGCCGAACGGCGGGGTGAGCCTGCTGAACAAGTCGGGCGGCCGGGCCGCGGCCATCTGGACGGGCAACGCGACGGCCGGCCAGAAGATCGGACAGTGGGTCGACAACAGCGCCACCGGCAGCTGGAACCTCGTGAAGACCAGCGACGGGTTCTACAGACTCCAGTCCGTCAAGAACACGAGCCTGTATCTGACCGGTGCGTCCGCAGGCGCGCAGCTCACCTTGCAGAGCGCGCTCACGGACGGTTCCCAGGACTGGGAGCTCGTGGAGTAGATCACCGCTGGGCGGCCGTGTGCAGGGCGTCCAGTACGTCCGCGTCCGTGAGCTGCTGGAAGTCCTCGTACCACAGGCCCACGGCCATGAAGTGGGCCGGCTGGTACAGGCAGATCACGTCGTCGGCCTCGGCGCGCAGGAGGAGCACCGCCTCCGGCGCGCCGACCGGCACCGCCAGCACGACCCGCCGCGGCGCGCGCCGCCATACGGACCGCAGCGCGGCACGGGCCGTGACGCCGGTCGCCAGCCCGTCGTCCACCACGATCACGGTACGTTCCCGCAGGTCGGGGGCGGGGCGGCCCTCTCGGTACAGCTCCTCGCGGCGACGCAGCTCGGTGCGTTCCCGCTCCACCACCGGGGCGAGCCGGCTCCTGCTGAGGCCCAGCCTGCCGAGGACGTCGTCGTCGAAGAGCGCCTCGTCGTCGCCGGTGATCGCGCCGACGCCGAGTTCCTCCTGGAAGGGGGCGCCGATCTTCCGTACGACGAGCACGTCCAGCGGGGCGTGGAGCACCCGGGCGACCTCGGCGGCCACGGTGACGCCGCCGCGTGGCAGGGCGAGCACGAGGGGGTCGGGCAGGGCGCCCTGCTCCTGCCGGGTCCGCAGCTCGTCGGCGAGTTTCCGTCCGGCCTGTCGTCGATCACGGAACTGCATGGCGACTGCCGCTCCTTCCGGTCAGTCCTCCCCCGTCCCGGGCGCTCCGCGCGTCGGCGGCGGTGCGGGCTTCAGGCAGTCCTCGCACCACTGCCTCGCCGCCTCGGCGACCTGCTCCAGCGCGCCGGGCTCCTCGAACAGGTGAGTGGCGCCCGGCACCACCTGGATGAAGTGCGGGACATGCAGCCGCCGGGCCGCCTCCTGGTTCAGCCGCAGCACCTCCGGGTCCCGGCCGCCCACGAGGAGCAGGACCGGCGCCCGTACGCGTTCCAGGGCCGCGCCCGCGAGGTCGGGCCGTCCGCCGCGTGACACCACGGTCAGGACCCGCTCCGGCCGCTCGGCGGCGGCCACCAGCGCCGCTGCCGCGCCCGTGCTGGCGCCGAACAGCACGAGGGGCAGCGTCCCGGTGTCGTGCTGGGCCGTCAGCCAGTCGAGGACGGCGACGACGCGGTGTCCCAGCAGCGCGATGTCGAAGCGGTACACCCCCGTCGCCGCGTCCTCGGCGTCCTCGCGTTCGGTGAGCAGATCGACCAGCAGGGTGCCCAGAGCGGCGGTGCGCAGTTCGGCGGCGACCATGCGGTTGCGGGGGCTGTGCCGGGAGCTGCCGCTGCCGTGGGCGAACAGCACCACGGCCCGGGCCTGCGTCGGCAGGACGAGGTCACCCGTCAGCGCGGCGCGGTCGACGGGCACCCGGACCAGTTGGGTGATCATCGCTCGTCGTCTTCCTTCCCCGGCGCGCCGGGGCCCTCGCGGGGCCTCGCCGGCCCGTCCGGACTCCTTCCGGGTATCCAGACTGCGGCCACCCAACCGGGGTACTCGGGGCGTCGAAGCACTCTTGCGGGGAGATGACCAGGATGCTGTTCGTCGGGCTGCTCCTGCTCGCGGCCACCGGTGCCTTCACCTGCCTGGTGATCGCCGACAACCTGTCCGGCGGCCCCGAGTACAGCGTGTCGGTGCTCGATCACCACATCGCGACCATGAACACGCTTGCCGCCTTCAGCTCCGGTCTGGCACTGGCACTCCTGTTCAGCCTGGGCCTGGCCGTGGCGACGAGCGGGGCGGCCCTGCGCCGGCGCCGCCACCGCAGGCCGCGGGTGGGCGGCACGGGCCGCACGACGGTGTCGGGCGAGCCGGCCGATCCGGCCGATCCGGACGCCCCGGCCGACGCATCGGGCCGGGAGAGGTGACGGCGGGCATGGTCGGCGACGGGGACGACGAGATTCAGGCGCGGCGGCAGGGCGAGAGCGGCCACCGCACGGTGCCGCACACCGCCGACATCCGCGTCGACGCATGGGGCACGAGCCGCGAGCGCTGTCTGGTGGAGGCGGCGCTGGGGATGGTGGAGTGCTTCGCCGACGTCACGGCGGTGCGGCCCACGGCCGTGGAGCGGGTCCAGTTCGCCGAGGCCGCCGACGACGATCTGCTGGTGGCGCTGCTGGACGAGGTCGTCTACCGGCTGGAGGTGCACGGTCAGGTGCCCGTCGATCTGGAGGCGGTGGCCATGGACGACGGCCTCGATGTGCGGCTGGCGGTCGCGGCGCTGTCGGAGGTGGAGATCGTCGGCTCGGTGCCGAAGGCCGTCGCGTGGCACGAGCTGCACATCGGGCCGGGCCCGTACGGCTGGTCGTGCGCGGTGACGGTCGACGTGTGACGGCCCGGAGGTCCGGGCGGGGCGAGGCGTCGGCCGGTGGGCCGCGGGGCGTTCAGCCCTTGACCACCCCCAGCGGCACCAGCCGGGCGTCCGTGCGGCACAGTCCGGCTCTCTCGCTCGCCGCCACCACCTCGCCCACGTCCTTGTACGCCTCCGGAGTCTCCTCGGACAGCCCGCGCAGCGACCGGGGGCGCACCGAAAACCCCAGGTCAGCGGCCTGGGGTTGGTTTTGGTCCGGTCACTCGGCGGCCCGTCGCTCCCTGAACCGGGCGGCAGCCGCGGCGAGATCCACGATCGGGGCGGGGTACTCCAGGCCCGCACGGGCGGCTGCGTCGAGGTGGGGGACGCGGTGGACCGCCGTGGCGTCGAGGTGGCGGAGCTCAGGGAGCCAGCGGCGTACGTACTCCCCGCGGGGGTCGTACCTGCGTGCCTGGACGAGTGGGTTGAGGAGCCGGTTCGGGCGGGTGTCCGTGCCGGTCCCGGCGACCCATTGCCAGTTGAGCTGGTTGTTCGCCACATCGCCGTCGACAAGAAGGTCCAGGAAGTGGCGGGCTCCCACCCGCCAGTCCACGTACAACGTCTTGGTGAGAAAGCTCGCCGCGAGCAGGCGGGCCCGACCCGGCATCCAGCCCTCGTGGCGGAGCTGTCGCAGGGCGGCGTCGACAACGGGGTAGCCCGTGCGGCCGTCCCGCCAGGCTTCGAAGTCCTTCGTGGCACGGCGCCAGCGGTCGTGCCGGGGGCGGTAGTCGTGGTCGGCCGCGTCGGGGCGGGCGGCCAGGACCTGGTGATGGAAGTCCCGCCAGGCGAGCTGACGGACGAAGGCATGCGCACCGGGACCGCCCTGGGCGCGGGCCCGGTGCAGCAGTTCGGTGGGTGAGAGGCAGCCGAAGTGCAGGTAGGGGGAGAGCCGGGAGGTCGCGTCGGCGGCCAGGTCGTCGTGCCGGTCGTCGTATGCGGACAGCGGGCCCGCCAGCCATGACCGCAGCCTGCGGCGGGCCTCGGATTCCCCGCCCGCGGGCAGGCCCGGCGACGTGGAGCCCGACGCGAGGGACTCTGCACGAGGAAGGCCGGCCGAGCCCACGTCCGGTAGCCGTACGACGTCCGGTGCGGGCAGGACGCCGCGCGCGGAGAAGCTCTCCCATCGGCGGAAGTACGGGGTGAAGACGGCGAAGTGGCCCTTGCCCGCCGGTGTCAGCGCTCCTGGCGGTACGACCGTCAACGAGGCTTCGTGGACGCGTAGCTCGCGTCGGTCGCCGGCCAGCTCCGCGCGCAGCCGGTCCTCGCGCCGTGCCGCGTACCGGCTCACCCCGCCCGCGATGTGCACCACGGCCGCCCCGGTCTCCGCCGCCACCCGACAGGTCTCCTCGACCACGTCGCCGACGCGCACCACCAGGCGGCCGCCCCGAGCCCGCAGGGCCGCGTCGAGGTCGGCCAGGCTGCCGGCGAGGAACGCCGCGCGGTTGGGTCCGGCGAAGCCGGTGCGGCGGATGCCGGTGTCGACGACGAAGAGCGGGACCACACGTTCGGCGTCCTTCAGAGCGGCCTGGAGGACCGGGTTGTCGTGCACCCGCAGGTCGGCGGTGAACAGGGCGACCGAGACGCGCACAGTTCCTTGAGCCCCCTCAGTGCGTACGGGCTGGTTCCGGGGTGGCCGATTCGGCCGCGGCGGCGATGTTGCGGGCCATGCCGCCGAAGACCACGGCGTGGAAGGGCGCCACGCCCCACCAGTAGGCGTGCCCGGCCAGGCCGTGCGGATGGAACAGGGCCCGCTGCCGGTAGACCGTGCGCCCCTGCGAGTCCAGGTCGACGGCCATCTCCAGCCAGGCCAGGCCCGGCAGCCGCATCTCCGCACGCAACCGGAGCAGCCGGCCCGGCTCGATCTCCTCCACCCGCCAGAAGTCGAGGCTGTCGCCGACCCGCAGCCGGGTCGCGTCCCGGCGGCCCCGGCGCAGACCGACACCGCCCACCAGGGTGTCCAGCCAACCCCGCAGGGACCAGGCCAGCGGCGAGGAGTACCAGCCGTTCGCGCCGCCGATCGCCTCCAGCACCCGCCACAGGGCCTGCGGCGACGCCGTGACCGTGCGCTCGCGGTGATCCGTGTAGAGGCTGCCGCCCGCCCAGTCAGGGTCGGTGGGCAGCGGGTCGCTCGGGGCCCGGGGAGTCGAGGCCGAGGACCACCTGGTGGCGACGTCCGCGTCCTGCACGCGCCGCAGAGCCAGCCGGATCGCCCGGTCGAGGGTGACCGGTCCCTCCGGAGGGTCCGGGACGTAACGGACGATGTCCCGCTCGGCGCAGACGACCTCGTGCTTCAGCGACTCCACCAGCGGGCGCGCGAGGGCGCCCGGCACCGGGGTGACCAAACCGACCCAGAGGCTGGACAACCGGGGGGTGAGCAGCGGAACGGGGAGGATGACGCGTTTCGGCAGCCCGGCGACGACGGCGTACCGCCGCATCATCTCCTCGTACGTGACGACATCCGGTCCGCCGATGTCGAAGGCGCGGTTCACGTCGTACGGAAGCCTCGCGCATCCCACGAGGAAGCGCAGCACGTCGCGGACGGCGATGGGCTGGATGCGGGTGCGCACCCAGCTCGGGGTCACCATCACGGGCAGCCGCTCGGTCAGATACCGCAGCATCTCGAACGAGGCCGAACCCGACCCGATGATCACGGCTGCCCGCAGTACCGCGGTCGGCACGCCCGAGGCCAGGAGGACGCGGCCCACTTCCACGCGGGAGCGCAGGTGGGGTGAAAGCGCGTGCTCGGGTACTCCGGAAGGGCTCAGACCGCCGAGGTAGACGATGCGACGTATTCCGGCGGTACGCGCCTGCTCACCGAAGATCCCGGCCGCGCGCCGGTCGGCCTCCTCGAAGCCCCGGCCGGTGCCCAGCGCGTGCACCAGGTAGTACGCGACGTCCATGCCCTCCATGGCCGCGCGTACGGCCCCCTCGTCCGTCACGTCCGCGCGCACGGCCTCCACCTGCCCGGCCCACGGATGGTCCCGCAGCTTGCCAGGGGCGCGGGCCAGGCAGCGCACGGAATGCCCGGCGGCCAGCAACTCCGGCACCAGCCTGCCGCCGATGTAACCGGTGGCACCGGTGACCAGACAGCGCAGCGGCCGGTCGTCGTCGGTCATGCCGATCGCACGCATGACTGTCGGGTGCGCCTTGTCCCGCGACGGCTGACGGACCAGGGGGCAGGAAACGTCATGGCTCTCATGTCCTCCCGGGGCGTTCCCCTCCGATGTGCTCTGTCGCTGTTCTCCTGAGCCCATGCTTGGGCCCAAGGACGAGCACCGCAACCTCGCCGGTCCCGGCCGGAGGATGGTGCCCACAGGGCCGGCGCACGCCCTGAGTGCCAACCGTGTGGGGCGCCCCGGTGTCAACCACGGCAACCACGGGCGCCCGGGCCCCCGTACAACGATGCCAGCGGCACGAGAACTCGCCCTGGCGGAAGAGCCTGCCGACGCCGACCGAGGCGAGGCAACCGGCAGTCAGTCGGAACCCACTCCGTCAGCAGCCGGCTGGAGCGCCTCACGTAGTCCACCTCGTCCACGACCACCGACAACGGGGCCTGGCCGAAGCGGAACGCCTTGGGTGGCACCCGCATCCGTCCCCGGGGTTCGATGCGGAAGCGGTAGGGACGCTCCTCGACCAGCTCCATCGCGGCCCTCCAGCGGCTCGCGTGCGCCCTTTCGGGGTACCCGGGCCCGGCCGCCGCCACGCATGCCCGGGAGGGTTACCGTGGGGACATGGGCGGCGCTGTGGTGACGCTGTTCCTGTGCGGCGATGTGATGCTCGGGCGCGGCGTCGATCAGATCCTTGCGCATCCCGGCAGTCCTCGGCTGCGGGAGGGATACGTCGGCGACGCCCGGGACTACGTCCGGCTGGCGGAGTCCGTCAACGGGCCGATACCCGCTCCCGTCGCCCCCTCCTGGCCGTGGGGCGAGGCGCTGCGGCTGCTGGCGCAGGCCGACCCGGACGTCAGGATCGTCAACCTGGAGACGGCCGTGACGCGCTGCGACGCCTTTGCGCCCGGCAAGGCGGTCCACTACCGGATGCACCCGGCGAACCTGCCCGCACTCACGGCCGTCCGTCCGGACGTGTGCGTCCTGGCCAACAACCATGTGCTGGACTTCGGCCGCCCCGGTCTGGAGGAGACGCTCGACTCGTTGGCCCGTGCGGGCCTGCGGACCGCGGGGGCCGGACGCGCCCCGGACGAGGCCTACGCGCCCGCCGCGGTGCCCCTCCCGGGCGGCGGCCGGGTGCTCGTGTTCGCACTCGCGGCGCGGTCCAGCGGCGTACCGGCCGACTGGGCGGCGAGCCCGACCGTGCCCGGTGTCTCCTATCTGCCCGAGCTGTCGGCGGACACGGCCGCGGCGGTGGTCCGGCATGTGCGGCGGACGAAGCGCTCGGGCGATCTGGCGGTCGTGTCGGTGCACTGGGGTGCCAACTGGGGGTACCGCGTCCCCCGCGATCAGATCCGCTTCGCGCGCGCCCTGGTGGACGGCGGCGTCGACCTCGTGCACGGCCATTCCTCGCACCATCCGCGCCCCGTCGAGGTGTACCGCGATCGGCTCGTCCTGTATGGCTGCGGGGACTTCATCGACGACTACGAGGGCATCTCCGGCTACGAGGAGTACCGCGACGACCTGCGGATCGCCTACCTCGTTCAGGTGGGGGCGGACACGGGACGGCTGGCGGGTCTGCGGATGGCGGCCCTGCGGGCCCGGCGGATGCGGCTCGAACCCGCGCCGGACGCGGACCGGGCCTGGCTGCGAGCGACGCTGGACCGGATCAGCGTCGGCGTCCGCATCACCCTGGACCCCGACGGCACGCTCGCCCTGGTGCGCCCCACGGCCCCGCGCGGCCCGTGAAGTGTGCGCGGCGGACCTGCGTCCTCTGACGGCGGACAGGAGGCGTGGCGCGGCCGGATCGCGCCGGTCGCGGCAGTAGCGTCGGCGCTGTCGTGCGGGCTCACCCCGCGTCCGCACCCGGTCACCGCCGGTCACCTGGAGGAGGACGATGACCGAACTGTCGGAACGCGCCGACGAGGACCACAGCGGCGCCTCCTCCCCGCAGTCGCTCGGCCGGACGCTGTTGCGCTGGGCGTCCACGACCGACCACAAGGTCATCGGACGTCTGTACATGGTGACGGCGTTCTGCTTCTTCCTCTTCGCCGGTCTGCTGGCGCTGGCGATGCGCGCCGAACTGGCCCGTCCAGGGCTGCAGTTCACCAGCGAGCAAGGCTACAACGAGCTCTTCACCATCCACGGCACGATCATGATGCTGCTCTTCGCGACCCCGATGTTCGCGGGGTTCGCGAACGCCGTGATGCCGCTGCAACTCGGGGCGCCGGACGTGGCCTTCCCCCGGCTGAACGCGCTGTCGTACTGGATGTACCTGTTCGGCGGTCTGATGGTGGTGTCGGGGTTCGTGGTGCCGGGCGGCGCCGCGGCGTTCGGCTGGTTCGCGTACGCGCCGCTGAACAGCGGCTACTACTCCCCCGGCGCGGGCGGCGACCTGTGGGTGATGGGGCTCGTGGTCACCGGCGTGTCGACCACCCTGGGCGCGGTCAACTTCATCACCACGATCATGTGTCTGCGCGCCCCCGGGCTGACGATGTTCCGGATGCCGATCTTCAGCTGGAACGTGCTGTTCACCTCGATCCTGGTGCTGCCCGCGTTCCCCGTGCTCACCGCGGCGCTGCTGGCGCTGGAGTCGGACCGGAAGTTCGGCAGCCATGTCTTCGACGCCGCGAACGGCGGCGCGATCCTCTGGCAGCACCTGTTCTGGTTCTTCGGCCATCCCGAGGTGTACATCGTGGCGCTGCCGTTCTTCGGGATCATCTCGGAGATCATTCCCGTGTTCGCGCGCAAGCCCCTGTTCGGCTACCTGCCGATGATCGGCGCGACGATCGCCATCACCATGCTGTCCGCGGTGGTCTGGGCTCACCACATGTTCGCCACCGGAGCGGTGCTGCTGCCGTTCTTCTCGCTGATGTCGTTCCTGATCGCCGTGCCCACCGGCATCAAGTTCTTCGCGTGGATCGGCACCATGATCGGGGGGTCCCTGTCGTTCGAGACGCCGATGCTGTGGGCGCTCGGGTTCCTGGTGTCGTTCCTGCTGGGCGGGTTGAGCGGGGTGCTCATCGCGTCCCCGCCGCTCGACTTCCATCTCACCGACTCGTACTTCATCGTGGCGCACCTGCACTACGTGCTGTTCGGCACCGTGGTGTTCGCGATGTTCGCCGGGTTCTACTTCTGGTGGCCGAAGTTCACCGGCCGGATGCTGGACGAGCGGCTGGGCAAACTGCACTTCTGGCTGCTGTTCCCGGCGTTCCAGCTGACGTTCCTGGTACAGCACTGGCTCGGCGAGGAGGGCATGCCCCGCCGGTACGCCGACTATCTCCCGCAGGACGGCTTCACGCTGCTGAACACGCTGTCGTCGGTGGGCGCGTTCCTGCTCGGGGTGTCCACGCTGCCGTTCCTGTACAACGTGTGGCACACGGCGCGGCACGGGCGGCTCGTCGCCGTGGACGATCCCTGGGGGTACGGGCGCGGGCTGGAGTGGGCGACGGCGTGTCCGCCGCCCCGGCACAACTTCACGGCGCTGCCGCGGGTGCGGTCGGAGTCCCCGGCCTTCGATCTGCACCATCCGGCCGTCGTGGAACTGGCGCGCGAGGAGGGTCTGCGATGAGGGCCGAGTCGTTTCTCTTCGGCGGTGTCGCCGCCTTCTTCGGGGGCTGCGCGGTGCTCTACGGGGTGTGGTCGCACGCCGATCCGGCCGGTACCGCGGCGCTGATCGTCGCGTGCCTCATGGCCGCGGTGATCTCGTTCTTCTGTGCGACCCACTACCGGCGCAAGGGGCTGCGCCCTCAGGACCGCGGGGACGCCGAAGTGGCCGACGGCGCCGGGCCGCTGGAGTTCTTCCCGCCCGAGAGCCCCTGGCCGGTCGTCGTCGCCGCCGGGTTCGCCGTCACCGCGACCGGGGTGGTGTTCGGACTGTGGCTGTTCCTCATCGGCGCCGGCGTACTGGGAGCCGGGGTGTTCGCGATGGTCTTCCAGTACGCAGACCGGGACTCCGGCCGGGTGGACTGACCGGTGTCCTGGGGGCGCCCGGCCGGAACCTCTCCACCGGCCGGTGGTCGCTCTCGTAACCGCCGGACACGGACTGGCGCACCTCGCCGGTCTCCTCCCCCTCGGTGAGGCGTTCCCGCTCGGCGGCCAGCAGGGCGTGGCACAGGCGCCGGGTCAGCAGGAAGGCCAGGACCGGGCCGACGACGAGGGCGACGCGCAGGATCCAGGTGAGGGCGTTGACGGAGATGCGGAACGTCTGGGCGACGATGTCGTTGCCGCCGCCCAGCAGCAGGACGCCGTAGAAGACGATCCCGGCGACGCCGAGCCCGGTGCGCACGGGGCGTTCACGCGGCCGGTCGCACAGATGATGCTCCTGCTGCCACTCCCCCGTGAGCCGCTGCTCCACGAACGGGTACGCGTACAGGGCGGTGAAGAGCAGCCCGGGCAGGACGACGGCCGGCAGCAGGACGTTCCACATCAGGGTGTGTCCGGCGAGGTTGGTCTCCCAGGGCGGTACCAGTCGTAGCGCGCCTTCCAGGAAGCCGACGTAGAAGTCGGGCTGGGAGCCGGTCGACACGATGTCCGGGCGGTAGGGGCCGTACACCCACACGGGGTTGATCTGCGCGAGACCGCCCATCAGGGTCAGCACCCCGAAGACCATGAGGAACAGGCCGCCCGAGCCGGCCGTGAACTGGGGGACGAAGGGTCTGCCGACGGCGTTCGCGTTCGTCCTGCCCGGGCCGCGCCAGTGCGTGTGCTTCAGGTGGAAGACGAGGATCAGATGGAGGGTGACCAGCGCGAACAGCGCGCCCGGCAGCAGCAGAATGTGCAGGCTGTACAGCCGGGGCACGATGTCGTGACCGGGGAACTCGGCGCCGAACGCGAACATGCTCACGTAGGTGCCCACCACCGGGATGGACAGCATGATGCCCTGCGCGATGCGCAGGCCCGTGCCGGAGAGCAGGTCGTCCGGGAGGGAGTAGCCCGCGAAGCCCTCGGCCAGCGCGAGCACGAACAGCGTGACGCCGATGACCCAGTTCATCTCCCGCGGCCTGCGGAAGGCGCCCGTGAAGAAGATCCGCAGCACATGCACGCCGATCGCGGCGACGAACACCAGGGCCGCCCAGTGGTGCACCTGCCGGATGAGCAGCCCGCCGCGCACGTCGAAGCTGATCTGCAGGGTGGAGTCGAAGGCCGCGGACATCCGGACGCCGCTCAGGGGCACGTACCGGCCGCGGTAGACGACCTCGTGCATCTCGGGCTGGAAGAAGAACGTCAGCCACACCCCGGTCAGCAGCAGGACGATCAGGCTGTAGAGGGCCAGTTCGCCGAGGAAGAACGACCAGTGGTGGGGGAACGCCTTGCGCAGCAGTCCGCCGCCGTCGTACAGCGGCAGCCGCTCGTCGGTCGCGTCGGCGGCCCTGCGGACCGCGCTGCCGCGCTCACCCTCCACGGACCGCCTCCTCCACACCGGTGCTCGGGTCATGCCTAGCCGCCGGCGCGCCGGTTGAGTGCCCGTGCCGCGCCAAACACCCGCGCGACACGGCAGCGGCACCCGTTCGGCCCAACAGGAGGAAGTACCGCTCAACTCTCGTATGTCCACGGTCAAAAAGGTGCGGAGATCTTCATGTTCCGACGCCTCTTGGACCAGTCCCGAAGCACGTCACCCACTCGGGGGACAGGCTTCGTACGGTCGGGGCACCAGCGGGGCCGGAGAAGCCCGGGCCCGTGCAACCGGCAGGAGGAGCGCCATGGCGAACGTGGAGATCTCGATGAAGGAGACGATGACCGCGGTGGAGGGGGCGCTGGGGGTCGCCGTCGTCGACTACACCAGCGGCATGGCTCTCGGCACGCTCGGCGGGGGCAAGGATCTCGACCTGAACGTCGCGGCGGCCGGCAACACCGATGTGATCCGCGCCAAGGTCCGCACCATGGAACACCTGGGGCTGAAGGGCGAGATCGAGGACATCCTGATCACGCTCGGCGGCCAGTACCACCTGATCCGGCTGCTCAAGGGGCGTGGCGGCAGCGGTCTGTTCCTCTACCTCGTCCTGGACCGCGAGCGGTCCAACCTGGCGATGGCCCGCCACCAGCTCAAGCGGATCGAGGCCGACCTCGAGGTGTAGAGGACCGGACGGACCGTGGCTTCGCACGCCCTCGAATTGAAGATTTCTTCATCTCGACACATCCAGATCAACGCATCACACGGGTGTGCGGGGCCCGCAGCCACCAGGATCGTGGCGCAGCACGTCGCGCGCGGCGGCGCACGGACAGGCGCGCCGCCGCACCATCGAGAACCACGCGCCGAACGCGGCAGGGAGCGAGTGAGTGACCATGCAGGTTCCCCTCTACCAGGCCAAGGCCGAGTTCTTCCGCATGCTCGGGCACCCGGTACGCATCCGGGTCCTGGAACTGCTGCAGGGCGGCCCCGTCGCCGTGCGGGACCTGCTCACCGAGATCGAGATCGAACCGTCCAGCCTGTCCCAGCAGTTGGCGGTGTTGCGCCGGTCCGGGATCGTGGTGTCGATCCGGGAGGGTTCGACCGTCACCTACGCGCTCGCGGGCGGTGACGTGGCCGAATTGCTGCGGGCCGCCCGTCGCATCCTGACCGAACTCCTGGCGGGGCAGAACGAGTTGCTGGCCGAGCTGCGCCAGGCCGAGCCGCCCGGCTTCAGGCTTCCTTCGGGCACGCCCTGAGGCGCGGGGTCCCGGCACGGACCCTCGGTGTACCCGGAGGGTGCCGAACAGTGGCGCGAACGTCGAACGAAACAGACTGAAACGCCACGGTTCGCCACCCCTTCCGCCACGTAGAAATATCTACCAGCATGCATACGCCCGGTCGGCGTGCGGCCGGTGGCGGACGGTACACGGAGCCGACATGAGCAATGTGATGTGGATGCGCGGCGTGGAGTGGCTGGCCGCCGCCGCGACGGACCCGCGCAGGTGCAAGCGGGAGTGGGACCAGGGCGACGGGGTCGCTCTGCTGGAGGCCGGCCGTTACTGGGACGTGCTGAGCGTGCCCGACGGCCTGGGGTTGCTCACCCTGGACCTGCTCTGGCAGACCTCGCGCCCCGCGCCGGGACCCACGCTGGTGGACACCGCGGCGCACCGGGTGGGGTTCTTCCTGCCGCCCGACCCCGGCAGCCGGTGGATCGGGGCGGGGCTGCGGCGGGCGGGCCGGGGTTCCTGGGTGGCGGTGCCTCCGCCGTACCGGGCCGCCCGGTTCCTGGAGTGGCTGATTCCGCCGGACGGTACCGGTGCGCTGCACGCACCCGCCACACTGGAGCTGGCACTGCGCCAGGCCAACGGCACACTGGCCGTGCTGGCCCCGGTGTGCGGTCGGTGACGCGTCGGGGACACCCCCTGCACGCGGGGCAGGCGGGCACGGTCCGGCGGCGGGGGCGCCGAAGCGGCCCTCCCAACTCACCTGTGCCCCAAGGACATTCAGACAGCCAACGCAGAAGTGAACAGATACCGGGCACATTCGGAGCACAGTCTCGCTCAACCGCACGGGATCGGTCGATGGCGATGTGTAGTGTGCTGCACGTGCCCGGTTCAAACGCATCGGGCCCAGCCCTGCCCTGAACCTCGCGACGACGCCCGACCCTCCCTGGAACCTCTTCGATGATCGAATTACCGGACCTGGTGACCGGCGGCCTGGCCGCCGGCACACTGTCCGCGCTCGCCCTCGGCGGCGGACTGCTGCGGCTACGGCGGCAACAGGCCCGGCAGCGAGCGGAGATCGCCGCCCTGCGCACCCAACTCGACGGTTCCCTGCGGTCGTTCACCGCCGAGGTCGAGCATCTGGCCGTGCGGCGGGTGCCGGCCGCCGCCCGTCAGGTGGCCCATCCGCACCTGACGGTGCCGGGACCGCTCCAGCCGTTGACCACCGGCACGTCCCTGGGCATCGCCCTGGAGAACGTGGTGCTGGCGCTGCAGTCCGAGGTGGCCGCCCAGCGCACCCGGGTCGACGCCGCGGCGCAGGCCGGGATGCGGGGCGCCACCCGGGAGATCCAGGCGGCCCTCTACCGGCTGCAGGACGCTCTGCGCGGACTGCAACAACGCTACGACGACCCGGAGTTGGCGCAGACCCTGTTCCGGCTGGACCACGAGAACGAGCAGTCGCTGCGCCGCGCGCAGGTCGCCGCCGTGGTGTGCGGGGCGTGGGTGGGGCTGGCGCGCGAGGAGTCCCACCTGGTGGACGCGGTGACCGGCGGTCAGGCGCGCCTCGCGGGCTATCACCGGGTCAAGGTCCACAACCACCTGGAGCCCGGTACCGCCCTGGTCTCGCACGCCGTCGAGCCGGTGGCCATCATCGTCGCCGAACTGCTCGACAACGCGCTGCGGCACTCCGCCCCGGACACCGACGTCGTGGTGAGCCTGGAGCACGTCCACCACGGGGCGTGCGTCACGATCGACGACGCGGGTCTCGGCATGACACGGGACGAACGCGACCGCGCCCAGCGGCTGGTGGCCGGTGACGACCCCATCCTGCTCACCGACCTCGGCGATCCGCCGCGCATGGGGCTGGCCGCGATCGGCCGACTGACCCGGCAGTTCGACCTGGCCGTCGACGTCTCCTCGGCCTCCCCGTACGGCGGAGTGCGCGCGGTGCTGCGGGTCGACAGCCACCTCCTCAGCATCCTCGACCCGGCCGACCGGCCGCCGGCCGCGAGCGCCCCGCGCACCACGCGTACGACACGCGCGGCTGTGCCCGACCGGCCCGCGGCCGCCCACGCGTACGACACCGAGGCCGGCGTGCCGGAGCCGCCGCCCGGGCATCACGAACCGCTGGACGCCGACGGCCTGCCACAGCGCCGTCGCCGCACCCGGGCAGCCGCACCGCAGGAGACCCCGGTGCGGCGTCCGGCGCGCGCCCCGGAGGAGGCCGCGGCCGCGCTCGGCGCGCTGCAGTCCGGCACGGCGGCGGCCCGCGCCGCCGCCCGGAACACCGGCGAGGGCGTCCACGCGGACGCCCCGGCCGACCAGACCGACCAGACCGACCAGACCGACCAGACCGACCAGACCGACAACGAAGGGGGAGCGGCCGGATGACCAGCCGCAACACGGGCGACACGGCATGGGTGCTGGACCCGATCATGCAGGTGCCGCACGTGCTGGCCGCCGTCATGCTGACCCGGGACGGGCTCGTGACGGGGTACACCGATGCCCTGTCGCAGCCGTCGGCGGAGCGGGTGGCCGCCATCACCAGCACGGTGCAGGGGGCCTGCCGGACGGCGGCGGCCGCGTTCGCCGACCGGGAGCGGGCCGACGTACGGCAGATCGTCATCGAGTCCGACCACGGATATGTGCTGATCGTGCCGACCGACCACGGCACCTGCGTGGCCGCCTACGGCGACGGCGAGGTACGGCTGGACCTGCTGGCGCACCGGGTGCACTCCCAGGTGGCGCGACTGGGCGAGAAGGCCATGGCGGCCGCGCCCCGAGGAGCCGACGACATCCCCTCGGCATGACCCGCCGCCCGGCCGGCCGGCCCCTGGTCCCCGCATATCTGTCGACCGGCGGAGTGACCCGGCCCAGCCGCCCCCACCTGGAGCGGCTGTCGGTGCTCGCCCGCAGCGGGGAGCCGCTGCCCGCCGGGCTCCCCGCCGCCGAACTCGCCCTGCTGGACACCCTGGAGAGCGGATCGCTGGCGGTGGTGGAGGCGGCGGCGCTGCTCCGGCTGCCGGTCTCCGCGGTGCGGGTGCTGGCCGCCGACCTCGTCGACCGGGACCTGGTCCTCGCCCGCGCGCCGATCCCGCCCGCCGACCGGTTCGACCCCGACCTGTTGAAGAGAGTGGCCGATGGCCTCCGCGCCCTCAAGCACCGCACCTAGCGCCGGCGCACCCGGCGCCGTCCACCTGCCGGACACCGCCCGCGATCTGGTGAAGATCCTCGTCGCGGGGCCCTTCGGGGTGGGCAAGACGACCCTGATCGACTCGGTGTCCGAGATCCGGCCGCTGCACACCGAGGAGCACCTGTCCGAGGCCTCCGCGCACGTGGACGACCTGGCCGGGGTGCGGGAGAAGACGACGACCACCGTCGCCATCGACTTCGGGCGGATCAGCCTGCCCGGTGGCGTCGTGCTGTACCTGTTCGGCACGCCCGGGCAGGAACGCTTCCGTGAGCTGTGGGACGACATCGCCTACGGGGCGCTGGGGGCGCTCGTCCTGGTCGACAGCCGCCGGCTCGACGCGTCGTTCGACGTGCTGGGCCTGGTGGAGGAGAGCGGGCTGCCGTACGCGGTCGCCTTCAACGCCTTTCCCGACGCGCCCCGCCACTACGGGGAGGAGCAGCTGCGCCGGGCGCTGGACCTGGAGCCGGGGACGCCGATGGTGACGTGTGACGCGCGGGACGCGAACTCCTCGATCGACGCGCTGCTCGCGCTGGTCGACCATCTCGTCGGCCGCGACCCCGTGGAGGCCCGGTGACCGCCTACCCCGCCGACCGGCGCGACTTCTCCCGCTCCGTGCCCGTACGCCTGTGGGAGGACGGCTTCGCGCCGGATCCGCACCGCTACTACAACGCGCTGCGCGCCCAAGGACCCGTCGGCTGGGCCGAGTTGGCTCCCGGAGTGCCCGCGTACGTGATCACCGACCGGCGGGCCGCGCTGGACGTGCTGCACGACGAGGAGACGTTCTCGCACGACCCGCGCGCATGGGAGGCGACCGTGCCCGTCGACTCGCCGGTGCTCGGCATGATGCGCTGGCGGCCCAACGCCCTGTTCTCCGACGGCGCCGCGCACCTGCGCTACCGCACCACCCTCATCGACGTCTTCGACCTGGTGGAACCGCACGACCTGCGCGAGCGGGTGCACCGGGCGGTGCGACTGCTGGCCGGGCGCATCGGTCCGCACGGCGAGGCGGACCTGGTCGCGGACTTCGCGCGGCCCCTGATGGCGCTGGTGTTGAACGACCTGTTCGGGCTGCCGGACGCTCAGGGCGACCGGCTCAACGAGGGTCTGGGCAAGATGATGGAGGGCGGCGCGCAGGCCGCCGAGGGCGAGGCGCAGTACGCGCAGTACGTGCTGGAGCTCATCGCGGCCAAGGCCGAGCAGCCCGGCGACGACCTGCCCAGCCGGCTGCTGGACCATCCGGCCCGGCTGACCCGCGAGGAGGTCACCTGGCAGGTGTTCCTGACCCTCGGCGCCGGGTTCGAGCCGACCGCGAACCTGCTGTCCAACACGCTGTCGAGGGTCCTGGGCAACCCGCTCTACTACTCCACCCTCACCAGCGGCGCCCGCCCGGTGCTGGACGCGGTGGTCGAGGTGCTGCACCACGAGACGCCGCTGGCGAACTACGGCATCTACTACGCCCGCGAGCCCGTGGCCTTCCACGGGGTGTGGCTGCGCGAGGCGGTGCCGGTGGTGATGTCGTACGGGGCGCTCGGGCTCCCCCCTGACCCGAAGGGCGGGGGAGGCGCCCCTGTCGCGGAGCAGCAGGTCACCGGCGGCCGGCATCCGAACGACGCCTCGCACCTGTCGTGGGGGGCCGGGGCGCACGCCTGTCCGGCAAAACAGCACACGCTGCTCATCGTCACCGAGGCGATCGAGCAGCTCACCCAGTGGCTGCCCGACCTCGACCCCGTCGTGCCGCGCGAGCGGCTGACCTGGCGGCCCGGCCCGTTCCACCGCTCGCTGACCGCTCTGCCCGTCCGGTTCAGCGCCCGCTCCGCCAGTTCCTCTCCCGACCCCTCAGGAGTCCGTTCGTGACCGTGACCGACCGCATCGTCCTCGACCCGTTCGGCGCCGATGTGCACGCCGAGAGCGCCCGGCTGCGCGCCCTGGGCCCGATCGTGCCCGTCGAACTGCCCGGCGGCATCCCGGCCTGGGCGCCCACCGGGTACGACACCCTCAAGGCGCTGATCCTGGACCCGCAGGTCAGCAAGGACCCCCGGCGGCACTGGCGGCACTGGGCGGAGCTCGGCGAACACCCCTCCTGGGGCTGGATCCTGGGCTGGGTCGGTGTGATCAACATGCTCTCCACGTACGGCGCGGACCACACGCGGCTGCGCAGACTGGTGGCGCCGAGCTTCACCCACCGCCGTACGGAGGCGCTGCGTGAGCGAGTGGAGGCGATCACGGCGGAGCTGCTGGACACGCTCGACAAGGGCGAGGGCGCCGTCGATCTGAAGGCCGGCTTCGCGTACCCGCTGCCGCTGCGGATCATCTGCGAACTCTTCGGCGTGCCCGAGGAGTTGAGGGCGGCCACCGGCCGGCTCATCGCGGCGATCATGGACACCTCCGACCCCAGCCCGGAGCATGCCGCCTTCGTCCAGGAGCAGATCGGCACGGTGCTGGGCTCGCTCATCGCCCACAAGAGCGAGCACCCGGGCGACGACATGACGACCGAGCTGATCCGGGTACGCGACGAGGAGGGCGACCGGCTCAGCGACGAGGAGCTGCTGTACACGCTGCTGCTGGTCATCGGGGCCGGCTTCGAGACGACCGTGAACCTGATCGGGAACGCGGTGGTGGCGCTGCTGCGCCGCCCCGAGCAGCTGGCGGCGGTGCGGCGCGGCGAGATCGGCTGGGAGTCGGTCGTGGACGAGACGCTGCGGCTGTATCCGTCGATCGCCACGCTGCCGCTGCGCTTCGCGGTCAGCGATCTGAAGGTCGGTGACGTGACGATTCCCGCCGGGGACGCGATCATCACGACGTACGCGGCGGCGAACGTGGATCCGGCGCACTACGGGCCGCAGGCGGAGGTGTTCGACGCGGCGCGCGCGGCGGACGACCATCTGGCCTTCGGGATCGGTGTGCACCGGTGCATCGGGGCCCCACTGGCCCGGATGGAGGCACTGACGGCGCTGCCCGCGCTGTTCGACCGCTTCCCCGGCCTGCGGCTGGACACCGGCGCCGGGGAGCTGCGGCAGGTGCCCTCGTTCATCGCGAGCGGCTGGCAGGAGATCCCGGTCCGGTTGCGGGACTGAGCGGGCGCGGGGGTGCGACCAGTCCCCCGTGCCGGTCGCACCTCCGCGGTTCCCCGAACCTACGTGCCCGGTGACCGCGTTGGGTATCGTGCCGGTGCCCGCTCACGGGGCCGGAGGACTCACCTGTGCACAGCCGAGTCCGGATGGCCCGATTCGGACCGCCCGGCCGATCCGTGCAGGTCGGGCTGGTCGAGGTCGCCGACCGCCAGATGGGCCAGGACGACTTCGTAGAGGTCGCTGCCGGCGGCGAGGAGCTGGCGTTCCAGGACGGGTTCGGCGCTGCGGACGTGTTCGCGGACGGTCTGCGCGTGCACGCCCAGCCGGTGGGCGGCCCGTTCGGCGTTGCCGCCGGCGGCGATCCAGGCGCGCAGGGTGCCGCGCAGGTCACGGCCGTCGGTGTCGAGACGGGCCAGCAGGTCCTGCGCCCAGCCGCTCAGCGCGGGCCCGGCGAGCAGTTCACCGAGGCGGGCGGGGGCCGGCTCGCCGGCCGTGAGGTCGTCCGCGATGGCGACCTGGGCGTTGAGCGCGAGGTGGACGGCGGCCCGCACGGTGAGGTCGGAGAAGTCGGTGCGCAGCAGGGCCTCGACGCGTTCCATGCGGGCGCGGACGGTGTTGCGGCTGACGCCGAGCACCTTCGCCGCGCTGACCGCCGTGAACTCCAGACCGAGGCGGGTGGTGGCGAGGAGTTCGGCGCGGGTGTGGTGCGCCAGGACGTCGAGGGGGCGCAGCAGACGGGTCGTCCAGGAGCGCAGGACCTCGGGGTCCATCAGGCGTTCGGGGTGGGTGCGTTCGGCGTAGACGGCCGTCTTGTCGGGTCGGAAGCGGGCGACGGCGAGGGCGCTGACGGCCTGGCCGTAGGCGGTGGCGGTGCGGGCGAGGCTCTGGCGGACGCTGCCGCCGAGGAACGCGCCGGGGTGGCGGTCGCACAGGGCGCGCAGGGCGCGGCCCGCGCTGTCGTCCGGGACGACGACGATGACGTGGCCGTCCATGGCGGGGCAGCGCACGACGAGGGCTTCGTCGTGGGTCGCCGCCAGGCAGGCCGCGGCGAGCCGGTCGCGTTCCTCGGGGCTGCTCTCGACGACGTAGACGCAGGCGGTGTCGGTGTCCAGCAGGCCGGGCCACAGCCCGGCGGCGACGCGGCGGGCGGCGACGGTGTCCTCGACCATGAGCAGTTGCAGGATGGCCAGGCGCAGATCGGCGGTGGCGCGGGCCAGGCGGTGTCCGGTCGCCGCGGTCTGCTGTACGCGCAGCAGGAGTTCCAGAGCGCCCACGGTGTGCGTGACGATGTCGGAGGCGCGCCGGTCGAAGGGGCTCGTGCGGGTCACGGCGAGCACGCCGGCGGCGGCCGGACACGGGAGTTCGACCCTGATCAGGCGCGTGTACCTGCCCCCGCCCTCCCAGGCGGCGGAGGCGAGTCGGCCGCCGGTGATGTCGGCGACCAGGCTCTCGTCCAGCGGGGTCGGCGCTCCGGCGAGGCAGGCGCCGGTGTCGTCGCGCAGGGAGACGGTCGCGTCGGCGGTGGCCGCCAGCCACTCGACGATTCTGCCGACGTCACGTCCCGCGGGACGCAGGTGGTCGAGGAGTTCCCGCGCCCACGCCGCGTCGGCGCCGTCCGCCGGGTCGGTGTGGAGGCTCTCGTCGTCCGGGCCGGCCATCTCGCCGCTCTCCTCGTCCCCTCACGGCCCGCGCGGGCCGAACCAGTCATATCGGTCCGGGACGTTACCCCACCCGATGCGAACACTCCCCGATGCGAACACTCCCCCGCCGCACGGCAGCCGGTGACCACGGAGGCGGACGGCGTGAGGAGCAGGGCCTTGTCCGTGTACGGGTGCGGTGAGGGAAGGGGCGACACGGGCGCGCGCGGTGCTCAGTGCGCGGCGGTGCGCAGATGGCGCGTCAGTGAGACGAGCGCGTCCGGCTCATCGTCGGTGAGGGACCGCAGGGTCTGCGCGAGGAAGGCCGCTTCCAGGTCGCCGACGTCGGTGAGGCGCCGGCGTGGCGTCGGACGGAGGTGGGCGACCGGCTTGTCGCCGCTGTCCTGGCGGCGCTCCAGCAGTCCGAGCGCGGTGAGCTGGGAGACCAGGGACGCTGACGTTGTCGGGTTTCATCAGCAGGGCGCCGGCGGCCTCGCGCACGGTGGCACCTTCCTGCTGCCCGACGAACTTCAACAGCAGGAGCTGCCCCTCGGAGGGCTTGGGATGCGGGACGGCGGACGGGGCCGGCGGTCCAGGGCCCGGTGCAGGGCGGGAAGACACGCCGCGAGCTCACAGGGCGCACGTCGTGGGCCGCCGCCGAGAGGACCGGCGGCCGCGGCACGGCATAAACTCAGCCAATGGCGAAGTACTACGACGTTCACCCCGACAACCCCCAGCCGCGCACCATCTCCCAGGTCGCGGCCGCCATCCGGGCGGACGCGCTGATCGCGTACCCGACGGATTCCTGCTACGCGCTGGGCTGCCGCCTGGGCAGCAAGGACGGCATCGACCGGATCCGGGCCATCCGCGACCTGGACGACCGGCACCACTTCACTCTCGTCTGCCAGGACTTCGCGCAGCTCGGCCAGTTCGTGCGGGTGGACAAGGACGTGTTCCGCGCGATCAAGGCGTCGACGCCCGGCAGCTACACCTTCATCCTCCCGGCGACGAAGGAGGTGCCGCGCATGCTCCAGCACCCGAAGAAGAAGACGGTGGGCGTGCGCATCCCGGACCATGTCGTCACCCAGGCCCTGCTCGCCGAGCTCGGCGAGCCCCTGCTGTCCAGCACCCTGCTGCTGCCGGGCGAGGACGAGCCGATGACGCAGGGCTGGGAGATCAAGGACCAGCTCGACCACGTGGTGGACGGGGTGGTGGACTCCGGTGACTGCGGCACCGAGCCGACGACGGTCATCGACTTCTCCGACGGCGAGGCGGAGATCGTGCGGCACGGGGCCGGTGACACCTCCCGGTTCGAGTAACTCCCCCGCCGCTCCTGCGGGTCAGGGGCCCTCGCGGCCGGTTCGGTGGTGCGTGCAACGATGAGCGCGGACCGGCCCGGCCGGACCGGTCGAGTGCTCGTCGTGAACCGCACAGAGAGGCGCCCCCATGACCTCCGTACAGGGAACAGCCGTGGACATCCCCACCGAGGACGGCGTCGCGGACGCCTATGTCGCGCATCCGGGCGACGGAACGCCCCGGCCGGGCGTGCTGCTGTACCAGGACGCGTTCGGTCTGCGTCCGCACCTGCGGGCGATGGCCGACCGGCTCGCCGAAGCCGGCTACACGGTGCTGGTGCCCAACTTGTTCTACCGCCACGGGCGCGCCCCCGTCAGGGAGTTGCCCGAGTTCATCGACCCCGCCGCGCGCCCGGAGATCTTCGAGTCGGTCTACCCGATGGTGCTGGCGCTGACCCCCGAGCTGATCGTCCGGGACGCCGACGCATATCTGCGGTGGATGGAGGAGAGCCCTCTGGTCGCAGCTGGTCCGGTCGCGGTGACCGGATACTGCATGGGCGCCCGGCTCACCCTGCCGACCGCCGGCGCCCATCCGGACCGGATCGCGGCGGTGGCCGGTTTCCACGGCAGCCGTCTTGTCACCGACGCGCCGGACAGCCCGCATCTGGCCGCCGAGCACATCACGGCCGAGGTGTACTTCGGCCACGCCGACAACGACCCCGGCCTGCCGCCGGAGCAGATCGAGCGCTTCGATCAGGCCCTCACCGCCGCCGGTGTCCGGCACACCTGCGAGGTCTACACCGGCGCCGAGCACGGCTATACGCAGGCCGACACCTCCGCCTACGACGAGCAGGCCGCGGAGCGGCACTGGGCCGCGTTGCTGGATCTGCTGAAGCGGACCTTCTGACCCCGACTCCGTTGACAGGGGCGTCCGCGGCAGGCCGTGCCGCGGGCGCCCTCTTTCGTTCACGTTGTTGACATGGGCACACCCCGATGTCACGTTGAGAGCGCTCTCAACAGGTACGGACCAACCCCCACAGGCCTGCCCCACAGGCCTCCCCCCACGGAGGTGGAGAGTGCTCACCAGGATCAGCACAGCACTGCTCGCGGCGATCGCCCTCATCGGCGCGCTGCTCACCCTCGGACCGCCGGCCACGGCCGCCGTCCCCGACACCGTCCCGCTCAAGATCACCAACAACTCCGGCCGTGGCGACGCCCTGCATGTCTACAACCTCGGCACCCTGCTGACGACGGGACAGCAGGGCTGGGCGGACGCGAACGGCGCCTTCCACGCCTGGCCCGCCGGCGGCACCCCGCCCACCCCGGCACCCGACGCGTCGATCACGGGACCGGCCGCCGGACAGTCCGCCACGATCCGCATCCCGAAGTTCTCGGGCCGGCTCTACTTCTCGTACGGGCGCAAGCTCGACTTCCGCCTGACCACCGGCGGGCTGGTGCAGCCGGCCGTGCAGAACCCGAGCGACCCGAACCGCGACATCCTGTTCAACTGGTCGGAGTACACGCTGAACGACTCCGGGCTGTGGCTGAACAGCACCCAGGTCGACATGTTCTCCGCGCCGTACGCGGTCGGCGTGCAGCGCGCCGACGGGAGCACGGTGAGCACCGGGCATCTCAGGACCGGCGGCTACAACGGGTTCTTCTCCGCCTTGCGCGCTCAGCCCGGCGGCTGGGCGAACCTCGTGCAGAGCCGGTCCGACGGGACCGTGCTGCGGGCGCTCTCCCCGCTGTACGGGGTGGAGACCGGGGCCCTTCCGGCGAACGTCATGGACGACTACGTCAACCGCGTCTGGCAGAAGTACGCCACGACGACCCTGACCGTGACGCCGTTCGCCGATCAGCCGGGCACGAAGTACTACGGCCGGGTCTCGGGCGGGGTCATGAACTTCACCAACGCCTCCGGAACGGTCCTCACCAGCTTCCAGAAACCGGACGCAGCGAGCATCTTCGGCTGCCACAGGCTCCTCGACGCCCCGAACGACGCCGTGCGCGGGCCCATCTCCCGCACCCTGTGCGCGGGCTTCAACCGTTCCACGCTGCTCGTCGACAGCAATCAGCCGGACACCACGACGGCGAACTTCTACCAGGACGCCGTGACCAACCACTACGCGCGCAAGATCCACGCCCAGATGGCCGACGGGAAGGCCTACGCGTTCGCCTTCGACGACGTCGGACAGCAGGAGTCGCTCGTCCACGACGGCGCGCCGCGCCAGGCGTACCTGACGCTCGACCCGCTGAACTGAGCGGTCGCGACGACGTCCCGCACGCGGAGGGGAGTCCGCGTGCGGGACGTCGGTCGAGCGGGGCGGATCAGCCGGTCGTGACGGCGGTGTCGTCGATGACGAAGCTGGTCTGGAGCGAGGTGTCCTCGACGCCGGAGAACTTCAGGGCGACGGTGCTGCCCGCGAAGGATCCGAGGCTGAAGGACTTCTGGACGTAGCCGGAGGCCGCGTTGAGGTTGGAGTAGGTGGCCAGGGTGGTCGACCCGGCGGTGACCGTCAGCTTGTCGTACTGGGTGCTGGTGGTGGTCTCGGCCGTGTCGACGTGGAGGTAGAAGGTGAAGGTGGTGTTGGTGCAGCCGCTCGGGATCGTCACCGACTGCGAGACCGTGTCCGTGTGGGTCGAGCCGTAGCCGTCGAGCCACGCCTTGTAGGAGCCGGTACGGGCCGCCTGGCCGCTGTCGTTGGTGATGACGCCGCTGGTCGCCGTCCAGGTGGTGTTGCCGGACTCGAAGCCCGCGTTGCCCAGGAGCTGGGTCGCGGTGCAGGAGCCGCCGCCCCCGGAGGAGTTGACGGTCCAGGTGAAGGACGCGGTCCCGGTGGCGCCGGTCGAGTCGGTCACCGTGACGGTGGTGCTGTAGGAGCCGGCCGTGGTGGGCGTGCCGGTGATCGCGCCCGTGGAGCTGTTGATCGACAGGCCGGTGGGCAGTCCGGTCGCGGCGTACGTCAGGGAGCCGCTGTTGGTGCTGGCGGCGGAGATCTGCAGGCTCACCGCGGTGCCGACGGTGGCGGTCTGGCTGCCCGGGTTGGTGACGGTGACGCCCGTCGACGGGACGGTGATGTGGCTGCCGACGTTGATGCCGGCGAAGGCGTTGCCGACCCCGGCGTACTGCGTGGAGCTGGAGCCGTACAGCGCCGCGGCCGCGTTGAGGGCGGCGGTGCGGGCGCCCGCGTAGTCGGTGCTGGACGTCATGTATGTCGTCAGCGCCTTGTACCAGATCTGCAGGGCCGCGGCCCGGCCGATGCCGGCGACGGCGACGCCGTCGGAGGTGGGGCTGTTGTAGGTGACGCCGTTGATGGTCTTGCTGCCGCTGCCCTCGGAGAGCAGGTAGAACATGTGGTTCGCCGGGCCCGAGGAGTAGTGCACGTCGAGGTTGCCGACGCCGGAGTACCAGCT
Source organism: Streptomyces sp. NPDC031474 (assembly GCF_055581185.1). Taxonomy (NCBI): domain Bacteria; kingdom Bacillati; phylum Actinomycetota; class Actinomycetes; order Kitasatosporales; family Streptomycetaceae; genus Streptomyces; species Streptomyces sp. NPDC031474. Next base: position 546,726 of record NZ_JBVIJX010000003.1, read on the forward strand.
GTCGGCCGAGGAGCCGTCCTTGCTGGGCTTGTCCATGTAGCGCAGCGGGGTGCCGTCGCCGTTGATGTCGATCTTCTCGCCGATGAGGTAGTCGCCCACGTCGGAGGAGTTGTTGGCGTAGAACTCGACGCCCGTGCCGAAGATGTCCGAAGTCGCCTCGTTCAGGCCGCCCGACTCACCGCTGTAGTCGAGTCCGGCCGTGTTGGAGGTGACGCCGTGGCTCATCTCGTGGCCGGCCACGTCGAGCGAGGTGAGGGCGTGGGTGCCGCCGGAGCCGTCGCCGTAGGTCATGCAGAAGCAGTCGTCGTCCCAGAAGGCGTTGACGTACGACGAGCTGTAGTGGACGCGGCTGTAGGCGGCCACGCCGTCGTTCTTGATGCCGCTGCGCCCGAAGGTGTTCTTGTAGAAGTCCCAGGTGGTCTGGGCGCCGAAGGCGGCGTCCACGCCGGCGGTCTGGGTGTTGGAGCCGGAGCCGGTGCCCCACACGTCGTCCGTGTCGGTCATCAGGGTGCCGGTGCCGGACGTGCCGTTGTTCAGGCTGTACGTCTTGTGGCCGCCGCGCGTGGTGTCGTACAGCTGGTACGTCGACCCCGACTGCGTGGTGGAGAGGTTGACGGTGCCGCTGTACTGGCTGTTGCCGGTGCTGGTCTCGACGCCCTCGTACCGGGCGAGTTGTGCGCCGGTGGCGGCGTCGGTGATGACGTGCAGCTTGCTGGGCGTTCCGTCGTCCTGCAGACCGCTGACGACCGTCTCCCAGGCGAGCTTCGGCGTGCCCTGGCCGGCCCAGATCACCTTGCGGGCGCTCTGTGCGGCGGGGTCCTTCGCGTCGAGCGCCTTGGCGGCCGTCAGGGCCTTGGTCTCGGCGGCGGCCTTGCCGTACGTGGCGGTCGTGGACTTGACCGAGACGGTACGGCGGTTGTTGTTGAAGGTCGTGCTCACCGTGCCGGCGGCCAGTGAGGCCGGGGGCGTGTGCACGACCAGGTCGCCGCCGAGGACGGGCAGTCCGGCGTAGGTGCGCTCGTAGCGCGTGTGCACGGTGCCGTCGTTGTCCTTCACGACGTCCTTGACGACCAGTTTCTCCTGGGCGCCAAGGCCCAGGGTCTCGGCCGTCTGCGTCGTCTTCGCCTCGGCGCTCTTGATCAGCGTGGTGTGCTGGGCGGGCGTCAGGTCGGCGGGCAGGCCGCCGGTGCGCAGGGGGCTGGGGTGGGGGGCCGCGGGCAGCGCGGTCGCCGGAACCGTCTGGACGCCGAGGGCCACGAGGGCGGCGGTGGAGAGCAGGGCCGCTCCGACGGTGGTCCGCTTGCGGGGGTTGGGTCTCACTCGTTCTCCTACTGCTGCGGCCGCGGGGGACGGCCGGTGACAGACCGGGCAGACGGCTGTGCTGTCCGGGACGAGCCGAGCTGTGCGGGGCCGAGAGAATCCGAGGGTGACGTGCCGCTGGCGTGCGGCAGTTGGGTGGGAGAATGACAGGCTTGTCGGTGGCATGTCAGCCTGACGGCGGCGCTTCGAGGGTTATCCCTCGGTGCCGGAGGCGCTCGCGGCCCGCACGCCCGGCCCGCCTGTGCGTGAGCTGTGCGTTCGCTGCCCGGGGAAGGGGCGGGCGGGCCGACAATCGGGAAACGCTTGCTATTACCACTCCCGTAGACGTAGACCTTCTGTCGTAAACAGCCGTCGCTCAGGGGGGAGTTGGCGATGGACGGAACGATCGACGGATTCCGGTACGGGGTGGTGACCCCGATCGCGGCCTATGTGATGGCCTGCTTAGGAGGAGCTCTGGGGCTGCGCTGCATCGTGCGGACGCTGCTCAACAACGATTCGTGGAAGCCGGGTTGGCTGGCCATGGGGGCCGCTTCGATCGGCTGTGGCATCTGGACGATGCACTTCATCGCCATGATCGGCTTCCAGGTGGAGGAGACACGGATCGGCTACCACGTCGGTCTGACGGTGCTCAGCCTCGCCGTCGCGATCGCGGTGGTCGGCGTCGGCGTGTTCATCGTGGGCTACCGGGGCGCCGGCCGCGGGTCACTGTCGCTCGCGGGCGTCGTCACCGGTCTCGGGGTCGCGGCCATGCACTACCTGGGCATGGCGGCGCTGCGGCTCAACGGGGACATCGACTACGCCCCGCCCACCGTGGCGCTGTCCGTGCTGATCGCGGTGGTCGCCGCGACGGCGGCCCTGTGGGCGGCCGTCACGATCCGCGGGTTTCTGCCGAGCCTGGGCGCCAGCCTGGTCATGGGCGTCGCCGTGTCCGGGATGCACTACACGGCGATGGCCGCGGTCAGCGTCCATGTGCACGGCGCGACGTCGTCGTGGGCCGGCGACAGCCCGACCTCGCTGCTGCTGCCGATGCTGATCGGCCCGGTCATCTTCCTGTTGCTGGCCGGGGTGGTGGTGATGTTCGATCCGCTGCTCGTGCTGGGCGACGGCGAGTGGAACCGGCCCGCCCGGGCGGGGCGTGCCGGTGCGGCGCAGGAGACGGCCGACCGGCCTGCCGCCGGCCGGTCGTGGAGCGATGGGTGAGGGGTTCGCGCAGGCCGAGGTGGTCGCGCAGCGTCGTGGCCGGGTACGCGGTGCGGTAGACACCGCGTTCCTACAGCTCCGGCACGCGCAGGTCGACGATGCCGTCGAGGCCGTCGAGGGCGAGGTACGGCGTGACGTTGAAGCCGTCGATCGCGCCACTCGGCGACCACCTTGCGCGGGTCGGCGAGCCGCAGGGCGGGGCCGGACAGGGTGGTTCCTTCCGAGGGCACGACGAAACGACCGGCCCGACGGGCCGGCGAGGGTCAGCGGCGTACGGAAGGACCGACGGCGGAGGCGGTGCGGCAGTGGCCGACATGCCGTCGGGTGATCAGGCGCAGGCCCGTGGCGGCACCCTGCGGTGCCGTACGGGATACGCGCATCCGGGCCTCCCCCGTCCGGGACGCACTGCCTCAACCTACGTGGTCGGCCGGGGTGCGCCGGCGGGACGCGCGGAAGTACCCGCCCGTGGCCGTGCATTGGATCATTGCTACGGTGCAGCGGTGTCTGACTCCTCACGCGATACCGCCGAAGGCGCAGGCTGGGGCGGAGCCGAACGCGGCGCCTACCAGCAGCTCATGCCAGGCCGGGTCGAGAAGATCTCGTGGCTGAATCCCCGGACGCTGTGGGCCGCCCGCAACGGTGTGCTGGCCTCATGGTTCGGCGACCCCACGGGCCGCACCCGCGGCCGCCTGGTGGCGCAGCGCGCGGCGGCCGGCGCCCCCGCCGACAAGGTGATCCGGCGTCAGGACCCGGACGACTTCTCCTTCATGGTCATCGGCGACACCGGCGAGGGCGACGACCCCCAGTACGCCGTCGTGCCGGGCTTTCTGAGGGTCAGTCAGGGCACGTCGTTCGCCGTCGTCGCCAGTGACGTCATCTACCCGGTCGGCAGCGCCGACGACTACGACACCAAGTTCTTCCGCCCGTACCGCGACTACCGCGCCCCCATCTACGCGATACCGGGCAACCACGACTGGTACGAGGACCTCGGCGCGTTCATGCGGGTCTTCTGCGGCGACGCCCCGCCCCTGCCCGCCGAGCCCGCGCCGCGCCTTTTCAGCCCGGCCTGGCTGCGGTCCCTGCTGTGGCACCGGCCGCGCCCGGGCGACGGTCAACGGCTCGCCGAGGCACGCGAGTTGAGGTCGGCCCCGGTCCAACAGACCGTACAGCCGGGGCCGTACTGGGCGATCGACGCCGGCCCCGTGCGGATCATAGGGATCGACACCGGACTGCTGGGCACCCTCGACGCCGAACAGGGCGCGTGGCTGCGCGAGGTGTCCCGGGGACCGCGGCCGAAGATCCTCATCACGGGCTCACCCCTGTACGTCGACGGCGAGCACCACCCCTGCCCCATCGAGGGCGGCGGTACCGTCGACGACATCGTCAGCGCGCCCGAGCACCGCTACGTCGCGGCGATAGGCGGCGACATCCACAACTACCAGCGCTATCCGGTGCGGCTGGCGGACGGCCGGACCCTGCAGTACGTGGTCTCGGGCGGCGGGGGCGCCTTCATGCACGCCACGCACACCATCCCCCGGGTGTCCGTCGCCGGCGTCACCGAGCAGGACTTCCGCTGCTATCCGCTGCGCGGCGACTCCCTCGCCTTCTACAGCCGGCTCTACGGGCGCCGGCTGCGGCTGAGCCGCTTCTTCGCGCTCACCGAGGCCGAGGGCCAGGCGGTCGTCGCCGAGCGGCTGGGCATCGGGCCGACCCGCACGCCGGGCCCCGAGGTGCGCGTGACGCGGCGGATCCGGCTGATCGCCGGCCTGCTGGGCACCGGGAGCCGACCGGACCGCCGCAAACGGTTCCGGCTGCCCGTCCGCAAGATCTACACCCAGCTGTTCTCGCCCAGCTCGGCGACGTACAGCCCGCCCTTCTTCAAGTGCTTCCTGCGGCTGGACGTCACGCCGGAGTCGGTCCGGCTGCGCTGCTACGCGGCCACCGGCAATCTCGCGCAGGAACTGAACCCGCCGGTCGAGGACGAGGTCACCATCCCGCTGATCTGATCACACGCACGCAATGTTCGCCTGACAGAATCGGGGCAGCACTGACGTACGACTGCTGGAGGAGTCCGTGTCGCCGACCTCACGCCCCTTGCGCAAGCTGGGCTTCCTCACCATCGGACTGTTCGAAGGGGACGACCCCGGCCGGGGTCACGAGACCACCCTGGAGATCATCGAGCTGGGCGAGCGGCTCGGCTTCGACAGCGCCTGGGTGCGCCACCGCCACCTGCAGTACGGCATCTCCTCCCCCGTGGCCGTGCTCGCGGCGGCCTCTCAGCGCACCCGCCGGATCGAGCTCGGCACCGCGGTCATCCCGCTGGGCTGGGAGAACCCGCTGCGTCTCGCGGAGGACCTGGCGACGGTCGACATCCTGTCCGGGGGCCGGCTCAACCCGGGGGTGAGCGTCGGCCCGCCGATGCACTACGACCAGGTCAAGGAGGCCCTGTACCCGGACACGTCCGGCGCGGAGGACTTCGGCTACGAGCGGGTGCGGCGGCTGCTGGACTTCGTGCGCGGCAAGTCCGCCACCGACTTCAGCGGGGTCGAGGGCTTCGAGGTGTTCTCCGACCGGGTGCAGCCGCACTCCCCGGGCCTCGGCCGCCGGCTGTGGTACGGCGGGGGCAGCCTGAACTCGGCCGAGTGGGCCGGGGACCACGGCATGAACTTCCTCACCAGCAGCGTCGTCAAGGCCGAAGGCCCGGACGACACACGGGACTTCGCCGAGATCCAGCTCTCTCACATCCGCGCCTTCCGCGCCGCGCACCCCGACGGCGAATCCGCCCGCGTCTCCCAGGGCCTCGTGGTCATCCCCACCGACTCCGCCTCGCCCGAACAGCGCGCGAAATACGAGGAGTTCGTGGCCAAGCGGCTGCCCCGTACGACCTCCCCGCAGGGGCCGGCCCGGCTGCTGTTCGCCCCCGACCTGGTGGGTTCCTCGGACGAGATCGCCGAACGCCTGCACGCCCACGCCGCGTTCCGTGAGATCGACGAGGTCGCCTTCGCGCTGCCGTTCACCTTCGAGCACGAGGACTATGTGCAGATCCTGACCGACACGGCGACGAAGCTGGGTCCGGCGCTGGGCTGGCGGCCGGGGACCTGACAGGTCACCTGCGGCCCGGCTCGGTTCCCGGTGCGTGGGAAGCCTGTGGGGGGCTTCTCGCCGGGGGGCGCTCCGGTTGATCGATGCGCCCCCTGTCCCCGAGGCTGGAGGGACGACACAGTCGAGGGAAGGCCCCATCGTGATCAACATCCCGGAGCACCCGCTCAACGACGGCACGAGGCTCCCGGCCCTGGGCCTGGGCACCTGGCCGATGGACGACGCCCAGGCGGAGGAGGCGGTGGCCGGGGCGCTCGGCCTGGGCTACCGGCTGCTCGACACGGCGACGAACTACCGCAACGAGAGCGGGGTCGGCCGCGGGGTGGCCCGGAGCGGGGTGGCGCGCGAGGAGATCGTGGTGACCACGAAGCTGCCCGGCCGTCATCACGGCTACGCGGAGACCCTCGCCTCCTTCGAGGAGTCCCGGCAGCGGCTCGGTCTCGCCTACGTGGACCTGTATCTGATCCACTGGCCGCTGCCCCGGGTCGACAAGTTCGTCGACTCCTGGCGGGCCATGATCAAGCTGCGCGAGGACGGCCTGGTCCGCTCGATCGGCGTCTCCAACTTCACCGCCGAACACATCGAACGGCTGGAGAAGGAGACGGGCGTGCTGCCCTCCGTCAACCAGATCGAGCTGCACCCGCTCTTCCCGCAGGACGCGCTGCGCGCCTTCCACGAGGCCAAGGGCGTCCGCACGGAGAGCTGGAGCCCGCTGGGCCGCGGCTCGGCGCTCCTGGACGATCCGGCCGTCGTCTCCGTCGCCGAGGCGATGGGCGTGACTCCCGGCCAGGTCGTGCTGCGCTGGCACCTCCAGCTCGGCGCGGTCCCCATCCCGAAGTCGTCGAGCCCCGAGCGGCAGCGCGCCAACCTCGACGTCTTCGGCTTCGAACTCGGCCCGGCGCAGATGGCGGCGATCGCGGACCGGGTGCCCGAGCGCCTGGGCGGGGACCCCGAGGTGCACGAGGAGTTCTGAGCGGCGGCGGCGTTCCGGTCAGCCGGCGAGACCGGCGTCGCGGGCCAGCAGGGCGGCCTGGACGCGGTTGGTGACGTCCAGCTCCGCCAGGATGCGGCTGACGTGGGCCTTGACCGTGCTCTCCCGCATGGCGAGGCGGGTGGCGATGTCGGCGTTGGTGTCGCCCCGGGCGAGAAGGGCGAGCACGTCGCGTTCGCGGGGCCGCCGTGGGGTGGAGCATGGCGGAGCCGACGGCCACCAGGTGGACGGCGCGCAGGATCTCGGCCGGGTCGGTGTCCTTGAGCAGAAATCCGTCGGCTCCGGCGGCGAGGGCGTTGTAGACGTACTCGTCGAGGTCGAAGGTGGTCAGGGTGATCACCTTCGGGTCGACGAGGGCTACGTCGACGCGGTGTGCGGTGGCCTGTTCGACGGCCTGGAGGCCGTCGGCGGACCAGGGCGTCGTCGTCGACGATCATGGTGCGGATCATGTGCGGGTGCCGTTCCGTTCGAGGCAGGCGGGGTGAGGGATGCGGGCGGTCAGTCGCCGGGCCCCCGCGCGGGCGGGACCGGCATCCAGCTGGCCGCCGAGGCTCGTGACGCGTTCGCGCAGACCGACGAGCCCGTAGCCGGAGCCGACGGTGTCCGCGCGGGGTGCGCCGGAGGGATTGGTGACCTCGACGAGGGCGTCCGACGGCCGGCGGCCGGTGGCCGAGGCGGACGGTCACTGGTGGGAGCCTGCTCGGGTTCGCCGTCCGTGGTCAGCTCGACGCGGTGCGCAGCAGACCGAGGCGTTCGACGACCGGTGCGGGCAGGGTGGCGCGCTCCTGGTGGCGAGCACACCGGTGTGCAGGGCGATCAGGCTCAGCCGGTGGGCCGGCACATCGTGCATCTCGGTGGACATACGGGACCGCTCCGCGGCACGGGCCGCCTCTTCGCGCAGCTCCGCCTCGACGCGCAGATGCCCGACGTCCGAGGCCAGCGCCTGGATCGGGCGTCGCCTGCTGCCCAGCCACGGGCCGACGAGCACAGCCAGCGGCGGCACCAGCACAGCCGACGCGTAGGTCTGTGCCCTCCACAGCTGGGTGTCCGGGTAGCTGAGCAGGTCGGCACCCAGCGCGGCGAGGGCGGATCCCACCGCCAGACGCGCCCGCAGGACCACCGCCAGGTCGAACAGGGCGATCCCCAGCAGCGGCAGCAGCGGCCATCCCCACCACGCGGTGGCCACGGTGACCAGCAGGGGGGCGGCAGGCCACCGCCACCGGCGCACGACCAGAGCCACTCCGCACAGCACGGCGGCGACGGTCACTTGACGCGCCATGGCGGCCGGGCCGTCTTCCTGGCCGGTTTCCTGCCCGTGGTCCGCACGCTCGCCCCCCATTTCGCGGGCGCCACCCGGCTGTCCTACCGCCGCATCGCCCTTGCAGCGTCGCCGCCGCCGGTCTGTGGGCGGCGGCCGAAGACGGCGTCGGCTACGCAGCGGCGACGTCTCTTCAGCGATCCTCACCCTCTGTCGGCGATCGGGGCGGCGCTCCTGCGGCATCGCTCAGTCCTGCGAGCACGCCGCGCCCCGCCCGCCCGGCCCTGCGTGCCGCTCACTCCGGCTCCAGCGACTGCTCCGCCCAGATCGTCTTGCCCCGGCCCGTCTGCCGGCTGCCCCACCGCTGAGTGAGCTGCGCGACGAGCAGCAGGCCACGGCCGCCCTCGTCGAAGGCGTGGGCGCGGCGCAGGTGGGGCGAGGTGGAACTGCCGTCGGAGACCTCGCAGATGAGGGTGCGGTCGCGGATCAGGCGGAGCTGGATGGGGGACGCGCCGTAGCGGATGGCGTTGGTGACGAGTTCGCTGACGACGAGTTCGGTGACGAACGCGGCCTCCTCAAGGCCCCAGGCGGACAGCTGCTCGGTGGCGGCCTGCCGGGTGGCGGCCACCTGCGCGGGGTCCGGGGTGACGTCCCAGGTGGCGACCTGATCCGTGCCGAGGGCGCGGGTGCGGGCGAGCAGCAGGGCGACGTCGTCGCTCGGCTCCTCCGGCAGGACGGCCTTCAGCACCGTGTCGCAGAGGGCGTCGAGGGTGGCGGCGGGTGCGGTCAGGGCGCTGCACAGTTCGCCGGTGGCGCGGTCGACGTCACGATCGCGGTCCTCGATCAGACCGTCCGTGTACAGGGCGACGACGCATCCCTCGGGCAGCTCCAGCTCGACGGCCTCGAAGGGCAGTCCGCCGACGCCGAGCGGGGGTCCGGGGGTCATGTCGACGAGGCGGGCGGTGCCGTCGGGCAGGACGAGGGCCGGTGCGGGGTGGCCGGCTGCGGCGAGGGTGAGCCGGCGGCTGACGGGGTCGTAGACGGCGTAGAGGCAGGTGGCGCCCAGTTCGGCGACGTCGTCGCCGCCCTCGTCGTAGGCCGCCAGATGGGTGACGAGGTCGTCGAGGTGGGTGAGGAGCTCGTCGGGCGGCAGGTCCACGTCGGCGAGGGTGCGCACGGCCATGCAGAGCCGTCCCATGGTCGCCGAGGAGGGGATGCCGTGCCCGACGACGTCCCCGACGACGAGGGCGACCCGGCTGCCGGAGAGCGGGATGACGTCGAACCAGTCGCCGCCGATGCCCGCGGTGGAGCCGCTGGGCAGATAGCGGTGGGCCACCTCGACGGCGGCCTGTCCGGGCAGGCCCCGGGGCAGCAGGCTGTGCTGGAGGGTGAGTGCGGTGGTGCGTTCGCGGGCGAAGCGGCGGGCGTTGTCGATGCAGACGGCGGCCCGGCTGGCGAGTTCCTCGGCGAAGACGGCGTCGTCGGCCTCGTAGGCGTCGACATGGGCGATACGAACGCCGACCAGGACGCCGAGGGTGGTGCCGCGGGCCAGCAGAGGCACCGAGATCACCGAGTGAACGCCGGTCCGGTGCCGGCGTCCCTCGGGGGCGCGCGCGTTGCGTTCGGCGAGCCACTGCATGAAATCGGGCTCACCCGCCTGCAAACGGATGGCGCGCCCCTCCCGCAGGGCGCGCGCGGGCGGACTGAAGGGCGGATGGACGTCGGTCTCGCCGAGACGGACCGCTGCCTCCGGGGTGCCCTCGTGGGCGGACCCGTGGGCGACCCGGCGCAGCACGACCTCGCCGTCCGGGACCGGCGGCGGCTCCTCGGCGCCGAGGACCCAGTCCAGCAGGTCGACGCTGACGAAGTCGGCGAACCGGGGAACGAGGAGATCGACCACCTCCTCGGTGGTGCGCACCACGTCGAGAGTGGTGCCGATCGAGGCCGCGGCCTCGTTCAGCAGGGTGAGCCGCTGGCGGGCCAGGTACTGCTCGGTGCTGTCGAAGGAGGCCAGGGCGACACCGACGACCTCGCCCGTTGGCTCCCGCACGGGCCACATCTCGGTGGTCCACGCGTGCTCCCGGTTGAGGGAGGGGGCGCCGGTCCAGCTCTCGTAGCGGACCGGGCGGCCGGTCTCGGCGACATGGCGGAGGTGCCAGTTGAAGCCGCGGCTGTGCTCGGCCTCCTGGACGGTGTCCGGGAAGTAGCGGCCGAGCAGAACGTCCTCGGAGACGCCCATGACCTTGCAGGCGACCTCGTTCAGACGCAGATAGTGCTGGTGGGGGTCGAAGACGGACATCGACATGGACGCCTGCTGGAAGGCCCGCCCGGCGAGGGTCGGTTCCGGGTCCGAGGGCCGTTCGGTGGAGACGGTCCAGCCGACGGGCTCCCCGTCGGGGCCCAGCACCGGGCAGGCGGTGACGGTCAGGGTGACGTGCCGGCCGTCGCGGTGGCGTACCACGACGGGCCGGGTCCACGCCGACGCCGGACCCCGCGGGAGCTCCTCGGCGAGCAGATCGGTCACCGCCCGCCCCACGGCCTCTTCGGCCGTATGGCCCGTCAGCAGACGGGCACCCTCGCTCCAGCCCGTCACGATGCCGCGGGCATCGATGACCGCCGCAGCGACGACATGCTCCATGCCGTCCAGAATGGTCCCTTTGTCCCGCCGCATCAACCGCGCCGGTCCGGCCCCCGGCCCTCAGGCGCGGTGGGTGCGCAGCACGTCGAGGGCGCGGTCGGCGTGGGTGTTCATGCGCAGTTCGCTGCGCACGACCTCCAGGACGGTGCGGTCCTGCCCGATGACGAAGGTGACCCGCTTGGTGGGGGCCAGGGAGAAGCCGCGCTTCACGCCGAACCGTTCCCGCACCGCGCCGTCGGCGTCGGACAGCAGCGGCATGCCGAGCGTGTGCTTGCCGGCGAACTCCTGCTGACGGTCGACGGAGTCCCCGCTGATGCCGACGGGGCGGGCGCCGACGGCGGCGAACTCGGCCGCCAGGTCACGGAAGTGGCAGGCCTCGGCGGTGCAGCCCGGGGTCAGGGCGGCGGGGTAGAAGAAGAGGACCACCGGCCCCTCGGCGAGCAGGTCCGTCAGAGTGCGTACGGCGCCGGTCTCGTCCGGCAGGGCGAAGTCCTCCACGACGTCGCCGGTCTCCAGAGCCTTGGTCATGCCCGTCCCTCCAGGGTGTTCACGGTGTCGGTGCGGCGGTCGGCGACGCTGCGGGCCCACAGCACGAGCGGCGCCTGCAAGGGCAGGCGGCCGACGGCGGCGGCCTTGAGCGGGGTGGGACGGTGACGCCAGTCCCACGCCATCTTGACGTTGGCGGGGAAGACGCCGACGAAGAACGCCGCCGTCGCCAGCGCGGCCGTCCTGCGGGTCCGGGGCAGGGCCACCCCCGCGGCCAGCGCCAGTTCGGCGACGCCGCTGGCGTACGTCCAGGTCCTGGGCGAGCCGGGCAGCGCGCGCGGGACGATCGCGTCGAACGGGCGCGGCACGGCGAAGTGGGCTACGCCCATGCCGGCCAGCAGACCTGCCAGCAGCAGGGGTGAGCGTTCGGACCGGGGCACGGTTCCTCCTCAGATGACCTCGCGCCCGAGATTACGGGAGGGCAGAGGGGCGGCCGGAGGCGGGGTACGCGGTCGGGGTACGCGGTCGGGGACCTCAACTCGCGGGCAGCACGGTGCTGTTGTCGGCGGGCAGGGTGCGTCGGGCGCTCCGCTGGTGCCGGCCCGGGGTGTAGCCGTACGCCGTGCGGAACACGTCGATGAACGCGCTGGCGGAGGACCAGCCGCAGCGGTGGGCGACCGTGGTGACGGGTGTGTCGTCGGCCAGCAGGCGCAGAGCGTGGTAGAGCCGGGACTGGGTGCGCCACTGGGGGAAGGTCATGCCGAACTCGCGGCGGAAGAGGCGGCTGAGGGTGCGTTCGCCGGTGCCGGTCGCGGCGCCGAGGGCGGCCAGGGTGCGCTGGTCGGCGGGGTTCGTGTGGACGAGTGCGCAGACCGCGGCGAGCCGGGGGTCGACCGGGGTGGGCAGCCGCATCGGCTGCTGTGGGGAGGCGCGCAGCTGGTCGCGCAGGACGGCGAGCAGGCGGTCGCGTTCGGGGCTCGTGTCCTCGGGGGCGCGGGTGTAGGCGAGGATCAGCTCGCGCAGGAGCGGGCTGACGGCGAGGACGGTCGGGGCGTCCAGGCCGAGCGGGTTGTCGTCGGCGGACAGGCCGACCAGGTGCAGGTCGAGATGGCCGTAGGCCCGGTGCGCGTGCGCGGTCCCGGCGGGCACCCACAGGGCGCGGGTGCCGGGGGCGAACCAGGTGCCGGCGTCGGTGGTGACGGCCAGGACGCCGGAGCCCGCGTAGACGATCTGGTGGTCGTCGTGCCGGTGCGCGTCGATGCGCTCGCCGGCGGCGAGCGGCTGGGCGCGGGTGGGCGCCTTGGGAGCGTGACGGACGGGCACGGCCCGACCGTCGTGGCGGATGTTCGGCACAGGACGGCAGATTATCGGAAGTGCGACAGCCGCCCCGGCCGCGACGATCGCAGCGTGCCGAGAAACCGAACCTCCAAGAGCCGGACCGTCACTGCGAAGAACCGAGCCGTCACCCTGATGTCCCTGGGCCACGCCTGTGTGGATGTGTACCAGGGGGCGGTGGCCGCGCTGGTCCCCTTCTTCGTGGCCGAGCGGGCCTATTCCTATGCCGCCGCCTCCGGGATCGTGCTGGCGGCCTCCTTGTTATCGTCGGTGGCACAGCCGCTGTTCGGCGTGCTGACCGACCGGTGGGCGATGCCGTGGCTGCTGCCGCTCGGCGTGGCGGCCTCCGGTGCGGGGATCGCGCTGAGCGGGGTCGGCGGCTCGTACGCGCTCACCCTGGCGGCGGTGGCCGTGTCCGGGATCGGCGTCGCCGCCTATCACCCGGAGGCCGCGCGGACGGCCCGTGCGGTCTCGGGCGGCCGTCACACGGCGATGGGCTGGTTCGCGCTCGGCGGGAACGTCGGCTTCGCACTCGCTCCGCCGCTGGTCGCGGCCGTGGTCGCGACCTGGGGGCTGCGGGCCTCGCCGCTGCTGGGTCTGCCGGCCCTGGCGGGGGTGGCGCTGTGCGCGGCGGCGGTCCGCTCGGCGGCCGACCGCACCGGGCCCGTCCCGGCGGCGGCCGAGGGGGCGGCCCGGGACGACTGGCCGTCGTTCCTGCGGCTGTCGGGTGCGGTGGTGTGCCGGTCGATCGTCTTCGTCGGCCTGAGCACGTTCGTCCCGCTGTACGTCCGCGAGCGCACAGGGGGCGGGGCGGCGGCGGGAACGGCCGCGCTGTGCGTGCTGTACGCGGGCGGCGCGGTGGGGACGCCGGCCGGGAGCCGACTGGCCGAGCGCTACGGGCGACTCGAGGTCGTACGCCACTCGTACGCCCTGACGGTGGTGGCGGTGACCGGTGTGCTGCTGGTCCCGGGCCCGCCCCTGTTCCTGTGCGTCGCGCTCGCCTCGGCCGGGCTGTACGTCCCGTTCTCGCTGCACGTGACGCTGGGCCAGGACTGTCTGCCCCGGCGCGTGGGCACCGCGAGCGGTGTCACCCTGGGGCTGACCGTGAGCGTCGGAGGCGCGGCAGCTCCGGCTCTGGGCGCGCTCGCGGACGCCGCCTCCCTGCGGACGGCCCTGCTGCCGCTGGTCCTGCCGCCCGTGGTGGCCTGGCTCCTGCTGCGCGGCCTGGGCGAGCCGGTTCCGGCGACCGCTCTTGCGGCCGGGGCCGGCTCACGCGCCTGAGCGTCAGACGCCGCGGGCGGCGGCCGGCTGCTCGGGTTCCTCTTCGACGGCGTAGGCGAGGAAGTCGTCGACCATGCGGTGGAAGAGCGTGGCGAGCCGGCCCAGCTCCTCCGGGGACCAGTCGGAGAGCGCCAGTTGCATCCCCCGGACGCCCGCGTCGCGGACCCGGTCGATGGCGGCGCGGCCGGCCTCGGTGAGCTCGATCCGCTGGGCCCGGCCGTCGTGGGGGTCGGGGACCCGGGTGACGTATCCGGACTTCTGGAGCTGCTGCACCGTGCGCGTCACATGGGAGGCCTCCACGCCCAGGCGCTGGGCCAGCTCCCCCGGCCGCAGCGGCTCGGAGTCGGCCACCTGCCGCAGCAGCGCCACGGCGGCGCGGTCGAGGGGGACGCCGGCCAGCGTCATCAGCCGGTCGTGCTGGCGGGCGCGGGTGCTCAGATAGGTGATGCGGGTGAGCGCGCGCTCGATCTCGATCACTTCCGGCGAGGCGACGGAGGGCAGGGGGAGCGGTTCGGTGGACATAGACCCACTTTACCATCTTGTTGCGTAACTCAAGTAATTTGCTGCGGGTTCGAGGGGGCCGCCCGCTCACGGCTGGTCACTTGCTTGACTCAAGTAATCCACATATGCTTGCCTAACTCAAGCAATATAGAAACCACCCGGCCGCCCCTCCCCAGGGGTGTGACCGCACAGACCGGAGTCGCCTTGAGCGGAGACGACTCCCACGCACCGAACCCGTGGGGACGGGCTCGGCGCGGTCCCGGGCCCGGCCGCCGGCTCACTCCCCCCGACCGGCGCCGGGCCCCGGGACACCTCCCCCTCCACGCCCGCCCGACCGCCCCGGCCGCCCCTCCCCCGGACGGGCACAACAGCCCCACGCACCACGGCTGCACGGCGTGGACCACCCGGGACGAACAGACAGGACCGCCTATGAAGACCTCCGTACGAGCCGCGCTGGCCGGGGCGCTCGCCTGCGGCGTGCTGACCACCGCGATCGTGATCAGCCGGCAGGACGACAGCCCCTCCGCCGCCCCGCCGAAGGGCCCGTACGTCGCGCTGGGCGACTCCTACACCGCCGGTCCGAAGATCCCCGACCAGGGCGGCAGCCCCGCCGGCTGCGACCGCTCCGACCGCAACTACCCGGCGCTCGTCGCCCGCCGGCTCGGCCTGGCCGCCGCCGACTTCCGTGACGTCAGCTGCAGCGGCGCCACCGTCGCCGACCTGAGCGCGGCCCAGTCCACGGACCACGGCACCAACCCGGCGCAGCTGTCCGCGCTGTCGGACCGGACCCGGCTCGTCACCCTCGGCATCGGCGGCAACGACATCGGCTTCGCCGCGCTCGTGAAGAGCTGTGTGAAGTCGGGAGTGCTGCACTTCGCGCTGAGCGGCTTCAAGGCCGACACCGAGGACGCCGGGGAGGCCGGGAACGCGCCCTGCCGGGCCCAGTACGTCTCCGCCGGCGCCGACGAGGTACGGCAGCGGATCGAGGCGGCGGACGAACGGCTGGGCCATGCCCTCGCCGAGGTCAAGCGCCGCGCGCCGAAGGCCCGCGTCTACGTCGTGGGCTACCCCGCGATCCTGCCCCCGCACACCACCGACTGCGCCGGCGAGATGGGCCTCGCGTCCGGCGATGTCAGCTACCTCCACGACAAGGAGCAACAGCTGAACCGGATGCTGCGGGAGCGGGCCGACAAGGCGGGGGTGGGCTACGTCGACACCTACACCCCGTCGGTGGGGCGTGACGCCTGCGCCGATCGTCAGGTGCGCTGGGTGGAGCCGCTCGTGCCGCTCGCCCCGGCCGCCGCCGTCCACCCCAACGAGCGCGGCGAGCGGGGCATGGCGGACGCCGTGGCCAAGACCCTCGGCCTCTGACGGCCACTCGCAGCGACCGGTCCGTCGGACGACGGGCACGGCCGCCTGACACCCACCCCCGGCACCACCTGTTTCCCGTTCCGTAGCGCGTTTCGAAGCACCGAGAAAGGCTCCCCTCATGAGCACGATGAAGTCCGTCCGCACCGGCGGGGTCGACAAGATCGACGTGGTGGACGTCGAGCGGCCGGCGCCCGGCCCGAAGGACGCGCTCGTGCGGATCCGCGCCTGCGGCATCTGCGGCACCGACGTCACCTTCCTGCACATGGGCGGCATGCCCGCCCGGGCCCATCTGGGCGGCGACCTGCTCCCGGTGGCGCTCGGGCACGAGCCGGCCGGTGAGGTCGTCGAGGTCGGCGCCGAGGTGGACGGCCTGAAGGTGGGCGACCGGGTGGTCGTCAACCCGCAGGACGCGCCCACCGGGATCATCGGCTGCGGCGGGAAGTTCGGCGGGATGAGCGAGTTCCTGCTGATCGAGAACGCCGAGGTCGGCAAGAGCGTCGCCGTCTTCCCCGACAGCGTGCCGTTCGACGTGGCCTCGCTCAACGAGCCGATGGCCGTGTCCCGGCACGCCGTCAACCGCTCCGAGGCGAAGCCCGGCGACAAGGTCGTCGTGTTCGGCGCCGGGCCGATCGGGCTGGGCGCGGCGATCTGGCTGAAGCTGCGCGGTGTGGAGCACGTGGTGGTCGTCGACGTCATCCCCTCCCGGCTGGAGAAGGCGCTGGCCGTCGGCGCGGACGCCGTGATCGACTCCGCCGAGGAGGACGTGGCCGCGCGTCTGACCGAGCTGCACGGGCAGAGCGCCAACGCTCTCGGCCAGCCCCGGCCGGGCACCGACGTCTTCCTCGACGCGGCGGGTGCCCCGGCCGTCTTCAACACGGTGGTGCAGTCGGCGAAGTGGGGCGCGAAGCTGGTCATGGTGGCCGTGCAGAAGAAGGGCGAGTTCGACCTCGGCGGGATGCTCCGCAGCGAGCTCACCCTCGTCGCCTCCCAGGGCTACCCGACCGAGATCTTCGAGGTGACCCCGGAACTGGTCGAGCATCAGGAACGGTTCGCCAAGCTGATCAGCCACCGCGTCCCGTTCTCCGCGGCCGACCGAGCCTTCGAGCTGGCCCTGACGCCGGGCGCGGCCGAGAAGGTCGTCGTCACGCTGGACGACTGAAGTCCGCGTCGGGGTCCACCGGCCGGAGTCGCTCCCCGGCCGGCGGCCCGCGCAGGTCCCCCCTCCACCGTCCCCCTGCTGCTCTTCACGAGAGGAACGGCATCCATGCGCGCGACCCTGCGACAGGCTGCGCGGGCCACGGTCCACCTGTTCCTGGCCGCCTTGACGGCCTTCGGGTCGTATCTCTTCATCACCGTCCTGCTGATCACCGCCACCGGTGCGGTCGCGGTGGTCGGGATCTGGCTGCTGCCCGAGACCGTGCTGCTGATCCGCCGGATGGCGGGCGCCAAGCGGCAGTTGACGGCGTCCTGGACCGGCCGCGAGATCCCCGAGGCGTACCAGCCGATCACCGGTCCCGTGCGCGAGCGACTGCGGACGGCCGTCCGGGACCCCGGGACGCTCACCGACGTGCGCTGGATGGTGGCGTACTACGCCTACGGCTGGCTGGCGGTGCTGATCCTGCCGTTGTGGCCGGCGGGCCTGCTCGTCGACGGGGTGTGGAGCGGGCTGCTGGGCCGGGAGGCGCTCGTCCTGCCGCTGATCGTCAGGCTCGCCGACCGGGAGGCGCACTGGTCGGCCGCCCTGCTCCGGCCGTCCCCGAAGGCGCTGCTGGCCCGGCGCGTGGAGCAGCTGACCGCGACCCGCGCGGACGCGGTCGCCGCGCACGGCGCCGAACTGCGCCGTATCGAACGGGATCTCCACGACGGCGCCCAGGCGCGTCTCGTCGCGCTCTCCCTGCGGATCGGGCTGGCCCAGCGGGCGTACGGGGCCGATCCGCGGACGGCGCGCAAGCTGCTCGCCGATGCGCAGGACCAGGCCGAGGAGGCGCTGACGGAGCTGCGGCAGGTGGTGCGCGGCATCCATCCGCCGATCCTCACCGACCGGGGGCTCGTGGGAGCGGTGCGGGCGCTCGCGGCCGGCAGCGGACTGCGGGTGGCGGTGCAGGCGGACGACGACCTGACAGACGGGCCCAGGGCGCCGGCCGCGGTGGAGGCGGCCGCCTACTTCGTGATCGCCGAGGCGCTGACCAACGCCGCCAAGTACAGCCGGTCCGACCGGGCGGATATCGTCCTGGCGCGTTCTGGGACCGGGCTGAGCGTACGGGTGCGCGACGAGGGGTGCGGCGGCGCCGACGAGAGGGGCGGGTCGGGACTGCTGGGAATGCGGCGCCGGGTCGCCGCGCTCGACGGGACCGTACAGGTGACGAGCCCGCTCGGCGGGCCGACGGTGATCGATGTGGGCCTGCCGTGCGTGTGGTGAGCGCAGGCCGTGGCGCGCGGCGCCCGGCACGGCGCCCGGGTCGTGGTGGCCGCCGCGCCGCTCGTGATCGCGGTCAGCGGTGCGGAGGAGGCGCAGGGCCGTGTCGTCGAGGAGCGGGTGCGCATCGTCCGGGCGCTGCACGACCTCGTCGCCCACCAGCCGGCCCTGGCCGACGCCCCGGCGGGCCGACGACCTCCGAGATGGACGAGCACCCGGTGCCCGGGACCGCGCCCAGCCGGTCGTCAAGGCCTGCCAGGCCGGGCTGATGGCGGCCCCTGCGGCGGCGCCGGACGCTTACTGAGGGCGCGTCGGGCACAGCGCCGTTCAGGCGAAACCGGCGTGTGTGCGGCGTGCATCGGTCCGGCCGTGTCCACACCTCACCCGTGACACTCCCCCTCATCGCCCCGATGCTCGCCACCCCGGGCAGGCTGCCGCCCGCGGCCCACGACGCGCGCTGGGCCTACGAGACCAAACAGGACGGGCAGCGGGCCGTGGTGTACCTCGCCGGAGACGGCAGCATCACGCTGCGCGCCCGCTCGGGACAGGACATCACCGGCGCCTACCCCGAACTGCGCCCCCTGGGCGACGCGCTCGGCGCCACACCCGCCGTGCTGGACGGCGAGGTCCTCGCCCTGGACGAACAGGGCCGGGCCGACTTCCAGTTGCTGCAGGCCCGGATGGGGCTCGTCCAGGCACCGGGAAAGGCCGCACGGCTGGCCGCGACGGCCCCCGTGCACCTCGTGCTGTTCGACGTTCTGCACCTCGGCGACCGCTCCCTCCTGCCGCTGCCCTATCTTCAGCGCAGGTCCCGGCTGGAGTCGCTGGCGCTGGAGGGGCCGTTCTGGTCGACGCCCGGGGCCCTGGTGGGGCACGGACGCGAGGCCCTGGAGGCGACCCGTGCCCACGGTCTGGAGGGGCTCGTCTGCAAGCGGCTGGACTCGGTGTACGAGCCGGGCGTGCGTTCCCGAGCCTGGATCAAGATCCGGAACATGCGCGTCGCGGACGTTCTGGTCGGCGGCTGGCTGCCCGGCAAGGGCCGGCTGTCGGGGCTGCCCGGCGCCGTCCTGGTCGGCCAGCGGTCCGCGACGGGGCTGCGGTACGTCGGCGGGGTGGGCACCGGTTGGAGCGAGGCCGAGCGGGTCGAACTCGCGTCGCTGCTGCGGGCCGCCGCGACGGACGTGTGCCCCTTCCACCCCGTACCGCAGGCGGCGGGCGCGCACTGGGTCGTGCCCCGGCTGGTCGGCGAGGTCCGCTACAGCACCCGTACCCGGGCGGGGCTGCTGCGCCAGCCGTCCTGGCTGCGGTTGCGGCCGGACCTGACACCCGAGGAGTCCGCGGCCGACCTCCCGGACATTTCCTCCTGACCTCACCTCAGCAGCCAACTATTGGGCTGTGCTTCACCACCGGTACGCCCGCGACCCCTTGGCGCGGAAGGGAAAGGCGAGGAAGCTGAACTGCTTTCAACTCCCTCTCCGCACATAGCCGTTGGGCTGCGCCCGCAACCCCGAGGAGGACGCGGTGTCATCACCGAAGTTCAAGGCCCACCGCAGGAGGTGGCTCACCGGGCTCGCCGGCGCCGCCGCGCTCGTCGTCGCCGTCCCGTCGGTCGCCTTCGCCGCCCCGCCGGCGGCGCTGCCGTCCAACGCCAAGGCCGCCGAGCTGGCCTACCAGCCCGCGTTCGACTACGACACCGACGGCTGCTACCCGACCCCCGCCATCGGCCCCGACGGCACGATCAACGGCGGCCTGAAGCCGACCGGTTCGCTCAGCGGCGACTGCCATGACGCGTCCGACCTGGACAACACCAACAGCTACTCGCGCTACAAGTGCAACAACGGCTGGTGCGCGTACCTGTACGGCCTGTACTTCGAGAAGGACCAGGCGGTGGCCGGCAGCAGCATCGGCGGGCACCGCAACGACTGGGAGCATGTCGTGATCTGGGTGCAGAACGGCCAGGTCCAGTACGTCTCGACGTCCAACCACGGCTCGTTCACCGTCACCGCGGCCTCGGGCGTCCGCTTCGACGGCGCGCACGCGAAGATCGTCTACCACAAGGACGGCATCCGCACGCACTGCTTCCGCCTGGCGAACGGCAATGACGAGCCGCCGGAGAACGCCAAGCACACCTGGCAGTACCCGCCGCTGGTCGGCTGGAACGGCTACCCGTCGGGCCTGCGCGACAAGCTGAGCGCGTACGACTTCGGCAGCGCCAACTTCGGTCTGAAGGACGCGAACTTCGCCAATCACCTCGCGTCGGCCAAGCCGTCGGGTATCGCCTTCGATCCCGCCGCGTGAGTCCCGGCCGCCGTCCGGGCCATCTGTTCCTCGGCCGTGGACGGCGGCGCACGCACACCCCATGATGTCCTGATGGATCTTCACGACGAACTCCCGTCGGCCGTCCGGGCCAAGGAACTGCTGGCCCTCGCCGAGGAGCACCACGCCCGCCCCGCCCGCCCGCTGGGCGTCCACGAGGTCGCCGGGCACCTGGTGAAGGCGTACGCGCTCGAGGCGCCGGGCCGTACGGTGTCCGAGCCGTTCGCCGAGGAGGCGCTGCGCATCGCCGCCGGGCATCTGGCGCTCGGGGAGCAACGGGGCTCGCTGGGCCTCGCCGTCCTGATCGCGCACGCGGGCGGCGACGGCGACTACGTCCTGCTCCTCACCTGGATCGAGGGAGACATGTCGGATCTGGCTGTGTTCACGGGCCCGGTCGGACAGCCGCAGGAGCTGCGGCCGGGGCGGGCGGGGCTCGCGCCGTGCGTGTGGGAGGCGGCCGTGTTCGCCCATGAACGCGACGCGTTCGTCCGCCGGATCCTCGACGGCACGGGCCCGTTGGCGGAGCGGCTGACCGCGTGGGGCGCGGACACCGTCGAGGGGGACGTCAGGTGAGCGCCGCCGCCCGGGTACGGCCCGCCGAGCGCTCCGACCTGCCTCGCGTCGCCGAACTCGCCGGCCTGCACGCGGAGTACGAGCGGGCCGCCCCACCGGTGCCCGACCTCGCGGAACGCCTCGCCGTGCTTGTCTTCGACACCCCCGCGCCCCGGCTGTGCTGCCTGGTGGCGGAAGCGCCCGACGGTGCGATCGTCGGGTACGCGACCTGCGCGCCCGAGCTCTCCACCTGGGAGGGCCGCGAGTACCTCTACCTGGACTGTCTGTTCCTCGCCGACGGCCACCGCGGCCTGGGCCTGGGCGCCCTGCTGATGGACGCGGTCGCGGACCGGGCCCGCGACCTGGGCCTGTCCGAGGTGCAGTGGCAGACGCCCGCCTGGAACGAGGGCGCGATCCGCTTCTACGCCCGGCTCGGCGCCCTCGGCACGGACAAGCGGCGCTTCAGCCTGCGCCTCTCCCCCTGAAACCGGCGTGCGGCGCGGCGTACGGGTCGCGAGGGTCTATCGTGTCCCGCATGTCCGTTCCGCAGCTGATCCGTATCGTCTCCCGCGACTCGCCCATGGCCCTGGCCCAAGTGGAGCGGGTGCGCGCCGAGTTGGCCGCCCTGCAGCCCGGTGTGCGCACCGAGGTCGTCCCGGTGAAGACGACCGGCGACAAGTGGATGGGCGACCTGTCCCAGGTCGAGGGCAAGGGCGCGTTCACCAAGGAGGTCGACGCGGCGCTGCTCGCCGGCCAGGCGGATCTCGCGGTGCACTGCGTCAAGGACGTCCCGGCGGACCGGCCGCTGCCCGCGGGCACGGTGTTCGCCGCGTTCCTGAAGCGGGACGACATCCGGGACGCGCTCGTGCACCCGGGCGGCCTCACCCTGGACGAGCTGCCGGAGGGGACGCGCATCGGGACCTCCTCGGTGCGCCGGATCGCCCAGCTCGCCGCCACCCATCCGCACCTGGAGTGCGTGCCCTTCCGCGGCAACGCCAACCGCCGGCTGGAGAAGCTGGCGGCGGGCGAGGCGGACGCCCTGCTGCTGGCGGTGTCCGGCCTGGAACGCATCGACCGGCGGGACGTGATCAGCGAGATCCTCTCCGCGGAGACGATGATGCCGCCGATCGGCGCGGGCATCCTCGCCCTGCAGTGCCGCGAGGGCGACGCCGACCTCATCGACGTGGTCAGCGGGCTCGGCGATCCGGCCACCCACCGGGAGGCCACGGCGGAGCGCATGTTCCTGCATGTGCTGCAGGGGCACTGCAACAGCCCGATCGCCGGCTACGCGCAGGTGGACCGCAGCGGCGAACTGTCCCTGCGGGCCTGTGTGTTCACCCCGGACGGCAAGACCCGGCTGAACGCCCACGAGTGGGCGGGCCGCCTCGACCCGGCGACGCTCGGCACGTCGGTGGCGGTGGCGCTGCTGCGTCAGGGCGCGCGCGAGATCATCGACGGCATCCCGCACTGAGCCCGCCGGGGGCTCAGGAGCTCAGGCGGTGCCCTCTTCGGCCTGGTCCCGCAGGAAGTTGCTCACCTGGCAGGCCAGGCTGTCGCGTCCCGGCCCCGCCGGGGCGCCGCCGGGGGTCTCGTGCAGTCCGATGCCGCCCGTCCACAGCCGGCGGTCGGCCCAGTCGTCGTCGACCCGCACCTGGACCTGGACGTCCACCTGGCTCAGGGCGGCCTCGGGCCCTGCCGCGTAGAGCACGGCGGTGGCCCGGCGCAGCGGGTAGACGTCGAAGCCCTCGATGAACTGCGAGTTGCGCCAGTCGATGAACGCGCTCTCGCCGTCGGGCCCGAGCCGCACATCGATCTGGCCGTCCTCGAGGTGGATCGTGGGCTGGAGGCTGCCCCGGTTCTCGACGGTCACCCGGAGACAGAAGTAGGTCAGCCCCTCGGCCGCGTCGTCACGTCCCCGCGGCGGCTCGCTCAGCTCCAGGCGGTGGACGCGGACCCGCAGACCGGCATGCTCGTCGTACTCCTGCCAGTCCCCGACCACGTTCGGCTCGTACACAGTCCACCTCTCGACGTCCATCGGCTGCTTCCTATCCGTGCGCCGATCGCACTGTCAAATGAGCAGAATGCGCTGTGGCCAGGGACTTCACCCCTTTTGATCGCTGATCAAGCCGTGCGCAGGCACTATCCGCCCACGGGTCGGGAAAGGGCTTGCCACGGCGTGCCGCACATCACGTCCCGAGGCAAGATCAGCGGGCCAGCCGGCCGAGGAGCGAGGAGGCCGCGGTGATGCCGAGCGCGGCGGCCACGATCAGCACCCCGAAGTCGAGGGCGAGATGTGCGGGCGTGCCGAGGAGAAGGCCGCGCAGAGCGTCCACTTCGTAGCTGAGGGGGTTGACCTTGCTGACGCCCTGGAGCCAGCCCGGCATGATGTCGACCGGGTAGAGGGCGTTGGAGCCGAAGAACAGCGGCATGGTGATCGCCTGGCCGATGCCCATCAGGCGGTCGCGGCTGAGCACGATGCCCGCGATGGTCATCGACAGGCAGGAGAAGAAGGCCGAGCCGAGGACGACGATCGCGGCGACGCCGAGCAGTTTGAGCGGGTTCCAGGTCAGTGCGACGCCGAGCAGGGCGGCGATGACGACCACGACGACCGCCTGGATCACCGACTTCACCCCGGCCGCGAACGCCTTGCCGGTGATCAGCGCGGACCGCGGAGTGGGCGTGACCAGCAGCTTGTTCAGGACGCCGGCGTCGCGCTCCCAGATGATCTGGATGCCGTAGAAGATGGCGATGAACATCGCGGACTGGGCGATGATGCCGGGCGCCAGGTAGTCGATGTAGGGGATGCCGCCGGTGGGGATCGCCTTGATGCGGGTGAAGGTCTGACCGAAGATCAGCAGCCAGAGGGCGGGCTGGACGGCGCGGGTGTACAGCTCGGTGCGGTCGTGGCGCAGCTTCTGCAGTTCGACGGCGCACAGGGCCGCGACCCGGGCCGGCAGCAGCAGGCGGCCGGTGCGGGGCCGGGGTGGGCTCAGCAGCAGGTCGATGCCCTGCGCGCGGGCGCGGTCAGCCGACGCGCTGAGCGGTGCGGCGGGTGCTTCGGACATCGCGGAAATCTCCTGCCTGTTCGTCGAGGCCGCTGCCGGCGACGTCCCGGAAGACGTCCTCCAGGCTGGGCAGCGGGTCCGTGGCCGGTGCTCCTTGCGCACGCCTGCGTTCCCCGAGCCCCTGCCGGAGCTCGACGGGGGTGCCCAGAGCGCGGATCCGGCCGCGGTGCATCAGGCCGACCCGGTCGCAGTACTGGTCGGCCTCGTCCATGTAGTGGGTGGTGACCAGGACCGTCATGCCGGTGGCCTCGCGTACGGCGGTGATGTGCTCCCAGACACCCGTTCGGGCGATCGGGTCGAGGCCGATCGTCGGCTCGTCGAGGATCAGCAGCCGAGGCGCGCTGACCAGGGCCTGGGCGAGTTCGAGACGGCGGACCATGCCGCCGGAGTAGGTGCCGGCGAGCCGGTCGGCGGCGGCGTCGTCGAGGCCGACGGCGGACAGGGCCTGGCCGACGCGTTCGGCCCGCTCGCGCCGGGGCACGTCGAAGACGCGGGCGAACAGGGAGACGTTCTCGCGGCCGGTCAGGCCGGAGTCGGCGGACAGCTGCTGGGGCACGTAGCCGAGCAGCCGGCGTACGGCCATCCGGTCCCCGGCGGCATCGTGGCCGAAGACACGCACCATGCCGGAGGGGACCGGCAGCAGGGTCGTGATGCAGCGGATGGCGGTGGTCTTGCCGGCTCCGTTGGGTCCGAGCAGGCCGAAGACCTCGCCCTCCCGGACGGTCAGGTCGAGCCCGTCGACGGCTTTGGCGTCGCCGAAGGCGTAGGCGAGCCGGGTGCAGGCGACGGCGTCCGTGGCGTGTTCGGCGTCGGTTGTCATGGCTCCTCGGCCTCCTCGTGCAGGGTGACGGCGAGCGCGCGCAGGGCCGGCAGCGCCGCGTGCAGGGCCTGGCGGTCGGCTGCGTCGAGGCGGGCGACGTGCCGGCCGACGAGCGCGGCGCGCCGCTCCCTCCACGCCCGCAGCCGGGCCTCGGCCGCGTCGGTGAGCAGCAGGCGGGCGGCGCGCCGGTCGGCGGGGTGGATCTCCCGCACCAGGTAGCCGTCCCTGACCAGTTGGTTGACGAGGGTCGAGACGGAGTTGCCCGCGAGGTACAGCTCCTTGGCCGCGTCCGAGACGCCGATGCCGGGGCGGGTCTCGACGAGGCGCAGCAGCTCGACCTCGGCCCCCCGCAGCCGGGGCACGGCCAGACCGGCCCGTAGCCGCCGCCTGAGCAGCCGCTGGACGCCGACGAGCGCGTCGGCGAGCTCTTCAGGGAACGTCTCCTCGTCCATACCTACGACGTTACCTCTGTGTCAGAGGTAACTGCCCAAAAGAAGGCAAGGCAAGGACAAGGGAAGGGCAACAGGAGGGACAAGCAAGGGGCAAGAAGGAGCCAGAGGTTGCAGAAGGGGGCGAGCGGCACAAAAGTGAAGGGCGAAGCATGACAAACAGGGACAAATCAGTTTCAGTGCGCCCGGCCGAGGGAATCTGCAGTGAAGTGCTTCGGACCGGAGGCACCTCCGTGGGACCCGCCGCCGCACGGCCGGCCCCGGGTGTTCCGTGACCGTCCGAGTGAGCGCTTCCCACGGTGTCCCGTCCCTTCGCCTGCACCCTCCTGAGGGAGGCGCGCGTGATGCGTACCACCGTCCGAACCAAGCAGCACCCCCATGACGACGCCCCGGACACCACCGAATCCTTCGTCCGGCTCGTCGGGCTGCCCGACGGGCCGGAGCGCCAGGCGCTCAAGGACGAGCTGGTCCGGCTCTGGCTGCCCATGGCCGAGCGGATCGCCGTCCGCTTCCGGGGGCGCGGCGAAGCCCTGGAGGACCTGTACCAGGTCGCGGCCCTGGGGCTCGTGAAGGCCGTGGACCACTACGATCCGCACCGCGGCCGCGCCTTCGAGGCGTATGCGGTGCCGACGATCACGGGTGAGATCAAGCGCCACTTCCGCGACCACATGTGGACGCTGCACGTGCCGCGCCGGGTCCAGGACCTGCGCAACCGTGTGCGGCACGCCGCGAAGGAGCTGTCGCAGACGACTCCGGGCCGGCCGCCGACGGTCGCCGAGATCGCCGCGTACGCGGAGCTGAGCGAGGACGAGGTACGCACCGGCACGGAGGCTCTGGAGTGCTTCTCCGCACTGTCGCTGGAGGCCGAGCTGCCCGGCACCGACGGCTATGCGCTCGAGGACGCCCTCGGGGGCCCCGATCCGGGCTACGACACGGTCGTCGACCGGGTGGCCGTGGCGCCCTGTCTGCGGGCGCTGCCGGAGCGCGAACGGACCATCCTGTACCTGCGGTTCTTCGTGGGCATGACGCAGAGCCGGATCGCGGAGCAGTTGGGCATCTCGCAGATGCACGTCTCGCGGCTGCTCAGCGGCTGCTTCGCACGGCTGCGTGAGGAGATCACCGCCGAGGCGCGATGACGTTCACTCCAGCGACGTTCACTTCGGCGACGTTCACTTCGGCGACGTTCATCCCAGCGGGGGCGCGCCGGGGATCTGCAGCGGGCCGTGCCGGTCCAGGAGGTCGTCCAGTTCCGCGCGAATCTCCTCGGGCATCTCTCCGCCGCGCCCCCAGATGAGGATCAGATCGGCCACGTTGCGCAGCTTGACGTTCGTGTGCTGGGAGAGCTCGCGCAGCACGAGCCAGCCTTCGTCGGGCGACATCCGCCCCAGCGCGACGACCACGCCGATCGCCTGGTCCACGACGGCGTGGGAGGCGATCGCCTCCTTCAGCTGCGCGATCTCCGCTTCGAGACTGAGAATCCGATCTGTTTCGTCGTCGGGTCCGCGCGGTACTCGTGCCATCGCTCCATCGTGCCACCGGGTGTCTCGGCGAGCGCCCTGGAGGGTTGCGGCCGGACACTGGTGACAGACGCCGCCCGTCGGCCGAGAGAGCAGGAACACGAGTGCCATGAACGACCACCCCACATCCGCCCGTGCGAGAGGCTCCGTCTCCACCCACTCCGTGTTCGGCGCGCCCTGCTGGGTGAGCCTGACCAGCCGCGATCTGGACGCCACCCAGGAGTTCTACGGGGCCGTGCTGGGCTGGGAGTGGCGCCGGGGCGCGCTCGGCGACCACTTCCGCACGGCGCTGGTCGGCAGGGTGCCGGTCGCGGGGGTGGCCGCCGTCGCCTCGATGTGGCAGATGGCGGTGGCCTGGACGCCGTATTTCGCGGTGCCCAGCGCGGACGAGGCGGCGTCCCGGGCCCGGGAGCGCGGCGGGACGGTGGCCGTGGGGCCGATCTCGCTGCCGCCGGGCCGGGCGGCGCTGCTGGCCGACCGGGAGGGCGCGACCTTCGGCATCTGGGAGGGGGAGCTGATCGGCAACTGGGAGGCGTGGCGGCAGGCGGCGCCCGCCTTCATCAGGCTGCACACGCGCGACGCCTTCGACTCCGCCATCTTCTACGGCGAGATCCTCGACTGGGCCACGGACCGCCCCGGCTGCTGCGAGGTCCACTACGAGGCCGGTGAGGTCGTGCTGCGCAGCCGGGGCGATGTGGTGGCCCGGATCGAGTCGGGGGCGCTGGAGGCGGCACCCGACCCGACGATCCGTCCGCACTGGCAGGTGCACTTCGCCATCGCGGACGTGGCGGCCTGCGCGCGGGCCGCGGAGAAGCACGGCGGCAGCGTGCTGGTCGAGTCCGCCGACGAGGCGGTGCTGCGCGATCCGGACGGCGCCCAGTTCACGGTGACCTCGCGCCGCGAGCGCTGATCCGCACCCCCTGCCCCCTCACCCCGGGCATCACCCCGAGCGGTGCGGGGGCCGTGACAGGACGATGAGGCTGCGCGGCTCCAGGGTCAGCCGGGCGCCCGCCTTGTACTCCATTTCGTCGGGGCCGCCGTCGGGCTCCGCGGTGTCGACGCACACCGTCCAGCGCTCGCCGTACCCGGGTCCGGGCAACCGGAAGGCGACGGGTTCCCAGTAGCCGTTGAACAGCAGCAGGAACGAGTCGTCGACGACGGGCCGGCCGCAGGGGTCGGGTTCGGCGATGGCGTCGCCGTTGAGGAAGACGCCGACGCTGTGGGCGTCGGAGCGGTGCCAGTCGCGGTCGGTCATCTCGCGCGCGTCGGGCAGCAGCCAGACCAGGTCGGGCAGCGGCTGCCGGGCGTGGGTGACGGTCTCGCCGCGGAAGAAGCGGCGCCGCCGCAGGACGGGGTGGCCGGCGCGCAGGGCGAGCAGGCGTCGGCAGAAGTCGGTGAGACCCCGCTGTTCGTCGGTCAACCGCCAGTCGATCCAGGAGACTTCGTTGTCCTGGCAGTAGGCGTTGTTGTTGCCGCCCTGGGTGCGGCCGAGTTCGTCGCCGTGGCAGAGCATCGGGATGCCCTGCGACAGCAGCAGGGTGGCGAGGAGGTTGCGCTGTTGCCGGGCGCGCAGCGCGAGGACCGCGGGGCGCTCGGTGGGACCCTCGGTCCCGCAGTTCCAGGAGCGGTTGTCGCTCTCGCCGTCCCGGTTGCCTTCGCCGTTGGCCTCGTTGTGCTTGTCGTTGTACGAGACGAGGTCGCGCAGGGTGAACCCGTCGTGCGCGGTGACGAAGTTGACGCTGGCGCGCGGGCGGCGCCTGCTGTGGGCGTACAGGTCGGAGGAGCCGGTCAGCCGGGAGGCGAACTCGCCCAGCGAGCCGGGTTCCGCCCGCCAGAAGTCGCGTACGGCGTCGCGGTAGCGGCCGTTCCACTCCGACCACAGGGGCGGGAAGTTGCCCACCTGGTAGCCGCCCTCGCCGACGTCCCAGGGTTCGGCGATGAGCTTGACGCGGCTGATCACCGGGTCCTGCTGGATCAGGTCGAAGAACGCCGACAACCGGTCCACCTCGTGGAACTGACGGGCGAGGGTGGCCGCGAGGTCGAAACGGAAGCCGTCGACGTGCATCTCCGTCACCCAGTACCGCAGGGAGTCCATGATCAGCTGGAGGACGTACGGGTGCCGCATCAGGAGGCTGTTGCCGGTGCCGGTGGTGTCGTAGTAGTGCGACCAGTCGCCGTCCACGAGCCGGTAGTAGGAGGCGTTGTCGATGCCGCGGAAGGAGAGGGTGGGACCCTTCTCGTTGCCCTCGGCGGTGTGGTTGTAGACGACGTCGAGGATCACTTCGAGGCCGGCCGCGTGCAGCTCCTTCACCATGGTCTTGAACTCGGTGACCTGTTCGCCGCGGGTGCCGTGGGCGGCGTAGGCGTGGTGCGGGGCGAAGAAGCCGATGGTGTTGTAGCCCCAGTAGTTGGACAGCCCGCGGTCCTTCAGCACGCCGTCCTGCACGAACTGGTGGACCGGCATCAGTTCGATCGCCGTGACGCCCAGCGAGGTGAGGTGCCCGGTCACCACGGGGTGCGCGAGGCCGGCGTAGGTGCCGCGCAGGGCGGACGGGACGTCGGGGTGGGTGCGGGTCAGACCGCGGACATGGGCCTCGTAGATCACCGTGTCGGCGTAGGAGCGCCGGCGCGGCTTGTCGTCGCCCCAGTCGAAGGCGGGGTCGGTGACCACGCCCAGCGGGGTGTGCCCGGCGCTGTCCGCCGGGTCGGGGCGGTCGCCCGCTCGTTCGAAGAGGGAGGGATGGTTGTCGACCTGGCCGTCGACGGCCCGTGCGTAGGGGTCGAGAAGCAGCTTCGCCGGGTTGCATCGGTGGCCGGAGGCCGGGTTCCACGGCCCGTGCACCCGGAAGCCGTAACGCTGCCCGGGGCCGACACCGGGCAGGTAGGCGTGCCAGACGAAGCCGTCGACCTCGGTCAGCGGGACCCCGTGGGCGGTGCCGTCGTCGTCGACGAGGACGAGGTCGACGCGCTCGGCGACCTCGCTGAACAAGGCGAAGTTGGTGCCCTGCCCGTCGAAGTCGGCGCCCAACGGGTAGGGGTGCCCGCTCCACGCGGGCACCCCTGCACTCCGGTCGGTCCGGTCGGTCCGGTTCGGCCGTGAGGTCACCGGGCAGCCTCCAGAACGCCCCGAACCTCGTCCGCCGGGGCGGCCAGGGCCGCCACGGGCAGTTCGCGGGGCACTTGGCGCACCTCGCGCAGGCTGGGCGCCGGCGCCGTCGGCACAAGGGGGACCCGTTCGCCGGCGCGGGCCCGCTGGGAGAACCAGATGACCTTGCTGCCGGTGTCGGTGGCGCAGCAGCCCCAGCCGTCACTCATGGCGGCGATGCGCTCCAGACAGGCCCGCAGGTCCTGGTCGGGGCGCAGATGACGGTCGTCGCCGCCGATGGCGGTGATCAGATGCTGGCCGTTCCACCACATCTCGATCGAGGCCTGCTTGTCCGTCGCGTGTTCGTCGATGGCCTTCAGCAGCATCTCGACGCCGCGGCAGACGGGCTCCACGAGCGGGTCGAGATCCCAGTACTTGAGATGAGCGGCCAGGATGCGCCTGATATGTCCGACCCGTTCCGGACTGACGTCCATGTCGAGGTGGTAGTAGCAGGGGACTGCGGTCTTCATCGTCGTTGGCTCCTCACCCGCGAGGCTCTCGCTCCTGGTCCGGCCCGACGGGCCGAGTTCCCCGACACGAAGCGTGAGCGGTAATCGCTTCTGAGTCACAACCACAGTGCGGCTGCTACGCCATTCGTGCAACACGAGCGCACCACGACCAAGATCCAACAGGACGTTGGGTGATGTGCCGTGCACCATAAGTGAAGGCCTCGGGAGGTTGGACGCTTTCGCGCCTCTGCGGAAAGGGCCGGCCCGCTCGCTTCGAGCGGCGTACCTCTTGGACTCCCGGAAGGTGAACCGCGCGATGCTGCAACCAGCGAAGACCGAAGTCGCCAGAGCTCTGGGCAGTTACCGGTCCTGGGAGCGGGCCATGCTCGCGCGCCCGGGCGACCACGCGGTGCGGGCCGCCTTCGAGGACTGCGGGTACACCCTGTGCGTGCTGATGGCCAAGCGCTGTGCACGGGAGGCCGCGGACGCCGCCGAACAGTATCTACGGGCCGCTACGGACGTTTATCACCGGGAGCGCAGGGGGCCGAGCCGGCGCAACGGCGTCGCACGGCTCTCGGCGACGCGCTCCCTCCCGTGTCTTCCGGCGGAGACGTAGCGCCGCGACGCGGGTGCGGTCCGGTCGCCCAACACCGGGCGAACAGAGCCAGTTTCAGCAAGCGGAGGTGCAGAGGTGAAGTCCACCAGGGCGATCGGCCGTATCCCGGTACGGGACGTCGAACCGCGCGTGGAGTGCGGCAGGCGGCCGGCGAAAGCCGTGACCGGGGAGACGGTGCGGATCTCCGCGACGGTGTTCCGCGAGGGCCACGACGCCATCGGCGCCAACGTGGTCCTCAAAGGCCCGGACGGCGGCCGTGGACCCTGGACGCCGATGCGCGAACTCGCTCCCGGCAGCGACCGCTGGGGCGCCGATGTGACCCTGGAGGCCATGGGCCGCTGGACGTTCACCGTGGAGGCCTGGAGCGACCCGATCGCCACCTGGCGCCGCCACGCGGACATCAAGATCCCGGCGGGCATCGACACGGGTCTGGTCCTGGAGGAGGGCGGGCGGCTCCACGCGCGGGCGGCCGCCCGCGCCCCGCGCGGACCGCAGCGCACTGTGCTGAGGGACGCGGCGAAGACGCTGCTCGACGACACCCTGCCGGTGGCCGAGCGCTACGCGGCGGCCACGGCGCCGGAGACGGCCGCCGTCCTCGCCCGTCATCCGCTGCGCGATCTGGTCACCGCCTCCGAGTCGCTGCCGCTGCTGGTGGAGCGGGAGCGCGCGCTGTACGGCGCGTGGTACGAGTTCTTCCCCCGCTCCGAGGGCACCCCCGAGCGCCCGCACGGCACCTTCCGCACCGCCGCGCGCAGGCTTCCCGCCATCGCCGCGATGGGCTTCGACGTCGTCTATCTGCCGCCGATCCACCCCATCGGCACGACGTTCCGCAAAGGCCGCAACAACACGTTGAACGCCGGGCCGGACGACGTCGGCGTGCCCTGGGCGATCGGCTCCCCGGAGGGCGGCCACGACGCCGTCCACCCGGACCTGGGGACCATCGAGGACTTCGCCTGGTTCGTGCGGCAGGCGAAGGACCAGGGCCTGGAGGTCGCCCTCGACTTCGCCCTGCAGT
This sequence comes from Streptomyces sp. NPDC031474, assembly GCF_055581185.1. Taxonomy (NCBI): domain Bacteria; kingdom Bacillati; phylum Actinomycetota; class Actinomycetes; order Kitasatosporales; family Streptomycetaceae; genus Streptomyces; species Streptomyces sp. NPDC031474. Next base: position 578,566 of record NZ_JBVIJX010000003.1, read on the forward strand.
GCTCCCCCGACCATCCCTGGGTGCACAAGCACTCCGAGTGGTTCCACCACCGGCCGGACGGCACGATCGCGTACGCCGAGAACCCGCCGAAGAAGTACCAGGACATCTACCCCCTCGCCTTCGACGCCGACATGAAGGGTCTGATCTCCGAGACCCAGCGCGTGCTGCGCCACTGGATGTCGTACGGGGTGCGGATCTTCCGCGTCGACAACCCGCACACCAAGCCGGTGGTGTTCTGGGAGCGGGTCATCGCGGAGATCAACCGCACCGACCCCGACGTGATCTTCCTGGCGGAGGCCTTCACCCGGCCCGCGATGATGCACACGCTGGCCCAGATCGGCTTCCAGCAGTCGTACACCTATTTCACCTGGCGCAACACCAAGGAAGAGCTCACCGACTACCTCACGGAACTGTCGGGCGAGTCGGCGTCGTACATGCGGCCCAACCTCTTCGCCAACACCCCCGACATCCTGCACGCCTACCTCCAGCACGGCGGCCGGCCCGCCTTCGAGGCGCGCGCCGTCCTCGCCGCCACGCTCTCCCCGACCTGGGGCATCTACAGCGGCTACGAACTCTGCGAGAACACGCCGCTGAAGGAGGGCGGCGAGGAATACCTCGACTCGGAGAAGTACCAGCTCAAGCCCCGTGACTGGGCGGCAGCCGAACGCGGTGGGCGCAGTCTCGCCCCGCTGATCACGAAGCTCAACGAGATCCGGCGGGCCAACCCGGCCCTGCACTGGCTGCGGAACCTCCGTTTCCATGGCACGGACAATCCGTCGGTCATCGCGTACAGCAAGCGCGCGGGGTCGAACACGGTCCTGGTCGTCGTCAACCTCGACCCCCGCCACACCCAGGAGGCGACGGTGTCGTTGGACATGCCGCAACTCGGCCTGGACCACGGCGCATCCCTGTCCGTGCACGACGAACTGACGGGTGAGACCTACGCCTGGGGCAGCACGAACTACGTGCGCCTGGAGCCCGGCCGGACGCCTGCCCACGTGTTCCACGTCCGGTGACCCGCACCGCCGATCGGAGGCTCCAGACCGCCATGACCGTCAACTCACCCGTTCCGGACACCTTCGAGGACACCCCCGCCAAGGACCGCGACCCCGAGTGGTTCAAACGCGCCGTGTTCTACGAGGTCCTCGTCCGCTCCTTCCAGGACAGCAACGGCGACGGCGTCGG